>JAYWAL010000055.1:0-98120 GCA_043782485.1 Acidobacteriaceae bacterium | reverse complement strand
ACCGCTGCTACGTCATTGGTCAGGAAAAAGTCCACATCATGCGCTACGATCCGAAGGCTCCGCACCACGAGCGCTACGTGAAGGGCAACCCGCAGCCTGAGCCAGCGCTGCGCGACCGCATTATCAAGGATTCGCTTACACTTTGCCGCGCCCTCGGCTACGACCTGAACACCGTCGAATTCGCGGTGGAGGGCGGCATTCCCTACGCCATCGACTTCATGAATCCCGCGCCCGATGCTGACATTAATTCCGTTGGCCCGGAGAACTTTGGGTGGGTGGTGAAAGCGGTCTCCGAAATGGCGGTTCAGAAAGCGCTGAGTGGCGAAAATCCGGTGAGCGAGCTGCGCTGGTCGTCCTTCTTGGCTGGAAAATAGCCCCGTCTAGGAGGCCTCCGCTATACTGATTGCGGCGCAATCTGGCCAAGGCAGGCACCCATGCGGCCCAGTTTCACCATCGGAATCGAAGAGGAATACCAAACCGTCGACCCCCACACCCGGGATTTGCGCTCCCACATTCATGCTGAAATCATCGCCAAAGGCAAGATGATTTTGGAAGAGCGCGTGAAGCCCGAGATGCACCAATCAGTGGTTGAGGTAGGCACGGGAATTTGTAAGAACATCAAAGAGGCCAAAGCGGAAGTCACTGGACTGCGCCGTGACATGGTGCGCTTAGCCCGTGAAAATGGCCTACGCCTGGCTTCGGCCGCGACGCACCCTTTCGCCGATTGGCGCGCGCAGGAAATCTACCCCGACGAGCGCTACCACACCATTGTCGAAGACATGCAGCTGGTGGCCCGCGCCAACTTAATATTTGGCCTGCATGTACACATTGGCATTGAAGACCGCGAGACAGCGATCCAGATCATGAACGCCGCGCGCTACTTCATTCCACACATTCTGGCGCTCTCCACCAATTCCCCGTTCTGGCTGGGCATGAACACCGGCCTGAAGTCCTACCGCTGCAAGGTGTTCGACAAGTTCCCCCGCACTAATATTCCCGACTACTTCCCCAGCTACGGCGAATACGAAAACTTTATCAACCTGCTCATCAAAACCGGCTGCATCGATAACGCCAAGAAGATCTGGTGGGACATTCGGCCGCATCCGTTCTTTAGCACTCTGGAATTTCGCGTTTGCGATATCCCCATGCGCGTGGAGGAGACGATCGCGCTGGCCGCTTTGATTCAGGCCACGGTGGTCAAGCTCTACAAGCTTTACGAGCAGAACCAGGGCTTCCGGCTATACCGCCGCGCGCTCATCATGGAAAATAAATGGCGCGCCTCGCGCTATGGCATTGACGGAAAGATCGTCGATTTCGGCAAGCAAAAGGAAGTTCCGGTTCGCGAACTTCTTGAGGAATATCTGGCCTTTGTCGACGACGTGCTCGATGAACTCGACTCGCGCGAGGAAGTTAGCTACATCCGTGAGATCATGAAAATGGGTACCGGCGCTGACCGCCAGCTTCGCGTGTACCACGAAAGTGGCAATGACCTGAAAGCCGTGATGGATTATATTATTGCGGAAACGTCGGTTGGGCTGGATTTAGAACGTGCCTCCGGCGAGCACGATGCGAATGATCAAGACAAAAGAAAAGCGGGCTAACCCTGACGCATGAGCATTTTCGTTCCCAATCCAACCCGACTGAGTGCCCTTCCCTTCGACCCTGAACTGACGCCCGGAGCGCGCAACGCAATCAACGTTTGTCTGCGCGTGCAGCCACAGGAAAAAGTCACCGTAATCACGGATCAGGCCTCGGCTGAAATTGCCGCCAGCTTAATCCGCGAGATTGAGGCTGTCGGCTCTCCCTATCAGGCCTGGATTCTCGAAGACCTTTCGCCGCGCCCACTAGTGGACCTTCCCAAAGCCATTCTCGACGACATGGAAACCAGCCAGGTCAGCATTTTCGCAGTCGTCGCCCAGCGCAACGAACTTCGCTCGCGCATGCAGATGACCGATGTGGTCAATCGGCGCAAAATCCGCCACGGGCACATGGTGAACATCAACCGGCAAATCATGCTGGAGGGCATGCGTGCGGATTTTCTCAAAGTGGATCGTCTGAGCATCAAGGTCATCGATATTGTCGCCAAAGCCCGCGAAGTCCGCGCCACCACGGCTTGCGGCACCGATATCACCGCGCAGCTGAATCCCGACTACCGTTGGCTCAAGACCAGTGGCATCATCAGCCCGGATAAATGGGGCAACCTTCCCGGCGGCGAAATTTTCACCACTCCAGGCGAAGTCAACGGCACGTTTGTTATTGATGGTGTTGTCGGAGACTATCTCTGCGAAAAATTTGGCGACCTGAAGAGCGCGCCCCTCACCATCCAGATTAAGGGCAATCGCCTTACGGAAGCGCACTCCGAGAATCACGAACTCGAAGACGACTTCTGGAAATACACTCACACCGACGAGAATAGCGACCGCGTGGGGGAGTTCGCTATTGGCACCAACATTGGCCTCAAAGACGTGATTGGCCAAATCTTGCAGGACGAAAAGTACCCCGGCGTACACATTGCTTTCGGTAACCCCTACGGCTTCCACACCGGTGCGGACTGGGACTCCACCACGCACATTGACGTGGTCGGGCGCAAGTTCAACATCTGGGTCGACGGCCAGCAGATTATGGAACAGGGCCAGTTTTTGCTGGAAGCATAGAAGACGCTACGGAAAGTAAACCTTCCAACCGCGCCCGCCGGCCATTTGTTCCAAATCGGGATTCGGATTGACAGCAAATCCGTTTTTTGCCTGCTCCAGCATGTCGGCATCCCATCTGGAATTCCCAAACGCCGCATCGGGTACGCGTCCGACCACATCCCGCAAGGCTCGCGACTTTCCGGGACCGCTGGGAACGCGCACCAGGCGATCCGCCGCGAGTCCGTTCTCGATGAACACCTCCGCCGAGAGCACCCTCTCCCGCGGAATATCAAAATACCGTGCACCCTCGCGCACCACCCACTGGTTGCTCGAAGACACCGCCCAGATTTCACAGCCACGTTCGTGCAGTTGCCGCACCAATTCCACCATCGCGGGAAAAAAGTTCGGCGCGATATTTTCGCGAATGAATTCCGTCGCGGCTGCTTGCAGCATGGAGTCGCTCAACCCGGCATGCAGCGTCACCATCTCGCCGCACATCGTGTCTTCGTCCACCAGACCCTTGCGGTAGTCCGCATGGCGGGCCTGCACCCGGCGCGCAATATCCTGGGAAATCAGTCCTCGCTCAATTTCCCAGCGAAAAAAACCTTCTCCTGCGTCTCCACTCCACAGGGTTCCATCGCAATCGAAAGCGGCGAGTTTGGGGTCGAGACGCAGGACCGCGTTGAGAAATTCGTGGTCTTGCGAGCGCAAAGAGGCGGCGGGCATGGAATCGAAAATCCTTTCCGGACAACAAAAAGTTGACATGACAGAACCACTACTCTACCAGAGCGCCATACTCGCTGGGCGTGTCGACGTTCTGAATTACGAACTCATCGTCCACCGGAACATACTCCAGAAACGCCTGCGACGTGCGCTCCACTTCACGGGCCGTTGCCGTGGCCGGAGCGCGAAGAAACGCTTCCAGCATTTCGCGGCTGGCCAGGATGGGGTGGCCGTGCCGTCCCTCAAATTCGGGCACTACGGCCCATTTCTTTCTTTCCAGCGCCTCAACAAAAGCCGCCAGCAGGATTTCCAAAGTCGCCGGTCGCACCGGCGGACGGTCCACCAGGGTAATGATCGCCGCGTCCCGCCCGCGACTGAGTACATCCTGCAATCCCACACGCAAGGAACTGAACTGCCCTTGCTCGGGAGTCGTGTTCTCTACCAGGAACGCTCCCTCGGCGTAAACTACCGGAGCAAGTTGCTCAAGGTTCGCCCCGGCGACCACAATCACCAGATCCACGTGCGCGTTCAAAGAGCGAATCGCCTCGGAAACGAACGTGCCGCCCACCTCATTCTTCGGCGGCCAGGGCAGTAGCGCTTTGTCGCGCCCCATGCGCGTCGAAGCTCCAGCTGCAAGAATTACGCCGCAAAGGCTGGGAGAACGGGCCATAAGGCAAGATAGCAGAAGCCAAGAGCGGGAGAGCAAGCGAGCAGCAGCAGGAGGCTAAGATAATGGCATGAGCGACGCATCCACCGAATTGCCCCATCCCTCATCCACCGAACCATGGCTGCGCGGAACGCTCACCGAAGTTCCGTCCGTTGCTCGAGCTGTCCTCCATGCCCTGGAATTAGCCCAGGAAGACATTGCGCTCTATTGCCTGCCACTGACCGACGCGGAAATCAACGCCAGCGTCTCTGGCCTGCCATCGGTGGCGTTTCACCTGCGGCACATTGCGCGCAGCGTGGATCGACTCCTCACCTATGCCGAAGGCAAGCCTTTGAATGCTCGTCAACTCGCTGACCTGCAATCGGAACTGGAAGCCGACGCAGCGTCGAGCACCAGCGACCTATTGGCGGAAGTCGCCGCCGCCCTGGCGAGTGGCACCGACCGCATTCGCCTCATCCACCCTGCCTCCCTCGACGAAGCCAGGGCAGTGGGTCGAAAGGGCCTGCCCACTACGGTGGCTGGATTGCTAATCCACGTAGCCGATCACACCCAGCGCCATGTTGGCCAGGTGATCGCGACCGCCAAGGTCATTGCGGCGCAGCACATTCATTCAACTTGATATCCGGAACGTGACCGTAACCTGCGTGTCCACTTCCATTGGCACTCCATTGAGCAGAAAGGGGCGATAGCGCCACTTCTTCACAGCGCCAATCGCGGCTGGCACCAGCAAAGGCGGCCCACTCACCAGCTCCAGGTTTTCAATTTCGCCTGCCTTAGAGATAATGGCGCGCAGCACCACGATTCCCTCAATGCGCGCCAGCTGCGCTAGCGGCGGATAGACTGGTTCGACTTTCTCCAGCAATTGTCCTCTGGTCACGCCTTGCGAAATGCGAAGGCGCTGCGAAGCAGCCTGGGAACTCAGTTTCGGCACCATCGCCACGCTGGACGTGGAACTCAGGATGCCCCCAATCACTCCACCCAACTGTCCTCCCGGTATTCCGCCCGGCACGCCGCCCACAATTCCCCCGGAAATGAGGGGGGCTTCTTCTTCATGGATAATTTGCACTTTTGTCGGAATTTTGGTTGGCGAGCGCAGACTGCCATTCATCACTTCACTGGTTACGCGCTGCACAGCGTGTGCGGCGGCCTCAGGCGCGGCAGCCGGAGGCGGTGGTGGCGGCGGGGCTATCAGGAACGTGAGCAACTGCTGTTTCGGGAGCGCGTCGGTGAACCAGAGTGGGATGAGGATGACGAGCCCGAGCACGACGCATTGCACGAGAATCGATAAGATAGCGGAGACTTTGCGGCGGCGGCGCTCCACGCCTGGCGTTTCCAGCAGAACAGCGCTGAACAATCTGTCGTCCGCCTTCGGTATTTGGGGAGGATGCCACGCTACCAGCAGTTGTTGTGCTCTCTGCCGCGGAAAAGTCTTTTTCGGATCTTGCCCCAGGATTGGGGGAACTTCTACGTCTCGGACGGCGTTCGTTGAGCTGCCCATAGGCTGCCTCCGTCTTCTTGCAGGGCTGCGATTGCAACGGTGCAGTTCCGATTCTGCTTGAAAAGCCAACTTGGGACGATGCCGCACGTCACGGGGTTTTGTGACGACGCTCACTCCAGAGCGGCACCAAGGGCCTTTCCGCCCCAACTGCCGTATAATAAGGGGTTAACCGATTCTCAGTGCCGGGCCAAACAGCCCCACGGACTGGAGCTTTTCCCCCAAGATGGCTACCTCGGACCTTGCTGTCCACAACCCCCAGAACCCTGATTCTGCCCATGTTGTCAACGACATGAGCATTTCTGTCGCCACCGTGAACGGATCGGGTTCGCAGAGTTCCAACTCCGTTCTTCTGCGCGCCATCTTCCAGATGGGCGTGCCCGTTTCCGGCAAAAACCTGTTCCCTTCCAACATTGCGGGTTTACCTACCTGGTTCACCATCCGCGCCAATCAGCATGGCTACATTGCGCGCAAGAAGGAAATTGACTTCCTCGTCGCCATGAACCCGGAGACGGCCAAGGACGACGTGTTGTCGCTCGCGCCCGGATCGTCTGTGCTCTTTGACGAGCCTCTGAAGCTGAATGAGCTGCGCACTGACCTGGTGTTTTATTCCGTGCCCTACGACAAGATTCTGGGTTCTGTCGGCGTAGAGGCGAAAGTACGCAAGCTGGTCCGCAACATGATCTACGTTGGCGTGGTGGCGCAGATTCTGGACATCGACATGAAGGAAATCGAAATCGCCATCCAGCGCCAGTTCGCGAAGAAAGTGAAGGCTGCGGCGTTGAACTTGAGCGCCGCCAAAGCTGGGTTTGAATACGCGAAGACCTCTTTGCCAAAGCAAGATCGCTTCCGGATTGAGCGCAGCAATAAGACCTCAGGAAAAATCATCATCGATGGCAACTCGGCAGCCGCCCTAGGTGCCGTTTTCGCTGGCGTCACGGTGGTCACGTGGTATCCCATTACGCCTTCGTCCTCGCTGGTAGAGTCGCTCATCGAATATCTGAAAGAGTCGCGTATCGGCCCTGACGGCAAGGCGACTTTCGCCGTTGTCCAGGCTGAAGACGAGCTTGCAGCCATCGGCATGGTCCTGGGAGCGGGCTGGGCTGGCGCGCGCGCTATGACCGCCACGGCCGGTCCCGGCATCTCGCTCATGGCCGAATTCGCGGGCTACAGCTACTACGCGGAAGTTCCCGCTGTGGTTTGGGATGTCCAGCGCGTGGGACCGTCGACCGGATTGCCCACCCGCACTGCGCAATGTGATGTGCTTTCGACGGCATTTCTATCGCACGGCGATACCAAGCACATCCTGCTGTTTCCGGCCTCGGTGGAGGAGTGCTTCACCATGGCTGGCGACGCTTTCGACCTGGCCGAGCGCTTCCAGACCATCGTCTTCGTCATGTCGGATCTCGACCTCGGCATGAATAACTGGATGGCCGACCCATTCCAATATCCGGAAAAGCCGCTGGATCGGGGCAAAGTCCTCGGCAAGGCCGATCTTGAGCGTCTCGGCGGCTTCCAGCGCTACCGAGATGTGGACAGCGACGGCATTGGCTACCGCACCCTGCCCGGAACCGACCATCCCGGTGCCGCCTATTTTACCCGTGGCAGCGGCCACAACGAAAAGGCACAATACACCGAAAAGCCGGACGACTATGAGAACAACATGGAGCGACTCAACCGCAAGTTTGAGACCGCCCGCTCCCATGTGCCACGACCCGAACTCGTAGCCAGTGGCAAGTCGAAAATAGGCATCATCGCCTACGGCACCACCCACTGGGCTATCACCGAATCACGCGACCAGTTGCGTGCCGAGTACGCGCTGGAGACCGACTACCTGCGCCTGCGAGGCTTCCCATTTTCCCGCGAAGTCCACGACTTCGTGCAATCCCACGATCGCATCTACGTGGTCGAGCAAAATCGCGACGCGCAAATGCTCAGCCTCCTCAAGCTGGATCTGGAACCCGCGCTCCTCACCCGGCTTCGCAGCATCAGCCACATGGATGGCCTCCCTGCGGACGCCCGCTCCGTCACCGACCACATCCTGTCGATGGAAGGAAAATAGCCATGTCTACTAATCCAGTGTCCACCACCCCAGTCGCGCCCAAAGTCAATCGCATCGGCCTCACCGTCCTGGAATACAAAGGCAGCAAAACCACCCTCTGCGCCGGGTGCGGCCACAACGTAATCTCCGAGCGCATCATCGAGGCCATGTACGAAATGGGCGTGCAGCCCGAACGCTTGGCCAAGCTCAGCGGCATCGGCTGCTCCTCGAAAACGCCCGCCTACTTCATGAGCCGCTCGCACAGCTTCAATTCCGTACATGGCCGCATGCCATCGGTAGCCACCGGAGCGCTCCTGGCCAACCGTTCCCTGCTAGGCCTCGGCGTCAGCGGCGACGGCGACACTGCCTCGATTGGCATCGGCCAGTTCGTCCACCTCATGCGCCGCAACCTGCCCATGATCTACATCATTGAAGACAATGGCGTATATGGTCTAACCAAGGGCCAGTTCTCCGCCACCGCTGATGTCGGGTCGAAACTTAAGAGCGGCGTCGTCAACGAGCTGCCGCCTATCGATACTTGCCTGCTCGCGGTGCAGCTCGGCGCCACGTTCGTTGGTCGCTCCTTCTCCGGCGACAAGAAGCAGCTCAGCGCCATGCTCAAGGCCGCCATCGCCCACAAGGGCACCGTCATGCTCGACGTGGTCTCCCCTTGCGTCACATTCAACGATCATGAAGGCTCCACCAAGTCTTATCAGTACATGAAAGACCACGAGGAGCCTCTGCACGAGGTCAGCTTCGTACCCCACTTCGAGGAAATCGACGTCGAGTACGAGCCAGGCACCGCGGTCAACGTCACCATGCACGACGGCTCCAAGCTACTGCTTCGCAAACTGGAAGAAGACTACGATCCGCGCGACCAAGGCCTGGCCATGCAGAGACTGCATGATGCCCACGTTAAAGGCGAAGTCCTCACCGGCGTGTTTTACATCAATCCCGACAAGCCCTCGTTCGTGGACCTGTTGAACATGGTGGACGACCCGCTGGCCACGCTGTCCCAGGATCGCGTTCGCCCGCCAAAGTCGGCGCTGGATGCGGCCATGGCCGAATTGATGTAACGCGGCCGCCTCGAGACCTTCCGTCCAATAAGCGGACGCGCGAGGCTTCGGGGACAACCGTGATCTAAGGCAATCCACCACAGAAACCCAGAGAAAAACAAGATGCCGTCCTTGCGGCTGTGTGGGCTCCGGGCCAGTCTTCCAGAAACGGAAATCGCCCCCCGAGGAAATGCCATCCCCCCAGATCCGCGACGGGGTTTGCCCAACGCCACTTTCACAGTTAGGATAAAAGTAGAAGGATCCGCATTTGACCCCAGTTGACACACGCACATCGCGCATTCTCTTCACGGTGCTCCTGTTCGCTCTGGGGCTGTACGTTGTCTACTCCGTCCGGCATACGCTAGTGGCGTTTTTGTTCGCGATCTTCTTTGCTTATCTGATGGACCCGTTGGTGTCGCGTCTGCAAAAAATCGTTCGGGGGCGCACTCGGGCGATCGCTCTAATTTATGTGGTGCTGCTGGCGCTAGTGGCTTGGCTCCTGCTCTCCGTGGGACCTCGAATTGCACAACAGGCGACGCGCTTGAACGATTCCGTCAATCCGCTGGTGGAAACGCTGAGCACTGGGCAAATCGCCGATCAGATTGGCGCGCAGAACGGATGGAGCGCGCACACACGGAAGTGGGTAAAGACGATCCTGGTGAACCATCGCGCCGAGGTTTTGAACCTGGCGCAACGCGTGGGCCTGCGGCTTGCCGAGGCAGCCAAGCAAGCCTGGCTGCTGGTACTGGTGCCAATTCTTTCCGTTTTTTTCCTGCGCGATGGCCACGCCTTTGGCCAGTTCCTGCTGAATTCGGTCGAGGGCCGCGCCCAACGAGAATTCCTCGAAGGCGTCCTCACGGATATGAATCAGATGCTGGCGCACTTCATCCGCGCCCAATTGAGTCTGGCGCTCTTGTCGCTGGTGGTGTATTCGGTCGGACTCGGCATCATGCGCGTGCCCTATGCCATGACCCTGGGCACCGCGGGCGGCTTGCTGGAGTTCATTCCGGTGGTCGGACCCCTGGTCGCGGCTGTTCTTATTTTGGGAATTGCTTTACTGCTCGGCTACCAGCACTGGATTGGATTGGTGGTCTTCCTAGCGGTCTGGCGTGGAATTCAGGACTACGTCATCTCGCCCAAGATCATGGGCGAACGCATGGAATTACATCCCCTGGCGGCCGTGTTCGGAGTTCTGGCTGGAGGAGAGTTAGCGGGCGTGCTGGGAGTGTACCTGTCGATTCCTGTGATGGCCAGTTTGCGAATTGTGTGGCACCGGTGGCGACTGTATACGGAAAAGCGCACGTTCGGGCCCCTGGGAGACTACGCACTCGGAGCGGGGTTTTCGTCTCGGAAGTAGTGGCTGAACCGTTTCTGTTCACAATACCGGGCAAAGTCACAATGCGAGGGTAGATCGCCTCGTTTGAAAAGCCTGGTACAGCAACCACCCGACCGTTCCAAGCATCCCGACCCAACCCCCGAGCCGCACGACTCCGGCAATGGTTGTGTCATAGGGCAGCAGCCTTAGGCTACTGAAAATCGTATTCCAATCGTGCTCGATAAAATCCGGATCACCGGTTGTCACGAGCGGTAACGCCATCGCCCGCGCGTCCGCCATGTAACTCGCCGCGTACAGCCAGTTTTCAAAAAAGAAAAATAGCGAAAACGCGAACGCCGTCGTCTGCCGCTGGGCGAAAAAATACGCCGCTAGCAGCAACGGGACCGCCCATTGCAGAATGGTTCCGCCCCACAAGCCCAGCGTTTGTCCGAGCCAGCCAAAGAGGAGATGGCCGCCTTCATGGACCACCAGATTGGCGCTATCGATGAACAGGAAGCCGCTTGCATTGGTGGCGGCGTAGATGAGGAAGGCGACGTAAAAGGCGGTCCAGCCCAGAACAGCTGGGCGCGAAACCGGCTCCCATGCAGCGGACCAGAGCTCGGAGTCTCGCAGCGCTTTTAGGGGTTGGAGTTTCAATTTTGATTTCCACCGCAGCGAATGTCATTCCAAAGCGAAGCGAGGAATCCCCGGACCCTCGATTCAAGCAGCACCGCCGCAAACTCTCTCACTTTGCTGCTGGCCCATGGCACCCACTTGCTGGCGGCAATGTGAGAAAGGCGGCAAGAATATCGCACCGTGAAGGAAGTAGGGATTCTTCGCTTCGCGCGGAATGACATTTCTTAAGAATTATTGGCAATGTCAGGGAGTTCCCCACAGTCACTTCCACCGCCGCCGAAATACCTCACTCAGACTCAGGAATCTCCCGCAACAACACCTCGCAAATTTCCGCCCGCAGCAACGACCCATGCAATATCTCCCGCAGCTCCCGCGGACTCAGCTCATAGGCAAACTGCAGCGCCACTGCCAGCGTGGTGTGTTCGTTACGCAACGCAGCCAGACGAACCTCGCGCCGCACCGACCACTTTGGATGATGACAAACGGCCTCGACCAACGCTGGCGACGCAACCTGCCGCAGCAGAGCTTGCACAACACCCGCTTCCGTCAAGCGACCATTGTCGAGCGCCGCATGCACCACAGCACCGTCGCTATCGAGCAGCAAAGCCGCCGCTAAGCGGGTGGTCGAACGGCGCGCCAACGCCTTGCGCTCGCCCAGCGAAATCGTCCGGATTCGCGCCAGCACGGCATCTTCGCAGGAGCGCTGCACGTCCCCTGAAACGGTGGGACTAAGCGCCACCTGCACCAGTTCCAGGGTGAACAAGTTTCGCGTCAGGGGCAACCACACATGGCGAGGCGTGTGCGCGTGCAGTAGCAATGCGCGTTGCACTTTGCGTGCGCTGGCGATGGCGCGATTCTTGGCCAAGGCCTCGATGGCGACGGCCAGCATAGCGCTCTGGCGCAGCAAGACCAGGGCAGCGGCCTCGGAAATTGCCGGATCCGATGCTGCCGCCAGCCACGCATCTGCCGCGCTGTCGTTTGCGCTCGGATCGGGAATGGGAGAGCCAGTGGATGCCATGGTCAGACTCTGTTTGCCGCGTCGCGCGCCATTTGCAAAGCTCCCCGCACTGGATCAGCCAGTTCCGCCTGCAACTCGGCGTTGGGCAAACGTTCCTGAACACTATTGTAGAAAGCTTTCCGCAGACCGGGGGCATGTTCGAAAGCACCGCCGGACATGGCCATGCGGATGTTCTTCCCCTCCGGAAAAAGGCGCTTCGCCGCCAGAGCCGCCAGCGAAGCCAGCTCCCTTCCGGCCTCGGTGAAGATGCCGATGGCCAATAGATCCGCCGCATCCGCCGCTTGGACAACAATTGGCAGGAGCGCACCGAAATCAGGCTGTGGCAGAGCATTGGCGGCGCGCACTAGCTGCTCAAAATCGGCGACTTGCCAGGCATGCAGGATATCGCGTTCCATCGCAGCAACGTGCCCGGTATCACGCGCCCGCAAGATCGCCCTCACGGCGGCACGTCCAATCCATGGCCCGGAACCTTCGTCGGAGATGGCCCAGCCCCAGCCTCCGGCGCGGGCGGTGTTGCCTTGGTCGGCGATACCTTGGTCAGCGATACCTTGGCCAGTCTGCGCCAGCGCGATCGAACCGGTGCCGGCGATCACGACGACGCCAGGGCCGGTTCTGAAGGCGGCATACAGCGCGATATCGGCGTCGGTTACGACAGAGACTTCGCCGCTCACGACCTGGCGAAGCACCTGCAAGACAAACTCACGGACGTCAGCGCGCCCCACACCCGCCACGCCCGCAAAAGTATTGGTTAGAGTGGAAGACTCCACGCCGGAAGCGGCACAGGCGGCGACAATGGCCCCTTGCAGGGCGGCACGAGCAGCTGGCTCCCCCACGCGCAAAACGTTGGAACCCGCAGCGTGGCCCTTTCCTAGAACGTTCGACTCGTCGCCGATGACGCACGAAGTCTTGCTGCCGCCGCCGTCAATGCCGAGGTAAAACGCCACGGCTAGTTTTACCACAGCGGCTGACGTACGGCCCCGAACGACTAGCGCTTTAAGGAAACCTTTTTCTTGGTGCCGCGCCAACCCAGGTGGCGAGAAATGCGCCAGGCCGCGTCTTTCAGATCATCGACCAATTGTGGCAGGGTTTGTGGGTTCACCTGGCCCACAGTGCCGCTCAGGCCCAGACTGGCCTCCACTTCATCCGTTTGATTAAAAATCGGCACGCCGAAGCAGCGCGCTCCCAGGCTGTTTTCTTCGTTGTCCAGCGCAAAACCTTGCTCGCGGACTCGTTCCAATTCTTTGAAAAACGCCGCGGGGGTGGTAATGCTGTGGGGCGTGCGCTTTTCCATGCCCGCCGTCTCGAGAATTTTCTGCACCCGCGGCGGCGGCAGATAGGCAGCCACAGCCTTACCCACACTAGTGGTGTGTACGCACATGCGCCGTCCTACCCAAGTATCGACCTTAATAAACCCCGGCGCATCCACCTTTTCGATATACACAGCTTCCGACCCATCCAGAATCGCGAGGTGGCAGGTGAGCCGCGTTCGCGCGACCACTTCGCGCATGATAGGCATGGCCACTTCGCGCGCATCAATGCCGGTCAGCGCGTTGCGGCTAAGGCTGAAGACTTTCACTCCCACGCGGTAGCGGGAAGTTTCCTCGTCACGGCGCAGGTAGCCGGTCTTCTCCAGCGTACGCAAAATATAACTGGCGGAACTCTTAGGAATTCGAAGCTTGCGGCTGATTTCGGCGTTGGTCAGCCCGGCTGCGCCTTGTGCCACGGCCTCGAGAATGGCCAGCGCGCGCTCCACAGCTACCGAAGGGGATTCTTTTGGGTCGGGCACATTGCACATGCTACCAGAGGTGCATCACGCGCGGAACAAGCGGGGCGAACCAGTTACAATGGTCGGGACAGCGACCGCCAGCCAAGAGGAATCCCCATGTCGACGACTCACGATATCCGCCCGCAATCCGCTAGCGAAGCCCCGCCCGTTCCGCTAACTTTAGAAGGTTACGCCGTGCTGCATCAGATGATGCGCTTTCGCCGCGCGGAATGGCGCAAGCTGCCCTTGGCTGAGCAAGTGGCGATTCTCAACGAGGCGGAGGCGGCGCTCGATGCCATGGAAAAGCGCGCGGACGGACCCTCGGCCCTGTTTTCCATGCTGGGACACAAGGCGGATCTGCTTTTCGTTCACTTCCGAAATTCTTTTGCCGAGCTGAACCAGGCGGAGCTGGCCATGGGAAATTTGCGAATCGCCGACTACCTGGAGATTACTACTTCGTACGTTTCCATCATTGAGCTGGGGCTGTATGAATCGACGGCCAAGATTTACAAGGCCTTGGCGGATCGCGGTCTGGAGCCGCACTCGCCCGAGTGGGATGCTGGGATTCAGGAAAACATGGACCGCCAACGGGAGGCCATGCGGCCCCGGTTGTTTCCCTCCATTCCGCCGAATCGCTACGTGTGTTTTTATCCCATGGACCGACGCCGCGGCGAAGACAAGAACTGGTACAAAGTTCCATTTGAAGAACGAGCGCGGCAGATGGGCGAACACGGCATGATCGGTCGTCGCTACGCTGGTGAAGTGAAGCAGATTATTTCCGGGTCGATCGGCCTGGACGACTGGGAATGGGGCGTCACGCTTTGGGCGGACAACCCTGTTTCGTTCAAGAAACTGATTTACGAAATGCGCTTCGATGAAGTAAGTGCTGTGTACGCACTTTTTGGGACCTTCTACGTGGGGCTGCGGTGCCCAGCGGCGCAGTTGGGCAAGGTTCTAGCGGGAGAAGCACCCCAGATCTAATCTGAAGCGACAAAGCGAACGGGATGGAGACCATGGCAATTTTCGGCTTAATCGAATACGAGCAGGCCAGCCCGGAAGTGCGCGCCATCTACGACGACATCATGGCCACGCGCAAAACCGACTACATCACCAATTTCTGGAAGGCCATCGCCCACGATCCGGCTACGCTGAAGCGAACGTGGGAGTCGATCAAGCAGGTGATGGCTCCCGGCGCGCTGGATGCAGTGACAAAGGAAATGATTTACGTAGCCGTCAGCGTGACTAGCCAATGCGAATACTGCATTGCTTCGCACACCGCGTCCGCGCGCAGCAAAGGCTTGACCGACGCGCAGCTCAAAGAGCTGATGGCGGTCGTGGGCATGGCCAGCGAAACCAATAAACTGGTGAAGGGCTACCAGGTGGAGATCGACGAGCGCTTCAAGACCTAGAGCTCGTCTAGCGCGGGCGCCCCCGCCCGCGAGGTCTTCAGGATTTTCCACCGATGTTCATACAACCTCATATCCACTCTCTTCCCCCGAAAACCCACCCCCTCACTCTGCAAACGAAACCTCTGCTCAAACGCGTGCTCACCCTGCGTCTTCAGCGCTCCTCCAGCACCCAGCACGCGCTGCCACGGAACCCCGTAAGATCCGTGCAACGCCCGCGCGACTTGACGGGCGCGTCCCGGAAAACCCGCCGCGGCGGCCACAGCACCGTACGTACTGACCTTGCCCTGAGGAATCTTGGCGATGGTTCGCAGGATCTTCAGCCGCATTCCCGCAGCCGAGATGCGCCCAGATTTCTTCTTAGCTGCCAGCCGAGGGCGAGTCAAGCGAGTCTTCATACATCCGCAATTTAGCATGGCCGCTCGGCCTTCCGCCCACTACGCCGTCACGTATAATCGAGGCTTCGCATGAGCTATCAGGTCCTAGCCCGCAAGTATCGTCCGCAGAAGTTTTCCGAGGTCATTGGACAAGACCACGTCACCCGCACGCTCAAGAACGCCATCGAGCAGGAGCGCCTGGCACACGGATACATCTTCAGCGGGCATCGCGGCATTGGCAAGACCACCATCGCCCGCATTCTGGCCATGGCGCTGAATTGCCGCGCCGCGGACGGCAAAGCAGAAAAGCCCGCGACCGAGCCTTGTGGCGTGTGCGTTTCGTGTACCGAGATTCGCGCCGGCAATTCCGTGGACGTCATCGAAATCGACGCCGCCACCAACCGCGGCATCGATGAAATTCGCGAACTGCGCGAGGGTGCCCGCTATCGTCCCGCTCGGGATCGCTACAAGATTTATATCCTCGACGAAGCTCACCAGATCACCGACGCGGCGTTCAATGCCCTGCTCAAGACCCTGGAAGAGCCGCCAGCCCACATCGTTTTCATGATGGCGACGACCGCCCCGGAAGATATTCCGCAGACCATCCGCTCCCGCTGCCAGCATTTCAGTTTTCATGCCGTCAAGTTCGAGCAAATACTAGGGCAACTGCGCGACCTGTCCGGACGCGAGGGCATCGCGGCGGACGAAGACGCGTTAGCGTTGCTGGCCGAGGCGGGCGATGGATCGGTTCGCGATGCACTTTCGATTTTGGATCAGGCCATTGCCAGCAGCGAAGGCCGCCTGACGGCGGACACGGTGCGGCAACTAGTGGGCGCGGCACCTTCCGGTACCGTGGAACAGGTGATGCGAGCCGTGGCGGAAAGCGATACCCGCGCGGTCTTGCAACTCGTCGACCGGCTGATGACCGAGGGTCACAGCGCCGTGCATTTCGCGCGCGAGGTGGTGCGCTTCCTTCGCAACGCGCTCCTCGCCAAAGTCGCCGGCGCGGATTCGGAACTATTGCAGGTCTCGAGCGATGAACGCGCTCGGGCGGCTGGCATTGCCGAGCTATTCAGCGAGGAGGATTTAACCCGGCATTTGCAGATCATGCTGCGCACGCACGGCGACCTTGGCTACAAGCAGGAGCAGCGCTTCCATCTCGAACTGGGGCTCATCAAAATGGCCCATGCCCAGCGCCTGCTACCCATGGAGCAGTTGCTCAGCGGAGCAATCGCGTCGGGTCCAGCGGCGCTGCGTCCGGCTGCCGGACAAGCAACACAAGCACCCTTGCGGCCCGCACTCCCCGCCACACCCGTGCGACGCACTCCGGAGCCGCCACGGTCGATCTCCCCGTTTGCCGCGGATAGCGCGCGCAAAGGACCATTCGGCAAGCCGGAAATGGCGGCGGACACGCCCGGCCCACGTGCCGTACCGCAAAGTTCTGCTACCGAAACGGCAACCTCCCCAAGTCCCTTCGGTCAGGGTTCTGCACCGGCCGCGGAAGCTGTCATTCTTGGGTCAGCCGCGCCAGCGGATTTGCCTCAACCCGCCGCCCGCCCAGAAATCACGCGTCCCCAAGCCGCGATTTCCGAACCAGTTCGCTCCGCTGAAACTCCTTTGTCACCCGAAGAACTCGGCGCGGCCGTGAGCGCGGCCGTCGAAAGCGCAGGCCACCCCATGGCCGGAAATCTATTGAGCAGCGGCCGCTGGTACTTTGAGGGCACCCAGCCCGCCGTGCAGCTCACCGCTTCCGAATTCACCGTAAAAATGACCCTGGGTCCTGAGCCGCTCAAAGCCGCAAACGCCGCAGCCAGCCAAGCATTGGGACGCCCCGCCAAGTTAAAGGTCTCCGGCGGCGGCGAAGCCAATGCCACTCCCACCACCAAGGCTCCCAGGAAAGCCGGCGGCAGCACCAGTCGAGTAGCGGAAGACCCGATTGTCCGCAAAATGCAAGAAACGTTCGGTGCGGAAATCCGAACAGTGATCGATTATCAGAACAAGAAGTAGCGCTGTCGGCCATCAGCTTCTGGCTCTAAGCATGCAGCTATCGCCTTCAGCTTTCGGCCGCAAGTGTTCGATGTTCAGCAGACTTGCAGATTCGTATCAGGGCACGGCTTCAGCCGTGCCGCTAGCAACCGCAAAGGATCGGGCTTCAGCCCCTGGGGTCTCTGTATGGGTGGATTCGACGTTCAAAACATGATGCAGATGGCCCGCCAGCAATATGAGGCCATGCAGAAGAAGATGCAGGCCACCGTGGTGGAAGGCTCTGCGGGAGGCGGCAGCGTAGTCGTCAAAATGGACGGAGCCAAGCACATTCTCGGCGTCAAGATCGAGCCCGAAGTGGTAAAGGCGGATGACCTCGAAATGCTCCAAGATCTAGTCGCGGCTGCCGTGAACGAGGCTGGCCGCAAGGTGGAAGAAGCCATGAAGTCCGGCATGAGCGGGATGCTAGGCGGCCTAGGCTTGCCGGGCCTCTAAGGAATTTGCGATTTGGAATTTGTATTTTGGCAATTTGCAACACCCAGCCTCAAATTACCAAGTCATAAATCTTAACCAGAAGGATCCCCATGAGCCGCTTTGCTGAGCCAATGGCGCGGTTGATCGAAGAACTCAAGAAGCTCCCCGGCATTGGCACCAAGTCGGCGCAACGGCTGGCGTTTCACATCCTGCGTTCGAGCGACGAAAACGCCGAACTGCTGGCCACTGCCGTGCGCGATCTCAAAGCCCAGCTGCGGCTCTGCTCCATCTGCAACAACATCACCGACATCGATCCCTGCACCTACTGCACCAACCCGACGCGCAACCACCGCCTGGTATGCGTCGTCGAGGAGCCTACGAACATCGCGTCCATCGAGAAAACCAAGCACTTCAACGGCGTTTACCACGTGCTGCACGGAGCCATCTCCCCGCTGCACGGCGTCGGCCCGGAGCACCTCCGCATCTCCAACCTCACCCGACGAGTCGACCAGGGCGAGGTCGATGAGGTCATCCTCGCCACCAACCCCACCATTGAAGGCGAGGCCACGGCCAGCTATCTGGCGGACGCCCTAAAGAAGTTGCGCGTCAAAGTCACCCGCATTGCCACCGGCGTCCCAGCCGGCAGCGACATCGAATACACCGACGAAGTCACCATGCACAAAGCCATGGAAGGTCGACGGGAGCTCTAAGGATAGAGATCTGTAGGAAGGATAGAGATCTGTAGGGGGAGCAGAGCTCTGGTTAAGTCCCTGCGAATAGGACCCAGTTCATAAGCCCCTCGAGACGCCTTGGAGGGCACGCCTTCACGGACTGCTCAAAAAGTCGCTTGAGCTTCCGCTTTTGGGCGGCGCAGCACTTTACGGACTGCGTGAGAACTCCTGGCAAATGCCAGACACGGTAGCACCGGGCTTCAGCCCGGTGACACAGCCCTAAAATTGAGGGGCTTCAGCCCCTGCGGTAAGGGCTTGATCCAGGAAAGTGATTTTTTCAGCGGCCACTCTAGCCGTGACGCTCAACCCGAATAAAGCCATGGGATTCAGATCGTGCGTGAAAACTCCCTGCAAACGCCCGACACGGCAGAGCGGACCTTCAGGCCCCGACCAGGCACCAAAAATGCGGGGCTTTTACCCCCAAGGCGGCTCGTTCTTGGCTTGCAGCGCGGCAAAAGTGTGCAAACAGTTGCCTCCACCGCTTCCCACCGGACCGCCAGCAGGCCGAGAAGGCTCACGCCAAGCACCCATAAGTTCATTTATTTTCAATAGTTTGGAGAATTAAACCGCAAGTCTTACCTAAAACAGCCCCTTGGCCCGGATCGTGCTCCCTCCCCAGTGTTCGTTTCCTAGCTTCCTCTCTCTATCTCTTCTGGGGACGAGCGGTGAAGGTACAACAAGACCGGGCCTCTCACGAGACCGAAAACTCGCCGCAAGTCTGCGCCGGATTGCGATGGAACGCACCGCAACCTGTCGCTTCAGAACCGGGCCTAACCGCCCGGTTATTTTTTGCTCAAAAAACTCTCAGCCGGAATTTGGGCAGAAGTGCCGAATCGAAGTGCCGAATCGAAGTGCCGAATCAAGTAGCAGACTTGTCCAACGCCGTCTCAGCCAGCCATTTGACCTAAAAACAGAACCGTTGTGAGGGAGTGGGGGAGAGCCGGGGGAGGGCTTTTTGCGACAAATGCAAGGGGTGCTTCCGAGACCTCTGGCCGAAGTTCCTCAGTTGCACCCCGTTGCGCGCCACTTCGTCTGTGAAAAGAGTTGCAATTCCCCCACCAAAGCTAAAAGGCTGAAAACCCTTGCTCCGTAAGGATTTCAGCCGAGTAGGATTTGCTACAGCAGTGGAAAGAATTACGCCAGAGCGCCGAAACGGGAAATCGACTCATTTTGGGACACGCCACCACGCAGCCGCAACACAGGTTACTAGTAACCATTCCACGTCCCTTTGCTATAATCTCAGGACAGTCTTCTACGCATCACATCGTGGCACCCGTCGCGCCCTTAGCTCAGCTGGATAGAGCGTTTGGCTACGAACCAAAAGGTCGGGAGTTCGAATCTCTCAGGGCGCACCATTCTTAAATTCATCCCCCGCTAGGCGTTAAGCCGTTTTCGCGGCATCAATCGCAACAACTTGTCGTCGCCCTAACCGCCCGTGGCGGAAGTGAGATTCGTATCAGGGTATGCCTTCAGGCATACCGGAAACGCCGAACAACAAGTGCCTTCAGGCGCTGGATTTTGAACCCGGAGTTTCGCCACGGCTGCTGATCTAGTCACCCAGCTAAACCCTGCCCTGGTGAGCCTCCCGCGCATCGTTCGCCCAAGGTGTTCTTGGAACCACCGATCCACTGCTCTTCTGTAATAAATTTAGCCCCTATACACTAGGAACCAAAAGTCGGGAGTTCGAATCTCTCAGGGCGCATCATTATCCAAACAGCCGCGCTATGGGCAAGCTCGACATCCAGAATCTCGATCCGGAACGCACCAAGCTCGTCCGCCGAGTCCGGGAAATCCACGAGGGCGATTCGATATCGCCGACTGCGTGAATTCATTCCTCACCAAGCATCCGCAAGAACTGGCCTCGCTGGATGGGTGGACCTTCCCTCTACACGCAAACCATCAACGACGAAACACACGTGTGGATATAGCGCTGAAGTTTGAAAAGAGTAAGCCGGACGCCAAGTAATTCCCGCGACTGTTCCGGAAGCCTTCAGCGAAAAGGATTCTGCAACCTTAATGTGCATGAGGTCCTTCCCAAAAACACAGGAAACCTCTGCCCGCTGCGTTGCTCTCGCGCTGACTCCAAGCAATCTCTCGCACCCGCCCCCGACAAGCCGAACTTCCGGGTTGGCTTGCCCTGGTTGGAACTTGACAGCTCCCCCCGCGAAGCTGAGAATCGAAACATCGGGGCCGGAAGCTCGTGTTGCACGCCCTGGATACATCCCCCCGCTGCTACCGAACTGATCTGACCCAGGAGATCGTGCTGTATGCGTCGAAGTCTGCCGCTAGCCCTTAGCCTTGCCCTTCTCTGCTCGGCGGCGGCGTTTGCTCAGGCGGCGCATGGCAAGGCCGCTCAGGTCGCCCCTCAGGTTTCCAGCAGTTTTCTCGAGCAGACGGGCGCTCAGCCACGTTTTGTGCGCTTCAATAAGCTCCCAGCAGCATTAACCGCCCAACTGGCGGCGACGGCAGCCGCACCCGCCGCGACCACTTCCTTGCGGACCATCCCTTTCTTTGCCGGAGCTTTTACCTTTAAATCCACGCCTTACCCATATTTCATGGCTGGCGGCGACCCGCTCCGCGGCGGCGAAACGCGCATCAACACGGCTGCCATTCCGCTCAACTTCTACTTTGAAGAGTGGCTGGATGCGGCGGGCCGCAACGTCTCCATCCGCATTGATCCGGTATTGCGCGCCACCCTGAATTCGCCAGATTTCGTGAAATCGGCCTATTCCACCGGCGTCGGCCAGTTTGGCGATGCGGTCCAGCGCGCTGAGTTCTACAACGTCATGAAGGAGGGCTGGCACACCACCCTCAACCCGCCCCGCCGCCTAGCCCCCATCACGATTGTGGTGCCGTACGGCCAGTCGCAGGTCTACCAGATGCCTGACGGGGCGTTCGTGGCAACCCTGAACGGCGACTTCTTCAATTCGCACCTTAGCACCCTCCTCCAATCCGAGGGCCTGAAGCCCACCGAGCTTCCCTTATTCCTGAGCCACAACGTATTCCTTTACTTTGGGGAACTAAGCAATTGCTGCGTTTTAGGTTTTCACACCGCCTACGACGCCAGCACTCCCGGACATTCCGCGATTCAGACTTTTGCCTGGGCCAGTTGGGCCAGCGAAGGCATTTTTTCCTCGGTTTCCGACATCACGCCGCTCAGCCACGAAATCTCCGAGTGGCGTAACGACCCTTTTGTCAACAACTTAGCCCCATCCTGGCAGTTCCCCAATGGCCGCGGCTGCTCCGGAAACCTGGAAACCGGCGATCCCATCAAAGTCCTCTCCAATTCCACCGTCCCAGTCACCCTCCACGGCTACACCTACCACCCGCAAACGGAGGCTTTGCTGCAATGGTTTACGCGAGAAGACCCTTCGGGAGCGTTCAAGGGCGCGTATAGCTATCCGGATACCAGTGTGTTGACGGGCGTCGCGCAGGATTGTTCGGCGGAGTGATTCAATTCATCCCCGGTGACTCCCGCCTGAGTTCCTCACGAGCCCTTGGTGAATTGGAACGGCCAGCCCCGCCCCACATCTGTGTTCTCCACCAGCACCCTGCAAGCGTCCATTAGCGCCGCGGATGTCGCCAAATCAGGAACCGCAACCCCGAGCGTCACCAATCCCGGAGGCTTGGTTTCCAACTTCGTATTTTTCCCTGTGACGAGGCGTTCCGCCACCATTGCCATGGCCGGAAAGTTGGTGTTCCCCAATTGCGGAGCCGCAGTCGCGGGTGATTTCAACAACGATGGCAAACTGGACGTAGCCTGGGCCGACGCCAGCTCGCCCACCGTGAATATTTCCTTGGGCAACGGCAAGGGCGCGCCGCCCAGCGCTTCTCTCACACCTGTGAGCCTGTCGTTTCCCACACAACTCGTTGGCTCAAACAGTCCCGTTCAGAACGCGACCCTGACCAACACGGGTTCTTTGACTGTGAACATTACCAAAATAGCGGTGCCATTGCCCCTTCATCAGACCAACAACTGTCCCGCGGCCTGAGCGGCATCGACGAGCTGCCAGATTTCAGTGAGTTACGCGCCGACGGCCAGGGGAACCGCCGCCGGAAAGTTGGCGGTCACGAGCGATGCCTTGCACAGCCCACAGGCCGCTGCCCTTTCGGGATCGGCAACCGTAGTCACGATCGCCCCGATTGGGGTGAATTTTGGCACTCAGAAGGTGGGCGTAGCCAGCGCCCCGGTGGTGGTCACGTTAACCAATCACGGCGTGAGTGGGCTGTCGATTTCACAAATTGGGATGACTGGAGGCAATGCCGGGGACTTTTCCCAGTCCAACAACTGTGGCGGTGCGCTCGGAGCGGGCAAGAGCTGCACAATCTACGCAGTGTTTCAGCCCACGGCCAAGGGAGCCAGGTCAGCTGACCTGTCGATCACCGATAATGGCGGCGCGAGTCCTCAAGCGATCCCAATGGCTGGTTTCGGCCAGTAAAACGGATTTTTTTTGTTCAGCGACCGTCGCGTGGTCCGGTTTGGGATAGGCTGTCTCTCCCAAAAAATTAAAGAGCGCTCTGGACCCGAAGGTCACAGAGCGCCCGAACAGCCCTCCCCCAGAACTGCTCAAAGTGAGACTAACCCAGGCCTCAGAACCTGCAAATACAACTTTTCGGCTAGTCTGTGGCACGCTCGTGCCACGCGGAGCGGAACTCGCGGTCCGCGATGATCGACCTGTGCAATTCTTTGCACATAGGACCCAATACTCGGCACCTCAGGTTCGCGTAAGTTGATGAATCTAAGGGCGCGCCTGCGCTCTTCGGTAGTGGTTCGCCAAATGCACCCTCCCTACTACTCCAGCAGCTCGAATAGCTTTTTAGCTCGATCGGGCCACATTGGGTCCAGAATCAGGCGACCCTGGGGAGAAAGCAGAAATACCATGAAGAAATCAACGCTTCTGGCGTTCATAGCTGCGGTGGCCCTGGCAATAGCGCTCCCGATCAGCGCCTCGGCGAGCAGCGTCAGCTTCACCAGCAGCGGCGGGACGATCTGGATCGGCTCCAGTGGCTTGTCTACGTCCTCGAGCTCGGGCTTTACTTCGCCTTCGCAGATTGGACAGATTCACAACCTGGGCGGCCAAAGCTTCAACGGGGCCAACCTGGGCAGCCTGACGTTCTCCACAGGGGCGCTGACAAGCGGCACGCTGGGTTCCAATGCCACTTTTGCGGGCGGCGGCAGCTTGAGCTTGGCGCTGAACGGCTCCATCCAGAGCCTTCCCAGCGCCGTGGTCTTCAATGGAACTTTTAGCGGCCCCGTGACCATGACGCAAATGGCGAACGGTTCGTTTACTTTGACCGGCACCGTAAGCGGAATGCTGGGGGGCAAGCTGGTGAACGGAACCGCCACCCTCCTGACTGGCCCCATGCGAAATGGCCAGCTCTCCATCAATAGCGCGAATGTGAACATTGCCCTGCCAGTGCCGGAACCAGGAACACTGAGCTTGCTGGGCACGGGTTTGTTGGGCCTGGCCGGGTTGGTCCGCCGCAAGAGGCGCGTCTGCCAGACAGCACGCACTTAAACACTCAATTCCGCAAAAGGCCTACTTAAGAGGGCTCCAATTCACCGGAGCCCTATTATTTTGCCCGAGTTTCCGCGCGCAAGTTCCCGCTGAAGGCCTTTCGCGTTACTGACGTAATTGCGCGAGGACGCTTGGGAATTGACCCTAGCCGCGGCTCCCCCTAGATTCTTCAGAGGGGGTCACCATGAAGGACATCCATGAGGTTCTGCGCCGCAAGCAGGCGCAATACATTGAGCTGGGAAAACAGATTGAAGCGCTCCAGGGCGCTGCCGACACTCTGAAGTCCGTGGCATCGTTGCTGGCTGAGGACGAAGGTCACCAGCAGGCTGCGCCGGAATATGAAGCGCCAGCCCCAGTCGCCCGCGCTGCCGCAGCCTCTGCCGCCCCAGCCGCGCCCGTAGCTCAGGCCAAGCCCGCAGCGCCAGCTCGCACCACCGTTCCCCGCTGGCCCTAAAAACCGGACAGGCAAAGGAACCGCGATGAGTATGAAGAATATCCGCGCGCTGGTGGTCGTGCCCGATACGTCGGCCACGACAGAAGCGCTGGCAGCGTTGCTGCGGAATGAAGGCGTTGACATCACTTGTGTACCGAACGCAGCCGAGGCGCTGGCTCGCATTCCCGAGCATGCGCCGGACCTCGTCTTTTCCGAAATGGATCAGGCGGGAGACGCAGCGTGGTTGCTGGATAGCGTGCGTCCGGCGAACGGCTCCGGCTCCATGCTCTCCGTCTTGATCTTGCAAAACGAATCCGAGCGAAGCGCCGCTCTGCGTATGGGCGCGCATTTCGTTCTGTATCAACCACTCTCGCAGCAACAACTCCGTTCCATTCTGCTGGCCACCAAAAGCCTGATGAGTCGTGAACGCCGCCGCACCACGCGCGTGCCCATTCAGATTCCGGTCGCCCTGGGATGGCAGAGCGCCGAGAACATTGAAGGCATTTTGCTGGACGTGAGCGAAACCGGCATGGATGTTTTGATTTCCAAACCTGTACCAAACTTCGCTGAGCTCTCGTTCCACTTCTCGCTGCCGGGGAGGCTCGCTCCCATTGAGGGTCACGGCGTGGTGGCCTGGACGCGCTCCACGGGCGAAAGCGGAGTTCGTTTTGAAAACCTCTCCGAAGAGGCCCACATCGCGCTGAACCTTTGGCTGGACTCCAGCGCGCCCAACCTTAGCGAGCAAGATGTGAGCTCGGGAGTTCTGTGCAAACTCACAGATTTGAGCCTGGGCGCTTGTTATGTGGAATCGGAATCGCCGTTCCCGATTGGGACGCGGCTGGATTTGGTTTTGCAAGCCCGCGGCACCTTCGCGGCCGCCGGAGGCTCGGTGCGTGTGTTGCACCCCGCTCACGGCATGGGCATTGAATTCCTGGCGGAAACGGAGCAACAGCGCGCGGCCGTGGAAGGCTTCCTTGATTTTCTAGTCTCGCAACCCGGAGTGACGCCGGAGCTGCGCTGCATGCCCCGGGAATTCATTCCCCTGGCGCAATTGCCGGTGGATACCAGCACCCACGATGCTCTGCTGGATCTGGTCCGTTCCGACGGCGACCTGAGCCAGGCTCAATTCTTGGTTGAACTGCAACGCCAGCGCGGCGGATCGGGTGAACTGGCAGAAGCCGATACTGAAGCCGCAACGGCCAGCGCTAACGACTAGCCCGCGGCAGCCCCCAGCCCCTTCCACATGGTTTTAAGACATGTCATTCTGAGCGCAGCGAAAGCCTGCCCTGAGAATGACATTTCTTAGAATTCTCTGAAGTCGTCCAGATCGCCGTCGTCCAGATCGCCGTCGTCTAGCCCGAGGCATCCAGCCCGAGGCGTCCAGCTCTCTCAGTACCTCCTCAGTGTTCCACAATCGATTCGGCATCACGAATACCAACCTCAAATCCCGCCCATTGCCCATCGAATCACCTGTGACCCCTGTCACAGACTGCTCCCGCCCCATCGCGCAAAATCAAAGCCAGCAGAGGAGGTCCATCATGCTAGCTACTGTTCCCAATATTCGCCTTCAATTCAATAACATCCTTTTCCCCACCGACTTTTCCGTGTTTTCTGAAGCTGCGCTTCCCTATGCCGAGGCCCTGGCTCGCCGTTACGAGGCCACTCTGTACCCGGCTCACGTGGTACCGCCCGAGCCCTATCACTCGCTCCCCATGGAACCCTTTCCGGTCACGCTCGACTACGCCTGGCGGGCGGCCGAGGAAAGCCTTGCCAAACTGGTGGCTTTGGACGAACTGAAAGACATCCACCACCACCCGGTGCTGAAGCAGGGGCCGCTGTGGGAGAGCATTTCCGGGATGGTGGAAAAGAACCGGATCGACCTGATCGTTCTGGGTACTCATGGACGCACCGGCCTGAGCCGACTAGCGATGGGTTCGGTGGCGGAGGAAATTTACCGCCGGGCCAACTGCCCAGTCTTGTGCGTGGGGCCGAAGGTTCCTCACAAGTCCCAACATGCCCCGGAATTTCGCCGGATTCTGTTCCCAACCGATTTTTCCGAGGCGTCCAAATCCGCTCTGCCCTATGCCCTGACGTTGGCGGAAGAGACGGAAGCGCAACTGATCCTGCTGCACCTGATTCCCCTGGTGCCGGTGCTGGACCGCGAACAGGTGAAAACCGCAGCCATCCAGCGGCTCAAAGCGCTGATTCCGCACGATGCAGCTCCCTGGTGCGCCCTGGAGTTCGACGTTCGCTTCGAATTTCCGGCTGAGGCAATCGTTCGGGCGGCGACACGGCACAGAGCCGACATCATCGTCATGGGCGTGCAGCAGAGCGGCCACGCGCGGGCGGTCTCGCATTTGCCCTGGGCGACGGCCACGGAGGTCGTGGCCACGGCGAGCTGTCCGGTTCTCACAGTGCGTGGCTGAAAAATTAGCGGCTCTCCTTGGGATAGCAGGGGGGCAGCTAAGCCGCTTTGATATGCTGCGCAGAGGGTCGTGGCGCCCCCACGACCCTCGTTTTATGCCTAAAATCCTGATCGCTACCTCCAATGCTGGGAAACTCCGCGACTTCGCCGGGGCCGCGGTGCCGTTTGGCGTGACCGTCGGTGGCCTGCCGAATTTCCACCTGCTGCCTGAGGTTGTGGAGGATGGCCTGACCTTTGAGGCCAATGCCCGCAAGAAGGCCACCGAATATAGCCTGCACGCGCCAGGATCGCTTGTGCTGGCCGATGACTCCGGTTTAGAGGTGGATAGCCTCAGAGGTGCCCCCGGGGTGCATTCGGCGCGCTACGCGGCTCTGGAGGGCCTTGGCGGGGCATTTAAAAGCACGTCTGCAGACGCTTCTGGGATTGAGCCGGAGGCTGGTTCCGGCAATTCGTCTGACCACGCAAATAATGCCCGGTTGCTCCGGGAAATGGCCCTGGCGGAGGTCCGGACGGGGCGGTTTGTCTGCTGGCTGGCGGCGGCCCGGGATGGGGTGGTTCTGGCCACTTTTTCGGGCAAGGTGGAGGGTGTCATTCTGGGGGCGCCCAGGGGCAGGCAGGGGTTTGGCTACGATCCGCTGTTTTTCTTCCCGCCGCTGAACAAGACGCTGGCTGAGCTTACGGCTGAGGAAAAGGCGCTGGTGAGCCATCGCGGGTCGGCGTTCCGGGAGTTTCTGGAGTGGCTTCAGGGGTAGATCAGGCCGCTTGAGCGCCTCAGGAAACCGTTGCTCTACACACTAGAGCGTGTAACACTTCACACATGGCGACCAATCTGGCAATCGACGAAGGACTGATCGAAGCAGCCCGGCAGATCGGCAAACACCGCACGAAGAAAGAGGCGGTGACGGCGGCTTTGGACGAATACATTCAGCGCAGGAAGCAGCTGGAAATTTTGGAGTTATTTGGCACCGTTGACTACGATCCCGCTTACGATTACAAAGCAGAACGACTCAAGAAACGCTTGTGAAGGTGTTGGTGGATACCTCGGTCTGGTCGCTGGCGTTCCGCCGGAAAGACACCGACCTCAACCTGCGTGAGCGAGGCCTTGTAGGGGCGTTGCGCGAACTCATTCAGGAAGGACGAGTTCAAATCATCGGATCGATTCGTCAGGAGCTGCTCTCTGGCGTCCGGGAACTGGAACGGCACCGTCGAGTTCGCGACAAGCTTCGCGCTTTTCCTGATCTGGTTCTCGACGCGGGCGACTACGAAGAAGCGGCCCATCTGAGTAACCAGTGCCGCGCTCGCGGCATCACTGGTTCGCCGATTGACTTCCTCGTTTGTGCGGTTGCGCAAAGCCGGCACTGGGAAATCTTTACGACCGATCGAGACTTCGAGCGCTATGGCAAGGCGATTCCTGTAAGGCTGTTTGGCCTTCGTAACGCCTAGACTAGGGAGACTCTGATTAAGTCGTAAAATTTCAATTGTTTTCATTCTGAGCTCTGCGAACGGCGAGAAAGCTCGCAAGAGTACTTCTGAAATACAAAGAGTAGGGATTCTTCGCTGCACTCAGAATGACAGACCTTGGAGATATTGGACTGAATCAGAGTTTCCCTAGAAGGTGTCGGCGCAGGGGGCGTCTTTTACTGTCCTCGTCTGCAAATCCAAGACATAACATCGCGATTTTTCGTCCTTTACGAAAAGCATGCCTTTCACCACTTTCAGTTCGCGGATGAATACCCACTGAACGTCCTCCTCCCTTTCCGGGTCGATAGAGTTGTGGAAGATTTTGACCCTCCACAGAACGTTGCCACGCTGCGCGTCAGCGGCAACGACATACTGGTCCCGGCCGTCGCCGTCGGACGAGTAGCGAACCGAGCCTTGAACCACCGGAGCGACTGGCGTGGCCGCGACGCGTTTTGCCTGCATGGTGATGGGAGTGGTGGAACAAGCAAAGGCGAGAACGAGCTGAGCCAACTTTTGGGTCGAAGTTTTCATACTTTTGGTTTCGCTCCGTTCCAGGTTGCTCAATTTACGATTGTGATGGATTTTGATTGCGGTGACAATACCGGGTGCTCTTGTATCACTGACTTCCACGCAACTTGGAAGCGAACCATGCCCGTCCTTGACTTCACCCACCCCGCAAAAAGATAATCAAAGGTTGCGCAAACGCAAGTAGAAGCCTGAAGGAGACTCCCCGTGGCAGCAAGCGTTCCGGCGGTTGGCGAGGTGAAGGCAGGGGTGGCTCCGCTGCGCGCCGGTCAGGGTGTTAGTTTTCTTCTGCGGCGTCTGCATTCGCTGAGCGGGATTGTGCCGGTTGGGGCATTCCTGATCGAGCATATTCTCATTTCCAACTCGGCTGTGCTCAACGGTCCGACCGCTTACGCGCATCAGGTTAGGTTCTTGGCGAGCCTGCCACTGGTTCCCATCCTGGAATTGTTTGGTGTATGGCTGCCAATTCTTTTTCACGCCGGGTATGGGTTTTACATCTGGTATCGCGGCGAGACGAATCTGCTGAGTTATCCGTGGTCGGGCAATTGGATGTACACGGCACAACGCTGGACGGGCGGCATTGCGTTTGCCTACATCGCGTTCCATACCTACACGCTGAGATTTTCAGGGATTGACTTGCACGCCTATCCGGGAGCGTCATTCGGCAAGGTGCAGGCGGAGCTGTTTCAGCCGCTGCTGCTCGCGTTTTACGTGGTGGGGTTGGTGAGCGCGTCGTGGCATTTCGCTTACGGATTGTGGCTATTTGCCGCGAAGTGGGGCTTGGTTTCCGGAGAGAAGGCTCAGAAGCGTCTGTTGCTGGCCTGTTTGGGATTTTTTGTGGTGATGAGCGGCGTTGGGCTGGGCAGTTTGTACACCATGCGCGTGCGCTACGAACAGCAGCCGGTGGATGAGGTTGGGGCTAGTCAAGTGGAAAACGCTAAGCCTGCTGTGTCTGAATAAGTGGAATAAGAACGGCGTAAAAAAGAATGGCGAATCCTAGAATTATCGTGGTGGGTGGCGGGCTGGCCGGGTTGTCGGCGGTCATCAAGATTGCTGAAATGGGCGGGTCAGTGGATCTGTTTTCCATTGTGCCGGTGAAGCGGTCGCACTCCGTTTGCGCGCAGGGCGGGATCAACGCCGCGAAGAACTTGAAGGGCGAAGGCGACTCGACCGCGATCCATCTGGACGACACCGTGTATGGCGGCGACTTCCTGGCCAACCAGACGCCGGTCAAGAACATGTGCGACGCCGCGCCGGGGATTATTGATTTGCTCGACCGCATGGGCGTGCCGTTCAACCGCACTCCGGAAGGGTTGTTGGATTTTCGGCGGTTCGGCGGGACGTTGTATAACCGGACGGCCTTTGCTGGAGCGACCACGGGGCAGCAGTTGTTGTATGCGCTGGATGAGCAAGTGCGCCGTTTCGAATCCGAAGGTAAGGTTACGAAGTACGAGAGCTGGGAATTTCTGTCGGCGGTGCTCGATGGACAGGGTGTGGCCCGCGGCATTTGCGCGATGAACCTGCGCAGCATGGAAGTGCAGACCTTCCCTGCGGACGCCATCATTGTTTGCACGGGCGGGATTGGCGCGATTTTTGGCAAGTCTACCAACTCGGTGGTTTGCACCGGTTCGGCGCAATCGGCTTTATACCAGCAGGGGGCGTTTTACGCGAACGGCGAGTTTATTCAGGTCCATCCCACCGCGATTCCCGGCGAAGACAAGCTGCGCTTGATGTCGGAATCGGCGCGCGGCGAAGGTGGCCGCGTTTGGGTTCCAAAAACGAAAGGTGACCAGCGGGCCGCCAACTCCATTCCTGAGGGCGACCGTTGGTATTTCCTGGAAGAGTGGTATCCGAAGTACGGGAACCTGGTTCCGCGCGACGTGGCTACGCGTGCCATCCACAAAGTGGTGTACGAAAACGAGCTGGGCATCGACGGCCAGGCGATGGTCTACCTCGACCTGACGCACATCGACCGCAAAATTCTCGATAAGAAGTTGGAAGGCATTCTGGAGATCTACCAGAAATTCGTCGGCGACGATCCGCGCGATGTGCCGATGAAGATTTTCCCTGGCATGCATTACACGATGGGCGGGCTTTGGGTCGATTTCAACCAGCAAACGAACATTCCGGGAGTTTTTGCCGCAGGCGAGTGCGAATACCAGTACCATGGCGCAAATCGGCTAGGTGCGAACTCCCTCGTTTCCTGCATCTTCGGCGGCTTCATGGCCGGCCCGAATGCCATGCGCTACGCGAAGAGCCTGCCCGCCGCGCCAACCAACGGCTATTTCGACGCCGAGCGCAAGCGCCAGGAAGAAATGAACGCTGGCCTGATGAACAATCAGGGGACGGAAAACCCGTTCCGTCTCTGGCGCGAACTGGGCGAACTGATGACGCGCTACTGCACCGTCATCCGCTACAGCAAGGCGTGCCACGAAGCTGACGCCAAAATAGTCGATCTACTCGAACGCATGAAGAACGTAAACCTGAGCGACCGCACGCAGTGGGCCAATACCAGCGTCGTCTTCACCCGCCAGCTCTACAACATGATGCAACTCGCCCGCGTAGTCGCCCAGGGCGCAGCCATGCGCGATGAATCCCGCGGCGCGCATTACAAACCGGATTTTCCGGAACGGGATGATAAGAATTGGCTCAAAACGACGAAGGCTGCGTTTGCGCCCGATGCGGATGAGCCTCGATTTGAGTTTGAACCGATTGATGTTTCTTTGGTGCCGCCTCGTCCGCGGCGTTATGACGCGGTCAAGTAGGTAGCTTATGCAGAACGTTCTAAATTTCAACACGGTTCGGCGAGTGCTCTTCGTTGGGCTGGGAGCTTTCATTGTCGTTCGGTCGCTGCTGTTGACCCATGACTGGCTGGCCCTGGCCGCAGGCCTTTTCATGATCGGGTATGGATGGCTTGTTCGAGGTTGAGGTGCAACTTGTGAGCTGCCAGGTCCTGGTAGCACGAAGGTTGGAGAAACAGACGTAAAGCCAGCGGTTGCAGTTGAGAATGTTGCAGTTGAGAACGTTGCAGTTGAGAACGCAGTTGAGAACAAGGTTACGAAGTAGCAGGGGGAAGGCTGGAACATGTCCGTTGAGAACGCCGGTAAGGCCAAGACCGCTACGAAAACAGTCCTCTTCAAGATCAAGCGCCAAGCCAGTCCGCAGAGCGCCGCGCAATGGGAGGGCTTCGAGCTGCCGTGGAAGCCTGGAATGAACATCATCTCCAGCCTGATGGAGATTGCCGCGAACCCGGTGACGTCGGCTGGAACCACAACCTCGCCCGTGACCTACGACGCCAATTGCCTGGAAGAAGTTTGCGGCTCCTGCGCCATGGTGATTAACGGCAAGGCGCGTATGGCTTGCTCGGCGCTGGTGGACCAATTGGAACAACCGATTCGCGTGGAGCCTCTGAGTAAGTTTCCTGTTGTGCGGGATCTGTCGGTGGATCGCAGCGTGATTTTTGAAAATCTGAAGGCGGTGAAAGCCTGGGTTCCAGTCGATGGAACCTACGATCTGGGTTCCGGCCCGCGCATTACTCCCCGTGAGCAGGAAAACGCGTATCCGATTTCGCGGTGCATTTCCTGTTGCTGCTGCATGGAAGCGTGCCCGCAGTTTAACGACGATACCGGCTTTGTTGGCGCGGCGACGATTGCGCAGGTTGGGCTTTTCAACTCTCACCCAACCGGTAAGGCCCTGAAACACGAGCGCCTGGCCGCTTTGATGGGCGATGGCGGAATTCAAGAGTGTGGCTACGCGCAGAATTGCGTGGAGGTCTGCCCCAAAGACATTCCGCTCACGCGATCGATTTCCGAAGTCAGCCGCGATGTGATGGTGCAGGCGGTTACGGATTTGTTCCGGCGGTAAGGCTTAGGGCTTCAGCTCGTGTAGTCGCGAGCGCCCTCGCCCCGTGGTCTTGTTCTTTATGACAAATACCCCGATACCCCAAGACCGTGCGGGCGGGTGCGCCCGCAATTACACAGACGCGAGTCCCGGCGTCTTGGGTCCAGTACCAGGAATTGCCCGGAATTGGCCTCTTTTCGTCCGCTCTTGCAGACGGAATCCTCCATGATTCCCGGTTGCATCGGGTCACGTACGCTCACTTCGGCATTACTTTCAGGACTCTCTTTTGTGCGGCACTGGCCTGTGGAAAACGTGTAGACTGAAGCCTCATTTGAAGGATTTGCCACTTTGCCACTTCTGATACGACGGGCCCTGGGCCTCAGCTTGATTGCGCTGCTTTGGTGCGGTTTTGGCGCCGCCAAGCCCTCGCGCTTGAAAAAGCACCGTGAGCCCAAGACGGAGAAAATAACCAGCAAAGGCACAGGCCGCCGACATCACCGCTGGCGTCATATCTTCTGGAATCCGGTATTTCGGCCTTCGCACGATTCCCTGCTGAAGCAAAACGCGGAAATTGACCGCTTGGAATTGCCGCGCATCCAGGATGACAACGAGATGGAGCAGTTGAAGCTGGAAGGCAAGCTGGTGCCGATCATTCCCGGCGAAACTTTACGCATTGATCCCCGGCTGGATCCGGATCGTCGATATTGCCGGCCCTGGACGCGCGACTTTGTCGAAGACCTGGCCGAAGCCTACTACCAGCAATTTCATGCTCAGATTCAGGTGAATTCGGCTGTGCGTACCGTGCTGGTGCAGAAGAAATTGCGTCGACACAACCGCAATGCCGCTCCGGCGGAAGGCGAAATTGCTTCGTCGCACCTGGCGGGCGTTACCGTGGACCTGCAACGCCGCGGCATGAGCAAGGCGCAGATTCATTGGGTGGAAGCCTATTTGGTGCCATTAAAGGCGGCTGGTTTGGTGGAACCAGAAGAAGAACGGCGACAATGGGTGTTCCACATTATGGTTTCCGACCGTTACTCGGAATTGCAAGACAAGAGTCAGGTAGCGGTGGCTGCACCGGGATCGGTGGTAGAGCTGGCTCCGACCGCAGCGGCGGGCCCGTTGATGGCAGCTCGGCCGGTAGTTTCGGGCGCCTTCGCTCCTCAAACCGAGATGCCCCAGTCGGAAACCCCAGCCTTGGATGCCCCAGTCACAGAGACCTCTCGGGCTCCCGAAGCAAGTTCTCCGGCACCGCAGTAGGGCCGCATCTCACTCCGCAACTCGTTTTACCAACCTAGTGTCGTACAATTTAAAAGCAGTCTTATCGCTAGAATCAATTCATCTGTGCGAGGAAATTTCCCATGCGCAAGTTACAGTTTTGTTTGGCCCTTGCGGGTTTAACCGCGGGCCTGTTCGGTCAGGCCGTCACGCCGAAGGCGAAAACGGCTACCGCAGTCAAGCCTGCTGCTAAGCCTGCCGTCAAGAAGCCCGCCGCGCCAAGCGGTAACCCTGTAGCGGTATTCAACACCACAGCGGGAACGCTCCGCTGCACCCTCTTTGAGAAGGAAACGCCCATCACGGTCGAGAACTTCATTGGCCTGGCTACCGGCAAGAAAGACTGGAAGAATCCAGCCAGCGGCGTGACCAAGCACAATACGCCGCTGTACGATGGCACCATTTTCCATCGCGTGATTCCCGAGTTCATGATTCAAGGTGGCGATCCGCTGGGTACGGGAACGGGCGATCCCGGCTACCGTTTTCAGGATGAATTTGTCGAGACGCTTAAGTTTGACCGTCCAGGGCGCCTAGCCATGGCCAATTCCGGCCCCGGCACCAACGGGTCGCAGTTTTTCATTACCGAGGACTCCACGCACAGCTTTCACCTGAGCGGTCATCACACCATTTTTGGCCAGTGCGATGATGCCAGCATCGCTCTGGTAAAGAAGATTGCGCGACTGCCCAAAGGGCCCAACGACAAGCCTCTAACACCCGTCCGCATTGTGCACCTCACGATTGTTCGTGGCGGTGTTCGTGGCGGCGCGACCACACCAGCGCGGCATCCAGTCGTGCACGGCCTAAACGGGATGAAGAAGCCCGCGGCCGGCACCGCCGTCAAGAAGCCCTAATTTATCTAGGGCTGCATCCGTTCCACATTTTTGGGGCCAGACCCCGTTCGCGAAAGGATTCCATGTCACGTCAACCCGGCTTGTATGCCACGTTTGAAACCACCGAGGGCAACATTGTGTGCCGTCTGTTCGAGAAGGAAGCTCCCAAAACCGTCGACAACTTCGTTGAGCTCGCCGAAGGCAAGCGCGAATGGACGCATCCGAATACCCGCAAAAAGACCACCGAGAAGCTCTACGACGGGACCGTGTTCCATCGTGTGATTCCGAATTTCATGATCCAAGGGGGAGACCCGCAGGGAACAGGAATGGGCGGACCCGGTTACAAGTTTGAGGACGAAACGAAAGGTTCCCCGCACAGCTTTGACGTGCCCGGCAAACTGGCCATGGCGAACTCGGGGCCGAACACCAACGGCTCGCAGTTTTTCATCACGGTTGCGGCAACGACTTGGCTGACCGGGAAGCACACCATTTTCGGCGAGGTGGTGGAAGGCCAGGCGACCGTGGATAAGATCACGAGCGCGCCGCGGGATGGGCAAGACCGTCCGCGGAAGGAAATCCAGTTGACTGCGGTGAAGATCGAGAAGGTTTAGTTTCGATGACAAGCAAAAAGGCGCGGATATCTTCCACGCCTTTTTGCTTGCTTGGATTCATTCTGCTTTGACTCACGCCAGCTAGACGCCAATCACCCCAACCAATTCCTTCACCGCATCGGCGCTCTTGTTCAACGCCGCTTGTTCATCAGCGGTCAGTTTGATTTCGATAATCTGTTCGATTCCCTTCGCACCCAGCTTGACCGGCACTCCCACGTAGAGGCCCTTGATGCCGTACTCGCCATCGAGATAGGCCGCGCAGGGAAGAATCTTCTTCTTGTCTTTCAAGATCGCCTCGACCATTTCGATGGCCGCAGCCGACGGGGCATAATAGGCTGAGCCGGTCTTCAGGTACTTCACGATTTCAGCGCCACCATCGCGGGTGCGCTGGACCAAGGCCGCCAGTCGTTCCGGAGTCATCAGTTCAGTAATTGGAATACCCGCCACGGTGGAATAGCGTGGCAGCGGCACCATGGTATCGCCGTGTCCGCCCAGAACGAATGCGGTCACGTTCTCCACACTGACGTTCAGTTCGTCGGCGATAAACGTCCGGAAACGTGCCGAATCCAGCACGCCCGCCATGCCGATCACGCGATTACGCGGAAATCCGCTCAGCTTGTAGGCCGTCTGCGCCATGGCATCCAGAGGATTCGAGACGATGATAAGAATGCAGCCAGGTGAATACTTCACGACCTCGTTCACCACGCTCTTCATGATGTTGTAGTTCGTGTTGAGCAGATCGTCGCGGCTCATGCCGGGCTTACGCGGGATTCCGGCGGTGATCACTACGATGTCGGAGCCGGCGGTATCGCCATAGTTGTTGGTGCCGATGATGTGAGAATCGCGCTTCTCAATCGGCATAGCCTGTTGCAAATCCAGCGCCTTACCTTGCGGAATGCCTTCCAGAATATCGATCAATACCACGTCGGCGAGTTCTTTCGAAGCGATCCAGTGAGCGGCCGTCGCGCCCACATTGCCCGAGCCTACTACGGAAACTTTCTTACGCATGAATGAGTCCTTTTTGCCCCGTTTCGGAGCCGAAATGATAAGACCGCGCGCCTAAGCCTTCGCCGTCATATTGCTGATGATGTAATCCGCGAATTCGCTGGTTTTCACTTTGGTTGCGCCTTCCATCAAGCGCTCAAAGTCGTAGGTGACCTTCTTCTGCACAATGGTTTTTTCCATCCCTTGTTCGATCAAGTCGGCCGCCTCGTTCCAGCCGATGTGACGAAACAGCATCACGCCGGAAAGAATCACCGATCCAGGATTGATGACGTCTTTGTCGGCATACTTCGGAGCCGTGCCGTGCGTGGCCTCGAAAATTGCGTAGCCGTCGCCGATGTTGGCTCCCGGGGCGATGCCCAGGCCGCCCACCTGCGCGGCGCAAGCGTCGGAAATATAGTCGCCATTTAGGTTCGGCGTGGCTAGGACCGAATATTCCTCTGGCCGTGTTACCACCTGCTGAAAGATGGAATCGGCAATACGGTCGTTGATCATCAATTTCGATTTCCACGCGCCCTTGCCATGCGTCGCGTAGATCGTGTCCAGCACGCTCTTGACTTCCGCTTCCACGGCTTGGCGGAAGGCCGGCGGCGCGTATTCCATGCCCGGTTCCGTCAAACCCGCATTGTCTGCCACAGAAAGGTTGGGATTCTTGTCTTTGTTATCAAGAATCCAGCTCTCGCGCTCGGTCACAACCTGGGCGCGGAATTCCTCGGTAGCCACTTCGTAACCCCAAGTCCGGAACGCGCCTTCGGTAAACTTTTGAATGTTGCCCTTGTGTACCAGCGTCACGGACTTCAGTTTGTTGCTCAAAGCGTGTTGAATGGCCACGCGCACCAATCGCTTGGTGCCCGTGATCGAAATCGGCTTAATTCCCACGCCGGAATCCAGGCGAACCTGCTTCTTGCCGCCCTTCAACATGTCTTCGTTGAGAAACTTGATAAGCTTGGCGCACTCGGCGGTTCCCTGCTCCCACTCGATCCCCGCGTAAACGTCTTCGGTGTTCTCGCGGAAAATTACAATGTCCATCTTCTCAGGATGCTTCACCGGCGACGGCGTGCCCGCGTAGTACCGAACCGGGCGAACGCAGGAGTAAAGATCAAGAACCTGCCGCAGCGTTACGTTCAGCGAACGAATCCCGCCACCCACTGGCGTGGTCAGCGGTCCTTTGATGGCCACGCGAAACTCGCGAATGGCGGCTACCGTGTCATCGGGCAGCCAGTTGTCGAACTTGGCTTTCGCTTTCTCTCCGGCAAAGACCTCAAACCAGGCAACCTTGCGTTTGCCGCCGTAGGCCTTCTCCACTGCTGCGTCGAACACGCGCTGCGACGCCTTCCAAATGTCGCGCCCGGTACCATCGCCTTCAATGAACGGAATGATCGGATTATCAGGAATACTGTGCTGCCCGTTGCTGTAACCGATCTTGGCACCGCCGCTGGGCACCGCCACTCCGTTGTAAGACCCTGCCATGAAAACCCTCCGAGGTAAGAAACCGATAATTATAGAAGACTTTGGCGGAAGTGCGGCGGGGGTGGGAATGATCGACTCAGAGGGGCGACAAAAAAGCCTCCACCCTCCCCGGTACCTTGCGGAGGGTGGAGGCGGCTAAGAGTTGTTTCTAGTGAATGTGGGCGGAGTGCGCGTCGACTTTGGAGCTGAAGAACAGGAAGAAGTTCGATGGAGCTTCCACGGCCTCACCGTTCTTCTCAGCCAGTTGGATGGCGGCAGAAGAAGTGATCCCGCTAGTGCCCTCCTTATTTGGCCAGTCAGCCTGCTTCAAGACCAGCACCGGGATCACCTGCCACCAGATGGCTGGTTTGGTGACAGCATCGTCATTGACGATGTGGGAGTGATTCGGCGTCGGCAGGAACACGTTGCTGCTGGCATTGGGAATTAGCTTGAGCGCGGCCAGAACTGGAGCCAGGTCCAAACGCGACGCGTGCATGGTGCATGTTCCCGGAGGAAGACCTGGATCGGGACACTGCGTGTAGACGCTTGGCGTCTTCTTGAACGCCTCGGGGATCGCCCCAAACAGCGCGATCAACGTCTTGCCCAGTGCGGGACCGCACAGGGTTTGGCTGACGGCGTTCTTGCAAGAAATGGCATCATCAGGATTCTGGTCGTTATCGGAAGAGAACATCGGAACTAACACGTAAAGCGGCTCTGTGGTAACCGCGGGATTCCCGGTCTGTCCAGGAGGGTTGATGGAAGGCTGGCTTCCGACCACGCAAATCGGGACTTGCAGCTCGCCAGGATTGCTTTGCGCGGGGATGCCGTTGTGGTTCAAGTCGTTTTTCGGCTGTTCCACGCAATCAAAATTCTGGGTGTAGGTGAAGGTGAGAAGCTTGTCCGCACCATAGCCAAAGGTTTGATTCGCTTTTAAGGTTGCCGCCTCCTGGGCGACAGCACCGGCAGCGACCAAAGCTACAGCCGAAAGCAGGGTTAAACGGGATAGTGTTGAGTACATCGGTTTCATGTCTTCCTCCTGCACTGGGTACGGACGGGCCATGAGACCGGATGGGCAGAAAAGAAAATATTCTTGCTCGATGATTAACGCGAGAACCGCGTGTACAGGGAATCCTGTAGGTTACGCTCGCCACTTACACGTTCAGCGTGCGTCCGTAGATGTCGCGCACCGCGGTCATGGCGTCTTCCAGGACCGGGGTCAGGCCTGCGGGAAAAGTTCTACGAAGGATGCCCGACGCCCACCGCTCCGTGGCTTCCAGGCCCTGGCTAGTGCCAGGCAACCACCTTTGCACGCGGCCAACCACAAGCGAGGCGAGGTGTTCCATTGTCCGGTAAAGCTCGGCGGCGTGGTCGAGAGTTCCCGCGTCGGCCTTGCTCAAGGCTCCTGCATCCGCGAGCCGCCAGAGGCGATCTCGCAGAGATCCATCTTTCTTAGGCGACCCACTTTTGACCAGCAGGAAGCCGGTCAGGAAATCGATATCGTAAATTCCGCCGGGAGAACTCTTCCAATTTCTAGCGGGATCGTTTTGCTCCAAGCGCACGCGCATTTCGTTCACGGAGGCGGCAAACTCGCCATCGTTGCGGAAGCGGGCGAAGGCCAATTCCGTGGCTTGCAGGGCTTGCTCGGCCACTGCGCGCGTTCCGCAAAGGTATCGCAGTTTGGTATAGGTCAGCGCTTCCCAGGAGCGAGCCTCCTCGGCGCAATATGTTGCCAGAGAAGAAGTGGCGATAACCAACTCGCCCTCGCCGCCCCGAGGCCGAAGGCGGGCATCCACGGAGAACACCATGCCCTCGCGCGTGTAAGCGGCCAGCGAGTGGATCATTTGCTCTACCGCCTTCTTCGCTGCTTCGGCGGGCAGGGCCTCGTCACGGACGAAGATGAGGTCAGCGTCGGAAAAGACGTCGAACTCTGCGGCTCCGAGGCGGCCCAGAGCCAACACGGCTAGGCCTTCCGGTTGGCCGGCCAGGACATAGGCCGCGCGGATTACGTCGTCCGCAGCCGCCGAGTGTTCCGAAAGCGATTGGTAAACCGGACGTAGCTCCACCAGGTCGCGCACACCACTGACAAAACTCAGGTGGCGATAGTGCCGCCGCAAAAGCGCAAGCTTTTCCGTTGGACCGCTATTGGAAGTCGCGGCGAAGTGGAAGACCGGGTCCGGAGCGGCGGCCTCCCAGCGCAAAGGCGGGGTGAAGAGGTAGCCACCTGTTCCCTGGGTGGAACGCGACACCATTTCAGCCAGGGTGGCGCACTCTTCCGGGTACTGCACCAGCACATCGCTCAGATATCCACTGCTTTCAAAAAGCGTCAACGCCGAGGGGAAGGCCTGGGGGTGATTCAGCAGGATGGAGTAGCGCGTGGAACTGGTGAAGACAGAACTGAGGAACCGTTGCAGGTTGCGCCGGCCCAAGGCGCTGGCGCCAGCATCGCGGATGACCGCCAGGATTTGCGGCGCGTCTTGACCCAGGCGATCTAGCATCACCTGATATGGCAGCTCGCCAAGCGATTCCCGGCGCGGGCTGAGTTCAAAATCCGCGGCTACGCTTTCTTCCTGAATGCGCCACTGCTGGTGGTGGATGATGCGACGGTAAATTTCAGCGACCCCCATCATGCGCTCCCGTAAAACCGCTTCGAGCGAGAGTGGACTGTGCCGCAGCGCTGGATGTTCGGCAAGCGCTCTTTGTAGAACCCGGATTTCCTCCGCCGAAGATGGGAGCTTGTGCGTCTGCTGGCCCATGCGAAGCTGCAACCGGTGCTCGACTTGACGGAAAAATTCGTAGGCCTCGGTCAGTTCCTGAAAATCTCGTCCACTGATGTGGCTCTTATCGTGCAATTTCTGGAGGGCGAACAGCGTTCCCCGCGAGCGCAGCCAAGCTTCCCTGCCGCCGTGGACGCGTTGTAGGCATTGCGCCAGGAATTCAATGTCGCGAATTCCGCCTCGGTCAAGCTTCACGTCGACAGCCCGGGCCGTATCCGGAACACCTGGAGCGGGTCGACGCTTGGCCACCATTTGTTCCCGCGCCCGCAAAGCGGTTTCGATGGCGGCGAAGCTGAGCGGAACTTTCGTCGCACCCTCGGCTCCGCGATAGACGAAGGGCTGCACGTTGCGAATACATTCGCGGGCCAGCGCTTCATCACCAGCGGAATAGCGCACCTTGATCAACGCCTGCAATTCCCAGTCCTGCGCCGTCTCCGAGTAGTAGGCCTGCATTTGACGACTGGAGAGCGCCAGTTCCCCCTCCGCCCCTTGCGGACGCAGCCGCATGTCAATGCGGAACACTGGACCTTCCTGCGTGACGCGGGAGAGCGTTTGCGTGATCTCTTGCGCCAAACGCACGAAATATTCTCGATTGGAAATGGCGCTGCCGGGTGCGGCTTGCTCTTCGCCATACACGTATTGCAGGTCCACATCTGAGCTATAGTTCAGCTCGCTACCGCCAAGTTTGCCCAGAGCGAGCACAGCGAATGGCGTCTCCACGGTTCGCCCGGAAGCGTCGAGATGCTGCGCGGGACCATACCTTCGAGCAAGCTCCCCGGATGCGTCCAGCACCGCTTCCTCAATCAGAACATCCGAGAGCGCCGAAAGTTCGCCGGTCGTATCCGCCAGCGTGGCATGTTTGAGAACATCGCGCAGCAGAATTCGTACGTACTCGCGGCGCTTGAAGCGCGCCAGCAGCAGAGCCATGTCCGGATCGCCGAGCGAGCGCGCCCGAAAACGAGCCCAAGCCTCATGAAAGTCATCCCGCGCACGCCCCCGCGGCAAAGAGTCCTCCCGCAAAAGGGTCGCTAGCAGATCAGGATTCCGGAGCAACGTCTCACCCAAATAGCGGCTGTGACTTAGCACAACCACAGCGTAATGAAGAAGCTGCGGGTGCCGCTCCAAGTTCTCGATTGCTTCCACATGGCTGGCTAGCCACCGGTCTAACTGATTCAAAGCCCAGTCCGGATCGGGGGCATCGGCCAAAAGCGCAACGAGGCCGGCGAAAAGCGTTTCGGAAACTCTGCTCTTTAGCCCACCAAGACGAGGCTGAGCCACGACAGGATCGTAAAACGGAATGCTGATGGGATCCGCGGGGAGTTGCAAGGAAGTGGACTCGAAGCGTCAGCATACCACGCGGGCATTTTCGTCGGAGCCTCTGTGGGACTACTGACTCAGGCTGCCAGGCGCGTAAGCGCGAACTCGGCGAGCGCGCTAGCCGATCTCGGGCGCGTCGAACCCACTCAGCAACGCCGCCCGCCTTAGCTTTTTGTCAGAGGCAAGAAAAACGCGTCCTCGCGGTGCTTCTCGGCACCACTCCAGAGCCGCCGACAATTGCAGCGCATCCGCCGATCGTAGTTCGAAACGCCGCACGAGCTGCTGAGCTCGGAAGCGCAGCGAGTCGGAAGGGTTGACCACGCCCCACCGTGTCGCCAAGCCATCTGCCAGGACGCTAGCTGCTGCGAATTCCTCCAGGCCAATTATTCTTGTTGTCAGTAAAAGGGCTAAGGCACTCGCAATCTCAACAGGCGTTGCCCACCAAACCACGGCGTCGTAGCGTTCGGAAAGTCCGAGAACAACTGGAGTGCATTCCTCTCTTACACAGAGCGTTACGAGTGCGCTCGTAGCCCAAAACGCCAGCTCCGGCACTTAGCGGCCTTCCCGCTCTTCCTCCAAAATCTTCTCGATCACGTCTTGGGGGATGATCTTAGCCGTAGGTTTCGGTGGTTTAACCGATGCGATCCTGGGCTTGAGGGGCGGCGTGATAACGCCAAGCGCGATCAAGTCCTGCATCTCTTCTGCGTAGTCGTCCGCACGATAGGGGACAATCCGCGCGATTGGCTGGTCGCGGTCATACACCAACACTTGTCCACCGTTGCGCACCACCTTGAGATGTGCGCTCAGCCTGGCTTTCAGATCGCCGATTTTTACTTTAGTCACCCGCCGAGCATATACAACATGACTAAGTTAGTCACACTGAAGTTACAATCGATTAAATCATTTATATTCAACACGCTAGATATCGTAGTACATGGCAAACTCATACGGATGTGGACGCAAACGGATCGCATCCACCTCCCGCGTCCGCTTGTACTCAATGTAGGTTCCGATCAGCTCTTCGGTAAAGACGTCACCCTTCAGCAGGAACTGGTGGTCTCGCGCCAGGGCGTCGAGGGCATCCTCCAGCGAACCCGGCATTGATGGCACCCGCGAAAGCTCCTCAGGACCCAAGTCGTAAATATCCTTGTCCAGCGGTGGACCAGGATCAATGCGGTTTTCGATGCCGTCCAGGCCAGCCATCATCATGGCGGCGAATGCCAGATAGGGGTTACAGCTCGGGTCGGGTGGCCGAAACTCGACACGCTTGGCCTTGGGCGAGGCCGAATACATGGGAATTCGGCACGCAGCGGAGCGATTCCGACGCGAATACGCCAGGTTCACGGGAGCCTCAAAGCCTGGAACGAGACGTTTGTAGGAATTGGTGGTCGGGGCAATGATGGCCGCCAGGGCCGGCCCATGCTTAATCAGCCCCCCGATATACCAAAGCGCCATTTCCGACAAGCCTGCATATCCTTCACCCGCAAACAGCGGATTCCCTTCCTTCCAAAGCGACTGGTGCGTGTGCATGCCGCTGCCGTTGTCGCCAAAAATGGGCTTCGGCATAAACGTGACTGTTTTGCCGTGCTGAATCGCCACGTTTTTAACGATGTACTTAAATAGCATCATGCCGTCGGCGGATTTGACCATGGAATTGAAACGTACGTCGATTTCCGTCTGGCCCGCCGTCGCCACTTCGTGGTGGTGGCACTCGACCACCAGCCCGCAGTCCTGCATGGTCATCACCATTTCGCTGCGCAGGTCCTGGTAATGGTCGGTGGGCGGAACCGGAAAATAGCCTTCCTTGAAGCGCGGCCGATAGCCTAGGTTGTTCTCTTCGCGACCCGAATTCCAGCGGCCTTCCTCGGCATCAATAAAGTAGTAGCCGCAGTGTTCGCGCTGGTCAAAGCGGATGTTGTCGAACACAAAAAACTCAGCCTCCGCTCCGAATAGTGCCGTATCGGCCAAGCCTGTCGAAGCTAGGTACATCTCAGCTTTCTTGGCGATATAGCGCGGGTCGCGATCATAGCGCTGCTTGGTCACAGGATCGACGACCTGGGCAATCAGCACCAGCGTCGGTGCCTCGGTAAACGGATCCATCACATACCATTCCGGATCAGGAATCAGCAGCATGTCGCTCTCGTGGATCGCAGCCCAGCCGCGGATTGACGAGCCGTCCATGCCGAAACCGTCTTCAAACGACGACTCGTCCAACTGCTCAATAGGATAGGAAATGTGGTGCCACAGCCCCGGTAGATCGGTAAAGCGCAGGTCCAGAATGCGAGCGCCATTCTTTTTGGCAAACTCCAGGACTGTTTTCGGATCAGCCATCCAGTGCTCCTTCAAGATCAGGCGCTATCGGCCCAACCTAGCAGCATATCGGCCTGAGCCCAGGAATGGGAAATTGCTTCTGTTTATGGGAGCGATAACCCCAAGGGGGTTGGGTAGCTGCGGGCGCCCTCGCCCGCACGGGCTAGTTCTTGCTGTCGCTGTTGCTCCTCCTCCCTAACCCCTCCCCAAGACCCTGCGGGCGAGGGCGCCCGCAGCTACACGACCTGATTGCTCAAAAATTGCCTACACCCGCGCCGGGTTGTGGAATACTGAATAGGACGCTCGGTACTCGACCACGGCCCTATGGACTTTGACCAGCTCGAGACCTTTCTCGAAGTAGCCCGCCACGCCAGCTTCTCCCGCGCCGCGGAGAAGCGCTTCCGCACGCAACCCGCCATTTCCTCCCAGATTCGCTCCCTGGAAGACGAGGTTGGCGCGAAGCTGTTTGACCGCTCCGGCGGCAAAGTTTCCCTCACCGCCTCCGGCAAGGTCTTCCAAAAGTTCTGCGAAGAGACCATCGCCACCCGTCGCGCCCTGCTCACCGCCGTGCTGGAGACTGAACGGGTCCCCCGTGGCGAGCTAACCGTCAGCGCCAATGAAGGCACCTGCCTACACATCCTTCCCGAGGTTTTCGCCGATTTTAAGCGTTTGTATCCCGACGTCTCCGTGGCCATCAAACGCGCCGATTACGCCAAAATTTTAGAATGGGTCACGGACAACACCGTCGACTTTGGCGTGGTTTCCCTGCCCGTGACAGATACCCGGCTGACCGTCGTCCTGATCCACCGGGATGAACTGGTGGTGATCGTGCCACCGACGCATCCCCTAGCCAAGCTAAAATCGGTCACTCTGGCGGAATCTTCCCAATTCCCCCTGGTTCTGCCCAAGGGCGGGCATACGCGTGATGGATTGGAAGAGCTCTTCCACGAACGCAGGTTGAAGCCCCAGGTCAGCATGGAGCTGGATTCCAGCGAGTTGCTCAAGCGCTTTGTTGCCGCAGGCGTGGGGCTTGGCTACATCGCCCGGTCCAGCGTGGACGAGGACGCCACCGCAAATACCCTGGTGGCCATTCCACTTTCGGATGCGCAGGTGCGAAGGGATTTGGCGCTGGTCTTCCGCAAGGACAAAGCCTTGAGCCGTTCCGCGCTTGCTTTCATTGACATAGCGGTAAAACGTAAATCTGTGCGTGAAGTAGGGGCTGGGCCGCTTTGATTTTCATTCCTTACCGCCGTCGCGCCTGTCTGGCTACCGTCCTGGTGATCGCCCTGTTCGCCACTTCAGCCGCCCTCGGCTCACCTGTAGGCTCGAGCCTGGGCAAGATCAAAGAGATTCGCGTAACTGGCCTCAAACGCTATACGCCCGCTGAAGTGCTTCCAGTTGCGGGTTTGGCTGTCGGCCAGACCGTGACCGAAGACGATCTCAAGGAAGCCACCAACGTCCTAGCCCGCACCGGAGCGTTTTCCAACCTGGCCTACAGTTATTCCACATTGGCTGGCACCGTGAAGGTGACACTGGATATTGAAGAGACGACACAACTTCTGGCCGTTCGCCTGGATAACTTCGTATGGTGGACGGAAGACGAACTGCGAGCCAAGCTGCGCGGCCGGGTGGCGTTATATCGCGACCAGTTGCCCGTGGCAGGGTCGCTGCCTGATTCGGTAGCCGACGGCCTCCAGGCGCTACTTTCCGAGCGCCAGCTGCCCGGTCACGTCACCTACAGCCGCTTTGGCCTCGAGGGACACCCGTTGGAAGCGTTTGTCTACCATGTCGAGGATATTTCGGTTCGTATTCGCTCGGTGGAGTTTCCCGGCGCTGGGGCTGACGAGATTCCGGCCCTGCTTGCGGCCGCGCAGAAACAACTGATTGGCAAGCAGTACAGCGCCGCCCAGCTGGTCTTGATTTCCGGGCTTGATTTCCGCGATGTGTACCAGAGCCGAGGCTATCTGCAAGTGCAGTTCGGAACGCCGACGCCCACCGCCCACGAACTGCCCAAACCAGTCACGACCGACATCGCCGACGCGGAACCCGCTCCCGACGCCAATCTCGTTCGCGTGGACGTGCAATTGCCGGTGCAGCCGGGACCTCAATTTCGTCTGGCCTCCGTGGATTGGAACGGGAACAAGACCATCCCCACCGAGAGTCTGGAGAAACTGATCGCCGTTCCCGCCGGGTCGGTTGCTGACCTTCCGAAGTTGCGAGAAAATCTGGCAGCCGTGACCCAGGCCTACGGCAAGCGCGGCTACATGAAGATCCTAAGCAACCTGGAACCGCATCTGGATATGGCCGCCAAAACGGCGAGTTTTACCGTACACATCACCGAAGGCGACGTGTATCACTTCGGGGAACTCACGATCGAAGGGGTAGATACCAAGACTGCCGAACGGCTGCGGGAACGCTGGGCCATGCGACCGGGCGAGCCATTCGATACGGGCTACGAAATGACCTTTATGCGGCAGACTCAAACTCTGCTGCCGCAGGGCCGATGGTCCTCGGCCGACACCCATTTGGACGAAACCGACAAGACCGTTGACGTGGTTCTAAGGTATTCCGCGACATCTATGAATTGAGCCGGAAAAGGTGTAGGTTATTTTCAGATATCACATCCATGCAGCCCTAGCTTTCTGTGTTCGAAAGAGTCGCTCTCTTGCGAACTAGCCGCGCAAGCGAACGGTTACAAGGATGAAAATCGAAAGAAATTTAGGAGATCTCCGAATGAAGACTCGCTTGCAAGCCCTCTCCACCGTTGCCGTTCTCGGCATTGCCTTCACCCTGTCTCTGCCTGCCTTTGCTGGCGGAAAAGAAGGAACTCTCACCGGAACCGTGTCCGATGCCATGTGCGGTGCCAAGCACTCTGGCGAAGCAGCCGCCTGCACCAAAGGCTGCGTCAAGAAGGGTTCAGCCTACGCTCTCGTAGTCGGCGATAAGGTCTACACCCTATCCGGCGGAGATGCTGACCTGGACAAACTGGCTGGCCAGAAGGCGACCGTTACTGGCACCGTCGATGGCGACAAAGTCAAGGTTGCCACCGTCAAGGCTGCTGCTTAAGGTCTAAGGTATTTTCAGATGTTGGGAGCGGGAACCCATCGGGTTCCCGCTTTTTGTTCCTGTGGCTCGGCAAACTGTAATTTTCACGCGCCGTTCACATTCCAGTGTGTTACATTCAACGCTAATTTTCCATTTTGGAGGAACCTACAGAATTGGGCAAAAACATGGTCCCGAAGCGGATGTTTTTTACGAAGGGCGTCGGGAAACACAAAGAGCGTTTAACCTCGTTTGAACTGGCTCTGCGGGATGCTGGCATCGCCGCACAGAATCTGGTTCGCGTTTCCTCCATTTTCCCGCCCAACTGTAAGATGCTGACGCGCAAGCAGGGCCTGAAGTACCTAAGCCCAGGCGAGGTAGTGTTCGCCGTCATCGCCGAAAATTCCACCCGCGAAGCACACCGCCTACTGGCATCGAGCATCGGCGTAGCCATTCCCTCCGACCACAACACCTACGGCTATCTAAGCGAACACCACTCGTTCGGCGAAACTGAAGACGCAGCTGGAGAATATGCCGAAGAACTCGCCGCCGAAATGCTAGCCACGACTCTGAATGTGGAGTTTGATCCGGACCGGTCGTGGGATGAGAAAAAGCAAATCTACCGCTTGTCCAACAAAATCGTCCGCACGGCCAACGTGACGCAGTCAGCGGTTGGCGATAAGCGTGGGTTGTGGACCACCGTGATTGGGGCGGCGATTTTGATTTTCGACTAGCAGCCTCGATCTCTCCGTAACTTTCCTCTGATTCTCTGTAACTTCCCTCCGAGTGCGGGATCGTATCCCCTGTCGGCCCCGCGCCGACTAAACCCTACGCCTCATTTTTAAGGAGAATTTATGAAGAAGCTGTTGAAGAGCCTGATGGCCTTGTCCGTTCTGGCCACGTCGATGTCCCTGTTCGCGCAGTCTGGCGACACCATGAAGCATGATGACATGAAGAAAGACGATTCCATGAAGCATGACGACATGAAGAAGGACGATTCCATGAAACACGATGGAATGAAGAAGGAAAAGAAATCGAAGAAGATGAAGAAAGACGAGATGAAGAAGGACGAGATGAAGAAAGACGATGGCATGAAGAAAGATGAGATGAAGCAGAACTAGCTGTTCCCGTTCGCGCCACCAAGTGCCTTTAGGGACGGTCACCTTGGCCGTTCCTTTTTCTTGTTATGGAACTCACGCCGAGAAAGCTAGCAGGAACCGGAATGACTCCGCGTTACCGGGACTCCTCGCTTCGCTTCGGAATCACAGGGTGGGTATTAATTCAATACGCTCGGCGCGGGTCGCCATTGACGGGCATGAAAGGGGTGAGTTCCTTGGATTAGCCAGCGCTATGGCAATTGCCCGTTGTGCCACGCGGTGCTTGAACTCAATAAGCCCAACGCAAGAGCGTCGCCCCGACCGTAAAGCCTGCGCCGACCGAGGCCAGCAGTACCAGGCTTCCCTTCTTGAGCTTGCCTTCCTCAATCGCCGTCTGCATTCCCAGCGGGATGGTCGCCGCCGTGGTGTTGCCGTAGCGGTCAATGTTGATAATGGTGGTATCGGGCCTGAGCGACAGGCGGTCGGCGGTGGCATTGATGATGCGTAGATTGGCCTGGTGCGGGATGAAGACATCAATGTCACTACCCTGCAAGCCGTTGCGTTCCAAAACCTGAGCGCACGCATCGGCCATTTTGCGGACGGCGAATTTGAAAACCGCCTGTCCATCCTGATGAACGTAGTGCATTTTCTGGTCCACCGTGGCGTGGGTGGTGGGATTGCGACTCCCGCCTCCGGGCATGAAAAGGGCTTCGCCGCCGGAACCATCGACTTCGTGAACGAAATCGAAAATACCCACATCGCCATCACTGTCATCCGCTGCCTCCAGAATGACGGCGCCCGCGCCATCGCCGAAAATGATGCAGGTGGCGCGGTCGGTGTAATCGATGATGGAGGACATGACATCCGCGCCAATGACCATGACGCGCTGGTGGGCACCGGTGGCAATGAACTGCGCTCCGTTCTGTAACGCAAACAAAAACGCCGAACAGGCCGCGGAAAGGTCTACGCCCCAAACCTTTTTCGCTCCTAGTTTGTGCTGCACCAGGCAGGCGGTGGAGGGAAACAACATATCCGGCGTGACCGTGGCCACGAAAATGGCATCGAGGTCGCTGGCTTCAATCCCGCGCATGGCCAGAGCCTTTTTAGCAGCTTCGACGGCGATATCGCTGGTGGCCACGCCCTTCTCAACAATGTGGCGCTCGCGAATGCCGGTGCGCTCGATAATCCACTGGTCGGTGGTGTCGACCATTTTTTCAAGGTCGGCATTGGTGAGCAAACGGGGCGGAACATACGTGCCCAGGGCGGTGATCTTGGCCCGAACCAGGGCCCGCTTCGGTTGGTTCAAGGAGTTCTCCTGCAAAGTAGTCGGACCTTGTATTTTGCGGGATTCAGGGCAGGATGTCTAACGGTGGAGTGTTAACTGAAGCGAGTCAGCGGGCGTTTCCGGTTATGTACCAGCGGCGGAGAGCGACCACCGACCAAACGGCTTCCACGGCTCCAAAGGGCCATGCGCCTTGCAGGAAACCGTAGATTGAGCCCAACATGCAGGAAATGGCGAAGGCAAAAATGAACCAGCGGCTGCGATTCTCCAGCGCGTAGGTGACCAGCATGGAAGTAACGGCGAAAAGGCCGAAGAGGGTTAGGCGGTCCATGGGGATAGCTTAGGGGGTGGGGAGAAAAGGCGCATTAGAATTCCGCTTTAGAATTCCGCTTAAAATTCGAAGACTAGGCCGGCGGTGGGGAGAATTGGGAGCGCCCGCTCGGTTGCCACACCTTGCGCCCCGCCGCTTAGCTGGCCGGTGGAAATCAGGTTGTCGTGGTTGGTTACGTTCAAGACTTCAGCATAGAGCGTCATCTTCCAGCGCGAGAAGGCCCAGCTTTTGTCGACGCGGAAATCCACGCGCGCATACGCTGGCAGACGCTGGACAACTGGTGGTCCCGTCGTCGCCGCGACGAACACTGGGAAGCCCGAGCCGTAGAGCAGTTTTCCACTCAGATTGATCGAAGGCGTGAGACGGTAGCTGGCAAAGGCGTTCAAAGAATTGCGCTGGTCTTCGAGGCTGGGCAGATATTGGATTGACGGGGTCTTGGCAAAACTAACGGGATAGTCTTGGTTGGCGAATACCATCGTGTATCCGATCCAGCCAGAAAGGCGGTTGGCGCTGCGCCGCTGCAAAACCATTTGCAAACCACGGGACGAACCGTTGCCCGTACCGAAAGTACCCTGTAGTGTATTTGACGGACAGCCCGGAGAATGCTGGAGGGATTCGAAGCTGTCCGTCTGCCGGTCAAATCCAGTTAGGCGGATGCGCGTTGTTTCTCCGATGCGCTGTTCCAGGGTTGCAGTGTAGTGCGTAGCGCGCTGAAAAAGTTCCGACAGGGTGGAGCATTGGGTATCGGCCCTGAAAATGTCTGGAAAAATAAACTGGTTGTAACGTCCGACTCCGAACTGGAGTTGTGTGGAAGGACCCGCCTGAAAAGAAGCGGAAACTTGCGGCAGCCAGGGCCGCGTGGTCTGTCGCTGCTGATCCTCCCAACGCAGTCCGCCTAAAATATGCAGCCGCCCGTGGAACAGACTGGACGCCTGCTGCACATAGCCCGAGCCACGCAAATCGTCATCACTGATCTTGGTGGACGAATTTGGGGGCTGGCGCGGTACATCATAGCCGTAATAGATGGCGCGGTCTTGTAAGCGCCGCAGCGTGACGCCAGCATCGAGCACGTTGTCTTTGCGCCAGCTCCAGACGGCGCTGCTTGCGCCCACCCATTCGTGGTAGGCGTCGTTAAAGAGCTCCTGACCAGCGAAATTGCGGTCGATGAACGGATGGCCGACATATGCGGCGCGGCTATCGAGAAGCAGATTGTGGTTGACGTTCCAGCGCCAGCCCGCTCGGTAAAAATAGAAATCGCTGCTGCCCAGCTTGGTGTCATTCACGCCTACACCGCTTTTGCGATTGTTGGCGTCGGTGTGTCCGCCCAATAGGTGTACATTTACGGTTTGGTTCGGCGTCAGATCGTAAGTGAGTTTGAGATCAGCATCGTAAAACGATACGTCAGCGAAGTTACTGTTGCCTAGATTGTGCAGCAAATAGCCCAGATAGCTCTTGCGCGCCGAGGCCAGCCACGAGCCGCGTTTGGACCTGCCGAGCTGGCCTTCGCCCAGGAAATCGCTATCCGCTAAGCCTACCGAGGTGCGGAATGTTGGAGTGGTGCGGCTTCCTTCGCGGGTGCGAATGTCGAGTGCCGCGCCGATTGCATCACCGTACTTTTGCGGGTAGGCCACGGGCAGCAGCTTCATTTCTTCGGTGGTTTCACTGGTGAGCAAGCTGAGCGAAGCACCGTTGGAGAAGTCCGCAACGCTATGAAACGGATTGAACACCAGCACATCATCCAGATAGACGCCAACGTTGTTAAACGGCGCGCCCATGACGGAAAACTGCGCCAGCAGCTCGTTGTTGCCGGAGGCGGAAACGCCGGGAAGCGATTGCAGAGCGCGAAAAGGGTCGTCGGCGAAGACGGTTGAGGCTTCTTTGATTTCCGAGCTGGTCAGGTTGGTTTCGTTGATGGCCGGAGAATCGACGCCTTGAAAAATGTCACCGTGAACTTCCACCTTGTCGGTGCGCTGGAAGTTGTCCGGAGCCAGCGTGACTTCGAGCTCTTTCGTCTCCTCGGTACTGGCCATCGCGAACGGAACGGTTACGGTGCGGTAGCGGACGGCGTTGAAACGCAGCGTGGCCTTGCCGATTTTCAGGTTGCGAAGCTGGAAAGTTCCGTCTTCCGAAGTTACGGTCGTCGTTCCGGTTTCCACTAACAGGACCTGAACGCGACCCAGGGCTTCACCGCTCAGGGCGTCGGTGACTTTTCCTTTGAGATTAGCGGCGTGGGCGGAAAGTGCGGAAACGAGTAGAAATCCGACCAGCCATCGAAGCATTGACAATTCCTCCGAGAGCAGATCGTTTCGGATCGAAAATCTTGCAAATCGAATCGTAACCAGGTCGCTGGCCAATCGGCGGACAAAAAAAAGCCAGACACCGGCGGCCCACTGCACACGCAAGAGCCCGTTACCGTTGCTTCCTTCCGGACCTGGCGGGGTTGGCGGGAAGACGTCGCGTGGAACCGATGTCTGACCTGAACGATTCTACCATTTGCTTTCGGGAGGAATGCGAAGTCGGAAGATTTCAAAGATCAAGATTCATGGGCTGAAGGGCGAGCGTTCCGGTTCAGCTTTCTTGGGCGGACTTTTCCCCTTGACCGGAAGTGACCTTCGATTGCTTTACGTCGGCTCAGTACTTCCCTTCCCGCGGTCGGCCTCGGAGAATTAGGGGACGCATGTCCGCGACGCAAACAGCCGACGCTCAAAACCCAGCACGGATTTCCACGCCTGTGGACCGATATCTGCTGGCGAGCCTCTATTTGATGGTCATGACCGGCTTTGGCACCTTGGCGGCCACGGGCCAGTTGGATTTGGCATCGGTATTGTTCGTGACGGCCGCCCTACTATGGCGCGGTTATCTGCTGCTGCTCCGCAGGAGCTATGTTCTGCCGGAGAGCTGGAATACACGCCTGGCCCTAGGTTTTGTCCTGTTTTATCTGGTCGATGTTCTGCTGGTTTCGCGCAGCTTTCTGACGGCTACGGTTCATTTGGTCATGTTTGGGCTGGTCGTAAAAATGTTCTCGCCGCTGCGAGATCGCGACTACGTTTTGCTTTCGGCCTTGTCGTTCGCCATGGTGCTGGCGGCGTCGGTTTTGACGGTGGACAGCGCGTTTTTTCTCGCATTTTGCGCGTTCTTATTGATGGCCGTCGCCACATTCATTCTTTTGCAAATGCACCGGGCGGGCACACAGGCCACCGCGATCTATTCCGAAGAACAGCTGCTGAAACTGGAGCGCCGGATTGGCTCGTCCTTGAGTGTGGTCACACCCGCAATTCTGTTCAGTATTCTTGCAGGAGCGGCTGGAATCTTCTTCATTTTGCCCCGCGTGGCTGGCGGATACGCAGGCTCGTACAGCTCAGGCAGTGACCTTTCGACGGGCTTCAGCAATGAGGTTCGCCTGGGCAGCATCGGAGAAATTCAGCAATCGCAGGCGGTAATCATGCACGTGGCGGTGGAAAGCGGAGCGGCACCCGGGGAATTCAAGTGGCGCGGCGTGGCGCTGAGTTCGTTTGATGGCACCACGTGGTCCAATCCACATTCCAACACCATCGCGCCGCGTTTACCGGATGGGCGCTTTGTGGTGACATCCAGTCCAAGGTCAATCCACGGCAATCTTCTGCGCTATCGCGTTCTGTTGGAACCATTGAGCAGCAACGTCTTTTTCCTGGCGGAGCAACCTGTAACGGTCTCGGGCCACTACAGTCTGGTGAGTTTCGATGCTGGCGGTGGCGTGTTTGATTTGGATCGTGCGCATCCCATCGCTCTGTATGAGGGTGAATCGAATCCGGCGCGTCCAACACCCGTCGAACTACGCGGCGCGGAAGGAGCCTATCGCACCGATCTTCTCCAAACCTATTTGCAGCTTCCAGAAATCGATCCGCGAATCTTGCAGTTAGCGCATGCGGTAACTGATGCCGCCAGCAATCCCTACGATAAGGCCGTCGCGCTGGAGGGTCATCTACGCGACCACTATGGCTACACATTGCAGCTTCCCGCAACAGCGCCGAAAGATCCCGTCGCGAATTTTCTGTTTGAGCGCAAGCGAGGACACTGCGAGTATTTTGCGTCGGCCATGGCTGTGATGCTGCGCAGCATTGGCATTCCGTCCCGCGTGGTGAACGGCTTTCGCGGCGGCGAGTTCAACGACCTGAGCGGCAAATATGTGATTCGAGCTCGCGATGCGCATTCGTGGGTGGAGGCCTACTTTCCGAATTATGGGTGGGTTAGCTTCGATCCGACACCAGCCGCCTCCTTGCCAACGCACAGCGGCGGATGGAACCGGATCGCGCTTTATCTGGATGCCATGACGTCGTTTTGGCGCGAGTGGGTTGTGAACTATGATTTTGCCCGGCAAAAGTCATTGGGAGAGGAAGGTGCGCGCCGAAGTCGCGCCCTACTGGAGACTCTCAAGGCCCGCGTGATGAAGCCCTACCAGCGTTTGCTGGCGTCAGCGCGACGCGGCGGAGATCACGTCAATGGGTTCCCGGCGCATGGGCTCCGCGGTTTAGCCGGGCTGGCGTTCTTTCTTCTATTGGTCGCAAATGGCAACCGGGTGTTTGGCTGGTTCCGCCTTTTGCGAAGGCGCAAAGCTGCCAAAGCGCCGCAGGAAGCCGCCGCAATTTCCTATGAGCGGATGACCGCTTCTTTGGCCAAACTAGGCTGGAGTAAAAAGCCGGAACAAACGGCGGCGGAGTTTGCCCAGGCCATTCCGGATACTCGAATTCGGGAGACGGTGGACAGTTTTACCCTTCACTACGAACGGGCGCGATTTGCAGCGTCGCAGGAAGACGCGGATCGGTTGCCGCAGCTTTTAGAAGAAATTAACGCTGAGTCTCGCTAGCGAGCGGTTCAATAGCGGTGCTACACGACCTGAAGTGGAATTTGTCTAGAACACCCAGACCACGCCACCACCACCAATGAAGTTGTGCATGCGGCTGCGGCCTTGGACCACATTCAATTCCGGAACTCCGGAATAAAAGTCGCGAACTTCTCCGCGAAATTTCAGTGCTCGCCAGACCTTCACGTCCACACCCAAACCGAACTGGAACACGCTCGTTGTGCTGCTCTTGCCGGGAACTTTCAGCACGTTAAAAACGCCCGTCTTGGAGGTGGTAAAGCGTCCGAAACCGCCGCCCACCGCGGCCCAAGGCGAGACCAAGGTATTCGGAAACAAGTTGGCGCGAACTCCCGGGGTGATGAATAAGGCCTTATAGCCCTCGGGGACTAGATCATTGCTGGAGAGAAGATCCTGGTCCGGCAAGTATACGACCGGAACTTCGAAGGTGAGCGCATAGAGGTCGCTGGTGCGGAGCCGTCTGCCGTAGTTGCCCTGGAATGCCATGCCTCGGCCAATGTTGACGCGATTGTCGGTCAGGGGCGGCGGAATCGCCGGCGACGTAATGGCGTGGCCACTAGCAAAGTCGCGCTCTACGATTCCGGCAATCTCGTTCTTCTTGTCCCACACGGAGCCAGGTTCCTGCGCTGTGCCACCGACCGCGGCCAACACTAAAAGTAAACAGACTGCCAACAACTGTCCTTGACGGGACATTGCCCCTCCTAACCCTAAGCGTGGGTATGTTATTTGCTTTGCTCAGGTTAGCACGCCTGAGGCCGTGAAAGGACGTGGGAGGGGTACTCCGAAGGTCCAGCCCGGAACGCTGAACCATCAACCGCCAGAGTCCTGATGTGCCCTGAAACCCGAGCCATCAGTGCTAAACTAAGGGTCTTGAGTCCCCCGACCCTTTCCCCACCGAATCCGCAGCCTACTTCCCTTTCGCCGAAACCTCAAAAAATCGGCTTCGTCAGCTTGGGCTGCCCAAAAAATCTGGTGGATAGCGAAGTCATGATGGGTCTGCTGGCCCGCGCCGGGGCGGAAATCACCCACGACGCCAGCGATGCCGATGTCATTGTGGTCAATACCTGCTCGTTTATTGAGAGCGCGCAGCAGGAGTCGGTCAACACCATTCTGGAGATGGCGCGGTACAAAACCGAAGGCCGTGCGCAGAAGCTGGTGGTGGCCGGGTGCCTGGTGGAGCGGTACCGCAATGACATCCAGAAAGATATTCCGGAAGTGGACGCGGTAGTCGGCACGGGCGAGCTGGAAGGAATTTTAGCGGCGGCTGGTATCGCCCCGCAGTCAACTAGGGTCGAGAGCGGACCGTTTGTCATTCTGAACGAACAGAGGCCGAAAAGTCGCGCCGAGGGTGATGCGCGGGCCTTGCAGGGACGCTTCGGACGAACGGAATGGGCAGGCGCCATTGCCGATCTGCCCAACTATCTGTACGACGAAACCACACCGCGCCTGCTCGCGGGACCAAAGCATTCCGCCTACATCAAGATCGCCGAGGGCTGCGATCATCCCTGCACGTTCTGCATTATTCCCCAGTTGCGCGGCCAATTTCGCTCGCGGCAGTTTGAATCGGTGGTGGCGGAAGCGGAACAACTGGTGGCATCGGGCGTGCGCGAGCTTACGCTCATTGGCCAGGACACCACTTGCTACGGCGAAGACTTGAACTTGAAAGACGGTCTGGCATTTTTGCTGGAGCGGCTGGCGCAGATTCAGGACGTCCATTGGGTGCGATTTTTGTATGCCTATCCCAATAAAGTGACGACGAGGTTGCTGGAAGCAATTGGCTCGCATGAGAAAATTTGTTCCTACATGGATGTGCCGCTGCAACATGCGTCACCGAATGTATTGAAGCTGATGCGGCGCGGCGCGGGAGCGGAAATATTCCTGAAATCGATTGAAAAGATGCGCCGCATTGTGCCGGAGCTGACGCTGCGGACCACGTTTATAGTGGGCTTCCCGGGCGAAACGGAACGCGACTTTGACGAGCTTTGTGAATTTGTGACCGCAGCCGAGTTTGATTGGCTGGGTGCGTTTGGCTATTCCGATCAGGAAGGCGCGATGGCGTACGCGCTGGACGCCAAACTGCCGGAGCGAGAGATCGAACGACGGCGCAAGCGGCTGATGCAAATTCAGCGCCAGATCAGCAAGAAAAAGAAACGTTCCCTGGTGGGCAAGGAATTTGATTTGCTCCTGGAAGGGCCATCCGAGGAGACGGACCTGCTCTGGGAAGGTCGCACGGCAATGCATGCGCCTGAGATTGACGGTAAGGTTTTCGTCAACGACGCGCCGGATGGGATGGAGCTGCGGGCGGGCGATTTTCACCGCTGCCGCGTGACCAGGGCGCACGATTACGATTTGCAGGTTTCCATCCTGTGAGTATTTTCGCTTGAACCCTGTGGAGATAGCCATGGCAAATCCCCCTAAAAAGCTGCAATGCCCGACTTGCAAGAAACAGGAAGTGGCCGCCACCAACGAGGACTTCCCTTTTTGTAGCGAACGTTGTCGAATGATTGACTTGGGAAAATGGGCCAGCGGCGGATACGTGATTTCTTCCCCTGTGCAAGACACTGAGGACGCGATCCGCGACTCCAATCCCTCAGACGAAGGATGACGCGGCCGGACCTTAGCGCGGCGCCGCTGTGGGCGCGCCTCATTGCAACGTTCTTCGGAACCGGCTATTTGCACCCCGGGCCGGGTTCGTGGGGTTCGGCGGCGACGGTGCTGCTGTGGTGGCTACTTGCGCATTTCTTGCACCTGGCTTCTAGCTTCCAGCCTTACGTTTGCGCCGGATTGGCCGCTTTGGCGGTGGCGGTTGGCATTCCAGCGGCAACCTTGGTGGCGCGGGCGGCGGCGGCCGAAGATCCTCAATTTGTCGTGATCGACGAAACGGCAGGGCAGTTGATTGCGCTGATTGGAGCACCCATCACGTGGCAATCCCTGCTGGCGGCCTTTATACTTTTTAGAGCCTTCGATATTGTGAAGCCGCCCCCGATTCGCCTCTTGGAGCGGTTTCCCGAAGGCACAGGAATTGTGGTGGACGACGTTGGGGCGGGAATCTACGCACTGGCGGTCATGCAACTGTTGCTGCATTTTGGTGTGCTGGCTTAGATTTTCCAGGAAAGGAACCATGACCACCTCCGCGCCAAGCAACGGGTTGCCTCATTTGGAGTCAGTTTTTCCTCGTTCGTCCCTGCCTGGCGGCGAGGTTCGCTTTCGCGGAGCTGGATTGCTGCCGAATGGAACGCAGCGGCCCGAGGTTCGGTTTGGGAAGCGAGTCGGATCCGTGGTGATCGGCGCCGATGACTTCTTGGTAGTTCGCCTGCCGGACGGCGCGCCCTCCGGCCGCGCCGTGGTCGTTGCCAACGGGCACACCAGCAATGCAGTCGACATTCTCATGGCTCTCCCCATCGCGGCGAGTCTGCACTCGGTGGGCAATCCCGTGGTGGATGCGGCAGGAAACATCTATGCCACGTTTTCGGGGTCGCGTGGCGACAAAGTTCCTGTGTCTGTTTTCAGAATTGGCACAGACTATGCAGTACGGCCATTTGTCTCTGACTTGATGAACGCCACCGGGCTGGCGCTGGACCGGACGGGCGACATTTATGTTTCCTCAAGGTTCGAGGGGAATGTGCACCGGGTTTCGCCGACGGGACAGATGTCCTTGTACGCCGAGGGCCTGGGCGTGGCGACCGGGATTGCATTCGACCGGGAAGGCAACCTGTTCGTCGGCGACCGTAGCGGGACAATTTTCAAGATTGGGGCGGACCGGCAGATCTTCGTTCACGCCACGCTGGAACCCAGCGTAGCCGCTTATCACCTGGCGATCGGACCGGGTGGAGACTTATTCGTGTGTGGGCCTTCGACCTCAAGCTACGATTCGATTTACCGTGTCAATCCCCACGGCGAGGTGTCGGTCTACTTCCAGGGGCTCGGACGCCCGCAGGGACTTGCGTTTGATCTCGACGGAAATCTGTATGTGGCTGCGTCGCTGCGCGGGCAGCGCGGCATTGTCAAAATTTCTCCGCGGCTGGAGGCGTCGCTCGAGGTCTCCGGGCAAGGTCTGGTTGGGTTGGCGTTTGCGCCAGGGCGGTCGGCAATCCTGGCGAACAGCGATACGATCCACATCCTGGGCTGGGACCTGGCGGGCCTGCCACTGCCGCCGGAATAGCGCCGTAACGGGTATTATGGCTGCATTGTGAACGCAGAAATTATTGCCATCGGGTCCGAGATGTTGACGCCGTTCCGCTCGGATACGAATTCCCTTTTTCTTACCGAGCAATTGAATCGACTGGGCGTTGAGGTCGTCTTAAAGACGGTTGTCGGCGATGACCAAGCGCGCCTTGTTTCCATTGCAAAACACGCCCTGTCGCGCTCGGACATTGTGATTTTCATGGGTGGATTGGGTCCGACGGAGGACGACCTGACGCGCGAGGCTGTTGCGGAAGCGTTGAACCTGCCGCTGCGCCGCGATGCCGAGGTCCTGGCCGTGCTCGAGGCTCGATTCGCCGAACGCAAGTCCGTGATGACCCCAAACAACCGCAAGCAAGCGGAAGTGATCGCGAACGCCGTGGTATTGCCGAATCCAAAAGGCTCCGCAGCCGGACAGTGGATTGCCGGAAAATATGAAGGTCGCGACCGAATTGTCATTTTGCTGCCCGGCCCCCCCCATGAGTTGAAAAACATGTTCACGACGGAATGCGTGGAACGGTTGCGTGCGAAGCTGCCGACGCGATTCATTGCCACGCGCGTGCTGAAGATTGCCATGATGGGGGAATCTCAGTGCGATTCTCTGGTTGCGCCTATCTACAAGCAATACACCGACGTGCAGACGACGATCCTGGCTGGGGTGGGGGAGATCGAACTCCATTTGCGATCCAATGCGGCAACGCTGGAAGCGGCGCAACAGCGGATTGATGAATTGGCGGGAGAAATCGAAGACGAACTCGACGATAGCGTATTTTCCACCAACGGTGAGTCTTTGGAACAGATTGCTGGGTACTACTTACAGATGCGGAGCGCAACCGTGGCTGTCGCGGAATCCTGCACCGGCGGGTTATTGGCGGAGCGGTTAACTTCCGTGGCTGGCAGTTCGCGGTATTTTCTGGGTGGCATGGTGGTCTATTCCAATGAGCTTAAGACCCGCCTTGCGGATGTTCCCGCCGCGTTGTTGGAGGAGTATGGCGCCGTAAGCCGCGAGGTGGCGGCGGCTTTGGCGGAAGGGGCGCGAGACCGTTGCAGCGCCACAATCGGGATTGGCCTAACCGGCGTGGCTGGACCAACGGGCGGGTCCGCCGAAAAGCCCGTGGGGTTGGTATTTCACGCCATCGCTGATGAAGATGGGACGGATGTGGTGGAGCGGCTCTACTCGGGAGACCGGCAGCGGGTCCGGCGCTTCGCCTCGCAGCAGGCGCTGGATATGATTCGGCGGAAATTGATGTAGCCATGCGACTATTTGTGGCTTTGGATTTAGACGACGCCGCGCGCGAGAAGATCGCCGTGTACCTGCGCGGATTGGAAGGATTTGCTCCCAAAGCGCGGTGGGCGAAGGCCGAGTCGTTGCACGTAACGCTGAAGTTTCTTGGGGAACACGATGCGGATGCGGTTCCTGGGATCGAGGCGGCACTGACGGCGATCCATGCCGAACCGATTTCCCTGGCGCTTCGCGGGTATGGGTTTTTCCCGAATGCGCGGGCAGCGCGGGTCTTCTGGGTGGGGGTTGATGGAGGCACAACGTTGACGAGGTTGGCCTCCGCTGTGGATGATGGGCTGGCTCGGCTGGCGATTCCTCGCGACGAACACGCATATACGCCGCACTTGACGCTGGCGCGGGGTGGATCTGCGGCGCCGCGAGTACCCAACGAGAAATCGAACTCGCGATTCGAGCGTTTGCAGCAGGTGTTGGCCGCCAGGCCAGCTCCCGACTTCGGTACAATTGCGGCGCGAGAATTTTTTCTTTACGAGAGCAAGACATCATCGAACGGCTCTCGCTATTTGAAGTTGGCGGCGTTTGAGTTGCGGGAGGGGAGCGGCTCCTCAGCCGAACAGCCAAAAACCGGCATCCCTGCCTAAGATTGTCTTCATGAATTTTTTATTCACAACCATTACGAGCTACCTGCTGGGATCAATCCCGTTTGGGTATTTGATCGTACGGATTTTTCGCGGCGACGACGTGCGCAAGACGGGCAGTGGAAATACGGGCGCTACCAATGTGGCGCGGACTTCCCCAGGACTGGGCATTGCCACCCTGGCGTTGGACGCGCTGAAGGGCTTTGTGGCGGCCGCCCTAGCTCGGCATTTTCATCCCGAGGCCGCCACCCTTTGGATGGCTTTAGCCGCCCTCTTTGCCATTGTTGGGCACATGTTTCCCATATGGTTGGGCTGGCGCGGCGGCAAGGGCGTGGCCACGGCTCTAGGAGCCTTTCTCTGCCTGGCACCGCGGGCGGTTCTGCTGATGGTGATAGTTTTTCTGCTCGTCGTGGCGCTGTTCCGCTATATCTCTCTCGGCTCTATCGTTGCAGCTCTGTGTTTTCCCGTGGTTTTCCTTGTCCTGGAGCACCCCGGAACAAGCGCGCTCAACTTGGTGTTTTCCGCCTGCGTTCTGATCATAGTCGCACATCACGAGAACATTCGACGATTGATGCGCGGCACCGAAAACCGCTTTGCGACAGGCCAGAAATGAGGCTTCTCCTGTGAGGCGCATTGCCATACTAGGCGCGGGTGCGTGGGGCACGGCGCTGGCCATCGTTCTGACGCGCACCAACCGCCACAGCGTAAGACTCTGGGCTTATGAGCCGGAGGTATGCGATTCCATCGCATCGCATCGCGAAAACCCGCTTTACCTGCCCGGATTGAAAATTCCCGCCGAAGTCGCCACCACAACCATCTATGCTGACGCTCTCAAAGACGCCGAGATTGTCGTCAGCGTCATGCCTTCCCACCACTGCCGCCGTGTGTTCCAGGAAATTGCTCTCCACCTTACACCCCAAACTCTCCTGGTTAGTGCCACGAAAGGCATTGAAGAAACCAGCTACCTGCGCATTAGTGAAGTAATCGGCGCAGTCGTCCAACAGCACCAAGGTTTCCGGCCGCGCGTCGGCGCACTCAGCGGCCCGTCGTTCGCCCGAGAAGTTGGGCGCGGCGATCCGACCGCCATAACCATCGCCTCCCCCGACGCGGAACTCGCGGAAATCATCCAACGCGAATTCAGTGATCCTAATTTCCGCGTCTACACCAACGACGACATCACCGGCGTCGAGCTGGGCGGCGCGCTTAAGAACACCATCGCCATCGCCGCCGGAATTTGTGCCGGTCTGGACCTCGGCCACAATTCCGTCGCTGCGCTCATCACGCGCGGACTTGCGGAAATGACTCGCCTTGCGGTGGCCTGCGGCGGCCGCCCCGAGACCCTCGCTGGCCTGTCGGGCCTGGGAGACCTGGTCCTCACCTGCACGGGTTCCCTCTCCCGCAACCGCAGCGTCGGCGTTGAATTGGGGCGCGGGCGCAAGCTCCCGCAAATCATCGCCGGAATGCGCGGCACCGTGGCGGAAGGCGTCCACACTACACACGCGGCCGTTGGTCTGGCGCAACGTCATAGCATCGACATTCCAATCACGCAACAAATGTACCAAATTCTGCAACACGGCAAGTCCCCGAGCGAAGCCATCCAGGAACTCATGACTCGCCCTGCGAAGAGCGAAATGGATTGACCCGCACGGAAACTGACTAGCCGCGATCCACGATTTCGAATCGCCCAATTTCCGTCTCGCGTTCGGTCAAACCTTCCCCTTGACGATCCACCGCCATATATTCCGCCGCGCAAGCCGCCCGAAAAGTCCCGTAGGCCGCCCGCGACACCCACCGGTCGAATGTGAAATACCGGCGAGGCTGCTCCAGGTCCTGCGACAACTCCGTACCAAGGTAACCAGGATGGCCTGCAAACAGCCGCACCCAGGCTCCAGAAGACCCATAAGCACACTCAAATTCGGCCTCAGCCCCGAGACGAACGAAAAACTCCCAAACCACCAGGAAATGCCGATCCACGATTCACCTCTCTCAACACTTTAGTAATCCGCTCCAGGCTCCAAGTTCGTGTAACTCCCATCCTCCACGATTAAAATCTACGGGAGACAACCGTCCGCCGCCACTCCTCCCTCAGCGGACCCAGGCACCCAAACTCAGGAACCCTTTTGAGCGTAACTCCGCCAACTCCCGCGCGTTTGCCGATACTCTACGTCATTCTTGGCGTGCTGCTCGCCATCAGTGTCGTTCCGATGTATTTTTATTCCACCCACCTTGAAACCCTGAACCGAGAACGCCTGAAAACCAACGAAATGCTTTTGCAGAACACGGTGACACGCTCCGTCGCCGAAGATATTTCCCAGCGCCGCAGCGCGCTGCATATGATGCTTTCGAATCTCTCTTACGCCGTTCAGGTCACCAGCGGCGGGGACCTTGGAGCACAAAGCGTCCAGCGCCCCGAACTGCGCGCACTGCTGGAAAACTTCGTCTCCTCTTCCGATGATCTCGCCTATGCCACGCTGCTCAACCCCGACGCAAAAGGTATCTCTGCCGGACGCATTTTACCGGACGCATTCCTTCAACGCGAACTCGAACGCGCCTTCGCCGCCGCGCGCGAAAGTAGAGCCTATACCGGACAAGCGCTTACTCTCGGCAGTGGCCATGAAGCCCGCACCGTCATCCTCGTCGCCACCCCCGTCCTCTCCAGTGGCCGCTTCCTCGGCATGATCGCCTGTGTCGAAGATCTTGAATTCCTGGTCCGCCGTCTGCGTGACTCCTCCAACGGCAGCATGATGACCTACGTGGTCGATGGGCAGGGTCGGCTCGTCGCTGCTTCCAGTCCGGAGTTTGCCACCGGACAAGACATGGCCGGCATGGAAATTGTTCGCAATTTTGTCGCCGCTGGCGGCAAAGCACAGCTTGTGGAAACCAAGGAATTCACGGTCAAAACCGGCAAAGCGGCCGTGGAGACCCTCGGGACCTATAGCCCTGTAAATTCGCTGGATTGGGCCGTCGTTGGCCAAAAGCCGCAGCGCGAAGCCTATCGCGGCGTGTACGAAATGCAGCGCGCGACGCGCATGTTTGCCATCGTCGCCGTTTTCCTCAGCATTGTTGTAAGCTACTATGCGGCCAGCCGGATCTCCAAACCGTTGCGGATTCTGGCTGAGACCAGCCGTGCCATTGCTCGCGGCGATTTTTCCCAGAGGGTCTATTTGAACAGCCACACGGAGATCGGTGAACTCGCTCAAACATTTAACACCATGTCCGACGAGCTTGAGCATTTTGTTCAGGACCTCCGCCACGCCGCTGAGGAAAATCGAGACCTCTTCCTCAACTCGATTCAAATGCTGGCCGGAGCGGTCGACGAAAAGGATCCCTACACACGCGGTCACTCGGATCGTGTCACGAGGTATTCGGTGTTGATTGCCCGCGAACTGGGCTTGCCTGAAACCATGGTTGAGACGGTTCGCATTTCCGCCCAGCTCCATGACGTAGGAAAAATCGGCATTGAAGACCGCATCTTAAAAAAGCCCGGAGCGCTCACTCCGGAGGAATTCGAAATCATGAAGACGCACACCACCAAGGGTGCCAACATCCTGCGCGGTGTGCCACAACTATCGGAAATGCTGCCCGGAATTGAGCTGCACCACGAATCACTCGACGGTCGTGGCTATCCGCGCGGCCTCAAGGGCGATGAAATTCCCTTGCTTCCACGCATCATCGCCGTGGCGGATACGTTCGATGCAGTTACCACCAACCGCCCTTACCAACAAGCCCATGAACCAGCCGATGCGTTGCAAATTTTGCAGAAGCTAGCCGGAAAACGCCTCGATCCCGAGGCCGTAGCCGCGTTTATCACGGTCTTTGAGCGCGGAGAAATTCGTATCCCCCGCAAAGTTCCAGCAGCGCCGGTAGCAGTTGAGCCAGAGCCAAATCCCCGCGACATCGCCGCCGCCCTCGAAACCACTAGAATTTAGCATTTTTCGCTCCCTCTCCGTGTCTCAGTCTCTCCGTGCTGAAACGGTTCCCCGCTATAATTAGCCAGGGACCAATATTTCAATGTTTCGAAGCCTTTTTGGCGGTGCCGACAACCCCGCCGCTCCAGACAGCCCCGCCAATAGCGAGCCCGAGAAGAAGCCCGGGTTTTTCGACCGGATGAAGCAGGCCGTCACCCGCACGCGCGAAAATCTCGCCGAGCGCATCGAATCGGCCGTCTCGTTCAGCAAGGAAATCGACCGCGACACACTGGACAATCTGGAAGCCACGCTGCTCAGCGCGGATCTTGGCTCCACCACCACTCGGGAAGTCCTCAAGACCCTGCGCGATAAAGCGGATCGCAAACAAATCGCCGATACCACGGAACTCAAGCGCCTTCTGAAAGACGAGCTTTACACGATCCTGACCACGAATGGGAACCAGCCCGCAACCCGCGTCGAAGGCGTTCCAGAAGTCATTCTCGTAGTCGGCGTCAACGGCACGGGAAAAACCACGTCGATTGGCAAGCTGGCCCATCTACTGCGTGCGGATGGCAGGTCGGTTTTACTTTGCGCGGCCGATACCTTTCGCGCCGCCGCCATTGAGCAGCTGGAGATCTGGGGCAAGCGTAGCGGCACCGAAGTCATCAAGACCAAGCAGGGCGGAGACCCTTCGGCGGTTTTGTTTGACGCCTTACAAGCCGCGCAGTCGCGTCAGCTCGACTACGTCATCGTCGATACCGCCGGACGCCTGCACACCAAAACTCACCTGATGGCGGAACTCGACAAGATGCGTCGCACTGCGCAGCGGGTCATTCCCAGCGCGCCCCATGAGGTCCTTCTGGTCATGGACGCCACCACCGGGCAAAATGGTTTGCAGCAAGCGCGCCAGTTTACTGATTCGTCAGGCGTCACCGGAATCATCCTAACCAAACTCGATGGCACGGCCAAAGGTGGCGTGGTCGTCGCCATCGCCCGGGAAATGGGGCTTCCCGTGCGCTACGTCGGCGTTGGGGAACAAGTTGGAGATCTGTTGCCTTTCGATCCCCGGACCTTCGTGGATTCGCTCTTCGACTAGGTTGCTCTGTTTAGATCTAATTTGTCATCCCGGCAGTAGCAGAATCGCCGGTTTTCCCGCGATTCTGCGAAGTGAAGGGACCTGCCTAAAGCTTGTAGAAGGGGACCTGATCTTGATTTGAGGAACGCTCAATCAGAGTCTCCCTGGCAGCCCGTGGTAGAAGTAGGATTCGTATCAGGCCACCGCTTCAGCGGTGGCGTAAGTGCTTCGCTATGAGTGCACCTTCAGGCGCTGGATTTTGAACTCGGCCTTTGCCACAGGCTGCTTGCTCTACCCGAGGGCGCGCAAGATATTTCGCCACGGAGACACCGAAAAACGGAGAAAAGAAACGGAGAAAAAGCACCCATCACGAAGTTGGAAGAATATAGATATAGATTGTCCTCCCGACCAGCGGCAGGGTTCTGAGTTGCTTTGAAGAGAGCGAATCGTAGTCCATTGCATTCCCCTAACGAACTGAAAGAAGCATTCCTTCATCGTGCACTGGACCTTGCACGCCAAGGCACGGCCCTGGCGTCGCCCAACCCCTGCGTTGGCGCAGTCATTGTGCACGAAGGAAAAGTCGTTGGCGAAGGCTCCCACATCTACGAAGGCAAGAAGCACGCCGAAATTCTGGCCCTCGAACAAGCCGGGAACGCCGCGCGCGGCGCCACCCTCTACCTCAACCTGGAACCCTGCTCCCACCAGGGCCGCACTGGACCCTGCGCCGACGCCGTGATCACGGCAGGCATCCATCGTGTGGTTTGCAGCATGGAAGACCCGAACCCGCTGGTCGCGGGAAATGGCTTTGCCAAACTTCGCGCCGCCGGAATTCAGGTCGAAGTCGGAGCGCTTGGGGCCGAAGCCCGAAAACTCAACGAGGCCTGGGCCAAATTCATCACCAAAAAGATCCCTTTCGTTACGCTCAAGTGCGCCATGAGTCTGGATGGCAAAATCGCCCGTCGTTCGCACCTCGGAGCGTCCGGCACCGGGGCAACCCGCACCGATTGGATTACCGGCCCGTTGGCGCGCGAACATGTGCAACAAATGCGCCATCAATCCGACGCTATCCTCACCGGCATTGGCACGGTTCTCGCCGATGATCCGCTACTCACTGACCGAACGCATCTCCCGCGACGCAGGCCGTTGCTGCGCGTCGTGCTCGATTCTCATCTGCGGCTGCCGTTCGATTCCCGCCTCACGCAAAGTGCCCAGGAGGATGTGTTGGTTTTCACCGACGCCGCCGAATCATCAAGCCTTAAAGCTTTGGAACAACAGGCTATTCGGGTCGAGCGCATCGCCAGAGCCAGCTCCGCTGGCGTCGATTTGGATTCGGTTCTCAAGCGCCTGGCCGAGATGGAAATCACCAGCGTGCTCGTCGAGGGCGGATCGCACTTAAATACCAGTCTGCTCGCCAGCGGCCTCGTGGACAAAGTCTTTCTTTACATCGCCCCAAAAATATTTGGCAGCGATGCCATCCCCGTGGCCGAAGCCCTGGCAACCCCCCTCCACTTGCGCAACATCCAGGTCCACAGCTTTGGGGAAGATGTCGCCGTCGAGGGCTACCTGTAAGCTTCTACTTGGTAATATTCGCCCTCGTCTTTGCGGGCATGCTCAACAGACTCACCAACCGGAGGCTCCATGTTTACCGGCATCATCGAGGAAATCGGACGCATCAGCAGCATCCTGACCCAGGGTGAGAACCGCAGAATCCAAGTCTCGGCCCAACGCCTTCCCGCCGAACTGAAAACAGGCGATAGCATCTCCGTGAGTGGCGTTTGCCTCACCGCGCTCGATATCTCCAGGGACTCGTTCCACGCCGACCTGGCCCCGGAAACCTGGCGTCTCACTTCCCTTTCGCGCCTCAAAGTTGGCGCGCTCGTCAACCTGGAACTCCCTATGCGCGCCAACGGACGCTTCGATGGTCACATCGTACAGGGCCATGTCGACGGCGTCGGGCAGCTTCAGAAATTCGACCAGATCGCTGGCTCCCATAACTGGTGGCTCACAATTCAGCTGCCCGCGGAGCTGGAAAAATACGTCGTCCACAAGGGTTCAATTTCAATCGAAGGCATCAGCCTGACGGTTGCCAAGCTAGAGGGCCGCGAATGCACCGTCGCCATCATTCCGCATACGGTTGAGATGGCAAACCTGAAGTCGTTAAAGCCCGGGGACTCGGTCAATCTGGAAGTAGATGTTATCGCTAAGTATGTCGAAAAAATGATGCGCGGCACCACGCCGGAGAATGCCCCCACAGCAGAACGGCTGGTCCACAAAGGGTTTTGACTCAGCTCAATCCGCTACAACCTTTAACTCATCCAACTGCAAAAATTCCCGAATGATCGGTTCCCGCGAGCGCTCCATCTCATCGACACTGCCAAAGAAAACCGCCCGGCCCTCATGCAGAAACAGCACTCGATTCGCCAGTTTCTTTGCCAGCCGCATATCGTGCGTCACCACCACACTCGTCAGCTTTAGCTGAATATTCAGTCGCTTGATCAAATCTCCCAGCAATTGCGCCATCAAGGGATCCACCATCGTCGTCGGCTCGTCATACAACACGCAGTCCGGTTCCGCCGCCAGCGCGCGGGCAATGGCCACGGAGCGCTTCATCCCCGTCGAAAGATCAGACGGCAACAGCTCACGCATGGGCTTCACTCCCACCATCTCCAGCAGGCCATCCACGATCTGGAAAATCTGCTCTTCCGTCATATTGCGCCGCTCGCGCAACGGAAACGCTACGTTCTCTCCCACGCTCATCGAATCAAACAGTGCCCCATTTTGGAACACCATCGTCAGCTTCTTGCGGACCGGCTCCATCTGCTCTTCGTCGTAGTCGGTAATGTCGTGGCCCGCCACCAGGACGCGACCCGAATCCGGCTTCAGAAAGCCCATAATGTGGTGCAGCGAAACGCTCTTGCCCACGCCGCTACGTCCCAGAATGCACACTGTTTCGCCCGCCAGCACGTCGAAGCTCACGCGATCCAGCACGTGATTCGAGCCAAACGATTTCGAGACTTCGCGGAACTCGATGTAGCGAGTAGGTTCCGCTTTGTCTTCAGGCATGGCAGGCATCCGACTTCCAGTTTATCGTCATTCCAGCCAACATCAGGCCTGCAATTCAGGAGAAGTTCGCCAGGTCGTCAACCGTATTCAGATTGCGAAATAACGCCCGCGAGAATCCAGCCTTCAGCAGCTCAGCCTCGCTCAAAACACGGCACGGCTGACTCTCCAACAGCGCATGCACGGCGTTTTGCCCGCCCCGTAAAGCCTCGTCGGCAGCCTTGGCAAACCCTTTCCGGTAGACCGCGCACAGCGGCTGCCACCCTTCCTCGAAATGGGGCACGGTCGCCACGGCCTCGGTGCCCCAGGCTTTCGCCAACAGATACTCCAGCAATTCACCCGGAACCAAGGGCAAATCCACGGCCAGCACCAAATTCAAATCTGTCTCTGTCGAGGCGAGTGCGGCATGAATCCCGCCTAAAGGCCCGCGATCAGGGAAAACGTCCTCCACAACCGTCCCGTGCGCCGCAAACGTGGTTGCACTCCCCACAATGCGGACATCCGCCGCCACCCGCCCAACTGTCTCCAAAGCATGCTCCAGCAGCGTCCGACCCTTCCAAGACACAAAAGCCTTGTCGCGCCCCATCCGGGAGCTCTTTCCGCCCGCCAATATGAACGCCGTAACCCCCAAAATCCCCCCGCTGTGCCCAATATTTGGCACATTAGCCAGTCCAATGCCACGGTCGCGTAAGGTCTTTCCCGCCAATAGGTCTTACCCACCAATAGGTCTTGCCCGCCAATGAGACGATAGTAACCTACCCACTTTGCCCCGGAGGGTTCAACATAGTCCTTGTAGGTACGTTACCCCAGGAACGGAATTATGCCGCAAAAGCTGATGGAAGTGTTGTCGTTGGGTCGATGCTCGCACGAATTCTCCTGGCCGCGCCGGGCGCAGGATGGCCACTATTACCAGGTTTGCCTCGTGTGCGCCGCTCAGTATTCCTATGACTGGAAGACCATGCGCCGGACCGAGCGCGTGGAGGTTGTGCCTGAATCTGGCTCCATGCGGCGCAGCCACACGCACTCGGAAAAGCGTCCCACCTGGACGCCGCGCGCACGGCGGCTGAGCGTCGATCTGGCGGTCCGGTATCGCGCCAAGAGCACCCACACCTGGTTTACCGGCATCATTGAAAACATCAGCCAATCCGGCGTCCTGTTCAATGGTGAGCACGTTTTTCCGGCCAACACCCTGCTGGAACTCATTTTCGAAATGCCCGACGAGATCTCCGGCCAAAAAGACGCGAGCGTCCTCTGCCAGGGTCGCGTAATCCGCGGTAAAGAGGCTCGCACCAAGTCGGGAGCTCCCGCCCAAGCAGCTTCTATCATCGACTATAAGTTCTTGCATAACAGCTAGTTAAAGAGACTTCCTCAACTATCAGATCGCTCAATATCTTCGATGCGAGATCAGCATGACCATGCGGATCCCGTCCTGTGTCCATTTTCTCCTATTGCGTTAGCCGCCTCCGCGCATCTAAAACTGCATATACGGTTTTTTTAGGAGAAGACTATGAAATTGACATATCCGCGAATCATCTCCGGCCTGCTGTTCAGCTTGGTGTTAGCTGTGACGCTTGGGTGCTCAAAGCTGCAAACCACCAGCGCCGCCAGCACCAGTGATCAGGCTCCCAGCGCAGATGCCCAGATCACGAGTGCTCTTCAGAGCAAGCTCTACGCGGATCCTGCGATCCAGAGCAAACAGATTTCAGTTCAAACCGCCAACGGGGTCGTCACCCTGGGCGGAACGGTGACGACTGAGGCCGAGCGGACCAAGGCCTCCGCCGCAGCTGCCGAAATCGCGGGCGTTAAGACGGTGGTGAATGACATTGTGGTTACTGCGGCACCCGCACAAACGGCAGTTGCGCCGGAGACCATGGCTCCGTCCCCGAAACCGCAGCCTAGTAAGCCTGCGGTGTCCAGGCATATCGAGCGGCATGCGGACAGCAGCTATGACTCCTCGCCCAAGGCATCGGTCGCTCAGGTAGTCCCGGTGGCCCCTGCGCCTATGGCCGCCGCCCCAATGGTGCCGCCTCCGCCCCCAGCTCCGGTGAAAGTCACGGTAGAGGCGGGAACATCCCTCGCCATACGCCTGGTCGATAGCCTGGACAGTGAGACCGCCACGCAGGGACAGACGTTCCGGGCAACTCTGGATTCGCCAGTCGCCGTAGATGGCGAGGTAGTCATTCCCGAAGGCTATGACGTTCAAGGTCACGTGGTTGAAGTACAGAGCGCGGGCAAGTTCCAGGGCCGCTCCGTACTCGCTCTTCAGCTCGATCGCATTCAGGTCGGTAGTAAGCATTATTCGATTTCCACCACTCCCTACCGCAAAGAAGGTTCCTCGCGAACGAAGAACACGGTAGCCAAAGTTGGTGCCGGTTCGGTGATTGGAGCCATTATTGGCGGCATCGCCGGTGGCGGCAAGGGAGCGGGAATTGGCGCAGCGGCGGGCGGCGGAATCGGCGGCGGCGTCCAGGCCGCCACCAAGGGCCAGCAGATCAATCTGCCTTCTGAGACCGTGCTGACGTTCTCCCTGCAAGCTCCGCTAACCGTGACGCCGACGACGCAGGGGCGCAACGCGGCTCGTCCGAAGCTGGATCCACCGGCGGACAGCTCCAACCCTCCGCAACGGTAGTGCCAAAAGAGGGCTCCACCTATGGCTTGTTGCCTTCGGGCAACAAGCCATTTTTTGTGCCGCCGACTTTCATCTGCTCGGCTTCAATCTGGGCGGTCGCCAAGATGACTGCAGGTTCAGAGCGAATTCAAGAAGGCCAGAAGCTGCCTCACTTCCTTGCCATCGAGCCGATGGAATCTCTCATGGGTAAATTTCGCCTCTCCCTCGTGGCGGCGGATGGCCGTGGTCAGGTCCGAAGCGCTTCCATCGTGCAGCAATCGTCCGCGAGTGCGCAGCCCCCACAGCGGAGCTGTGCGCATTTTGTTTCGCGTTTCTTGCCCTCCATTCTGCACGATGCCATCACCCGTGCCGACGTCGTGCAGTAAGAAGTCGCTAAATGGGTGAATCGTTTTCCCACCGAGAGCCGCAGGAACCTCAAACGTTCCGCCGTTCAAACCGGTGCTGGTCGCGACCGTCTGCAGCGTACCTGTATGACACACCTCGCAACCGATTCTGCGGAAAAGCACTTCCCCAGCTTGAACTTCCGGCGTGATTGGGCCTCGCGCGGGTACTTTCGTGGCCCGCATAAAGCTGGTGTAGTTGTCGATGTCGCCTTCGGTGTCATTGGGTTGCGTCGCATCCTGATTGAAGGCGCTCACGGAGCGGCCAAAATAGGAACTCTCATCGGGAAGCAAGCGATTGGTGATACCCTTTTCGTTAAGATCCGCATCTGCGGCGAAGCTCAAAAGGCTTCCATGTTGATCCTTCCATCCGAAGCGCCCGACGCGGAAAACGCCCGGCGCTTCCGAAATCGCAACCATAATCGCCTGCCCGTGAACCCGGCCTTCCGTGCGCTCGGATTGCGCTTTCGCCAAGTCCAAAAGGGTTTGATCGCTCACCGCCTCGACGTAGCCCAAGCCCAGCAGGCTGGTGGACATTCGCAGGGCGCGAACTTCTTCTGAAGCTGGAATCCGCTGCTGAATCTCGCGGTCCGTAGCCCTGTCATGAATCAGAGAACTGCCGCCTTCAGGATTCACAAAACGACCGCGCTCCAAATGGCCAGCCCGCATTTCGCTGATTTGGCTGCTCCCTCCGGTCACCGGATTTTGATGACAGTCGACGCACGATGTGGCGTTGTAGAGCGGCCCCAGGCCCTTCTCCGCGGTCACCGGTTCTTCAAATTGGACGCGATCAGCGTCGTGGGTTTCCTGGTCGACCGCGCCGTTTGTGAGCGTGTCAAAGCCAGCCGTCGCTTCCGGTCCAACGTCCGATGAGGCGCTTAGCACAGTCAGCGCCAGAAATAACCCTAAACCCCTTCCGTAAAACCCTGCACCTCTGCTCATAACTCCTCCTTAAACCACCACCCAGAACCAACCACGTAGGCGCACTTCGGCGGCAAGATGGCGAGAGCAGAACTCAAGAGTTCCTCCCCTGCCAAAATCTTTCCGTCACCAGTTTGACTGTCCTAGGGCCTTAACTAAGGAAGCGGCGAGGCTTTCCACTTCGACCGTTGTTCTGGTCAAGAAACGACTTACTTGAGAGGAACCTTAGAGGTGGAGGCGGCCCTCCCGCAAGGTGCCTGAAGTGCATAGGCAACTCCGCCGAATGGACAACAGCACTCCTGACCCAAGCCACGCACGCCCAACCCACCGCGCGGGAGGCTTTGCTTTAGGATAGAGAGTCCCGCAAACATGCCCACGATCACCGCCATAGTCCACACCTACAATGATGGCCTTCGCATTGCGCGAGCCGTAGAGTCACTGCGCGCGTGTGATGAGGTGCTAGTGATTGACCACGGTTCCACCGATGCCACCTGTGCCGTTGCCAGGCAATTTGGCGCACGGGTGATTATGACGACAGCTGCGCAATGCGATACCCAATCTTTTCTATCCGAAGCACGGAACGACTGGATTCTGTGCCTTCAGCCCACGGAATCCGTTTCCGAGGGACTCGAAGCGTCGCTTCTGGAATGGAAACTGACGGATCACTCGGGTACCAGCCAGATCCATATTCCGATCTTGGAAGAAACGGAACAAGGATGGACCAGTAAACCGGCCGAAACAAGATTGGTTCACCGTTCCGCAGCGACCTGGGACGGATGGAAACCATGGATGGGGGCTGGACAAGAGTTCGAGGGGCAAATGCTCAGGATGCGCAATCCTTGAAGCGTGGCGTCTTCACGTCTGGCGAAAATATCCGTTCATCACCGTAAAACAGCAGTGATTCACGGCAAACCAATACGCTATTTCGCGGTAGTCTTGAACCTGAAACGCTGCCAGGTCGGCATCTTTCCCAGGCTCAATACTTCCCTTTCTCTCCGCCAGACGCAGTGCCCATGCACCGTTCATGGTGGCCGCCGAAATTGCTTCCGCCGGGGACATTTTCATTTGCGTGCAAGCCAGCGACAAGATGAACGCCATGTTCGTGGTCGGCGAACTGCCGGGATTGTAGTCCGTCGCCAGCGCCACCGGCACGCCCGCGGCTATCAGCTTGCGCGCATCGGGATAAGGGTGGCCCAGAAAATAGTTGGCCCCGGGAACCAGACTCGCAACCGTGCCGCTTTTCGCAAGCGGCACCAAATCACTGGCGTGAAGATGATCCATGTGGTCGAAACTGGCTGGCTCGAACTTCAAGAACGGCTCAAGGTGGGTGGCGCTGAGTTGGCACACATGAGCGCGGACAGCGAGGCCATGTTGTTCCGCCGCCGCAAACACGCGGGCCGACTGTTTCGGAGTAAACGCGCCTTGGTCACAAAACACATCCACAAAGCGGGCCAACTTCCGCTTGGCGACTATCGGAATCATCTTCTCGCAGACTTCAGTCACGTAGCCGTCCGGATCGCTACGGAATTCGTCCGGGACCACGTGCGCCCCGAGCAGCGTGGGCACCACCGTTCCTGCCCACTCACCCGCAGCACCGCGGATGGCTTCCAGCGATTTAATTTCCGACTCGGTGCTCAGACCGTATCCGGATTTGGCTTCGATGGTTGTAGTTCCGAAATCTGCCATCTGCTGGAACGCCTCTAAGACTCGTGCGGCTAGGGCGGCCTTGCTGGACTTGCGGACCGTTGCAATACTGGAACGAATGCCGCCACCCGCATGAGCAATCTCCTGATACGTGGCTCCAGCCGCTCGCTTTTCAAAATCCACCAACCGGGGCGCGCCAAAGACGGGATGCGTGTGGGAATCAACAAAGCCCGGCAGCACCACCATGCCACTGCAATCAATTTCGCGAATGGCTTTTTTATTCCTCTGATACCACGGGTCTTTCCGGGCCGCTCGCGTAGTCCCCACTGAGACGATCTTTCCCGCTTGGCACAGTACCGCGGCGTCTTCGACGCTTCCGAGTTCGCCGAGCTCCGCTCCCCGCCGTGGGCCGGGCTTCTCGGACCGCAGCGTTAGCAGCTGCCGAATATTTACCAACATTAGCGGTTGCTGTTCGCCGTGCTTCAAAGTCTTACCCATCACGTTAGTCCGATTCCATCATCGGAATTTTCACGCCAGCCTTCGCCGCAAAATCCTTCGCTTCCTGGTATCCCGAATCCACATGACGAATCACGCCCATGCCCGGATCGGCGGTCAACACGCGTTCAATGCGTTTAGCCATCATGTCCGTACCGTCAGCAACCGTGACCTGCCCCGAGTGTTGCGAGTAACCAATGCCCACGCCGCCGCCATTATGGATGGAAACCCAAGACGCGCCGGAGGCCGTGTTGATCAAAGCATTCAGCAGCGGCCAATCCGCCACCGCGTCCGATCCATCTTTCATCGCTTCCGTTTCGCGGAACGGTGACGCAACCGAGCCGCAATCCAGGTGATCCCGACCAATCACGATTGGGCCCTTCAGCTTGCCCGACTTCACCAAGCCGTTCATCGCCAGGCCGAATTCAGCGCGCTCGCCGTAGCCCAGCCAGCAAATTCTTGCCGGCAGCCCCTGAAATTTAATACGCTTCCGCGCCAGGTCAATCCAGCGCCGCAGAATCTGGTTATCGGGAAACATTTCCAGAATCAGATCGTCGGTGACCGCAATATCTGAGGGCTCGCCGGAAAGCGCAACCCAGCGGAATGGCCCACGGCCCTCGCAGAATAGCGGACGAATATAAGCAGGCACGAATCCCGGGAAATCGTATGCATTCTTCACGCCCCGCTGGAAGGCGAACGTCCGAATGTTGTTCCCATAGTCGAAGGTCACCGCTCCCATTTTTTGCAGACGCAACATGCCTTCTACATGCCGTGCCATGGCGTCCAGCGAGCGCTCCTGGTAGGTCTTCGGGTCGCGGCTGCGGAGTTCCAGCGCCTCGCCCAGGCTCATACCGTTCGGTACATATCCGTTCAACGGGTCGTGCGCGGAAGTCTGGTCGGTAAGGATATCGGGGACGACGCCGCGCTCGGCCAGCTCGGGAATCACATCCGCGCAGTTGCCCACCAGTCCAACGGAAATATTCTCCTTTTTGCGAACAGCATTTTTCAGGATGCGCAGCGCTTCGTCCAGCGAGTTGACCATGAAGTCGCAATATCCGCTCTTGATCCGTTTCTTGATGCGCTCGGGATCAACATCAATACCAAGAAAGGCCGCACCCGTCATGGTTCCCGCGAGAGGCTGCGCTCCGCCCATGCCGCCCATCCCGCCGCTCACAATCAGCTTGCCAGCCAGGTCGCCCCCAAAATGCCTTTCGCCCGCCGCGCAGAAAGTCTCGAACGTCCCCTGCACAATCCCCTGCGAACCTATGTAGATCCACGAACCCGCCGTCATCTGGCCATACATCATCAGGCCAGCTCGTTCCAGTTCGTTGAACTTCTCCCAGTTCGACCAGTGGCCCACCAGATTCGAATTTGCGATCAGCACCCGCGGCGCATACTCGTGCGTCTGGAACACGCCCACCGGCTTGCCGGATTGCACCAGCAGCGTCTCGTCATTCTCCAGCGCTCGCAGCGAACGCACCAAGGCGTGGTAGCAGTCCCAATTCCGCGCCGCCCGCCCCGTCCCGCCGTAGACCACAAGGTCCTGCGGACGCTCCGCCACTTCCTCATCAAGATTGTTCATCAACATGCGCAGCGCGGCTTCCTGCTGCCAGCCTTTGCAGGAAAGCTGCGAGCCGCGCGGTGCACGGAGAGGCGAATAAGCTCGTTCAGTATCGGTGAGTACAGGCATATGCCTATGGTAGTGCTTAGGAAAGTTGGGTGCAATCTGAGGGGACTGACTGGCGGTAGATCGAATATTGCGCTGTGCCCCCAGTCTTCGTAAGAACATGACTGGAATCCAAAACCCCCGCCAGTAGAGGATTGTGATACAGCATAACAACCGGGCGCGGATTTGCTTGGATGGAACGCTCCAGGTTGCGGACCACCTGCGCTAAGCCGGATTCCAGCAGTGGATTGAAGAGGTAAACCAGCAGCGGTCCGGCCGGAAAAATGAAGTCGCGCGCATCGGCGCACAGCGACTCCACCTCGGCGCACTTCCGCGCATCGCTCTGGTACTCTCGAATATTCTGCTGCGCCAACAGGTTCAACTCCGGCAGCAGTTCGACGCCCAGGACTCGCCGGAAAGAATACTCTGACGCCATCAGTAGTGTTCGTCCCTTCCCGGAGCCGAGATCAATGAAGGTGAAGTGGGAATATTCAATCTCCAGCGCCGCCAGCATTTCGTGAAACAGCGTTGGTTCCGTCGGCTGGTATGGAGAATGGAACACGCCCAACAACCGATTGCGCCAGCCCAGCGCCGCGCTGGTCGTGTTGACGCGGTAGTCCCAGTCGTATCCAACATCACCATAGCGCTGCCGCTCGCGCTGCGGCGTGGAGTCGCGGAGAAATCCCCACACCTCAGCTACTAGCGTTTGCAGCGTAGAAAAAAACCCATGGCCAGCCCTTCGGTCCCGCCACCACTCGCGAAAAGCTTCCCGCAGGGTTGGCGGCGAACTACTTGGCACTGGCAGCCGGGTCCGGCGGCCACTCCTGCGATATGCCTTCGAACAAGCTCACGGTTTTCTCATTGCGCTTCCCGGTCCCGTCATGAATGGCGATCCGGTGCGGCTTGCCCGGCTCGTACCCAGTCCACAGCGAAACCCCCGCATAAGCGCCATCTTTGCGCAGGATGTAATAGGTCATATCCACAAAGCGCAGGCGGTCTTTGTCGCCGTTGTAGTTGCGGATGATGCGATGCAGCGCATCCATCCCAGCCTCGAGCGGCGCCATGCCGTGACGCATGTTTTCGATGATCGTATGCGCCCCAGCAACTTTAATGTTCTCTTCGCCGCTGCCCGTGGCGCCCGCGGAACCCACGTCCTGGTCCGTGTAGCAACCCGCGCCAATCACCGGCGAATCGCCGCAGCGGCCTGGTAGTTTCCAGGCTAACCCGCTCGTCGTTGTGCATCCACAAATTTCGCCCTTTTCGTTCAGCGCCGAGCAGTGAATGGTGCCCGTCGGTGGAAACAAAACTTTGCGGACGGCATCTCGGCGAAGCTCCCGCGCAATCCCCAAATTTTCGGCCACTTCATACAGCCGCTGCACGCGCTCGTCAAAGTTATCCGCCCGTTGCGGCATCCGCTTCTTCCATTCCGCGCTCGCCAGTCCCGGCCCCCACCAGTCCGAGTGCGTCTCTTTCCATAGCAGCCACAACTTGCGCGAATGCTCGGTTAGCAGGTTTTCGCGCGGAAATCCCTGTGCCACGGCAAAACGCTCCGCTCCCTCGCCCACCAGCATCACGTGTCCAGTGCGCTCCATCACGGCCTTCGCTACCAGAGACACGTTCTTGATATTCCGCACGCCGCCCACCGACCCCGCCCGGCGCGTGGGGCCGTGCATGCAGCAGGCATCGAGTTCCACCACTCCTTCTTCATTGGGCAATCCGCCCAGGCCCACGCTGTCGTCGTTAGGGTCGTCTTCCGGGCCACGAACCACGCGCATGGCGGCATCCAGCGTGTCGCCGCCTTTGCGCAGGATTTCGTAGCCTTCCGCTATGGAGTTGAAGCCGTTCCCTGCCGAAATGATGACCGCGCCCTTGGATTGACCGACGGCCCCAGTCTGGCCAGCCGCCTTTTCTTGGGCGTCCGTGCGCTGCGTTTCCAGGCTCAAGCCAACCGCGCCGAGCGCAGCCGTACCAATAAAATCACGACGGGAAAATGACATGAATCCTCCACGAGGAAAACCGAGGGAAGAATAGCAGACTAGCAATGGGCGGGGACGACTAAACCGCTACGGTCACGCTGGTTTCGGTACGCAGCACCGGCCGGTACAGCGTGTCGCGCTCAATCGCCACGCGTCCCGCTTCTTCAATCAGGTGGACAAGGTCCTGGCGGCGCATGCCTTGCGGCGTGGTCGCTCCGGCGTCGTGGTAAATCTTTTCCTCAATCACAGTACCGTCGAGGTCATCGGCACCGAAGCGCAGCGCAATTTGTGCAATTTTCGGGCTGAGCATCTGCCAGTAAGCCTTGATGTGCGGAAAGTTATCGAGAATCAACCGGCTGACGGCGATTTGACGAATATCCAACATGCCGGAAGTCTTCGGCAGGTGCGCCAGCGCTGTGTTCTCGGGATGAAATGCCAGAGGAATAAACGTCTGGAAGCCGCCAGTTTCGTCCTGCACCGCTCGCAGCCGCAACAGGTGGTCAATACGGTCTTCGTCGTTCTCCACGTGGCCATATAGCATGGTCGCATTCGACTTCAGCCCAACTTGGTGCGCTGTCCGCGCAGTGTCCAGCCACTCCTGGCCATCAATCTTGTGGTCGCAGATAATGTGCCGAATGTGGTCGCTGAAAATCTCCGCCCCGCCCCCGGGCAGCGAGTCCACCCCAGCTTCTTTCAGCTTCACCAGCGTTTCTCGAATCGAGAGCTTAGCGCGCTTGGCCAGGTAGGAAACTTCCACCATCGTAAACGCCTTCAAATGCACCTGCGGAAAGCGCTCCTTCAACCCAGAGACGAGATCCAGAAAGTATTGAAACGGCAAATCCGGATGCAGCCCGCCAACAATGTGGAACTCCGTTACCGCCTCGCTATAGCCGGACGCGGCCGTCTCGTAAGCCTCTTCCAGCGCCATCGTGTAAGCCCCAGGCGAGTCCTTCTTCCGCCCAAACGCACACAACCGGCACGCCGCTACGCAAACGTTCGTCGGGTTTATGTGCCGGTTGACGTTGAAGTATGTCCGGTCCCCATGCAGCCGCTCACGAACATGGTTGGCCAGCCAACCCACGGCGAGAATGTCCCCAGTACCGTACAGGACGAACGCATCGTCCCCGTTCAGGCGCTCTCCGGCCAGAACCTTCTTGGCGATGGGTTCTAGGCGAGCGTCTTCGGCTTCAAACTGGTGTTGGGTTTGCACATCTCTATGATATCGCAGGGGGGCGGGGGAAGTCACAGCACCGGGTGGTTTCGTGGTTAACCTCCTTTGCGAGTTCTTCCCTCCACTTGTGAGACACTACCGGGGCAGTCGACAGCCCAAAAGAGGCAATATGACCCGAAACAACGGCGTCGAAGGGGCAACACCCGATACGCGAAATTTCAGCCGACGGGAAGTTCTTGGCCTGATAGGAGCTACTGCAGCCGCTTCACTTGTCGCTGTTGGGGGTGAAGCGGCCGCCTCGGCGGAGCAGGTTCAGAGCGCGAAGCGCCGCGTCGTCAAAATCGACGCCAAACCAGAGCCACTTGCCCTCGACCTCGCCAAAACTGCCGTCATTGTTGTGGATATGCAAAATGATTTCGGCAGCAAAGGCGGCATGTTTGACCGGGCTGGACTTGATATTTCTTGCATTCGCAAGGCAATCGACCCCACCGCCAAGGTGCTGGCCGCTGCTCGTTCTGCGGGCATCAAGGTTGTGTATCTCAAAATGGCCTTCCGCCCCGACCTCTCTGATCTGGGGCCTCCGAACTCTCCGAACCATTTGCGCCACAAGCCGTTTGGCGTGGGCAACAGCGTTCAAGCGCCGGATGGCCGCGAGAGCCAGATTTTGATCCGCGACACCTGGAACACCGACATTGTCGACGAACTCAAACCGCAGCCAGCGGATCTCGTTATTTACAAGCATCGCTTCAGCGGCTTTTTCGAGACGGATTTGGATGCCAAGCTGAAAGCCCTGGGCGTTCAACAACTCATCATCACAGGCTGCACGACGAGCGTCTGCGTCGAAGCGACCGTCCGCGACGCCATGTTCCGCGACTACTCCTGCCTGTTGCTGGAAGATTGCATGTGTCAGCCGACGCTCGGCAAGAGTTCGCCTGGGAGCAACCACAACTCGTCACTGGTGCTGGCCGAGGTGTTTTTTGGCTGGGTGTCGAAGTCAGAGGAGTTTGCCAGAGCTGTGACAACGTAATCGGAACACTTCGACACACCTCATTAACGTCCTCGAAACTGGATAATCCTACGCCGATCCCGCTTCGACGGTCGACCGGAAGGCAACTCCGCGAACTGCATTAACGCCTTACGCTCAGCCGCCACCTTCAGCCGCAATTCCTGGCTGGCATCGGTCTCACGATAGAGGGTCTTCGCAACAGCCGCGGGGCCTCGCATTTCGCTCAGTTGCACGACTTCCACTTCGAACTCGCCGCCTTCGTTGGTGATGCGCAGCATATCCCCGATGCGAACATCGCGTGCGGGTTTGGCGGGCTGGTTCTTCGATTGAATCCTCCCCAGGTCGCAGGCGCGAGAGGCCATGGCGCGCGTCTTGAAGAAGCGCGCGGCCCAGAGCCACTTGTCGATGCGGACGGACGTCACCGCCGCCACAGAATGTCTCCCGCCAGAAAAAAGAAGAAAACCGCCGAAATAACTCCATTCATAGTAAAGAACGCCGCATTCAAGCGGCTCAAGTCGTCCGGCGCCACCAGCGAATGCTCGTACGCCAGCAAAACCGCAACGACGACAACCCCCACCGCAGCCACCTTGCCCAATCCAAACGACAGCAGCAAACCAACCAATAACGCGATCATCACCAAATGGAACAAGCGCGCGATCCAAAACGCTCCAGCAATCCCGAAATACCTGGGCACCGAATGCAGGCCCACGCGCGAATCGTGCTCGAAGTCCTGGCAGCTATAGAGCACGTCAAAGCCAGCGACCCAGAACGTCACCGCAGCCGTAAGCAACAAAATGCGCGGATCAAGCGCTCCGCGCACCGAAATCCACGCCGCTGCCGGAGCAATGCCCAGAGCTAGTCCTAAGACCAGATGCGACCAACGCGTGAAGCGCTTGGTGAACGAATACAGCATCACAACCGCCAGCGCCACTGGGGACAACAGTAACGCCAACCGGTTGAGCTCCGCCGCTGCTAAAACAAACACTCCCGCCGAGACCACCACGAACGCCGTCACGAAGATCGGCGAGAGGTATCCAGCCGGAAGCGCTCGCGTCTGCGTGCGCGGGTTGGCGGCATCAATAGTGGCGTCCGCCAAGCGGTTGAAGGCCATCGCCGCCGAGCGCGCGCTCACCATGGCAACGACAATCCACCACACCTGCCGTGCGCCAGGCCAACCGTTGGCTGCGAGCATGGCTCCGCACAGCGCAAACGGGAGCGCGAAAATCGAGTGCTCCCACTTGATCATTTCCAGCGTCACGCGCAAGCTGCGAAAAAGGCTCACTACTGGATTGTATAAGGGAAAAGCCTGATTCCAATCGGCGAGGGTGCCTGCCGCTACGCGAGCCCTACTTCTTGCGATGCCGAATCCGAATATCCAGCGCGAATACACCGTTCTGATCCCGAACCGCCACGATGGATATATTCCGCGTCACGTTGTATTCGCCCTGTATCGTCTGCTGCGTCGTCTGCGAAACGGGTTGCACGTAGGTCAGCGTCAACTTGTTGGAAACCTGCTGTTCAATCGTCACCTGCGGTCCCTGATAGGTGCTCGTCTCCGTGCCGGGTGCCTGGGGGTCGATCTTGATACGGCTTACGCCAAACAGCTTCTGCACGCGGCTGCTGACCGTGGCATTCAACGCCTGACCCAGAATTGCGCTTGACGCTTCCTGCGTAAACGCCGACTGCGACGCTCCATGCTGCGCCGACTCTTCCTGCGTGCGACCAAGCGCAAGCAGCGCGATAATATCCGCCTGCGGTAGCGGAGGCTCAGAGCGGTACACAACACTCAGCTTGTCCGACGTTCCATGAAACCCGATTTCAATGTCATAGTCCCGCACGCGAATGCTCGCGGCCAGATCCAGCACAGGGTCAATCTTCACCGGATTCGTAAAAGAAATATCCCCGCGCTCCAAATCATACTTCGCTCCATTGAAGAAGATTTGCCCTTCCTGGATGTTCGTTCGCCCCAGCAGCACGGGCTTCGCCATGGTCCCGCGCAGGCGCAAATCGGCGTCTCCAGAAACGCGCGCCAGCGAGCTGTCGAAGCGCAGATCGGGCGTCGTGAAAATGTGCAGATCGAACTTGATGCGATTCAGCAGAGAGTCCGACCCGCTCAAGACCGTCGATTGGCGGCTCGTCGAAAGATACGATCCGAAATCAAAACCCTGACTCAAGCTAAAACGCGTAATCTGCAACTCGCCCGAGAGCAACGCGCTATTCGATGTTCCAGAAAGACGAATATCCGCATTGGCAGTCGAACTCATCCCCGGAGGGTAGCGCAGACGAACATCATCCCCCTGCGCGGTGAAGTTGAATTCCAAATACCGCCCATACTGCATGTAGCCACCCAAGTGGATAAGCCCGCCACCACTGCGCGCCGTGAGTTGCTCAATTTGCAGGCGATCCTGGGTAAAGACCAGCGTCCCGTTGATGTCCCCAAGCGAAGCCGGCTGGCCCGGAACGGCGACACCACCAGCCTTCACAACCACCTTGCCCTGTAGCACCGGGTCGCTGACTGTGCCCGTGGCCCGCCCCTGAATATCCACGGAGCCTGTTGTCAAGAAATCCGGATACATCGTTTGCAGCAGGCCCAGATTGAGCTGGCCTGCAGCGTGCAGGTCCATCTGCCTCTGCCCAGTCAGCTCAATTGTTCCGCCTAGGGCAAGCTTCGTATTGTCACCCGCCAGATTCGCATCATCCAAATGCAGAACATGCTCCGCCAGGCGAAAACGCACAGGGCCTTCGTTGGCGATGCTGATGTTTTGCACCATCGCCGTAAACTGGGTCAGCTCTCCAGTTGCGTCCAGGTCAGCTGGTCGGCGCAGAGGTCCATGCACCGCCGCCGAGCCGGTAAAAATCGAGTGCCCGGTAACGCGTCCATGCAGGTAGCGTTGCAACAGCGGATCTAAATCCAGGTGGTCGAATTTCGCCGTCGCCTGAATTGGCCAATCCCCCCGGAGCTGCACATCACCCTCCAGAGCCACGCTCTTTTGCTGGAACAACGACTTCCCTGCAAAATGCAAATTCGATGCGCGTGTCTTGGCCTCAAGGTGGAAACTGCCTTCGTCTTCATCCCCCAGCACCAGATGCTCCACGTCCACCGTTGCCTCCACGGAGGGTTCGGCGGGGCTTCCCGACGCCGTTGCCGTAAATTTTAGCTCGCCATCGGCGGAAATTTGTCCATCCCGCACTCTCGGCAGGCTGGCTACATCAAACCCATCTCCGGCCAGTTGCGACCGAAAGGTTCCCGCATTCAGGTTGTACGCCACCACGCCGCGCACATGGCCCGCGGCATATTCAGCATCAATATCTTCCAAACTCAGTTCCGGTCCCGCCCATTTCACTTTCGCGTTGGCCACTGGAATCACTTCCCCATACGCGGTTACGTTTCGCATCTGCAAAACGCCTTCGCCGTGCGGATCGCTCTTGTTCCCGCCAAGCTGTCCGGAAAACGACAGGCGCCCAGCGATGGGATACGAGTATCCAAATATGGATTGGAGCGTTTCGATGCTGGCCTCAGGCAGTTCCACCTTGGCGCTCACCAGACTCTGCGGCGTAAATGCGCCATGGTCCAGGCCGATCTCCGCATCGAATTTAACCTGTGCCGCGCCTTGCTGGAGCACGCCGTTCGTCGCGGACACCTCTTGCGCGGACGCTTGGACATCGGCGGTCAGGTGATCCCAGCGCAAGTGATCCAGCGCGGAATGGCTGACCCCACGCGGCGTAACTTTGAACTCCGCCAGCTCCACCTTTCCCGACACCTTCGGTTGCGACATGCTCCCGCTGAGCCATCCCGTAAAACTGCCGCGCCCCGCCAAGCTCAACGGTACCTGCGCTGTGCCGCGGAAACCGCTGAGCAACGATTCCCACTCCGCCAGATTCGCTGAATTTACCGCCACATGCAGATTGGAGGACCCCGTCCCCAGTGTCCCTGAGGCTTGTAGCCTCGTTCCCTGGGTGCCTAGGTCCAGCTGAGCCAGATCCAACTGGCCGCTCACGCCGTGATACGTTCCATGGGCGGTACCGGCCAGCGGCAGCGTTCCCCCGGCGGCCTGCGTCGGGGCGGTTACTTTCAGGTCCACTTCCGTGTCGGCGTTCTCAATGCGCCTCTTCCACTGGCTTTCCAATGTTCCAGAAGCAGTTCCCACCACGCGCAGGCGGTCCACGGGAAAATCTCGCGAGTTCAGCAGCGAAAGCAACTCCCCAGCCGCCAGGTCGCGCAGCTTCAGGTGAACTTCACCCGCAGAACCTTCGTGTCTCTTATCGGCGGAGTCGGCTAACCAGCGGTTCACCCTAACATCTCCCGTAAATTCACCGCCCAGCGCGCGAGCTTGCAGGTCACGGAACTCCAGCCGGTCCGTCAAGGAATAGAAGGTTGAGCCGGAAGCCACGCGAATGGCGCCGTTCTCCATCTTCCACAACCCATCCCGAACACTCAGCTTTCCGGTGGCGGAAAACGCACTCTCCGTGAACTTGCACTCTCCGTGAATGTCCCCCGTCCCCGCCGCCAATTCCTTCGTGCGCGTTACCGAGCCCGTCTCCGCGATATCCACTTGCGCGTCATAGTTCCCGCTCACTTGCGGATGCACAAAATCAACCACTTCTCCGTTGAAGCGAAACCGTGTCCGCCCCGACGTCAGGCTCAGGTTCTTGACATCCAGGCGGTGGCGCGTCAGGCCAAATTCAAAATCTCCACCCCAGGCGAACGGTCGCCAGTCGATCAACTTCGTATCCACCTTCTCCAGATGCACCTTGCCTTCGTACCGCCGACGGAACAGTGAATGCGTCATGCCACCCACCACGCCATTGGCCGAGAAGTCCACCGGCACGCGCCGATCATTCCAGATCAATTCCCCGTTGTGGACCTCCAGACGGTCAATCGACATGTCAAAGAGCTGCTCCGGTGCGGGCCGCGGATCAGCGGGCCCCTTCGGATTCGGAATATTCGACGACCCATCCGCCGCGAACTCGATCCGCACCACGGGGTGCTCCAATACCAGGCGACTCAGAGCCACCTGCCCGCCCAGCAAGGAAATCAGACGGACCTGCGCCACCACCGAGTCCGCATGGCCAAACGGAATCGTGCCCGCGGCCTCCGTGCCATGAATCGTCAAATCCCGCCCCTCAAACCGCAGGCGGAACGGAATCATATGGAATGCGCCCAGCTCCACCCGCCCACCCGTCGCATCCTGCAACGCCACAATCACATGATTGCGCAGCCACGCGCGAAACGTGTTCGTCGTCGTATACCAGGCCCCCAGCAGAAGAAGCCCTGCCAACCCTGCCAAAGCCACGAGAAAAATCTTTCCCCAGCGACGACGCGTCTTCACCGGAGGCACGCTCATGGCTTCGCAGCCGCCTCCGGCAGCTTGATGTTGATCTGAATACTGGCCTGTCCGCGTAGCGTCTGCAGCCACGTCGCCGTCAAGTCGGCCAACTTTTGTTGCAACAGAATCTCCCGAATCTGCGGCGTCACCTGAGCTAGCGCCGCCGGTTTCGCCCGTTTCGCCCGCATATCCGGCTCGTACACAGTGTGGTAGTAGCGGTCAATTTGCGAAGCATCCGGCAGAGCGCTGGAGCGCAAGCGGAAATCCACCAGGCGCAATCCATCCAACTCCTCGGCAACCGCGCCTTCCACTTCTTCCTGCGTCACGCCGTAGCGTTTCCGGGCAGCGGCCCATTGTCCGTCCCCGGAATACTGAGCTTGGATCTCCGCCAGCTTGGCCGCAACTTCCTGCGGCGTGCTGCGCGTCACGCTGGAATTCTCCATCTCGGCACGCAGTAGCTCGCGGTCAATCAGCCGCTCAAACGTTGCCTGCCGTGATGTTTCTGTGATCGAATCCAGCGGCCTACGATCCAGCAACGCCTCCAGCCGCGCGGCCGTGTCCAGCTCGCTCAGCAGAATGGCATGGGCGTTCACCACAGCCACCACCCGGTCCACCACTTCCGCCGTCAACAGGAGCGGCAAGACCAGCCCGAAGATGAGGAAATATCCGCGCATCAGAAAGTCTGTCCAATGCTGAAGAAGATGTTGAAGCGGCGCAGCGTCTCGATATGCGGTTGCACCGTCTGGTTCGATCCTGTGAAGTTCCTGACCGGGAACGTCGCTGGATTCAGGTTATAACCCAGATCCAGCCGCACCGGCCCGATGGGTGTTTTATAGTGCACCCCGGCGCCAACCGCCGCCGCCACGTAGTTAAAATTGCACTTGGCTCCAGACAGCGCGATTTTGGACCGGCAGTCCGCAGCTCCAGTCTGATGCAGTCGTCCCAGCCCCAGCAGCAAATTCCGCGGCGTATCAAAAACATTCCCCATGTCATTGAAAAACACAAAACTCAAATTGTCTCCAACATAGGGCCATGTCACCGGCGGCAGCCTCAACTCCAGACTGTTCAAAAACAGAGCGGCTCCCCCCGTGGGCTGCCCCGACCCGAAATCACGCGGCCCAGCCTGGTTAATGGAAAAGCCCCGATGCGAACTCGCGCCACCCGCATAAAGCCGTTCCGGTAATGGAATAATGACATCGCCGTTAGCCAGTGCGCCATTGGCAAACGGCAGAATCGTCCGGTGCAGCGGGTCTTCAAAGCCAATCCTGGTGGACCGCGCAAACACCAGACCCTTCTTGCCAATCGCATGGTACGTGGAATTCTGAACCACCACGCGCGTGAAATCCGCTTCCGAGGCAAAATAGCGCGACGCCCAGCTCAAATCAAAAGAAGTGTTGTTGCCCTTGGTCGGATCAATCGGGCTATCGCGCTTGTCGCGCAGGTACACCAACCCAGGTCCACCCACGCGCGCCGACTGCGAAAACACGGAGAGCTTCGACGGATCAAACCCCGGCGCAAGATCCGTCTTCACCTGCCGATAGCTGAAACGATACAAATACGTGCTCACCCGATTTTGTTTCTGCTCCAGCTGCACCGATCCTTCCAGCCGCCGCGACGTGAACGTGCTTACGCTCAACGTATTGTCGTAGAAAGTGGTGAACGTCAGCCGCAGCTTTTCGTTATCCAGAAATCGCGGAGCCTCATAGCTGATCAATCCGCGCTGCTGCAAAGCACCCACGTTGGACTTGAAGACAACACTGTGATTCAATCCTAGAAAATTGGATCGCGTCACATCGAAGGAAACCCGAGGACTGACCCCCGTCTGCCCCTGCGCGCTGCTGTTGCCCGGCTGCCCCGTCTGCGCTTCAAAACCAATCCCGTAGTTAAAGGCATAGCGCGGCGCTTCGCGAATGTCCACCAACACATTTTTGTTGGGCTCGTGCCCATCAGGATCTTGCAGCGCTACATCCACCTGGCTAAAAATGCCTAAATCGTAAAGCTGCTGCTGTGTGGTGTAGAGATCTTTCTGGCTCAGCGGGTCGCCTGCATGGACCTTCAACTCCCGGTCCACCACCTTCGCCCGAGTCGTTTCCAACCCGGAAATCAGTACCTGATCCACAACTACCTTCTCGCCTTCTCGAATGGCAAACACAACATCCATGTGATTGGGATCGGCCGCAGGCTTCGCCGAAATCTCCAGCCGCGCATCCGGATACCCGCGATTCTGATACTCCGTGAGCACCTGATCCCGGTCGTTCGACAGGTTATATTCCGAGTACGGCTGCCCTTCGGTGCTGGTGATCTGGTTGCGTAGATCATCGTCCGGCAGAGAGTGGTTCCCGGAAAACTGCGACGTCCCCACCAGCGTCTGCGGCCCTTCCTCCACCTTCACAAACACCGCCAGCTGGTCCTGCGCGCCCTCGTAGTCATCGTCAGCTTTGCCCACAATGTTAATTTTCTGGAAACCGTTGGCGCGGTAAAGTTCCTGCAAGCCTTTAATGTCCGAGTCCAGCAATAACGGGCTGAACCTCCCGTGCGATGACAACCGGCCCGATGCCTGCACTTGCATGCGCGTCACCAACGTGTCGGTCAGGAAGTATTTGTTGCCTGTTACTTCCAGTTTGACCAGCTTGTGACGCTCGCCAGCGTCCACGTCGTACACAATTCGCAACCTCTTGCCGTCCGCGTCCTGCTTCTTGGTGAATTGCACTCTGGCATCGAAGAATCCCCTGCTCTGCAGGTAATCCGTCAGGTTCAACCGACCCTCATTAAGCAAGTCGTCTTCCACCGCGTTTTCTTCGTAAACCGGAATCCGTTCCTTCATCACGCGCTGGCTAATGCGTGTCCCTTCCACCACGATCTGCACCACCGGCCCCGGCTCCACATGCAGGGTGTAGTCCACCGTGTTTCGATCCGCGTTGTAACTCCGGTCCGTAATCGATACCTGGGCTGTGTAGCGAGACTGCTTCTGGTATTTCTTGCGCAGCCGGTCCAATCCGCTGCGAATGTGTTCCGACGTAACCCGGTCCCCGGGGTGAAGATGGGCGTCTTCTTCCACTTCCGGCAGGGCCAGTTTTGCGTCACCAGTCAATGTGATCTTTCCCACATGCGCCGCCGCTCCCGGCGTCACCTGCAAATGCAAATTCACCTGCTGGTTGGCCGGTTGCGGCTCTTCTTCGTATTCCGTGCTGGACTTGTAGAAGCCGTTGTCTTCCATCAAAACGCGGATCCGCTCCAGCGCCCGAGTGATCTTCTCCAGTGTCAACTGTTCCCCAAGCTGGAACTTGGTCACATTCACAATCTGGTTCGCCGTGGGCCGGTCCGGCGCGCCATCCACCCGTACTGATCCAATAAAGTAATTCAGTTGCAGAACAAACTTCAGGTTCACCCCACCATCAGCGGTCCGCTCCGCTTCCGCCGCCACATCGGTGTAACGACCCGTTCCATATAAATTCCGAATGCTCTCGCGAACCTTCGCTGGTTCCAGCGGCTGCCCCTTGGCTTGCGTAATCAGCGGTTCCACTTTGCCGTCCGCGCCGTCGCGCAGGCCAGACATCGCAATGGCTCGCACTGTCAGGCCCGAGTAGCTCTGCAAGTTACTGGAAGTCTGCGCGCTCGCCGTCACGCCCGGAGCGGAGGCAGCCGTCGAAACGGGCGCCGGAGCGGGCTTCGCAGGAGCCTGAGCCACAGCCTCACCCGCTAGACTCGCGGCCAGCGCCAACAGCCATCGCGCCCCGCCCCAGAATGCCCTCGCTCGCAAATAGTCCCCTTGCCTTCAGTCGTTCAATTTCTATTCGTTCTCGACGTCTCTAGAGCGTGTTTCACAAACGCCTCGTATCAGGGCACGGCTTCAGCCGTGCCGTTCGGCGCTCATCGTTTGGCGGCTTCAGCCGCTGCAGCAAGAATGTCACCGCTTCCACCAGCTATTGATGCAACCAGCTTGAATTACGACGTCCCTGGTACGACGCCCTCACTACGATGATCCAGCCCAGCCGCCGCGTTGTACTTGCGCCTCACTCCGCAAAATCATGGCATTGGGGCAACCCTCCTATAATAAGGGCCGAGTGGGCTTTCAACCTATGGTCAACCAGTGCCGCCTTCCCGCTCGGGAGCCAAATGCAGAATCCCTCTGACGACCGCTACTCCCGCCAAGTCCTCTTTCCCGGCATCGGCCCCGCTGGCCAAGCTAAACTGGCCGCCGCGAAAGTAGTCATCGTTGGCTGCGGCGCCACTGGCTCCGCCGCAGCCGCCTTGCTGGCACGCTCCGGTGTGGGCACTCTCCGCATCATCGACCGCGACTACGTCGAGCCCAGCAACCTCCAGCGGCAGACCCTCTTCGACGAGTCCGATGCCGCCGAGTCGCTCCCCAAGGCCGTCGCCGCCGCCCGCAGAATCGCCGCCTTCAACTCCCAAATCGCCGTCCAGGCCAAAGTAGCCGACCTCACCCCGACCAACGCCGACGAGCTCCTGGACGGGTCAAATCTAATCCTCGACGGTACCGACAACTTCGAGACCCGCTATCTCGTCAACGACTACGCCGTCAAGCACCAGCGCCCCTGGATTTACGCCGCCGCCGTCGGCAGCTACGGTGTCACCATGAACATCATCCCCGGCGACACCGCTTGCCTGGCCTGCGTCTTCCCAGTACCTCCCACCGGCACCGTCGAAACCTGCGAAACGGCCGGAATTCTGAACTCCGCCGTGAATCTGGTCGCCTCCATCCAGGCCACCGAAGCCCTCAAGTTCCTGGTCGGCGCGAAAGACCGCCTGCGCAAGACTCTGCTCTCCTTCGACGTCTGGCACAACGACCGCGCCGAAATCGCCGCCAGCCAGCCCAAACCCGGCTGCCCGACCTGCTCCGACCGTAAGTTCCCCCACCTGGCTGGCGAGGGCCGCCCGCACATCACCCTCTGCGGACGCAACTCCGTCCAAATTCACGAACAGCACCGACCCATTGCCTTCGCCGAATTAAGTGCCCGTCTGCAACCCCACGGCACCGTTCGCTTCAACAACTTCGTCTTGAAGTTCTGGCGCGAACCCCATGAAATTACTCTATTTCCCGACGGCCGGGCCATCATCAAAGGCACCACCGACCCCGGAATCGCCCGCAGCCTTTACGCCCGTTTCGTTGGCAGCTAACCCCTTCGCGAAATAACCGCTGGCTGCTATGAAAAGAATCGCATCGGTCGACGATCGGCCCTGTGCTAACTTCCAACCACGGCGAGCGCGCAACCGTTTCCCCCTCGTCGGCTTCGGTTACGGGGTCCCCAATGGCTCTTATCGCAGAAGAAGTAGGTCCTGCCGCCAAGCTGGCGGTTACTCATCCCTTAGAGCCTCTCACCGCCCAGGAAGTCGGTTCCGCGATCAACCTGATCAAGGCTCTGCCCAAATTCTCAGTCTCCACTCGGATCATCAGCGTTTCGCTCGACGAACCTCACAAACAAGTTGTTTTTGCTATGGGCCCCGGCACCGTGATTCCGCGCAAGGCCCGCGCCGTTTGCTTTGACAACAGTAGCAATCGCGGATTTTCAGTGGAGCTCAACCTGACCACCTCCGAGTGTCTGTCGGTACACGATGCTCCCGAGGGTGCTCAGCCTACTATGTCGGTCGACGAACAGATCGAGTGTGAACAAGCCGTACTGGCAAGTCCTCTGTTTCGTAATGCGCTCAAAAAACACTACGGCGACGTGGACCCAGCTCTGGTGATGGTGGACATCTGGAGCGCCGGCAACTATGGCGAGCCGGAGGAGTCCCAGCGCCGCCTGGCTCGGCCGTTGTGCTTCCTGCGCACCGACCCTACCGACAATGGCTATGTCCGACCCATCGAAGGCATTCGACCGGTCGTCGATCTCAACACGATGGAGGTGATCCGGGTTGAGGACTACGGGGTTTGGCCTCTTCCGCCGCAGGAGGGCAACTACTCCGCAGCCCGTGTCGGGGACAAGCGCACCGGGATCGCTCCCCTCACCATCGAACAGCCCAACGGTCCCGGCTTTCACCTCCATGGCAACCGCCTCGACTGGCAAAACTGGCAGTTTGTCGTTGGTTTCAATGCCCGCGAAGGCCTCACCATCCATGATGTTCGATACAACGACCATGGCCGCCTTCGCCCCATCCTGTACCGTGCCTCCCTCACGGAAATGGTGGTGCCGTACGGTGATCCCCGCCCCACACAGGCCCGCAAGAATGCCTTCGACGTCGGCGAGTACGGCATGGGCATGTGCGCCAACAGCCTACAGTTGGGCTGCGACTGTCTCGGATTCATCGCCTATCTAGACGCTCATCTCTGCGATAGCCGTGGCAATGCCCTTACCATCCCCAACGCCATCTGTATTCACGAAGAGGACTACGGCATTCTTTGGAAACACACCGATCGGCGCCTTCCGCACGCGCCAGAAGTTCGTAGATCCCGGCGCCTCGTCGTCTCGTCCGTCTCAACCGTGGAAAATTACGAATACGGTTTCTTCTGGTACTTCTACCAGGACGGCAATATCGAATTTCAGATCAAGCTCACCGGAATCCTATCGCTGGGCACGGCTCGCGAAGGGGAAACCCTTCCTTTCGGTTCCATGATCGCGCCTCTGCTGTATGCGCCCAATCACCAGCATTTTTTCAACGTCCGCTTGGACTTTAGCTTGGATGGCCCGCACAACACCGTGCAGCAGGTGGATGTCGTAGCCGACGCCGCCGGATTTGAAAACCCCTTCCACAATGCCTTCCGCGCGCAGGTGACCGACCTCAGCACGGAACTCCAGGCTCTGGCACAACTGAATCCCGCCACCCTGCGGACATGGAAAGTCGTCAATCCTTCGGCTAAAAACGCCGTGGGCCAACCTGTTGGCTATAAGTTATTTCCGGGGGACAACGCCGTGCCGCTTGCCTCCAAAGAAGCCTGGTGGCGAAAACGGGCTGGCTTTGTCAACCATCACGTCTGGGTCACGCCTTTCGCCGAGGATGAAAAATACGCCGCCGGCGACTTTCCGAACCAGTCCGCGGGGGGCGACGGCCTGGAACGCTGGACGCAACAAAACCGTCCCATCGCCGACCAGGATGTCGTGCTTTGGTACACCTTCGGTCATACCCACATCCCTCGGCCCGAAGACTATCCGGTCATGCCAGCCGCCTACATAGGCTTCCTTCTCAAGCCAAACGGCTTTTTTGACCGCAACCCGGCCAATGACCTTCCCGCTTCGGCGCCCGCGGCACAGGCTTGCAAGCATTGCTAAGAACGCCAAGCATGACCGCCCCCCGAGTCACCGCAGGGCTAGGCACGCTCTTCCCGCCGCCCTGCCAGACCTTTCCGGGTTGACGCGCCGCGCCGGGTTCTTTACCCTTCAGTGGGGCTGATTGCCGAACCAGACCGGCAGCCATCGGGCAACAACCGGCAAATGCGGCTCATTTTGGGCTCGAGCCAAACGCGTCAACCCAAATCGCAAAATAAGTTGCATCAACCCAACGGTAACTCGCAACGCATACAACGAAAAGGCACTTAGGTTGCATCTACCTAAACGTAGCCTGGTTAAGGGCGCATTGACCGACGCAACACAAAAGCAGATCGGCGGAATGTCCGAGGCAGAGGCTATCGACCGCGCCCAGAAGGGCGACGGCGAGGCGTTTGAAGCTCTTTACAGTCTGCACAAGCGGCGCGTCTACTCCCTCTGCTTGCGGATGACCGGGAATCCGACCGATGCCGAAGATTTGGCACAGGAAGCTTTCCTCCAACTCTTTCGCAAGATTGCCACCTTCCGCGGCGAGTCAGCCTTTTCCACCTGGCTGCACCGCATGACCGTCAACGTCGTCTTGATGCAGTTGCGCAAAAAGAGTCTGCCGGTTGTTTCGCTCGAAGAAACCACCGACGGCGAAGAAGATTCACCCAAGCGCGATATCGGCGCTGAAGATTTAAGGCTGGCCGGAGCCATTGACCGCGTCGAACTCAATCGCGCGGTGGAAGATTTACCGCCGGGCTATCGATCCGTCTTCGTCCTGCATGACGTGGAAGGCTTCGAACACAACGAGATTGCCAACATGGTGGGCTGCTCCATCGGTAACAGCAAGTCGCAGTTGCACAAAGCAAGAATGAAGCTGCGCGATATTTTGAAACACCAAAGGGCCGGAAAAGCCGAAAAGCGAAACGCCTGACACCAAAGGCTAACCTGGACATCCTAGCGGGGTGACAACATGGGGATTACCAACATGCTGAACTGTAAACAATTCGAGGATCAGCTTCCAGACTTGATCGACGGCGGCGAGTGGAGTGCCGAACAGCGCGCTCACGGCCAGGGATGTAAAAGCTGCACCGGCTTGGTCGACGACTTGCGCCAGATTGCCCAGGATGCTCCCGAGCTAGCCGAAATGCACGAACCCAGCCCCAGGGTTTGGCAGGAATTGCGCAAGTCTCTTCTCGCCGAAGGCATCATTCATCCGCAAGCCAAACCCGGACGCCTCATGGATTTCTTCTTCAGCCCCAGCTGGCGTCCGCGCCTCGTCCCCATGGGTGCGGCTGCCGCTTTGGCCATCTTGTTCGTAGCCTACAAGTCCGACCAGCGCCCCACCAACACCGCCCAGAACGATCCGGCCATCACAGCGCCCGCCAATGTCGCCGCCCTGCTCGATGACGATGACGTGCAGTTGCTCAACGAGGTCTCCTCCTCCAATCCCGGCATGCGCGCAACCTACGAAGACAATTTGAAGAACGCCAACCTTTATATTCGCGATGCCAAGGAAACCGTAGCCAAAAGCCCGGACAGCGACGAAGCGCGCCAGGACTTGATGCACGCTTACAACGAAAAAGCCATGGTGTACGAAATGGCGATTGGCCGCTCGACGCACTAGAACTGGTTTTGGTAAATGGTCTTCGGTAGGTAACGGCTTTAGCCGTGACACCAAGAGCCATAAATCACTCGGGGCTTTAGCTCCAGGCAAGTGCTTCCAACCCGCGAATCATTTATGAGATCGGTTCTCAAGTTGTTCGCGCGGCTGGTACCACTTAAAGTTTGCAGTATTCTGTAACTAGCATTTGGGCTACGCGGGCCTACCCTCCCGCCGCCCAGGGGAAGTTGGAGACATGGAAAACTCGCCGCGCACCACAAACTTTCTACCTGCGAAAAGCCTCGCTACCACGGGCCTCGTCCTCACCGCCTTCCTGACGGCTACCCTCGCCGTCGCCCAAACCCAACAGGAGAAGCGCTTCGCCAGCGGCCCCAAGCCCACTGTCTCCATCATCAACGAGTATGGCCCGGTTGCCGTTCATCCCGGCGCGGGCAATCAAGTCGTGATCCGCTACGTCCTTCATTCCGATAAAGTCGAAGTCGACGCCAACCAGAGCGGCGACCGCATTGAAGTTGAATCCCACTTGCTCGCCGGTGCCAGCGCCGACTCCGGCCAGGTGGAATACGAAGTTCTCCTCCCCGCCGGTGCCAATGTCATGATTCACTCCAACAGCGGCATGTTAAGCGCCGAGAACCTGCACGGCGATATCTCCGTCGAAGGTGCCGCTGCCCCCGTCGAACTCCGTCAGATCAGCCAGGGCCACATTCACGTCAAGACCCTCTCCGGCACCATCCTCCTCTCTGATATCCGCCAAGTCCATGTCATCGCCAACAGCGTCAGCGGCGACATCACCATGAAAAACGTCGACGGCCCGTTCGTCGAAGTCAGCTCCAACAACGGCAAAATCCACTACGACGGCGATTTCGGTGACAGCGGCGACTACAAACTCTCCAGCCACACCGGCGACATCGACGCCAGCATCCCCGCCACCGCTTCCATTGACGTTACCGCCAGCTCCGTCAAGGGTCAGGTCGATAACGACTTCCCTCTCCAGCCCAAAGCCCATTCCATTACCATCCCCGAAAAGGGACGCTCGTTCGTCGGCGTTGCCGGCAGGGCCGCTTCCTCGGTCTTCCTCCGCACCTTCAGTGGCAAAATCCGCCTCAAGCAGCGCTAACTTGACCCAGTCGCCTCCCTCTCCCAGCCAAACCATCGTCCTGGTTGGCTTCATGGGAGCCGGAAAAACCTCCGTCGGCCAGACCCTCGCCACCTCCCTCGGCTGGCGCTTCGTTGATCTCGACGCCCGTATCACCGCCAAAACCGGCCGCACCATCGCCCAAATCTTCGCCCAGGACGGCGAACCCTCCTTCCGCAACCTCGAGCACACCGAACTCCGCCTCCTCCTCGACGAACCCGGCCCCACAGTCCTCTCTCTTGGCGGAGGCGCTTGGACTCAGCCCGCCAACACCGCCCTCCTCGCGACCCTCCCCGTCTTCTTCCTCGACGCGCCCGTCGAAGATCTCTGGCAGCGCTGCCTTCCCGAGCAAGCCACCCGCCCCCTCCTGCAAAGCGAAACCGCCTTCCGCCAGCTCTACACCGCGCGGCAAACCGCTTACGCCACCGGAACCACGCGCATCAACACCCAGGCACGCACAATCGAGCAGGTATCGACTGAGATTCAGTTACTTTTGGGACTTGCCCCAACCCCAACTTCCACATAGGACTATCAATATGAAGTTTTTCAACTCCCTGGTTCTATTGCTACTTTGCGCCGCGCCCACCCTTCTTGCCGCGGATACGCCCGCCTCCTCCACCGTCGACTCCGGATCCTTCGGCATCTTCGTCAACAACAAGCGCACCGCCACCGAAAAGTTCTCCGTCGAGCAAGGCTCGGGCGGCAGCACCGTCACCACGGATTTCAAAACCGAGGAAACCAACGGCGCCCACCAAACCACCGAACTCAAGCTCGGCGGCACCGGCGATCTCCGTCGCTACGAGTTCAAGGACATCGCTCCCGGCTCCGCCCAAGCCGTTCTAGAACCCAAAGACGAGTTCATGATCCAGCACAGCACCCTGCTGCCCACCGACAAGCCCGAAGAGCACCAATACATCCTCCCCTCCACCACCAGCGTGTTGGACGACTTCGTTTTCATCCACCGCGAAGTTCTGGCGTGGCGCTTCCTCGCCCTGGGCTGCCGCCAAAAAGATGGCCAGGTGCAATGCCCCCTGAAAAAGAAGCTCAACATCGGCGTAGTCATCCCGCGATCGCGCACTTCCATGCTGGTCGGCGTCGAATACTCCGGTCGCGATAGCATCTCCATCCACGGCAAACCGCGCGAGCTCAACCTGTTCGTTCTGAAATCCGAAACCTCCGACTGGGAGCTCTGGCTCGACGACAACTACAAAGTCGTGCGCATGGTAATCCCAGACCTATCCACCGAAGTCATTCGCGACTAACCAGCCAGTAGTGCCAGTTTTCGCATCCGCCGCAGTACCAAATCGGCCACCAGGCTACTCCAGCAAAATCCCCCACGCCTCCAAATTCTTACCAAACAGCCCCGTCTTCCCTCTCTCCCCGCCAAAGATCTTCAGCGCCACCCGTTCGCCCAACTCCTCCCAGGTCAGCAGGTACCACCGCTGCTCCGGTTTCACCAACACCGCCATCACGTCAATCTCCTCCTTCGTGTACGCCACGGCGTTGCCCTGAATGTGCCGCCCCACGTTCACGTTGTACTGCTCCTTCCGATCCACACACAGCGACGTCGTCGACTTCACCTGTACCCGAAGAATCCTCTTCCCATTGTCCACCGCAAAGTCGTACCGACTGTTGTCCCCATACGGCTCCGACACAATCAGCCCCATCTCCATCGCCCGGTACAGAAACTCAATCTGCGCCAAATCGCCCTGATGCTTCGTGTCTTTCATCTCTCACCTCGCCGCAAATAAAAAAAGCGCCTGCCCCAAGGGGCCTGCGCCTACAGGTAGATCCTCACGAAAATCTACTCTTAGTTCCAGAATAACATTGTCAAGGGGGTGGATTATACTTTTTCTTCAAACTATATTTACTTTGGAATGTGGAACTTACAAAGAAAACCCCTCCCCAGGGGGCTTGACAAGATTTTCCGCAATTCCAGCATCTCCCAGTAAAAGTGCAATTCCCTGCACATAAATGGAACTTTTGTTCCACAATGACACCATCCGTCATCCTGAGCGTAGCCCTGCCTTCACGAAGTGAAGGCAGGGCGGAGTCGAAGGACCCCTGCCCCGCAGCACCACGTCCCCACAAAGAACGAACTGGAAAACCGTGCTCGTTCGCTAAAACCCCACTCGCGTCCC
>JAYWAL010000054.1:0-2304 GCA_043782485.1 Acidobacteriaceae bacterium | reverse complement strand
GTGCGGCTCGACACATAGGTAACAGAACGTACCGGAGACATGGGTTACACTTTTTGCCCTGGAAGGGGGAAAGTGGGATGCCATGGAAGGAACGGTCTGTTATGGATGAACGCATACGTTTCGTGATTCGGTTGAAAGATGGGGAGAGCATGGCGGCACTGTGCCGGGAGTTCCAAATCTCCCGCAAGACCGGCTACAAGATCTTCGAACGCTATGAGGAATGCGGGCTGGAGGGGCTCACGGATCGAGCCAGGCGCCCCCATCGTTATGCCAACCAACTTCCCGAGCAAATCGAAGCGGCTATCGTAGCGGCCAGGCGCGAGAAACCGAACTGGGGTGCCCGCAAGATCCGGGAGCGCCTCCTCAGACGACTGCCGAGTGAAGTAAAGGTCCCGGCTCGCAGCACCATTCACGCTATCCTGGATCGCCATGGGTTGGTGACTCGCGCCCGGCGATCACGCACCCGTAGCGAAGGAACAGCCCTTTCAGCGGGCCTGCAACCGAACACCCTATGGTGCACCGACTACAAGGGAGAGTTTCAGCTCGGCGACAAACGCTATTGCTATCCGCTGACCGTCACCGATCATGCCTCGCGGTATCTGCTGCTGTGCGAAGCCATGGAATCCAATGCCGAGAGGACCGCTTTTACGGCCTTTGAACGCTTGTTCCGGGAACGCGGCCTGCCGCAGGCCATCCGCTCCGATAATGGTGTTCCCTTCGCTTCGCCTAACGGGCTGTTCAATCTCTCGCGACTATCCGTTTGGTGGCTGCGCCTGGGCATCAGCATCGAACGCATCCGGCCCGGTCATCCGCAGCAGAACGGCCGGCATGAGCGCATGCACCTGACGTTGAAGAAAGAGGCCACGCGGCCCGCCGGCGCCAATCTACTCCAACAACAAGCCAAGTTCGACGCGTTCATCGAGGAGTTCAACAACGAACGTCCCCACGAGGCGCTGCAGATGAAGTGCCCGGCGGAGGTCTATACGTCTTCCTGCCGCCCCTATCAGGGCATCGCGGAACCGCACTATCCGTTTCACGATAAGACCGTCGTCGTCACCAACTGCGGCCGTCTGTGCCTGTATCGGAAAAAAATCAATCTCAGCACTTGCCTGGCTGGTCAGGCGGTCGGCATCAAGGAGGTTGACGACGGCATCTGGCTCGTCAGCTTCATGGATTACGATCTCGGTTATATCGATCTGGAGGAAAAAACTCTGCAGCCCCTTGCCAACCCTTTTGGCCCAAAAGTGTTACCTATGTCTTAGGTACATTCTGTTACCCATGTCTCCGGGCCGGACAAAGTGGAGATTGGTGGGCGTTCAGGGATTCGAACCCCGGACCCCTTCGGTGTAAACGAAGTGCTCTAACCAACTGAGCTAAACGCCCGAACCTGCCAACATTACGATGGCTTTCGCTAACTGCCCGGAAACTTCACTCTAACATGTCGATGTGCCGGCTCCTGCGGAAAATACCAGTTGCTTCCCTGGCTCTTCTTACCCGGCAAGGTTGACTTTCGAGGTATGGTCAGTCGAAGCGCAGAAGCTCTGCGATCTTTTGCGCCGTCAGCCCGCTTTTTTCGATCGCGACTTCACGAACAGTTCGGCCGGTGGCGAAAGCTTCCTTGGCAATCGCGGCCGCGCGATCGTAGCCGATTTCGGTAGTCAGTGCGGTGGCCATCGCCAAGGACTGCTCTACCAGCGCGCTCGCTTTCTCGCGATTGGCTTCGATTCCATTCACGCAGCGTAGCGCAAAGTTGCGAATACCGGCGCTCAGCAGCTCGATAGAATCGAGAAGATCGTAAGCAATCGCCGGCATCATTACATTCAATTCGAAGTTACCCGCGGCGCAGCCCCAGGTAATCGCCGCATCGTGGCCGATCACCTGCGCGCACACCATCAGCAGACTTTCCGGGATGACTGGATTCACTTTGCCGGGCATGATGCTCGATCCCGGCTGCAACTCCGGCAGACGGATCTCGCCGAGGCCGCCACGCGGGCCCGACCCCAGCCATCGAATGTCGTTTGCAATTTTGGTCAGGGAAACCGCGCAGGTCTTGAGCGCTCCGCTGAGAAAAGAAACTGCGTCCTTGGCCGCCTGCGCCTCGAAGTGATTGCGCGCCTCGCGAAAGGGCAGCCCCGTGCGCTGCGCGATCAGAGCGATGGTTCGTTCCGCGAAGCCGGAGGGCGCATTCACGCCGGTGCCGATCGCGGTTCCTCCCAGCGCCAATTCATAGATGCCGTCCAGCGCCAAGAGAAGGCGTTGGACGCAAGATTTCACTTGTTGTGCATACCCGCTGAATTCCTGGCC
>JAYWAL010000053.1:0-16315 GCA_043782485.1 Acidobacteriaceae bacterium | reverse complement strand
ATATGTCCTCCCCGCCCTCCCGAGAGAGCCGTTTTCGTATCCTGTTGGCGTTCGGGTTGGTGTATGTGTTTTGGGGATCGACGTATCTCGGAATCGGCATTGCCGTCGAACACATTCCTCCTGCCCTCATGTGCGCTGTCCGCTTCCTCATTTCCGGCTCGCTCATGCTGCTCTACTGCGCGCTTGCCGGACGCTCGATCCAGCTTGACCCCCGGCAGCTGGCCCAGCAGACTGCCATTGGCGTGCTCCTGCTGGTGGGCGGCAACCTCACCCTGTCGTGGGCGGAACAGTATGTATCTACAGGGCTTTCGGCGCTTTTGGTGGCGGTCATCCCCATCTGGTTTCTGGTGCTGGATAGCTGGCTGATTGGCCATCACAAAATTTCCCGCCGCGGTTTGGCCGGGCTGGCTTTGGGGATTTTGGGTTTGGTCGTGCTGCTCTGGCCTAAGTTGTTGGATATTCACGCTTTAGGCGTCATGCAGTTCGTAGCCGCAACCAGCCTCTTACTGGGTTCGCTGAGTTGGGCGTTTGGGTCGGTGCTGTCGAAGATGTGGAAGTCGGGGCTCGACCCGCTAGTGGCGACGGGCTGGCAGATGTCTCTGGCGGGCATCGCTAACTTATTGATTGCACTAGCTTTAGGGGAGCACCATCAAGTGATATGGACGGCTCGCGGCCTGGGCGCCATCGCCTACCTGGTCGTCTTTGGCTCCTGGATTGGCTATACGTCGTACGTCTACCTGCTGCAACACGCTCCGACGGCTAAGGTATCCACCTACGCCTACGTAAACCCTGTGGTTGCAGTGTTTTTGGGCTGGGTCATTCTGCACGAGCGCGTGGACCACTACATTTTGGTTGGCAGCGCCATTATTGTGGCGGCGGTGGTGCTGGTCACGAGCGCCAAAGTCGAGACGACGGCGTCTGGCCAAGCAGCGACTGGCGAAGCGATGCCTATTCTGGAAACGGCTGGCGACTAGCCAAGCTGCAAAACTTTGCAGCTATTTGGAGGCGAGATCCTCCTCCGGCTCTTCTGGAACTAGGTCAGCGCTGTGGCCCCGGACGGCGAAGGTAGCGTCGTCGTATTCGGCGGGGTCAAACGTCACCTGGATGGGCATTCTTTGCCACCTGGGAGGCTCACAGTTGGCCTCCGGGCCGCCGTCTGAGGGTTGCCCCAACGGCCGCTTTAAAACGGCCTTGCGACGTCCCAATTGGGCTACCAGCGCGGACAACTTCTTGCCGTCGTCGGAGACGCCGCAGTAGGCGACGTAGTCGCGGTACCACGCCGCGCTGGAGAACTCGGGATCGAATTCGGGCAGGTTGAGGGCGGAGACGCGCCCGCTGACGCGGTCGACCTGGAGCCAGCCTCCCAACTGCCAACGCCAATGGGGGGGCTTGGCATCTTCAGCGGGGAGGCTGTCGTTCACGCGGTACGCGCGTCGGACTACGAAGACGCGGTCGGTGACTTCGTGCGGGGGGCCGACGGTGTTCTCTTTCAGCTTGGCGTCAACGTAGAGCGGGCGGATTTTGAGGTCTTTCGCTTTGAGATCGGGGGCCTGATCGGTAAACCACTTCACCGTCTGCCATTTGCCGAAGGCTACGGCGTGTGGCTTGCTGGCGGCAGGGAGGGAGGCCGCGGCAAGCCACACGAACAGCGCTGTGGTAACCAGCTTTCGCATATAGCGCAGCTTAGCCGGGACGATATTTGGGGACAAGACTACGTTGGTAGCGTCTACCAAAGTGGGGTCGGGGAAAGTGGGGTCGGGTGCGGTTATGATTACAGGGATTCATTTCGTGGCAACAGGCAACAGCGGCGGACAGGAGTGTCCGCCCCACATCTTCATTATTATTTATGGGCCCAATCACACATAGCATTGTTATCCCGGCATACAACGAGGCGAAGCGGCTGGAGGCGACTCTGGACCGCGTGCTGGGGTACGTTGCCGAGCGGAAATGGAACGCGGAAGTTTTGGTGGTGAACGACGGGTCGCGGGATGCGACGCGGGAAATTGTGTTGCAGCGGGCGGCGCGGAATCCGGTGCTGCGGCTGGTGGAGAATCCGGGAAATCGGGGCAAGGGCTACAGCGTTCGCCACGGGGTGATGGAGGCGCGGGGCGAGTTGATTTTGTTTACCGATGCGGACCTGGCGTCTCCCATTGAAGAGGCGGAAAAGCTGTTGGCGGCACTGGCGGCGGGGGCGGAGATTGCCATTGGCTCGCGCTGGCTGGATAAGCGCCTGCAAACGCGACCGCAACCTCTGTACCGGAGAGTTTTGGGGCGGGTGTTTAATCTGGCCCTGCGGATTGTTCTGGGGATGAATTATAAAGACACGCAGTGCGGCTTCAAGGCGTTTACTCGGCGGGCGGCCGAGGCTGTGTTTCCGTTGCAGATTATTGAGCGCTGGGGGTTCGATCCGGAGATTCTGTTTCTGGCACGACGGCTGGGTTTGCGGGTAGAGGAAGTGGCGGTGAAGTGGGCGCATCAGGAGAACACGAAGATCAGCCCGATCCGGGATGGGCTGAGGATGTTTACGGAGTTGTTGACGATTCGGTGGTATGCGGTGAGGGGAAGGTATGACGGGTGATGGGGCTGGGGGATATGGGTGCCGCAAAACTGCGGCAAGCGAGACCATCTGGTGAGGCCTATCGTGTCGGCAGTATCGCTCCCGCCCCTGCAAAAAGCGCAAGAGCTTGCCCTGAGCGCAGGCGAAGGGACGGGCCACCGAGATTCCGTTTTGAGAAAGTAAGGCCAAAAACCGTGAAAGGGCCTGCCGCCCGCTGCCGCCGCTGAAGCCCGCACAAATGTGGAAGCCAAACCGAAGCAAATCCGCCATTACCTCGCCCCTAACGGAAGAGTCCCCTGCCTAAGAGAACGAAAGACCACCAGACGTGGCTTGTGATGAAACTGGCCGACCCAACCAGAGCCGCGCGCTACCTGAATAACGCTCTGGAAGATTCCTTGGAAATGTTTCTCGAAGCGCTTCGCGATGTCGCACAAGCGAAACAAATGACCAAAGTTGCCAGGATGGCAAAAGTTACGCGGGAAAGCCTGTACAAGCTCACCACCGTGACCGGCAATCCCACAATTAGAAACCTTCATTCCGTCCTGCAGGCGCTCGACCTCAATCTCCGGGTGGATCCCAGGGAAATTGCCGTGAGTGCCGCCCGAGGTAGGGCGACAGCCAAGCGCCGTGTCAGTGCTCAGCCCGGTAAAACGGGCGTGCAGAGGAAAACCCGCATCAGAGAACTGGCCCACTCAAGTGAAGAGAGGGCTTGAATGGGCCACCCGTCACTTGGACTTTGAATCCACCCACCCTTTGTCCCGTCTGAGTCGAGGAGATCAGGAGCAAAGCCCGAGCCACCCGCTTTTAGCGGCACGGCTGAAGCCGTGCCCTTTCAACGCGTGTGCTATCAGGGACTTAATCAGAGACTTCCTATGCTTGACTGGTCTACTATTGGAACCGTAGCCCTTGAGGCTCGGCCTGAGCGAGTGCTACAAGTCTAGCGTTCTTGACCCACTCCGAAGTAACTTGGGTGCAATGGCTTTCGGAGTGGAGAATGTAGGCAGGATCAATTCATGGCCATGCCAAAGTCCGCTCGCGTGACGGACGCTCCGGCTTTACGCACGGCAATAGCGCCCTTACCCGCGAACGAAAACGACAGGTTACAGGCTCTCCTCAGCTACCAACTGCTGGATTCCGGGGCCGAGCGCAACTTCGACGACATCACCTTGCTGGCTTCGCACATTTGCGGAACGCCAATCGCTCTCATCAGCCTGGTTGATAAAGAGCGGCAGTGGTTCAAGTCCAGGATCGGCTTGGACGCGGTCGAGACCCCTCGGGACTACTCTTTTTGTGCCCATGCCATTCTCCAGCCCGACCTGTTCATTGTTCGGGACGCCATGGAAGACGCGCGTTTCGCGGATAACCCGCTGGTTACGGGTGATCCTGGAATTCGATTTTATGCCGGAATGCCTCTTTTTTCCTCCGATGGCCGACATCCTTTGGGAACGCTGTGTGTCATTGATCGGGTGCCACGGGAACTGAGCGATCAGCAGAGAGAATTGATCGAAGCTCTGGCGCGTCAGGCGCAGGCGATGTTTGACCTCCGGCTAAGATTGCGTCAAGAGGAACGGCTGTCGCGGATTGACTCGCTGACGGGCGCTGCTAATCGGCGATCTCTGTACGAATCGCTGGAGATCGAGCTGAGTCGGATGCGGCGGCACGGTCGGCCTTTTAGCCTTGCGTACTTTGACCTCGACAACATGAAGCAGGTCAACGACGAATTGGGCCATGATATCGGGGACGCCGTGCTCCGTGCGGTGGCTGTAACCTTTCGCAAAAACTTGCGACGAACAGACACCATCGCTCGTATGGGGGGCGACGAGTTCGCGGTGTTATTCGCGGAATCCACTGCGGAGGGCGCACGCGCAGCGATCCAGAAGTCGAGAAGCGCCTTGCTGGAAGCCATGGACCAGAATCAGTGGCGCATCACAGTCAGCATCGGTGTTGTGAATTGTTGCGCGCCACCAGAATCGGTCGAAGAAATCGTGAAGAAGGCGGACGAACTGATGTATCAGGTGAAGAAATCGGGCAAGAATGGCATTGCCTACTCCACGGTATCTTGAAGACGGGTGGCCTTCGCTGGGCGAGCGACGGAAGCTCGGGCGATTTTAATTTTCGCTCCCCTTTAGGAAGCTCCTCGCCATCAATTCTGCTGTTTGTGACCGGCTTTTTACCTATTATGGACATGCGCCGGTTTCCCTTACGCAGAGCCACCGAGCAATATTGACCAGACTCTGGACAACAGAATCTTGCACGCTATTCAGTAAGGTCAAAAATTGACCTCGAACTGGAGAATTTGCGGCTGGCGTTCTGAGCCGGGTTGTCGTGGCAATTGAGATGTAAGCCAAGGTCAAGCGAGCGCCCTTCTACGCCGATATCTTATCGATCATTCTGCACTTTTTCCTAATTCAACATTTCCTATTCTCCTATTCAACACAATTGAGCCGCAGAAACCGATGCCGAAGGCGCTCGAAACCATTCGAGATTTCATTGTGGACCGGCAAGAGGATCTTGCTCGCAAAATAGTTGAGCAGCAGTGGAAACTTCGGCCCGCTTTGGAAAGCCTGTATGGGCAAAAAGAGAAGGCGAGGTGCCAGGAAGATGCTCGTTCCCATCTTCGATATCTCTCGGAATCGATCGGAGCGGGAGAGCCTGCCCTGTTCGTCCACTACGCCACTTGGGCCAAAACGATGCTGAGCGCCCGCAATATCCCCGTTGAAGATCTGGTGCTGAGTCTTGAAGCGATAATGGATGTTCTGGACATGGAACTCCCTGTCCCGATGCAACTGCTCGTGGGGGACCATGTGAAATCAGCGATTCGGGCCCTGACGTTTGCCACCGATACCCCATCCTTTCTCGATCCTGGTGAACCGCTCGCCGAACTTGCCGGACAGTATCTGGGGGCGCTTCTTCGCTATGACCGACACTCGGCGGCAGCTTTGATTTTGAAGGCCGTGGAAAATAAAGTCAGTGTCAGGGAAATCTATGGCAACGTCTTTGAGCGTTGCCAGTACGAGATTGGCCGACTCTGGCAAACGAATGTTATCAGCGTTGCTCAAGAGCACTATTGCACAGCCTCGACGCAGCTCATCATGTCGCAGCTCTATCCCTACATCTTCCGTTCCGATAGGACATTCCGGGGCGCGATTGTGGCTGCCTGCGTGAGTGGCGAGTTGCATGAAATTGGAGCACGCATGCTCTGCGATCTTCTTGAAATGGAAGGGTGGAACACAATCTACCTCGGTGCGAACGTGCCGGCGGCGGGTGTTAGCGACGCGCTTCGTGACAATCGTTCCAATATTCTCGCCCTCTCGGCCTCCATGGCTTTTCACATTCCCGCCGTGCGGGAGGTGATTGCGATGGTTCGACTGGAAATTCCGCCGACCAGAATTCTGGTCGGCGGTTATGCGTTTAAGATTGCGCCTAATCTCTGGCGCGACGTAGGCGCGGATTACTGCGCCCGGGATGCTTCCGACGCGATCTCCCTGATCGACAAGCTGGATGAGGTGGTTAGTCCGGCTAGTAAAGGCTAAGGGGGTAAGTATGGAACCAGAGCTTAATGCGAATCGCTACATCAGTCTTGATAGCGAACTATCCCGCGTGAACAACGAGCTCATCAACTCGCAGCGCGAGCTCGTCAAAAGAAACGTTCACCTAGAGCGCGCCGAGGAGTCGCTGCGTCTGTCCCAAGTCGATCTGGAGAGGCAGGTGCAGGAGCGAACTGGAGAGCTGGAAGCGAGCCTATCCGCGTTTCGGGCAAAAGTTGATGTTCACCGCGAGACAGAAGAGAAGTTACGAAAGCTTTCGTTGAGCGTGCTTCGCATTCAAGACGAGGAACGACGTCGCGTTGCTCGAGACTTGCACGATACCGTCGGTCAAACGCTGACCGCTCTCAAAATGGCTCTGAGTCAGCTCGAAAACGAGGCGGCGAGTCATCCTCAAACCTCCGACTTCCTTGTTGATCTAAATGGGCTCGCCGATCAAGCCCTTCAGGAAATCAGGGCCACCTCCTATCTTTTGCATCCTCCGCTTCTTGACGAGTCGGGTTTTGCAGCCGCCGCTTCCTGGTATGTCGATGGATTCAACAAGCGCAGTCCTATTCAGGTAAGACTCCAATTCCCCGAAGGAGTTCGCCTTCCCAGCTCGGTTGAAATTGTCCTATTCAGAGTCTTGCAGGAAAGTCTGACGAACATCACCAAACATGCGGGAACTGCAACCGTCGAGGTGGTTCTGCAAGTCAACCACGAGGTAATGTCTCTCTCAGTGAAGGACCATGGCAAGGGGATTTCAGCCGAGAGACTTGCGAGAATGAATGGCAGTGGATCGGATGTTGGAGTCGGTATCGCTGGTATGCGCGAGAGGCTCAAGGAGCTGGGAGGGCAATTAGCAATCGAGTCCGATTCCACTGGCACTCTATTGAGGGCCTCCGTGCCTATGCCTGGGTAAAACCAGGGAACAGGCGGGGAGGGTGGCCCGCCCTGGCGTTTTTACCATGGTGGAACATTCGCATTACGGAACACTTCGGGATAGACCCAAGATCCTCTGCCCCCAAGTTGCATCCGCGTTGTCGATTCCCGCCTTTAAAAAGCTTCTGTGGGGCACCTTTGTCCTGGTTGTTTCTTAGTTGTTTCTTAGTTGTTTCTTAGTTGTTTCTTAGTTGTGTCTTAGTTGTGTCTTGGAGGTCAAAAGTTTGGCCCCCGCCGAAAGGCTCTGCCGTATAATCGCAGGTCTCGCTACTAAGCAGTTTGGAGCTGGCTTGTGAAAGCATTGATTTGCATTTTCTTGTTGCTGGCAATCGCCCAAAGTCAGACCGCACCCGTTCGTCCGGCGTCCATTCCCGAGAAGCAGCGTGTTTTGCGGCAAAAGCTAGAAGGCGCGATCCACGATGTTGACGCGCGATTGGACGGGGTTCTGGGCGTCGCCATTGAAGACCTCACGACCGGTGACCAGTTATTCGTTCGGCCTGACGAAGTCTTTGCGCAGGCCAGTTCCATCAAAATTGCCGTGCTTGCCGATCTTTTTCTGCAAGCGCAGCAGGGCAAGTTGAAGTTGACGGATTTGTATACGGTTCAGTCGTCTGATCTTGTTCCAGATAGCGACATCATGGGCGGTCTGACTCCTGGTGTGACGCAACTGACACTGCGGGACTTGGCGACGATGATGGTGGCCGTCAGTGACAATTCCGCTACCAACGTTCTGATCGACCGCGTTGGCATGGAGAATGTGAATGCCATGCTGGATTCGCTCGCGCTGGCTCATACCAAGTTGCGTCGCAAGATGATGGATCTGGCGGCGGCCAAGCAAGGGCGGGAAAATATTTCGTCGCCGCGGGAGATGATGACGCTGCTGGGCTCGATCTATCGAGGCAAGGTGCTCAACAAAGAGTCAACCGCCAACTTCTTTCAGGTTCTGAGCACCGGCAAGGACTCGTGGATACCGCGGAACTTGCCGGCCGATTTGAAGATTGCCAACAAGCCGGGTTCGCTGGAGGGCGTGCGCAATGATTCCGGCATTGTTTTCGCGGAGGGGCGACCTTACGTTATTTGCGTCATGACCTCATTTCTAAATAACGAGCGCGACGGAGAAGAGGCGATCAGTCAAATTTCTCTCGCCACCTGGCGCATGTTTGACCGCCTCAGTCGCGCCTCGGAATATGGCCGAGTCGTCTCGCCGGGTAATGGCGCGCGCTAAACATTTCAGTGCGGGATTCCGGAAACCTGGTGGACGAGCGAGGCTACCCGCGAGATTAGGGCGCCACCAAATCCCGGGGCTTTAGCTGGGGTGCTTGGTAGCCACCCACCCTAGCTTCAATGGCCGCCGCCACCTGAAGTACCAGGTCTTCTTCCCACGGCCGACCTACGATTTGCACTCCAATTGGCAACCCTTCCGCCGAGCGGGTGACTGGGACGACGCACGCCGGCAGGCCCAGCAGATTGAACCACTCCGTGTAAGACCATGCATCTAAGTACTTTACCGTCTGCCCCTCGACTTGCCAGGAGCGCTCTCCATGGCGAAACGCTGGGATGGCCGCCACCGGGCAGACGATCACGGAAAATACCCGCATCTGCGCCAGGAACTGTGTACGCAGTTCGTCGCGCTGGAGCCATGTATAGAGCAGCGTGTGCCCAGTGTGGGTCGGCTCCTTGGCCACCCAGCCGAGAAATTGGCGGAGCAAAGGGCTGAGGTCTGGTTCACGGCCTTTGGTCATTGGACTCAACAACATACCGCCAGCAATGCCGAAGAATTTCCACCACAAATCGCGCGCCTGCTCCAGGTTCTCAGGACGAAACGGCGCGGTCTGGAAGCCCGCGTCGGCGAGCGCACCGACCGCGTCGCGCACGGCCGCGCGCGTCTCGGCGGTGACCGAGGTGCGACCGTCCTGCTCGAAATAGCCAATGGAATGGGCCTTTGCCGCGGTTGGGGCGTTGCCGAGGAGGAGAGGCACGGGGGCGGAGGAAACATCGGCATCGTCGTAGCCAGCGATGGTCTCGAACAGGAGGCGGAGGTCGGCGACGGTGCGGGCCATGGGTCCGACCACGCCGAGCTGGGCGAAGGGGCCGACCGAGGTTGGGAAGTGGCCGAGGGCGGGGATGCGGCCAGGAGTGGGCTTGAGGCCGCAGATACCGCAGAAGTGGGCTGGTTCACGGATGGAGCCGCCGCCGTCGCTGCCGATGCCTCCGGCGGACATGCCGGAGGCGATGGCGGCCGCTTCGCCACCGCTGGAGCCTCCGGCGGTGCGGGTGAGGTCCCAGGGGTTGTTGGTGCGGCCGTAGAGAAGGTTGTCGGTCTCCCAGGCCATGAGGAGCTCGGGGCAGTTGGTGACGCCGAGAATTGTGGCTCCGGCGGCGCGGAGGCGGTCGACGAGAACGGCATCGCGGGCGGCCACGTAGCCAGCACGCAGCTTGGTGCCCGCTTCGCAGCGGTAGCCAGCGACATCAATGGAGCTTTTGATGCTGAGCGGTACGCCGTGGAGAGGTCCAAGGTGGTCGCCGCGCTGGACGGCGTCTTCGGCGCGGTGAGCTTCGCGGAGGACGCGGTCAGGATCGACGTGGACGAAGGCGTTGAGGCGTGGATTTTGTTCGTCAATGCGCTGAAGATAGGCTTCGGCGACCTCGACGGGCGAGACGTGCTTGTCGCGAATCATGGCCGCGAGATCAGAAGCTGAAGTGAAAGTAAGTTCCGGCATGGCGGCGCGCCCGAGAGGCAGAAAGCGAGTCTAGCACGGGCACGCGGCTGTATTGGGTGGAACGGAGAATGATTTTCTAGAGAGCGCTGGCGGCAAGCGCGGAGTGCGGTCGAGCAGGCTTTGGGGCAGGTTGCTGGGAGGCCAGCCAGTTGATCAGGCTCTGCCGGGCGGTTGCGGCCAGCCTGGAAAATAACAAGCCAGCGCGCCCGGAGGAATCGGTCCATAAAACCTCGGCGGCACCGCGCACCATGCTGCCCTGGGGAAGCTGTAAGCGAAATGGAATGGTATCGCGCAAGGGGATGGCACCGGTGGTTTGCACGGACATGCCGGTGGCATTGACGTCGAGAAGCATGGCAGGATATCCGGAGGAGCCGGGCAGATCGAAGTGCACCAGATTCTGCGCGGCGCGGGGAGCGACGCGACGACTGGAGCGTCGGCGTTCCATGGGCATAAATCCTCTGGCGGCGCGCAGGGAACGCAATACCTGGTCGGCCTGCAAGGGCTTGTAGAGGACGAAATTAGCGCGGAACTCATAAGCGGTGGCCACGGGAGTGCGGTCGCTGACCATGGCGAAGACCACGGGCCGCTCGGCGGGCGGGAGAAGATGCGCCATGCGGAGCACGTTTTCCGCGCCGAAGGCCTCGAGATCGACGACCAAAGCGGAATAGCTTTGGCTGACGAGGCGCTCGATGGCATGGGCGGAAGTATCGCAGATATCGGGTAAAAGGCTGGCTTGCCGGGCGGCGCTTTCGAGCACCTGCACGCAGGAGGAACGACCGGCGACGAACAAGATGTTGGGTTTCACAAGGCGAGAGTACTGGGATTCGTGGCGACGGTAAAATCACGGGTGTAATGGGGGGGTGGTTACTGATGGGCTGGAGTGGCCTTGCTGCATTGCGGCTGGAGAAGTCATCTTGGCTCGATCAACCCCTTATCGCAGGGGCTGAATCCCTCAATTTTAGGGCTGTATCACCGGGCTGAAGCCCGGTGTTACCGTGTCTGGCATTAGCAAGGAGTTCTCAAGCACTGTCTTAAGCACAATTGCTTGGGGTCTGTAACGCGGCGCTGAAGCGCCGCTCTACTGTGAGTGGCAAATTGAGTAGAGTTCTCACGCGGTCACAGCTTAAGCCGTGACCTACCAAATACTATTTCTGAAATCGGTTCTAGAGCTGTTTCCGTTCTGCTTGGGCGGCTACCAGGATGGGGATGCCTTGATCTGCTTCCTGCCACAGGGACAGAAAGTCTTGGTATTGCTTTTTTGCGCCGGCTTGGTCGCCGGCCATGGCTTTGGCTCGGGCCAGTTGGAGGCGGGAGAGTGCGGCCAGGATGTCATTCTGGAGGATGCCGGGGTGGTCCAGCATTTTTTGGAACTCGACCGTGGCGGCTTTTCCGTTGTGCGCCGTTAGGTAAGCCTGTCCGCGCAGATAGACGGGAAACATGTTGAGGATATAAGCGGCCTCGCCCAGCTCGTAGGGCTCTGTAATCTGGAGTTGCGACAAAGCTTCTGAGGTGTTGCCCGCTTTGAGAGCGACTGCAGCCCGCAAAGTTGGGAGCCAGTAAAACTTTAGAATGGTGTTGTCTGGATGCTTGCTTTCCAATTCCTGAATCAGCTTGGTTGCGCCGGATGCGTTTCCGATGCGGGCCATGACTAGCGCGGAGAGCATTTTGATATCGCGACTGGAGGAGAGCGCGAGAGCGGCGCGAAGATTTTTATGGGCCAGAACGGTGTTGCCAAGTTCGGCTTCGCGAAACGCGATATCCATTTGCCAGGTGGCGGCGGTCTCCCTGGCGCCGTCGCGCACGGCTGAGGCGACGGCTTGGCGGGACAGTTCGCGGGCCTTGGCGAGACGACCGTAGAAGGCTTCGGTATCCGATTGCTGGGAAAGGAGTTGGTCTTCGGCTCCTGGTTTGCCTTGCGCCCAGGCGACTTGGCGAGCCATTTCGGTGGCATCTCCGCGCAGGAAGGCCAGGGAGTATTGATTTTCACGGAGGATGAGGCCGTCTAGTTTTTGCGCGAATGCGGAATTGAGCGTAGCGCTGGCTTCGTCCAAGTGGTTCAAGGAAATGTTGAGTGCCGCCAGATTGCCATAGCTGATAGAGGATTCGGGACCGGAAAGCAAAGAGGCCTGGGCCGCGATTTTCGCTTTATCATATTGGCCCAAGGCAGCATAGAGCGCGCCCACCATGCTGTGAGCGGCAGCGTCGCGGGGGTAACTCTGCGTCCAGAGTTCGCTGGCTGCAAGAGCCTTCTCCAAATTCCCGGTGACTTCGGCGTGGTAGGAAGCAGCGATGTGGAAGCGTTCGCGCTCACTGAGACGGGCTTGCAGATTGTAGGCCTTGGTGTAGTTTTCCGCGGCGCGGCCTTCTTCTCCCAAGTTTTCATAAGTGGTGCCCAAGGCCACGTAGGCAAGGGCAAAATTGGGATCGAGTTGAATGGCACGCTGGAAAAACGGGATAGCCTCAGCCTCGCCGGACTGCATGTTTTTTTTCGCGCCCAAGCTGTAGGCCTTGAGAGCCTCCAGCGAGGTGGTGGTGGCATCGACGGAAAAATCGAACTTCTGGATGGAGGACAAGGACTCGCCGAGCTGGCTGCGCACATGAGTCGCCACCTGAGTTAGAGCCTTGAGGACGCTTTCTTTGTCGGCAGCCTCGGCCTGATCCTTGGCCAGAGTCTGGCCGTTGCCGCAGGCCAGGGCCTGGAGTCCGATGGCGTAATGGCTGCCCAGACCGGCGATGGATCCGGTGAGCACGGCTTTGCTGCCGAGACGCTGGCAGGCTTCGAGGGCCGTTTGACTGGTGACGGCACTATTGGGCGAGCGGCCCATGCGGCGCAGAGCGTCGGCAACCTTAGCGTCGGATTCCACATTCAGAAACGGAGACTGCTCCAGCTGGACGGAAAGTGCCTGCTTGAGGGCATCGCCGAAGACTGGCTCGCCGGTGATGTTGACGAAATCGGCGAGGATGACAGTGTCCTTAGGTGTGAGCTTGTCAGGCTTGTAGAAAGCATCTCGCAGATTGAGCGCGCCAAATACCAGGAACAGAACGAGAGCGCCGGCACCGGCCCAAGCGAGTTCGCGGCGCGGAAATGAGTTTGGCTTGGGCTCGGGCGCAGGGTCGGTGGGGGTTTCGGACGGAAGCAGGCTTTGCTTAGGGGCCGATGCTGGGTCAGGAAACGTGACTGGCGCGATAAAACGGTAGCCGCGCCTGGGGATGGTTTCAATAAATCGAGGGTTGTCGGAGGCATCGCCGAGTGCCGTGCGGAGCTTTTTGATGGCGGTGTTGAGGCCATCGTCAAATTCGACAAAGGTATCGGCAGCCCAAAGCTGCTGGTGAATCTGCTCGCGGGAAACGAGTTGGCCGGGCTGCTCAAGAAGCAGCGCGAGGATGGAGAACGGCTGATCCTGGAGGCGGATGCGGAGACCGCCCTTGCTGAGTAGGCGCTGTTGAAGGTCGGCTTCAAACAGGCCGAACCGTGCCAGCTTTCGATTGGATGAGGAAAGATCCATGGATGGGCCTTTTTCCCCGGGGTAAGTGGGATTCTAACACGCTGGGAATGAGTGAACCGCCCACGGTGTTATGGATTCGCGGCGCAGAAATAACCTGTACCTGAGCCTCCGGTGGGGCGGTTACTTGCGTTACTTGCCGGAGGAAACCATCGACGTTAGGATCACTTACGAAACAGCTTGACACCGCAACAACGCGGGATCAAAAAGTTTGGCGAAGTACCGTCGGGGGAGGGTACCAGCCATTGGGGAGGCCGTCGATAAACGTCGATGGCCTCCTTTAACTTTTGGTGGGATATGCGCGCACCGCTCCTTTTACAGCGATTCTGGCGGGCAGCAGTTCCGCGGTGAGGCCTTCTGCTTTTAGAAAAGCCGCCACGCCTGCTTGGGTCCGCGCCACGGGGATGCGTGGGTCCAGGAACATGAGCACGGAAGGTCCGGCTCCGCTCAGGGCTACGCCGAGAATGCCGACTTGCCCGGCGAGGGTTTGCAGGGCGGGTAAGAGCGGGCACAACTTGGCGCGGTAGGGCTGATGAATACGATCCTGCAAAACGCCAGCAAAGAAACTCTGGTTGCCTTCGGTGAACGCTGCTAATAGCAACATTGAGTTTTGAATGTTGGTTACGGCGTCCGCGCGGGAATACATTTCCGGCAGGACTCGGCGGGCTTCTTCGGTGGAGAGTTTCTCTTTCGGAACCGCCAACAGCAGGGGCCACTTCCCTTTCGGCGTGATCTTGACGGCCTGCACCTGGTTGCCATTCATACGCGCCACCGCCACGCCACCGAGCCAACATGCGGCCGCGTTGTCCGGGTGGTGTTCCAAACGTGACGCTTCCGCGATGATTTCGGCGTCCGTCCAAGGGAGTTGGCCGAAATGCACAGCGAAAGCGATGCCAGCGAGCCGGGCGGCCGCCGAGGAGCCGCAGCCTTTGCCGATGGGAATTTCGTTGTTGATTTGGAATGCCAGCGGAGTAACTCTGCGACCTTGCGCGTGGAGAACGTTTTCGTAGGTTTGGATGATTAAGTTGTCCTTGAGCTGGCTGCAAATGGTCGTGTCGCGACCGCTGGCTCGGATGGAGTACGCTTTGGAGGGTCTGGCGGTGATCTGGAAATTAATATCGAAGGCGAGGGCGGCCGCGTCAAAGGCTGGGCCCAGATTGGCGGAGGTGGCGGGTAGGGTCAGCGTGATGGCGCTGGGGGGTTTTGTTTTTTTCAGCATGGGATGGGCGCTAATTTTATCGCTGTCGACTTCAGCGTTAGGTGTCTGCCTTCTCCGCTTGTTCCAGAGCTCCCACCACCGCATCGGCATTCGCATCAAGTACGAGCGGTTCGCGGCGGTGGCTTGCAAAACTCCTGGGGTCGCTTGGGTAGGAGGTGCCGGTGAATAGATCGCCGCGATGGAACTTCAACGTGTACTCCGGATCTTTTAAGGTGTGGCCAGTCAAGATCAGGACGACCGACTCTTCGGGAGCGACAACCTTCCGGACGACCATCTTTTTCAAGCCCGCTAATGTCACGGCGGACGCCGGTTCGCAGCCGACGCCATCGGAGCCAATTTCCGCCTTGGCCAGCGCGATTTCCGCTTCTGAAACTTCTTCCACGGTGCCGCCCGTGGTCTGTAGAACCCGCAGAGCCTTGCGCCACGAAGCCGGATTGCCGATGCGGATGGCCGTGGCCATAGTGTCAGGGTGCATGGTGACGAGGGATTTGCCGCCGTTTTCGCGCAGCGTCCGCACCAGTGGATTCGCGCCCTCGGCCTGAATGATGGAAACTTTTGGGAGGCGCGAAATCAGGCCCAGCTCATGAAGTTCCAGCAGCGCCTTGCCAATGGCGGAACTATTACCCAGATTGCCGCCTGGCACGACAATATGATCGGGAATGGACCACTCCAACTGTTCCAATAGCTCAATGGCTGCGGTCTTCTGTCCCTCCAGGCGAAACGGATTGACGGAATTCAGAAGATAAACCGGGAGCCGCCGGATGACTTCGCGCAAGAGCTGCAAGCAGCCGTCAAAATCTGTGCGTAACTGGCAGGTGAGCGCGCCGTAGTCGAGGGCCTGCGAGAGTTTTCCCCAGGAAATTTTACCTTCTGGAATTAGAACCAAACTGCGTAGCCCTGCCTGAGCCGCGTACGCCGCCATGGACGCTGAGGTGTTTCCGGTAGAGGCACAGGCGACCCAGCGGAAGTTTTCCTCCACTGCCACGGAAATCGCAGTGGTCATACCCGTGTCTTTGAAAGAACCGGTAGGGTTCATCCCCTGGTGCTTGGCCAGAAGGCGATGCACGCCCGCACTCTTGGCGCAGCGCGGCAGCTCAAAGATCGGAGTGTTGCCTTCGCGCAAGGTGATGACGTTGTTCCAGTTTTGCATTCCAGGCAAAAGTTCCCGAAAACGCCAGACGCCGCTCTGGTTGAGCCGGTCGAAAGACTTGCGGCGCTCGAGCCAAGTTGCACGCAGCGCTTCGGCGGTTTGCCGATCCCCGACTTTGCGCAGGGGGTACACCGCTTCCAGCAGCTCGCCGCAAACAGCGCAGCGAAAATCCTGCTCGGCGCGTTCAAATTCCCTGCCGCAAGCGACGCAGCGGAGCACGCACCCACGGGCGCTTGCGGACATCGGCAGTTCGGAGATCTCAGTCATGATCAAATTCTTGTTATGGAACAAACGCAGCTTACAGCCCTTTATAAATTCCGCCATCGACCAAAACCGTCTGGCCGGTAATGTAGGAAGCTCGCTCGGAGGCCAGCCAGACAATGGTGTCGGCCACTTCGCGGGGCTCGCCCAGGCGCTGCAATGGCGCGTCGGCGGCCCAACCCGCAAACACTTCCTGCTGGGTTTTGCCCGAGGCCTTGGAGCGACTAACGGCCAGGTCTTTCAGGCGCTCGGTTGCCGTGTACCCGGGGCCAACGTTGTTCACCAGAATGCCGTCCTTGCCAAACTCGTTGGCCAAACTGCGCACCAACCCGACCACTGCTGCGCGCACCGCATTTGAAAGTACCAAATCAGGAACAGGCTGTTTGGTGGTGATGGAAGTAATGGTAACGATGCGGCCCCATTTTTTCTTCTGCATGTG
>JAYWAL010000052.1:0-2307 GCA_043782485.1 Acidobacteriaceae bacterium | reverse complement strand
CTAGCCTGTCTTTCCCCCTCCTGGGATCACCCTGCAAGATGAGCGGCCTCGGCATAGTGAGCAACGTCGCCGCCTTAACAACCATCAGCAGCGAAGTCATGACAATCGAAATACTCCAGATGACGGCCGAGTTTACGATAGCCCCCGCCATGACTATCACTCCTGGAACGATGATGAAGACCGTGCGTATCCTAAATATTTAACGCAAAACCACAAAGCTTATCGGAAGTTTGAGCGCAACAGCCGGAAAGAACAAGCTAGCTACTGGGCGTGGCGGCATGCCCATCCGGATCGATCGGGGAGCCCTCCTATTAGTGGTTTACACGACCTCAGTTTCTCGAATGAGCCCAACCGGAGAATTGGTTCACTATCGTTGCCATGACAAAGCAGTCCGGTTTCTTGCGGGTTTGAATAGCGAAGGTCTAACGATCGTCCCTGCATCGCGGTGCAACTGTGGCGGCGGTCTGATTTCCAAATGGTTCGCACCGACTGCGCGCCCGAGCGGGCAGTCCGAGGTCGAAAAAATCTTCCGATAATTACGTGGTTCACGGTGCCTTCGCCGTACTTCACACGTAATGGTTGGCATCGGAAGCCGGCCGTTGGGGCATTGGTGCGGGGTCTAGGTCCCTTCCGGCTTGAAGATCATCCCTTGGCTGGTTCTGCTGTTCATCACCACGCGCAGCGGAGCGGAAAACCGCAGATGGCGAACGCAGCCTTGCTCCTCAATCGCCTGTTGTTTACCGAGCCATTGCCAATCCACGGATCCTTCTCCTGCATCCGGGTTCACGGTGAAGTAACCAACCTGAAACGCAGTCAGATTCTGGAAAAAATGGCTGCCCTGAGACGGCGTCACGCGGAAGTCCCGGAAGCCAGCTTCCACGATGGCACGCGCTCCTGAGATTTCGTCCCATTGCACGGGAATGCCCAGCCAGGGATCATTCGATCCCCAGCGTCCGACGCCAATCAGCAGATAGGGGCTATTGTCCGCGGTAAGGGCGGCGTTGAAGTGAGCGACAGCCTTTGCCACCTCCTGGCTGCGGCCACGTTCAAATCTCTGCGAATCGACCACGACAATGTCCTGCAGATTCTCAATGCGGCCGTTGCCCAGCACTTTTTTGCTCAGGCAGATCAGACGTACCGGTTCGACTTTCCCCAAGTCGAGCTCCTGATTGTCCCGTGCGAAGGTAAGGGGACGGATTTGCAGGAACCCGAATTCTGCCACTTCTTCCGACACGCGCGGCAGACGAACCGCGAATTCGATCTCCACCGGATTGCCCAGAGCGTCCTCGCCGGCGCGAACCAGCATTTCGAGAATCTCGGCCAGCGGAAAGATGCCGTGCTTGAGCATGGCTGCAAAGCTTACAACACGGACTCCGGGGCGGCTGAGACCGTCGTATACGGCGTTGTTGTCGACGGAATACGTTGAACCTACCGCGTGGAGCGTGCCATCAGTTTCGGCGGCGTCCAGTGCGAAGCGAGTCTCATGCAGACGCCCGGCGCTGGTCGGCTTAGCCCCATTCAATTCCAGCGCCCAAAATTCTGACTGCGAGTTCGCCAATATGTCATCGACCGAGTAAAACTGAAGCAGATTTCGCGGGTAGCGCGGGCAGAACGTCAGGCACTTGCCGCCATCAACCACGGCCCGCCCCAAGCCGAGAGCAACGGCTGCGATCCCGTCCGCATAAGTCATGGGCGGCAAGGGATAGAAATTGTGGGAGCGCACGACTCCTGAGAAGTCGGGATAAAAACGAGAGCCGTACATCGTCCCGACAATCTGCTGAAGGATGACAGCCATCTTTTCTTCTTCGAGGCGGTACGGGGTTGCGCGGACATAGGCTTTGGCGTGCTGGCTGAAGGTCGAAGCATAGACGCGCTTGATGGCCTCGTTGAGTTCCGCAAGCCGAAGAGTGATGTCCGCCCGCTCGTTGCCTAGCATGAAGGTCTCATAGACGCCGGTGAATGGTTGGTATTGAGAATCCTCAAGCAAGCTTGAGGAACGCACCGCCAGCGGGTAGTGCACCTCTTCAAGAAATGCTTTCAGGTCATCCGGGAGCGTGGCGTCCAGAAACCGCTGTTGTATTTCTGCATCCTCATCACAATGCAGGGCGAAGTCTTGCAGATTATTCTCAGCCAGAAACTGGTCGAATATGTCGGCAGCGAGGACGACGGCCGGCGGGACAGCAATGCGCACTCCCGGGAAGCGGCGCATGATGCGCCGCGTGCGCAGTAAATGACGGACGAAGGCCAATCCGCGAGCCTTGCCACCCAGTGAGCCGGAGCCGATTCGTAGGAATGCCGACTCCGAAG
>JAYWAL010000051.1:0-2330 GCA_043782485.1 Acidobacteriaceae bacterium | reverse complement strand
CCGCGCGAATCTCAAGGCAGGAATCACAAACGCCGCACGGTTCGGTCACAGGATGCTCTGCCGAGCGGCAATTCAAAGCCATCGCCAGGATGCGGGCGATAGTAGTTTTGCCGATGCCGCGATGGCCGCTGAAAATGTATCCATGGGCCATGCGGCCGAGCTCAATGGCATTTTTCAGGGTGCGAGTTACGTGTTCCTGCCCGATAACCTCGGAAAACTTCTGGGGACGATATTTGCGGGCAAGAACCTGGTAGCTCATGGTGAGAAGTTAGCCCGATTATACGTGATGGGGCCCGGACCAGGTCTCATCGCCTTCAAGCAATGTAATCCCATGTTTAATCCCATGTTTAGCGCTGTCATCCCGAGCGCAGCAGAGCGATTCGTTTGCGAATCGCTTTGCGTAGTCGAGGGACCTGCTTTTGGCGTCCGATCTTACTGTTGCGAAATGCTTGCGCAACCAGCCGCCAGCCGATAAGCTTCCGTGCATTAGTTGTCGCCAGCCGTGACATGAAGGAGGATTTCGATGCAACTGAAACTCAACACCCGAACCGTGAAAGATGGAATTATCATCGTGGATTGTTTTGGCCGCCTCGTCTTCGGCGAAGAATCCGCCAGCATCCGAGACTTGGTCAAAGGGCTGACTAAATCCGACAGCCGCATCATTATCAACCTGGGCGGCGTCACCTACATTGACAGCGGCGGACTGGGCACGCTGGTCGCAATCTACACCACAGCCCGCAATGCGGGCGGCACCATTAAACTCGCCAACCTGACGCGGCGTGTCGGCGACCTGCTGCAAATCACCAAGCTGGCGACAGTGTTCGAGGTGTATGACAGCGAGGAGAAAGCGGTGCAGTCTTTCGAGCACAGCGCTGCGGCCTAGTTTTGTAACGACTCGCGAGTTCAAACGTTCATGGACTGGGAAAGCCGTGTCATAGCCGCCATCCGAAAAATCCCACGCGGCAAAGTTTCCACCTATGGGGCGATTGCGCGGGCAGTCGGCTCTCCAAACTTGTCTCGCCAAGTGGCGCGAGTACTGAGCGGATCGAGAGGACTGCCATGGCACCGCATACTCGGCGCTGGCGGACACATCCGCGTTCCGGGTGAATGGGCCGCAGAACAGCGGCTGCTGCTTCAATTCGAAGGCGTACGTTTTCGGGGACGTAGAGTTGACATGGCGGAGCATGAATTCAAGTTTGCACGCCCACGAAACCAAGTCGCGCAGAAGACTAAGCCAAAAACCTGGTAACACAAACCAGAAGAATCACTGAGTGCCCATTCTTGGCGGGTGCCCCATTCTTGCGCGTACTTTGCGCAAGGGTGGGAATTTTCGACAGCATGACCCAGTGTACGTTTCGGTCTAGCTTGAAGTCCAAGAACAGCGCATCACTTCCCCACTCAACCCAAAAGACGGCTTGAATTGATTGGATAAGAACGAAGGCTCGCTCCCGACCTGTGTAGTCTTGGTTTGAGGACTAAGGCTTCTAGGGAGGAAGGAGCCTTCGTTCATGATGATTATAGGATGTGATTTCCATCCCAGCTGGCAACAAATTGCCTGGCTGGACAGCGAGACGGGAGAAACCGGGGAGCAGAAACTGGTGCATGGCAGTGGCGCTGCTCGACAGTTTTATCAGCAACTGGCGGCACCGGTGTTGCTTGGTATGGAAGCGACGGGCAACAGTCAGTGGTTCATCGAGTTGGTGCAGGACCTGGGACACACCATCTGGATCGGCGATGCGGCGCAGATTCGTGCCAGCTATGTGCGCAAGCAGAAGACGGACAAACGCGATGCCGCGCACATTCTGCAGTTGCTGGTGGAAGGGCGCTTTCCCACCGTGTGGACGCCCGACCGCGAGCAGCGCGACTTACGGCAGTTGGTTTTGCATCGGCACAAACTGGTGGAGATCCGCAGCCGGGTGAAAAACGAACTGCAACACCTTTCCATGAATAAGGGGATGCAGAAAAAGTGCAAGCTGTGGAGCCAGGCCGGGCAGCAGATGTTGCGCGCGCTGCCCTTAAAACCCTGGGCCGCGTGCCGGCGGGAAGACTTGCTGGGATTGCTCGGGATGTTAAACCAGCAAGTAGGCAAGCTGGATGAAGCGATACAGAAAGCGGCCGAGGAGCATCCGCAAGCCAAGTTGCTGATGACGCAACCGGGCGTCGGTCCGAACACCGCGCTGGCGTTCGTGCTGACCATCGGAGATGTCAGTCGTTTTCCCCGTGGCAAGCAAGTAGCCAGTTATCTGGGACTGATTCCGCGCGAGGAAAGTTCGGGCGGACGGCAGAAACTGGGAGCGATCACGAAGCAGGGCAATCGGCTGCTGCGCTCG
>JAYWAL010000050.1:0-41055 GCA_043782485.1 Acidobacteriaceae bacterium | reverse complement strand
CTTTGGTGGTGGTAGCCGCCGTGGCTGCACCCCCTTTGGAGGCGGGCGCTGGTTTTGTCTTGGGGGCCACAGCCCCAGTCGGGCCGGATGTCGCCGCGGGCGCGGCACCGGAGACGTTGGCTCCACCGGATGTCCCGGGCGCTGGGCTGGCAGCATTGGGCGAAGCACCACCGCTGGAGTTAGTCGCCAGCCCTGCGGCCTGCTTGCAGCCGTCGGACAGCGAGTCCTTGTGTTCCTTGAGGCAGGCCACGATGCGCCCTCCGCCTGGCTGTACTCCAGCGCAGAGCTTTTGTGCATCCTGTGCGCAGGCGGTTCGCATTGCCGCCAGTGTTGCTGGATCCTGGGCGAGCACGAACTGCGCGGCTGTGACGGCGCAGAACAATAGCAGTGGCACTCTCAAACTTCTCATAGCGAACCTCACTTCGAAGTATCGGCCACAACAGATCAATCATCCAATCGCGTTGATCCCGAGCTGAATCGCTCAATACTGTAGCAGCTGCCATGTCCGCTGGCGCTCGGTAACCCTCCGCAGGTTACCGTTCCCCGCCAGCGTAGCATCTCCGCGTTCGGTTAGGGCGTACCCAGAGTATGAAGAATGTCACCGAAACTCTGGGCTTAGGCTCGTTCGCCCCCAATTTTTCCCTCCCAGCTGCCAATCGAGATGCGGCTTCGTCCTTGACGGAGATGCTGCTGGAGGGTCCCGTTATTCTGGAGTTTCTCCGCGGCACCTGGTGCCCAAATTGCCGCCGAAGAATCGTCGAATTGGATCAAAAGCGGGAAGAGATCGCGTTGTCCGGGGCGCAGATGGTTTTCATCGCCGCCGAGAAGCGCGATGGCATGTGGAAGCCCGCCGAGTTTCTCCAAACGAACCCGACGGCGTTCCCCGTCCTGTTGGATGAAGACCGTGCGGTCACCAAGGCTTACGGCGTATATCATCGAATCGGATTGGACGCGCTCCACATTGCCCATCCGGCTACGTTGGTAATCGACCCGAGCGGGAAGGTCCGTTACATTTATCGCGGCGAAGGGCAGACGGATCGCGCGCCGTTCTCACAGGCCTTGGATATCGCGAGAAGGCTCTCCACGAAGAACACGCTGGGCGCTGGCCGGTATGATCGGCCTTTGCGTTAGGAACTCTCTGAACAAGGCAAAATCACAGAACTTCAAGATGCTGGCCTGATTCAACGATGCTGGACTGATCCAGAAATTACCGAAAATCAGGCCCGCTCCTCTTTCTCGTCCGCCACCCACCGCCACGATCTGCGCCCGCGGCCATCCAATGCGCTTTGCGCCTCGCCGTATTCCACCAGTCGATTCAGCACCGTCGTCAGCGAGGCGAGCGGGTCTTTGTGCCGCTCCAGCACGGCGGGCATGCGCTCGGCCATGCGGGCGCAGACTTCGCGTACGGAGAGCGGCGTTCCAGCTTCCATCAGCAGAACTCGGCAGGCATGAGTGAAGCCGGGCTGGCGGCCGGAGGGTTTGCGGTCAACCAGGTGCAGCAATTCATCACTCAGCAATTCGTCGCCAAACAAATTGGCCAGGCCGGAAATCGTCTGCTTGACGGTGCCAATCCGCTTCATCAGGTCCGCCCGTTGTTGCAGCAGGCCACGGAGCTCGTCCTGAGCTTGGCGCAGCACTTCCTGCACGGGCGAGTTAGAGGCAGGGCGGCTGGAAAACTGGGCGCTCCCTGTAGCGTTCTCCGGGATTCTCTCCGAGACTAGCGGAGGGCGAAACATAGCAGCATGCACACTCATTGGCGTACCTCCAGGAGCAGCCTGTTCAGTCGTGATACGGACCGGCGGCAAGAAAGGTTCCAAACTAACAGCCCGTGGTAGAACTAGGATTCGTATCAGGCCACCCCTTAAGCGGTGGCGTAAACGCTTAATTTGAGTGCGCCTTCAGGCGCTGGATGTTGAACTCTGACCCTTACCGCAGGCTGCTGACTAAAGGTACTGCTTCCTGATTTTTTCTTTCTTCCTTGATCTTGACGGCCCGGAAGCCTAATCTGTTGTTCAAGTTATGGACGCAACAGCCGCCATTTCGTGAGCGGTCAGGGCCATAGACACCGAAGTCCGCCTGGGATGAACTGCCGTAACGTTGGCGATTCCCCCGGCTCCCCACTAGTCTGGGAATCTGGCCGATATTACTTGATAAGGTGTGCTCACAGATGGACTTAGATCCCAGGGCCATAATCCAGACTCTCGCCGAAAACGCCCAATACATTACGGGCGCAACGGGAGCTGCCGTCGCCGTGCAGACGGGCGCGGACATGGTGTGCTGCGCCAGCACCGGCATTACGGCGCCCTCGCTTGGTTCGCGCGTGGAGATTGCGTCCAGTTTTTCCGGTGAGTCCGTGCGGCGGGATCAATTGCTGCGCTGCGATAGCGTCGACTCGGACACCCGCGTGGACGCCGAGAGCTGCCGCCAGTTGGGCATCGCCTCCCTGATTGTGCTGCCCTTGCATCGCGGCGGGCGGGTAACGGGACTTTTTCAGATTCTTTCCATACAGGCCCACGCGTTCCACGAACGGGACGTGAACGCGATGAAGCGGATTGGCGGCATGATGGAAGAAATCCTGCCGACGTTGGGCACGGACCATGAGATGGCGGAAGCTCTGCGCGCCGAGAATCCGCCCAAGCCGCGCCGCTGGACGCGCACCCCAATCGGAGTGACGATTTCCGTGACCACCCTGCGCTCGGGCGTTCCCGAGGAAATTCCCGGCCGCACGCGGGACGTTTGCGAAAAGGGAATGGGCATGATTCTGGCGGCAAAACTACCGCCGAACGAGGGTGCCATCGTGGAGTTCCTGCTACCGTTCGCCACCCAGTCGATTCGGCGGCGCTGCGTAGTACGGCACCAGGATGGGCTGCGCCATGGCCTCGAATTCGTGGACGAGGTGTCTGAGCAATCTCCCCTCCACCGCGAAGTGCGGACGCCGCTGTTTATGCTGCCCAAGATTCTAGCTGGACACCAGTAGACCTTTTCCTAACAAGATTCCTCAAGAAGCTTCCGACGGCGCGCAGTTTCGCAGCCATTTTGTTTTTTCGCAGTGCGCGTAGAGTTCCCCCCGAAACTTCGGATGCGCAATCTCAATCAGGGCCTGCGCCCGCTCCCGTACGGATTTTCCGTGGAGATAGGCAACACCATGCTCCGTGACCACATAGCGAATCAGCCCGCGTGAGGTGACCACACCCGAGCCGGGCGTGAGCGTGGGCACAATTCTCGAAACGGAATCGTTCTTCGCCGTGGAAGGCAACGCGATGATCGGCTTACCTCCCTTGGAGCGGGAACTGCCCCGCAGGAAGTCCACTTGGCCACCGATGCCGCTATACAGATAGGTGCCTACCGAGTCCGCGCAGACTTGTCCGGTTAGATCCACCTGGAGAGCGGAGTTGATGGCGATCATGTTGTCGTTGCGCGCGATCAGCAGCGGATCATTCGTGTAAGACGTGGGGTGGAACTCAAACAAGGGATTGTTGTCGAGAAAATCAAACAGCTTTTTCGTGCCCAGAGCGAAGCCCACAATGATCTTTCTGGGCTTGAAGTTCTTGCGTTCTCCTGTAATGACTCCGGCTTCAATCAGCGAAATTACCCCGTCCGAGACCAGTTCCGTGTGCACTGCCAGATGGCGCCGGTCCATCAGGAAGGGCATCACGGCATCGGGAATTCCACCAATCCCGGTCTGGATCACAGCCCCGTCATCGATAAGGCCAGCCACGTTGCGCGCAATGGCTTGGTGCATTGCGGTGCTGCGGACCCTGGGTAGCTCGCACAGTGGCCGTGACGACTCCACGATGGCGTCAAATCGTCCAAGGTGGACAAACGTGTCGCCGTACGTGCGTGGCATCTGGTCGTTGATTTGGGCCACCACGCGTTTGGCAAACTTCACCGCCGTCAGCGTGATGTCGACGCCGACGCCGTAGCTGCAATATCCGTGCAGGTCCGGCGGCGATACTTGCACCAGAGCGACGTCCAGAGGCATTTCTCCGCTTTCGAAAAGCCCTTCGATTTCACTCAAGTGAATCGGCGTGTAGTCAGCGCGGCCTTCATTGACCGCTTCCCGCACGTTGGCACCAATGAACATGGCATTGTGGCGGAAATGCCCCGCCATTTCTGGTGCCACGTAGTCGGCCCGCCCCATAGTCAGTAGATGGACGACTTGCACGTCCCGGACAAAAGGTGCCCTTTGCAGGAGGGCCTCGACCAGCACCTCAGGTTCAGCGCATCCGGGCTGGATGTAAACGCGCATTCCGGACTGAACGCACTGGAGCGCCACTTCGGCGGACTGGATTTTCTGTTGGTATTGCTGTCGCCAGGTCATTACGGATGGATTCCCCGATTCCTATCAGATTCAGATGAGAGCCGTTCACTGCCAGTTTGGTGGGAATGCCGCTCGGCAATCTATGATATCGGCACCGGGCAGCTGTGATGTTCGTCACAGGCGGTCGTCATAAACGATGGTCCTGAAAATGCCCCGCCTTGCTGTTGAGGGCAGGTTTTTCCCGCCCGAGCCGCTATTTTGGCCCGACACTGGTATTCTGGAAAGGTTTGCATGGAAGTAGAGCGACCCTAGGGCAACCCGTCGGCCGCCCTGTGTGCATCTAAAGGGCTTGTCTGCATGGGCTTGGCTGCCATGCCTTGGCTATCATGCGAAGAGCAAGCTAAATTTCCCTGAGGTGTCATTCGTGAGAAAAGTTCTAACCGTTTTCGTGGTTGGCTCGCTGGCTTTGGTTTTGGCTTCCTGCGGCAGTACCTCTCGTCGCTCATTTGTCCGCATTGTGAATGCGTCGCCAGACGCGGGCACCATTGATGTCACCCTGAACGGCAGCAAATTTTTGAGCGGCTTGGCCTATGGCTCGGGCTCGAACTACTTCACCGTGGCACCGGGCACGAATCTTGATTTCAAGATCGACAGGTCCAGTGTGACCACCGGCTCGTTCGACACGAAGATCACGCTGGTGGACAAGGCCTACTACACGATTTCAGCGGTGGGACTGGTCGGTTCCTCCACGTTCAGCATTCTACAAACCGTCGACGACCATTCCGCGCCCGGTTCCGGTGATGTCAAGATTCGCGTTTTACAACTGGACCCGAACTTCCATGTGACAGCCAGCGATTCTGGGCCGGTGGATGTGTACATTACCGCCCCAGCCCTTCCTCTGAACGGCACCACCACAACTTTTTCTGATTTGACGTTTGGCTCGCCCGGAAATTACGCCTCGGTGAAGGTTCCAACAGACGGCAACCAGGAAATTCGTGTGGCCGCCGCCGGCGACCCGGACCCCAATGGTTCAAACTTAAAGGGCTGGGACTCTCAGACCCTGGCCTTGACGGCGGGCCAGGTACGCACCTATATCCTGCTGGAAAACACGACGGGAACACCGTTTCCGGAACAGAGCCTGCTGCTGAAGGATGTCAACTAGGAAGTCTCTAAACGAGTTCCTATTAAGCTCCTGATCGCACTCGCCTTGAACAGCAGAGTTTCAGCTGCGAACGCTTCATAAAATCGGCAGTTTCGAGAGCGCTTAAGAACTCGATCGCTTATAAATAAATTATAAGAAATGTCATTCCGAAGCGAAGCGAGGAATCCCTGCACCCTTCACGCTGCCACACTCTTGCCCCCTTTCTCACCAGTGCCCTCAACAAGCATGTCGCCACGGACCAGCATACCGCGAGAGAGCCCGCGGCACTCGGGTTCAATCGCGACCGCAGAGGATTCCTAGCTTCGGAATGACAGGATGTCCGAACGGGCAGTTCTCACGCAGTCTCTTTCACCCGAGGGTCGTTCTTGTCTGGTGGCCTGAACACCATTGCATCAGGAAGCCGCATTCAACCGAACCAGCAGATCTTCTACGCGCCGCCGGATCTCATCTCGAATTTCACGAACGGACTCAAGGCTTTGCCCCTTGGGATCGGGTAGTGGCCAATCTTCGCGGACGAGCCCAGGGACCAGCGGGCAGGCCTCGCCGCAGCCCATCGTAATGAGCAGGTCGGAAGCGCGGGCCAGTTCCTCGCGCAGGAATTGAGGCTGAGCGGCGCTCAGGTCGATACCCACTTCCCGCATAACCTCAGCTACTTGCGGATGAACCGCAGCGCCAGGTTGCGTACCAGCGGAAACGGCGCTGGCTTCTTCCCGATCGGCCAATGCATTGAACCAGGCAGCCGCCATCTGGGACCGTCCTGCATTGTGCACGCAAGCGAACAGTATTTGTTTCATCTTCACTCCGGAAGAGCCTGCGCCGGCGCCATCCAGCGTAAAAGAAGAGTGGCGGCCCAGGCGCCTAGAATCTGCGCGGCAAGGAACCCAGGTACATCCGCCGGGCGAATGCCGGAGAAGGTATTCGTCAGACAACGCGCCACTGTAACGGCTGGATTGGCAAACGAGGTGGAGGCCGTGAACCAATACGCAGCCACGATGTAACACGCTACGGCGAATGGCGTAATCGCCGGACGGGAACGCGTACACCCCCAAATCACAGCCAACAAGCCGAAGGTGGCGACGAATTCGCTGAAGAGGATTGAGCCTCCGTGGCGCTGGTGAGTAGAAAGAGAAAACAGCGGCAAGGCAAACATGAGGTGTGCGATTGCTGTTCCGATTACGCCTCCCACCATCTGCGCAAAGATGTAGCCCGGAACGTCCCGCCACGAGAGAGCGTATTCCAAAGCCGCCGCCAGCGTAACTACTGGATTAAAATGCGCCCCGGAGATGGGTCCGAAAGTCAAAATAAGCGCGACTAGCGCCGCGCCCGTGGCCAGCGTATTAGCCGTGAGTGCCACAGCTAGATTGCCACCCGCCAGCCGTTCCGCCATGATGCCGGAACCGACGACGGTGGCAACCAGCAGAGCGGTTCCCAGGCCTTCTGCAACGATGCGTCTCGCCAGAGCTGGGCGCACGTTACTGAGCGCCGCCGCCGACTTCCACAGCGGTCGGTGAGCAGCACCCAGGCGCACAGCAGGTCGCCGCCGTTTTCGCTTCCGGTAAGTTGTCTTTCAGAACGACAAAGACTTCCCACTCGTTGCCGTCGGGATCATGAACCCAGGTTTTATCCTGCGTGGCATAGCAGCAGTCGGTCTGCATTTCGTCGCGCGTGAGGAGGCCCGCCTCGGTCCAGTTCTGCCGAATGGCCAACACGTCTTCCGTGGACGATACCTGAATACCCATGTGCGAAAGTGCTCCGGGGCCGGAAAACTGACCTTCATTCAAACTGAAGTTGAGCGGCGGATTTTGCACATCGAACTTGGCATAACCCGTGCGGACTTTGCTGGGATTAATGCCGAACATCTTGCGGTAAAACTCCAGGCTCGCATCCAGGTTACGGACATGGATGGCGACGTGAGCTTTCAGAGCTTCGACCTTGGCTGCTGTCATGGTTTCCTCCCTGCAAAACATATTCGCATGTGCGAATACAATAAACTACCCCGCTGGCAACACATTCGTCAAGGCATATTTATTTTGCTAGAATTAGGGCTACATGGCCGCCCCTCAGCCCTACCCACCGGAGAAGCTCTTCCAGGCCTTGGCGGACCGCACGCGCTTGCGACTGCTGCACATGATGGCCGAGCAGGAGGTCTGCGTCTGCTACTTTGTCGAGGTGCTGGATGCCCCGCAACCCAAGATCTCGCGTCATCTCGCTTATTTGCGGAGGGCTGGACTGGTGACTACTAGACGGGAGGGGAAATGGATGCACTACCGGTTGGCGCATTTAGCCGATTCGCGGGCTGCCTCGCTGCTGCGGGCGGCCATGGAATCGTTGCAAAAAGATAAGACCATGAAGCAGGATCTGGTGCACCTTCAGAAAGCGTGCTGCGGTCCGAAAAGCCTGGTGTCCCTGATGGGAGCACCGTTGCCCTCCACCCGCAAGCCAGCGTGAGTGCCGCAGCTACTTCTTGAACAGCGCGTCAAAGGCAGCGCGCGCCGTGTTGATCTTGGGCGGCCCGGTGGTCGTTTCTTTCTCAAGGTTGCTGCGCAGCGCGAAAAACTGACAGCTGTTCTTGGCTGTTTTGCTCTCGATTCGGAAGTTCACGGGCTGCGCGCATTCAAAACGCCCCCCTGGATCGAAAAAGTTGCACTGGCGGCAGGAATGCATTTCGGCCCCGCATTTCAGGCACTGTGCTTGGAGGTCGACCGAAGACTGCAAGACTGTTCCGCACATGGCACAGCGGGATACGCTGCGCGAGCCCGCCATTTGAATCGGGCGCGGCCCGAACGTTAAATCCTTGGAACGAGCCGCGGGCGGCGTCGAAGGCGTGAACACTTTTTTCTCGGCGGAATCCTGGTAGCCCTTCTGGCCATACTTACGAGACAAACAACACCTCCAACGGGGAGAAGACAGGACTAAGGCTGGAATCCCGAATTGTCTCGCTTCCACGCCCCACATGCAATAGCCCGGAAGAGCCAGAAGTCTCGCGAAGGGAAAGGCGGAGTCGAGGCTGAGCTTGACCCCGCCCGTTGCCGCTGCCAGCAATCGCCCGACTCAGCCGCCCCAGGCCCACACTGCCGACACATGCAGCCGCTCAATCAATGCACTCGGCACCAAACGCTTGCATCGGCAAAACCGCCCGAAAACTTGAGCGTCCACCCGAGCTTCGATGACCAACGTTTCCCCATTCTCAACATCGAATCAAGACCCTCTCCTTCACTGCCGATGTGCGTAATGTCCGCCGAATCCCGCGGCGACGAAAGGTCTCTGCCGTGCCCAGCCCACCCCTCAAAATTGCCCTCATCGAGCCAGACCCCGCCTGCGCGGCCGAATTGGGCCAAATGCTCTCCGACACCCTGCGCGAATTTTCCGTCGAACTAGCCGACCCGCTCGCCGCCGACCTAATCCTCATCGACCAAGCCGTTCCGCAATCGACCCAATCCGCCAGCCCCATCATCGTCTTCGCACGTTCCGAAAACGGCAACTACCGCGCACAAACCCTCTGCGGCCTCAGCACCTCTGGCCCGCACGCCATCACCCTCAACATGCCCCTCACAGACAGCATCCGCTACGCCGCACTGCTCCGCAATCCCGATCCCACCCCCGAAGTCCAATCCCAACGCCTCCACCAACGCCTGCTGCAAGCGCAAAAAATGGAAGCCGTCGGCGAACTCGCCGGAGGCATCGCCCACGACTTCAACAATCTCCTGCTCGTCATCCGCAGCTATGCTGAAATGCTGCTCGAAGACTCCGGCCTGCCTTCAACCGGCCGTCACTACGCCCGAGAAATCCTCGCCGCATCCCATCGCGCCGCCGATCTCACCCGCGAACTCCTCGCCTTCAGCCGTCGCGAGTCGCCTCTCCACCAGCCCACCAATCTCAACGGCATCATCGACAACGCCGTTCCCATGCTCTCTCGCCTCGTCGGCAAAAGCATCCTCGTGTGGGTCAAGCTCCCGCCCGATCTCTGGCCCATCCAGGCCAACACCGAACAGCTTGAGCAACTTCTTCTCAACCTCGCCGCCAACGCGCGCGACGCCATGCCCCGAGGCGGAAAACTTCTTTTCGAAACCAGCAACACCCGCATCGACGGCAACCAGAACGCCATGCCGCCCGGTGAATACGTTCTACTCGCCGTCAGCGATACCGGCACGGGCATCCCAAAGCACATTCTTCCCCGCATCTTCGAACCCTTCTTCACCACCAAGCGACGCGGCAAGGGTACCGGTCTAGGCCTCGCCTCCGTCTACGGCATCGTCAAGCAAAGCGGCGGCCACATCTGGGCTTACAGCGAATCCGGCTACGGCACCACTTTCAAGATCTACATGCCGCGCGCCGCCAACGCCAAACTCTCGCCCCAGGAACCCGAGCCGCAGTTAGCTACCCGAGCCGCTGCTGCGGGTTCCTCCTGATACCCGTATAATCTGGGGTTCGCCGCAAGCAGACCCTTTCCTCTGCCAGAGTCCGCCAGCGGCGCTTCACGACCCTATGGCGACCCTGCAACGCAAATCCCTACTCATCCTATCCGCGCTCTGGGCCGTGATTTATTTCGCCGGTATTTTCTCTCCTCCACTCCTCGATGACGTCGACACCGTCCACGCCGAAGCCGCCCGCGAAATGGTTCTCCGCCACGATTGGGTCACGCTCTACGCCAACGGCATTCGCTATTTGGAGAAAGCCCCACTCATGTATTGGGGCGTCGCCACCAGCTATACCCTCTTCGGTGCCAGCGATTGGTCCACCCGCCTTCCCCTGGTCCTCGGCGTCCTCGCCCTCATTCTCACCGTTTACTCCTTTGGAACACGCTATTTCGGCGAGCGCGGAGGCTTCTACTCCGGCCTGGTCATGGCCACAGCGCTCGGCCCCTATCTCTTCACGCGCTTCCTTATTCCGGACGTCCTCGTCGGCCTATGGCTCACGTGGACCTTCTTCTTCTTCCTCCGCACCCTCGAAGACGGCGTGCCCCCCCGCGGGGCCTGCTGGGGACTCGCCGCCGCCACCGCGCTCAATGTATTGACCAAAGGCCTGATCGGCCTGGTCTTTCCCATCGGCGTAATCGGCGCCTACCTCATTCTCACCGGCAACGTGCGCCACGCGTGGCGCATGCGCGTTTTCTCCAGCACTATTGTCTTCCTGCTGATCTCCGTGCCCTGGCACGTTCTGGCCGCACTGCGCAATCCCAGTCAGGGCGCGGTTCGCGGCTTCTTGTGGTTCTATTTTGTGAACGAGCACTATCGCCGTTACATCGGCACCCGCATCCCTCACGACTACGACAAAGTCCCTCTACTCTTGTTCTGGATTCTGCTCCTGCTCTGGCTCTTTCCCTGGATCGCATTCTTCGCGCGCGCCTTGCGCCAGGTTCCCCTCCGCTGGAGCGTCTGGCGCTCGCGCATGTCTCTCTCGCAACAGACCGAGTTGCTGGCCTTCATCTGGGCCGTCGTCATCCTTATCTTTTTCAGCTTCTCCACCCGACAGGAGTACTACACCATCCCGGCCATCCCGGCGCTCGCCTTGCTGGTAGGCGCCTGGCTCAGCCGCGAGGAACTCGCTCCCCAGGGCAGTCCCGACAAGCACAGCGCCATCACCGCGTCGCTCGTCCTGTTGATCGTGGGCGTTATCGGCTTCGTAGCGGGAATCATCCTATTGTTCGCCTCCAAAGCCCCAGCCCCAGGCATGGATCTAGCCGATCTTCTTTTGAAACATCCGCAGGACTACGCGCTTTCGTTTGGACACTTCTTCGATCTCACCCCACAGGCTCTCGGCGCATTCCGCTGGCCTCTTCTGGGCGCGGCCTCATCACTGCTGCTGGGCACGGGATGCAACTGGCTGTTCCGCCGTGGCAACAACCCCCGCGCCGCCAACTGGGCGCTCACCTTCATGATGATCGGCCTGTTCACTTGTGTTCACGCCTCTTTCGTCACCTTCTCCCCCATCCTCTCCTCTAAAACCCTGGCAGACGCCATCGGCCAGCAATATCAGCCCGGAGACACGATTGTTGTTTTAGGCAACTACGAAGACGCATCCACGCTCAACTTCTATCTCCACGTGCCACTGCGTTCGCTGCATGTTCCCACCGGCAACATGTGGTACGGAGCGCTATTTCCCGATGCCCCCCGCGTCTGGGAAACGCAGGCATCCTTCACCGATCTATGGAAAGGCCCCGGCCGTATATTTCTATGGACAGAACAAGAAGCCCCGCCCGCTCTAGCCGGCCTGACCGCCCGCCAGCTAGCCCGCTCCGGCGGCAAATTCATCTACACCAATCGCTAGAACTTGTCTTATAAATCTGGAAAAAGCTCGTTCTAGCCTCGGATTCTGGGCGGCGCACTACTTCAGTGCTGCGATAAAGCCTTAGACTAGATGGGCTTTCGAAAGTACGTGACAACTTTTTGCAAATACCAGACGCGGCACCACCGGGCTTCAGTCCGGCCACCTAGTCCTAAAACTTATGGGGCTTTGGCCCTAGAGGTGAGGCGTTGATCTCGACAAAAGGACTTCTTCAGCCGCGCCTTTCCAGGCCGCCGAAAAGACCGTTCTAGCCTCAGCTTTTGGGCGGCGCAGCACTTCAGTGTTGCGATAAAGCCTTAAAATCGATGGGCTTTAGCCCCAGAGGCAAGGGGTTGATCTCGATCATAAGACTATTTCAGCAGCCACTCTAGCCGCGGTTCACTCACCTACCCACCCTCATCAACTTCCCCTTCCGCAAACGAAACCGACTCCCCCGCCAAACCACCGTGGAACCAAAAAACCCACTCACCCAAACCACCAACCCAACCAAATCTCTAAGCGGTATCAGCCAAAAATCCCGCCACACCTGCTCGTCCTTGGCCACCCGCAGCCCTACAAAAAACGCCATCCAAAATCGAAACATTAGCGTAACCGCCAAAACTCCCCATGCCCACCAGGCTCCGCGCGCCACCACCAACCCCAGCAAAGCCCACGGCACCCCAAACGTTATGCCCGCTCCCGCATAACTCCATCCGCGCAAATCGCGCACATTCCGCACCCATCGCAACTGATGCTCAAAAAATCCCCGCCACGAATATGCCGGCAAAAATGTCTCCACCACCACATCCGGCACAAACACTGAAAGACCCTGCTGCAAAAAGCCCTGCGCCAGGTAATAGTCATCCGCCAGATAATCGACCAGACCCTCAAAGCCGCCCGAGGCCTGCAAGTCCGTCTGCCGAAACACCAGCGTTGACCCCATCCCAAAGCGCGCGCCACCCTCCATCTGCATCGCAGCCAGCGCTCCTCCACAGAAATCCGTGCTAACTCCCAGCGCCTCCATGCGCGAAGGCAGCGAGTCCCCCGCAATGCCTCGATACAGGCACGTCACCAACCCAACCTTCGCATCCCGGAGCGGAGCCACCACCCGTTGCAAATAGTCCGGCTGCACGCGAATGTCGCTGTCATTCACCAACAAATGCTCATAGCGCGCATGAGGCAGCATCTGCGCCAGATTGCTCACCTTCACGTTGCCGCCCAGAATCTCCACGCACACCACCAGCCGAATCGGATGCAAAGGAAACTCGCGCTGCAACTGTTCCACGGATACAATAGCCGGGTCCGCGGCATCGCTGACACCAAAAATAATCTCGTACTCCGGATATTCCTGCACACAATGGCTGCGCAAGCTGCTATAAATCTCCGGGTCCATACCCTTAAGCGGTTTCAGAAGTGAAATGGGAGGCTGAAAGGAAAAATCAAAAGAAGCGTCCCGCCGCAAAAACTCCCGCGCTCCCCAAACGCACAACCCACAATAAGCACACCCAAGCAGCGGCAACACAACAAACCCAGCTTCCACCGCCCAAGCCCCAAATGTCATGCGCGAGCTGTCAGCCGAAGGCTGATAGCTGACAGCTGACAGCTATCAGCTGCTCTCCTACTCATACCGCAACGCCTCAATCGGATCCAGATGCGCTGCCTTCCACGCCGGATAGATTCCAAAAATCAAACCTTCCGCGGTTGCCGCGGTGAACCCAAACACCGCCCAGAACACTGACATGCTCGCTGGCAGCGACGGAAATATCATCGGAATCACGGCCGTCACCAGAGCCCCAAACGCCACGCCCAGAAAGCCGCCCATCGCCGTCAAAGCCATCGCCTCCAGCGTAAATTGCAGCAGAATGTCCCGCCGGCGCGCCCCAATCGCCTTGCGCACCCCAATCTCCCGCGTTCGTTCCGTTACGGAAACCAGCATGATGTTCATCACGCCCACCCCGCCCACAATCAACGCCACCGTGGACACGGCCAGCATAAACACGAAAATACCGCCCGTCAGTTGTTTCCACACATCCGTCAGTGCGTCCTGCGTGAACACGGCAAAGTTGTCGGCTTTCTCAAACGGAACATGTCGGCGGCGCCGCAGCAGCTCGCGCATCTCGTCTTGCAGCGCGGGCATGTCCGCCTGTGATGTGGCCTTCACGCTAATCCAGTGCGCTTTCAATTCCGGATGCATCTTGCGAAACGATGTCAGCGGAAAATACACGATGTTATCGTCCGGATTCTTCCCCCCGCCAAACACCGCTTTCCGCTTTGCCGCCACGCCCACAACCTGGAAAAGCTGCCCTTCAATGTTGATTTCCTTCCCCAACGCTTCTTCGCCGGGAAACAGTTCTTCCTTGGTATCGCTGCCCAAAATAATCACTGACGTATGCCGCTCATCGTCGACATCCGTAAACCAGCGCCCGCTTTCCGTGGCAATATCAAACACGTCTTTCACGGCCGCCGTGTCCCCTTCCAGTACAGTCCCCTTCGCCCGCCGGTCGCCATATTTCACCACGTACGTGCCCGCGCCAAACTCCGGCATAAAGTAGCGCACGCCCGCGCTCACCGCCTTGGCGTGCGGTAACAGCTTCATCGCCTCCGAATCTTCAAAGGTCAGCTCTTTCCGCGTTCGCACTTCTTCGGATGGCCGCCCGAATGCGAACGGCTCAAGATGAAACGCAAAAACAATATTCGATCCCAGGCTGCTGACCATATTGCTGACGTTGTCATTCAATCCGCGCACGATCGACGAAATTCCAATCACCACCGACACGCCAATCACAATCCCAAGCACAGTCAACCCAGACCGCATCTTGTTCGAGCGAAGCGTGTCAAACGCCATCCGAAAAATCTCTTTATATTCGTCTTTGCGAATCATTCGGCCATTCCTAAACTACCAAATCAAAAATATCAAACCCGTAACCCCAAACCCGTAACACCAAGCTCGAAACACAAACCCGAAACACAAACCCAAATAAAAAACCTGAATAAAAAACCTGAACCATCCCCCCTGAAACCATCAAACTTTGACCAAAAAGCTTCGTATCAGGGCACGGCTTCAGCCGTGCCGACTGCGATATGACAAACGCGCCTTCAGGCGCTGCGTTCTAACCGGATTTTGGGCGGCGCAGCACTTCAGTGCTGCGATAAGTCCTTTGTAAAAGAATGGGCTTCAGCCCCCGAGGCAAGGTGTTGATCTCTGCAACACCACCTCACATTTCATGTCGCAACGCCGAAATCGGATCTAAAATCGCCGCCTTCCGTGCCGGATACACCCCAAAAAACAACCCCGTACTCGTCGCCACCAGCAACCCCGCCGCAATCGCCCACAGCTTCACCGGCGCTGGCATCCCAATCACCGCCGATATTACCTTGGCCAGCACAATCCCCATCGTCACACCCAGCGCCCCGCCAATCAGCGCCATCGTGCACGACTCAATCAAAAACTGCAGCAACACATCCCCCCGCCGCGCTCCCAGCGCCTTGCGAATCCCAATCTCTCGCGTCCGCTCCGTCACCGTCACCAGCATAATGTTCATGATCACGATCCCGCTCACAACCAAGGCAATCGCCGCAATTCCAATCATGGCAATAAAGAACGTCCCGCTCAAATTCGTCCACAAACTCAAGAAGCTCGCGTTCGTTTCCGCCGCAAAACTATCCGGCGCTCCCGGCAAATCATGCCGCCGCGCCCGCAGCACAGACCGCACTTCATCCATCGCGCGATCCAAATCCGCTCCTACGCCATTCGCTTTGCCGGAAATACGAATGCTGGTATGCGTACCGTACTGTTTCAAATACGAAGTAATCGGAATCCCCACCCAGTTGTCTCGGCTCTGTCCTAGTGTCTTGCCCTGCCGCTTGGCCACCCCCACCACCTGATACGGCTGGCCCTCCACGCGAATCTCTTTCCCCAGCGGATCCACGCCCGGCATCAGGTTGTCCACTACGTCCATTCCAATAATGGCAATGTTGGCGCGCCGGTCGACATCGCTATCGGTCAGCATGCGGCCCTGGTTCAAATCCAAATCGTAGATGGCGATCATTCCCGGCGTCATTCCCCGCACCCAAACGTCGCTCCCCGCCTGCTGCTCGTATTTCACGTGGCCGCCGCCATTGAAGGTCGAAGCCCCCAGCAAAGTACAGCGCTGGCACGACTCCTTCACCGCCTCGTAGTCCTCCATCGTCAGGTCTTTGCGCTTCTGCCCCTCCAGAAACTCATCAATATTCGTAATGACCGGCGTCACTTTGCTGATCACAAAAATATCTGCCCCAAGATTGAAGACTTTCTCCCGCACGTAGTCCTGAATCCCCGCCACAAACGTCACGACCGTGATCACCGCAGCCACACTAATCACCACGCCCAAAAGCGTCAGCGCCGAGCGCAACTTGCTGCCCCACAGCGACTGCAAGGCAATGCGAATGGCTTCAAGAAAGGTCATAAAGTTTCAGTCTAGCAGCCCCAGCCCGCGAAGCGCGGCGCCCGAAAGCCCAAAGCGAATGGAGGCGCGGGCGTCCCCGCCCGTACCATTTCGACCTCCGACAACCGACGACTGTTTCTCCCCTATAATGCATATGTAAGCAGCCGGACCGGACGGCCGCTCTCCCCGCAGGGGAGGGAGGAAAGTCCGAACTCCGCAGAGCAGTGTGCCGGATAACGTCCGGGCACCTGGGTTCAAGCCCAGTGTGACGGCCAGTACCACAGAAAATATACCGCCCCAGCCGTAAGGCTGGGGTAAGGGTGAAAAGGTGCGGTAAGAGCGCACCGCCGCCGCAGTAATGCGGCGGGCATGGCAAACCCCACACGGAGCAAGGTCAAATAGGGAGGAAGCCGCTGGTTCGCCAGCGTCGCGTGTCGGCTCGGCGCGCCAAACCTCCGGGTAGACCGCTAGAGCCTGGCAGTAATGCCAGGCCCAGAGGAATGGTCGTCCCGCCAGCAATGGCGGACAAAATTCGGCTTACAGGTCCGGCTGCTACAAATTTCCCTGGATCAATGGTATCGCCCGCAAACCGCAAAACTTTGCACCCTGGGCGGCAATTATCTGCAAATCCTTGCACTTTGCCCAAATACTGTCACAAAAGTGTTCCCACTTTGCAACTTTGTGCTGCAAATAGTTGCAAAAACTTGCACCCACCCCCAAACCCTCTCTCCAAAATGTTCCACGTGGAACATTTTGCGAATCGATCTCAACCAATCGCTTGTTGCAGGTCCTCAATCAAATCATCAGCATGTTCTAAACCGACCGAAACTCGCAGCAAATTCTGCGGCACTTTTGTCCCTTCACCTTCAGACGAAGCGCGGTGTTCAATCAGGCTCTCGGTTCCGCCGAGACTCGTTGCGTTCGTAAAAAGTTTCACCCTCGACGCAACTCGTATCGCTTCCTCAAAACCTCCGCGCATTTGAAACGAAAGCATTCCGCCAAAAGACTTCATCTGTCTGCGCGCCAATTCGTGACCTTCATTTGAAACAAGACCCGGATAACAAACGCGCTCGACTTTTGGCAAATTTTCTAGCGCGCTCGCGAGTTTCGCCGCATTTGAAGAATGTCGCTCCATTCGGCAATCCAGTGATCTCAGACCTCGCAAAATCAGCCAGGAATTAAACGGCGAAGCGACAGCGCCCATCAACATGCGCGTTCGGAAAAGGCGTTCGCGCCACTTCGCGTCGGATTTCAGCACCAGACAACCACCTTGAACATCGCTATGTCCTCCGCAATATTTGGTCAACGAGTGCAAGATCAGGTCCGCGCCGAGAGCGAGCGGGCGCTGCAACATCGGAGTGGCGAAAGTGTTGTCGACAAGCAATTCCGCTCCGGCGGAATGTGTGATGTCGGCGACGGCGAGCAGGTCGGTGATTTTCAGCGAGGGATTCGACGGGGTTTCCGCCAGAACGAGTCGCGTGTTCTTTTTTAGGGCTGAACGAATGTGTTCCGTTTCAGTAAAATCAACCACGCTGTGCTCAAGACCCCACTGCGGCAGGAATTCGTTATAGAGATTGCGGTAACCGGTGTAAGCATCGTCAGGGAAAATGACGTGCGAGCCGCGTTCGAGCGACTGCAACACGGCGCAGACCGCGCCAAGGCCGGAAGCGAAAGCAAGCGTCGACTCTCCGCCTTCAAGTTTCGCCATGGCTTCTTCCAGGCGCGTTTGTGTTGGGTTCTTTTCACGGATATACGAATAGCCGTGCGTTTCTTCGCAGGCGGGACCGTGAACGAAGGTAGTCGAGAGGTGGATGGGTGGAGCGACGGCTCCAGTGGTGGGATCGGGCTCAGCACCTGCATGAACGGCGAGGGTTTCCAGACGCATCGAGAATCCTTGGACAATCAGGGTGAAATGGCTCGACTGAATTATAGGCGCAACACTTGTTTTGTCCTTCCGTTTTCGAGGGGTAAAAAGAGGTCTTGACTCGGGGCGGTTCTGAGCGCAGATTCTTGGACGGAGGTGTTCTCATGAAACTCAGTGACACCATCGGTTCGGTATTGAAGAATAAAGGCGGCGCGGTTTGGTCGATATCGCCGGAGCAGTCAGTGTATCGCGCTGTGGAAGAGATGGCCGAGAGGGGAATTGGGGCATTGCTGGTGATGTCGAACGAGAAGCTGGTGGGCATTCTCTCCGAGCGGGACTACGCGCGGAAGGTGGTGCTGAAAGGGCGGTCGTCGAAGGAAACCACGGTCGCCGAAATTATGACTTCGCCGGTGATGTATGTGGGACCGACCATGGCGGTGGATGAATGCATGGCGTTGATGACGCAGCATCGCATTCGACATCTGCCGGTTCTTGAGGGAGACCAGGTGCTGGCGGTGGTTTCGATTGGGGATATTGTCAAGTGGATTGTTTCTAAGCATGAACAGACGATTCACGAGATGGAGAGTTATATTGGGCAGAGTTATCCGGCGTAAGGCAATTGCAGATTGCAGAAGTCAGATTGCAGAAGTAAAAATCAGTGTCGAGGCCGCGCGGTTGGTTTTGGATCTGCAATCTGCGCGCGGCAAGCGACCCTCACTCAACACCGCAGGTTCCACAATCGGCACAGAACAATTGGGGCCACTTCCGCGTGTCCCCGATTTACCCCCGCGCCAAAGTACGGCGCGAACCTGGGGCACCCGGCACGGCCAGGGGTCGCTTCGGCTGCTCAGGGCAGTGCGCCCTGATCGACCGCTGTGAGAAGCTACAGCATGCCGCCTGTGTTTACGGTGAGGGCGCTCAATGCCACTTCCAACTTCGTGAGCGCCTCTTCCAGCTCCGGATGTCGGTTCAATATCCCAAATTTGTTCTTCAGAGTTTTCAATAAATGGTGCGCCCCGGAAATCTCCGTTACGGCTTGCGCCGCACGCGTTTCATCGTCCTGAAAGTCTGCCTCGCGGTTTGGTTCTTGCATTACATTGCCTCCGGATACGATCAACTTAATCAGCGTTATTTTCGCCTCAGCGAGACGCACCTGTGGTGAGAACCACCTTGAGAGCGCCCTCTTTGGCAGCGTTACCGAAGGTGTCATAGGCCTTCATGATGTCGTTCATGGCGAAGCGATGAGTGACCAGTTTGCGGGGTTGTAACTTGCCCGCCCGGACGATTTTCAGCAGCATCGGTGTGGTGACTGCGTCCACAAGGCGCGTGGTCAGGGAAATATTGCGGTCCCACAGCTTTTCCATGTGCAGCTCGACGGGCTTGCCGTGGACGCCGACGTTGGCGATGCGGCCGCCAGCCGCGACAATGGCCTGGCAGATATCGAAAGTGGCGGGGAGCCCAACCGCCTCAATCGCCACGTCGACTCCCGCCCCCTCCGTGAGGTCCATTACCTTGAGGGCGGCATGACCGTCCGAACTATTGATGAGAGTGGTCGCGCCGAACTGTTTTGCAACCGCAAGACGTTTGTCGTCCAAGTCGATGACGAAGATTGCCGCTGGCGAATAGAATTGTGCTGTAAGCAGAACAGCGAGACCAACCGGTCCAGCGCCCACGATGGCAATGGTGTCCCCAGGTTTGACTTGGCCGTTCAGTACGCCGCACTCAAATCCTGTCGGCAGAATGTCGCTGAGCATGACGAGCGCTTCTTCATCACCATCCGCCGGGAAGTGGTAAAGACTCCCATCAGCTTGCGGTATTCGGACGTACTCGGCTTGAGTTCCGTCGATGGTGTAGCCGAGAATCCAGCCTCCGTGCCGGCAGTGGGAATACATGCCGCGTTTGCAGAAGTCGCACTTGAGGCAGGCAGTGACGCAGGAGATGATGACCTTGTCTCCAACCTGAAACTCGGAGACGCCGGTTCCGACCTGTTCGACGACGCCAATGCCTTCGTGGCCGAGAATGCGCCCATCCGTTACGGCAGGAAGATCTCCCTTCAGAATGTGGAGATCGGTACCGCAAATGGTCGAAGTCGTAATCCGAATGATGGCGTCGCCCGGCTGCAGGAGGGTGGGACGAGGCTTATCTTCCCAGGCCCGATGACCCGGTCCGTGATAAACGAGTGCTTTCATGGACTCCCCGGTGATTTGGGTGGCGGTAGTCGGAGAAGTGAGTTCTAGCTCAGACGTGGTCATTGGGGTGCGCCTTTCGCCTTTTGATCTTGGCTTCTGATCTTGGCTTTTGATCGTGGCTTCTGATCTCGGGAGGGTCTGATTCAGTCTTTGGCGAAATAACAGGGCACGACAAGAACGACCCTCGGGGGCTAAAGCCCCTAATTCTATGAGGCTTTGGCGGCACGGCTGAAGCCGTGCCCTTTCAAGGCGTGTGCTGTCAGGGACTTAATCAGAGTCTCCCTAGGCCGCACGCTAACACTGCCGCCTCGGTTCTTCTGAGCAAGAGTGACCACCTTGCGCGAGTCATTGGCTGTAGTCTTCGGCTGTAGGCTTCGTATGTAGGCTTCTAGAAGAGGGAATGCCGTGGATCACAATGAGTCAAATCGGAAGTTTGAACACCTGATGGGCCGAGAGGCCGAGCACGCCCAGGAAACAGCAATTGAACTAGGGAATTTGATATCGGTTCTACCTGAGAAGTCGCGACATCTCGCGGAGCTGCAAGTGAAAGCGAGTCACCAACATGCCAGAGAGTTTCGGGAGCTGATCGTGAAGATCAAAGAGAGCTAAATGGATTCCATGTTTGGCTTTTGAACGGTCAAGCGATGGCAGGGTTCGTGATGATTCGGCTGCTGAATGCGGTTTACTTACAATCTTTCTCCGAGCAACTACCACCTCACACCGCGGTCTGACATAGTTAGTATGGGAATAGGAAAGAAATTCGATGACTCCTTTGACCTCGGCAGCCTCCGTGGCGGGCGGCGTTTCTATCGAGCCCGTCAACGCTCCTCTCAGCCCCGAAGAGTTGCGCAAGCTTGATGCGTACTGGCGGGCGGCAAATTATCTTTCCGTCGGCCAGATCTATTTGTATGCGAATCCCCTGCTGCGCGAACCTCTGAAAATTGAGCACGTCAAGCCACGACTTCTCGGACACTTTGGGACTACGCCGGGACTCAACTTCATCTACGCACATTTCAATCGTCTGATCAAGAACCATGATTTGAATGTCATCTACATCGCTGGCCCGGGCCACGGCGGCCCCGGATTGGTCGCAAACACATATCTCGAAGGCACCTACAGCGAGTTCTATCCGAATATTTCTCAGAACGAAGCGGGTCTGCAACGGTTGTTCAAACAGTTTTCCTTTCCAGGAGGAATTCCGAGTCATGTTGCACCCGAAACTCCTGGCTCCATCCACGAGGGGGGAGAGTTGGGCTACTCGATCATGCACGCATGTGGCGCGGTGTTCGACAATCCGGAGCTGCTTACGTGCTGCGTGGTGGGCGACGGCGAGGCGGAAACAGGACCACTCGCCACGAGCTGGCATTGCAGTAAGTTTCTGAATCCGGCACGCGACGGTGCCGTGCTTCCCATTCTGCATCTGAATGGCTACAAGATCGCGAATCCAACCTTGCTGGGCCGGATGAATGACGAAGAGCTAACTCATCTGTTCACAGGATACGGATGGAAGCCCTATTTCGTTGAGGGGCACGAACCTGAAAAGATGCATCAACTCATGGCCGGAACTCTGGATGCCATTGTGAGGGAAATCCAGTCCATTCAAGACAGCGTCCGCAGTCAGAACGATCCAGGCCAGAAAAGCCAAGGCCAGGAAGCAGTGGGCCTGCCAGTTTGGCCGATGTTGATCTTGCGCAGCCCCAAGGGTTGGACGGGACCAAAATTTGTCGATGGAAAGCAGGTGGAGGGAACGTGGCGCGCGCATCAAGTGCCTGTTGCGGATTTGCAAGCAAAACCGGAACACTTGCATATCCTCGAAGAGTGGATGCGAAGTTACCGGCCAGAGGAATTGTTTGACGCGAACGGTAAGTTCATTTCCGAACTTGCCGAATTGGCCCCTAAGGGTGAGCGCAGGATGGGCACAAATCCGCACGCCAACGGCGGCTTATTGCTGCGCGACCTGGACATGCCAGACTTTCGGAATTATGCAGTCAGTTTTTCCAAGCCTGGCACAGAAAACGCGGAGGCGACCCGGGTGCTCGGCGGCCTGTTGCGCGACATCATGAAACGCAACGCGGACGCCAAGAACTTCCGCGTTTTCGGTCCTGATGAAACCGCTTCCAATCGCCTGGAAGCCCTGTATGAAGCCACCGACAAGCAATGGATGGAGCCAATCCTTCCAGTGGACGAACATCTTTCGCAGCAGGGACGCGTGGTGGAGATGCTGAGCGAGCACATGTGCCAGGGCTGGCTGGAAGGTTATTTGCTCACCGGGCGACATGGTTTCTTCTCCTGCTACGAGGCGTTTATTCACATTATCGATTCCATGTTTAACCAGCATGCCAAGTGGCTGAAAGTGACTCGCAAGATCGCGTGGCGGCGTCCCATCGCTTCGCTCAACTACCTGCTGACTTCTCACGTATGGCGTCAAGACCACAATGGATTCACGCACCAAGATCCCGGGTTTATCGATCACGTGGTCAACAAGAAGGCGGACATTGTGCGTGTCTATCTGCCGCCGGACGCTAATAGCCTGCTTTCGGTCGCCGATCATTGTCTGCGCAGCCGCAACTACGTCAACGTGATTGTTGCTGGCAAGCAGCCCTCCTTACAATGGCTCGATATGGAGTCGGCAGTTGCACACTGCACGACCGGGATTGGCATTTGGGAGTGGGCGAGCACCGACAACGGAGCCGAACCCGATGTTGTAATGGCTTGCGCGGGAGACGTTCCTACTTTGGAAACACTGGCGGCCGTTGATCTGTTGCGGCAGCATTTTCCCGACCTCAAGATTCGCGTGGTGAACGTGGTTGATCTTATGGCCATTCAACCCTCAACCGAGCATCCACACGGCTTGTCGGATCTCGATTTCGACTCTCTGTTCACCGTCGACAAGCCAATCATCTTCGCCTATCACGGCTATCCATGGTTGATTCACCGGCTCACCTATCGCCGTCACAACCATGACAACCTCCATGTCCGGGGCTATAAAGAAGAGGGCACGACAACCACGCCCTTCGACATGACAGTGTTGAACGAGCTTGACCGTTTTCACCTAGCAGCCGATGTTGTAGACCGCGTCCCGCGACTGCAAAGCGTCGGAGGCCACTTCAAGCAGTTGCTCCGCAACAAGCTGATCGAGCACAAACAATACATTCAAGAGCACGGCGATGACATGCCGGAGATCCGCGACTGGACCTGGCCCTACTGATGAATGTACTGGTCCTCAACTCCGGCTCCAGTAGCCAGAAAAGCTGCCTCTACGACATTGGAGACACGGTTCCCGACGATCCGCCGAGTCCCATTTGGGAAGGGAAGATCGAGTGGGCACGCGATACGGCTGAATTCTCTATTCGGAACTCACGTGGAGTTTCCATTAAATCCAAGATACCGATGTCCTCTCGCGGAGCATCCATCCAGCGCTTACTCCAGAGCTTGTGGAGCGGCGAGACGCAGGTCATCTCTGGCCCGTCCGATATCCACGTTGTGGGGCATAGGGTCGTCCACGGCGGTCCGCTGCATTTCGAGCCTGTGCTCGCCACCGCTGAGATCAAGGCAGCAATTCAAAGTGTTTCCTCTTTTGCGCCGCTCCACAATCGCGCTGAACTGGAAGGCATGGAAATCGTCGCGAAATTGCTGGGCCCGGTTGCCCAGGTCGCGGTCTTTGACACGGGATTCCATCGCGACATGCCGTTGTGGTCGGCAACATATCCCGGTCCTTACGAGTGGTTCGAGCAAGGGATTCGGCGGTATGGATTCCACGGAATCAATCATCAATATTGCGCCGAGCGTGCCGCGCAACTGCTGGGTAAGAGCCTAGATTCTCTCAAGCTCGTGACCTGCCACTTGGGAAATGGATGTTCTTTGGCGGCGATCCGCGAGGGACGAAGCGTGGACACGACCATGGGTTTCACCCCGCTCGAGGGCCTGATGATGGGGACCAGATCAGGTTCCGTGGACCCTGGCATTCTCACCTACTTGGTGCGCGAGAAAGACCTCACCGGCCAACAACTGGACGAGGTCCTTAATCAGAAGTCCGGGCTGCTCGGTATATCGGGAATCTCTAGTGATATGCGTGAGATACTTTCGGCGTGCCAGCAAGGTCATGTACGGGCAAAACTGGCGCTGGATATGTACATCCACCATCTGCGCGCGGGAATTGGCGCGATGGTTGCAGTGCTCGGCGGCATTGATGCTCTGGTATTCAGCGCGGGTGTTGGCGAAAACTCTGCCGAAGTGCGCGCTGCGACCTGCGAAGCTTTTGCATTTCTGGGCTTGAGACTTGATTCTGGGAAGAATACCGCATTGCGAGTGGACCAAGATGTGTCCGCCGACAAGGATATCTCAGCTCCAGAAACGGCCGTTCGCGTTCTGGTAATTCACGCCCAGGAAGACTGGATGATCGCGCGTGCGTGCTGGAATCTAGTGCCCAGGGTATAACACTCAGCAGAGTTGCTCGACCGCGCATTCTTCGGTTGGTGGAGACAGGCCATGCTTTCAAGACGAAGATTCATCGGGAGCACTGCGTTGTGTGCGGCACTTCCCGGTGTCGCAATGAACTACACAGCGTGCACTGCGAAGGATGGCTACGGAAGTACTGTGCGTGCCCTGCGCGGCCCACTTCGGCAATCCGCGGAACAAGATCTGTTGCTGCGGGAACTGGTGCGCTGCGCTACGCTTGCTGCCAACGGCCACAATACGCAGCCTTGGAAATTCGGGTTGACGCCGGACACGATAGCAATTCACCCCGATTTTGCGCGCCGCACGCCGGTGGTCGATCCGGACGACCATCATCTGTGGGTGAGTCTGGGCTGTGCCACCGAAAACATCGTGCTTGCCGCCGCGGCGCTTGGCAAACATGCCGAGGTTACGTTTAGTGAGCAAGGCGCGCATGTAGCTCTGGATAACACAGCGCCGGTGCGCTCGTCTCTGGTGAATGCGATCTTCGAGCGCCAGAGTACCCGCGCTGAGTATGACGGCCAACCCTTGCCAAATGACGTGCTTCAGGAATTGGTGAGGGCCGCTGAACGCAGTAGCGTGCGTCTGTTCCTGCTTACGGAGCGGGCCAAAGTCGAAGGCGTAATTGATTACGTAACGCAAGGCAACAGCGCGCAACTCCGCGACGCGGCGTTCATGAAAGAGCTGAAGAACTGGATCCGATTCAATGAGGCCGACGCGCTGGCCACTGGCGACGGGTTGTTCTCGCGGTCGTCGGGCAGCCCGACCCTGCCGGGCTGGCTCGGCAATCTGCTGTTGAGCATGGTTTTGAGCGAGAAATCGGATAACGACAAATACGCCAAGCACCTGCGCTCATCGGCTGGAGTGGCGGTATTTGTTGGGGATCGCGCCGACCCAGCCAATTGGTTCGAAGTCGGACGTGCTTACGAGCGCTTCGCGCTTGCCGCGACGGCACTGGGCGTGCGCACCGCTTTCGTCAATCAGCCGGTGGAAGTCCCGGCTGTGCGCATGCAGTTCGCCCAGTGGCTCGGGCTCGGCTCTGGGCGGCCAGACTTGGTCGTGCGCTTCGGACGCGGCCCCCAGCTTCCTTACTCGTTACGGCGCGCGTTAGCCGACGTGATCGTGTGAATGGATGGGCGGAAAGCCAGGCGGGTGGCCCAGGCTTTGATCTTGTTTCCTCGATTCATATGGACGAAGGTGCCCCCATCCCTTCGGCTCTGCTCAGGGCAGGCCCTTGCGTTTTTGCAAGGGTGGTAGTAGGCGAGGCCGACGAAGAAAATGTTCTACATGAGGAATCTGGGAAGCTCCGATGACCCGCTCTTATTTTGACATCCGCTTTATCAATTCCCACCCTTGAAAGGCCAAGGGTGGGGCACCCTTGGTCCGGGTTGTGTCTGGGAGGTCAAAAGCTGGGCCATCCGCCTAACTTCCGCGTGCGCGGCGTTATCGAAAGAAAGCTGGAAAGTATCGGGTTGTTCTCGGCACCCTGGGGATTCCTCGCTTCGCTTCGGAATGACAATTTTCAAAAGAAGGGTACTTCTCGAATCTTACTTCTTAACTTCTGCAGTCTTACCTCTTACTTCTTCGATCCGACTTCCTACTTCTGCATTTCAACTTCTGAATGCTAGTGTTGCTGGCGGGTGTTGCCTGCAGCCATGCGGTAGGTTTTGAGTAGTTGGCGGACGGACGTTTCCCAGGAAAACTTGGCTACCTGTTGCACGCTGCGCTGCTTCATTTGGGCGCGCAGGGCTGGGTCGAGCAGGGCGCTGTGCAGGCCGCGCATGATCTCGAAGACGTTTTCCGGATTCACCAGAACCGCCGCATCGCCCACGACCTCGGGCAGGGAGGAAGTGTTCGAAGTTACGACCGGGGTGCCGTGCGCCATGGCTTCCAGCGGAGGAAGACCGAAGCCTTCATAGAGTGAGGGGAATACGAAGACCTTGGCGGCATCGTAGAAAATCCGCAAAATATCAATGGGTACAAAACCGAGGAAACGGACATCCTTGTCAACGCCGCTGCGGCGGACGGTGCGGCGCAGGTCGGGATGGCTGGAAACGTCATCGCCGATGATGATGAGCTTGAGGTCCGGATAGAGATTGTCTTTGGCGAGTTCGGTTTTGAGGGCGGAAAAAGCTTCAATGATGCGGACCACATTCTTGTGGGCGCTAACGCGACCCACGTAAAGAAGAAAAGGGTAGTTGACCTGGTAGCGCTCGGCGATGATGGATTTTTCCGAGCTGGTGGCGTGGCCGCGCAAGAAACGCTCATCGAGAGCGTTGTAGGCGACATCAATTTTCGTTTGCGGAATATCGAAGAGTTGGCGGACTTCCTGCCGGGTGAATTCGGAGACGGCCACGATCCTGGCCGCGCCCTGTAACGCGCGGCGCGTGAGCTGGAAGTGCCAGAAGCGTTTGATGCCCGACTTCTGGCGGGCATCGGTGAGGTGATCGAGAACGTCGTGGACGGTGACGACGTAGGGACAAGGGAGGTCGCGCGGAAGCCAGAAAAGATGAGGGATGTGAACCAGATCGCAGCGGTTTTGGCGGACAGCTTTGCGGAATTCCATCCAGCCGGAGAGAGAGAGTTCGGAGCGCAGCAGCGGGATGTTCTGAATGTTGTCGGGCAGTGCGCCGATTTCACGAACGCTTTCCGGAGCGCCGATGAGGAGATATTGATTGTCCTGATCGAGCCTGCCGAGGGTGCGGACTACGTTGCGGATGTAGGTGCCGACGCCAAAATCGGAGACGCGACGAACATCGATGGCAATCTTCACGGAGATGATTAGACCACAGGGGCACCGGGCACGCGGTTCCAGACCACTTGATTGCCTAAAACCTTAAATGCAGATCCCTCCCGTTGGTCGGGATGACAATCTTTTTTTGGTTGAAGTGACCGACTCTGGTGGCTTAGCGCCAGCGCTTGAGTTGTGGCCAGAGTTTGGTTAAGGAGTTGAATTTCTTTCCGGTGCAGAGGAAAACATCGATTTGTTTTTCCAGAGCATAAGGGTTGTCGGGCGAGGTGCCCGCGTATTCCACGTGGTCCCAGTAGCGCTCGAGGACTTCCTTGCTGTCGTCGAGGACGATCATGCAGTTGCCGGAATAGCCGCGTGGCCCCCAGAGGAACCATGTTTGATGGCCGCTGAGGGATGGGGGCAGGCCGAGACGGGGGCCGAGGAAATCAATGGCTCCCGCTTGTCCGTAGTCCTGGGCAAAGATGCCGCAATCGTGGCGGTCGGCGACGGGGATTCGATTCCAGGCGACAGCGGTTTGGTCGACAATTTCCTGCCAGCCGAACTGGTCGGAGTACCACTGCGGCAAGGCGGCGCGAGAGTGATCGTGTTCCATTACGGGAAGCTTCATGGGGAGATGCTTCGCGTAGGCAAGGAAGGCGTCTGGCGAGAGGATGGGCACGACGACCGGGGCTAGATGCGCGCCGCTGGCCAGCAAGACCGCGGCAATTGCGGGCTTGAGCCATTGGCGGCGGGGGAAGGCCTTTGCGGCGCCGATGGCGGCTTCCAGCACGACGGCCCCGGCAGCGAGCAACATGGGATATACCGGAGCGAGATAGTAGTTCTTGCCGTGGAGCACGAAAAATACGGTATAGCAGACGAGGTAGCACCAGCCCAGAGCGCGGTACGGCTTCAAGCGCGCGGAAAACAACAGAGCGAAGACTCCAGTGAGCCAGATGGGCGCGGTGAATGGGTGAACCAGTAACGTTTGCTGAAAGAAGAAAGGCCAAGGTCCCAAAACCACGTCCCGGCCTTCAGCGCGAATACCGCGCATCAATTCGAGAAAAGGCCAGTGGTAGTGGATGTTCCATAGCAGGTTCGGGAGGAAGATTAGAAACGCGGCCAGGCCTCCGAGCCAGATCCAGCGATTCCAGAAGATGCGTCGCTGTTCTGTGAACAGCAGACCTACAACCATGCCGAAACCGAAAACGGCGATGGAGTACTTTTCTTCGAGGGCAATGCCAGCGACTACGCCGAACCACAGCCAGTAGCGTGGTTCGTTCCGCTGAATCGCGAGTAAGGCGAAGTAAGCGCAACCCATCCAGAGGTTGGGTTCGAGACAGTTGGTGCCCAGCAGGCTGCCGTTGGAAAGGTACTGCGGGGCGATGATGGCGCAGAGGGCGCTGAGGAGTAGGGCATAGCGGCGACCGCCTAGCTCGCGGGCGATGGCGGCGGTTTGGACGACTAGTAACGACGACGCGAGGGCTGGGATGAAGCGGATGCTGCGGAGTGAATCTCCCAGCACGGCGCGACAGATGTGGATTAGGAACGGGATGAGCGGGGGTTGGTCGACGTATCCCCAGGCGAGGTGGCTTCCGCAGGCGATATAGTCGAATTCGTCGCGGAAGTAGCCGTAACGGTTGTTGAAGTAAATGTGGAGGAGGAGCTTGGCTAAGGCCAGGAGCCAGATGGCGGCCATGGTGGTGGTGAGGGGGGATTGGCGGTTGGGTTGGGGCATGGGTGGTGAGGGACATGTTAGCGCACTGGCGGGGCTTGGTTGGGGGGTCTTTTTGACGCGGCTTTTTACGTTTGCGCACGGGCGGAGACGCCCGTGCCTCCATTGACTCTATCCGCGGATTCCCGCTAAAGAACGAGTGCGGCGTTCGGGGTAGAGGGGGAAGCCTTCGGCAAAGGATTCGACCTGCTTGCGGATTTTGGTTAGGGCGATGGGGTTGGTGCGCTGGTTGAGGGCTTCCACGATCCAGCTGGCGACTTTCTTCATTTCACCTTCCTTCATGCCGCGCGTGGTCAGGGCCGGGGTGCCAATGCGGATGCCGCTGGGCTTCATGGGCGGATTGGCATCGAAAGGAATCGCGTTTTTGTTGACGGTAATGCCAGCATCGCCGAGAGCCTTTTCCGCTTCGCTGCCGAACATGCCTTTGGCGAAAACGTCGATGAGCATGAGGTGCGTGTCGGTGCCGCCGGAAATGATGCGGTAGCCTTCGGCGGCGATGGCGGCGGCGAGGACCTTGGCGTTAGCGACGACCTGACGGGCGTAGTCGCGGAATTCCGGCTGTTGCGCTTCTAGAAAACAAACCGCCTTGGCGGCGATGACGTGAACGAGCGGGCCACCCTGCATGCCAGGGAATACGACCTTATCGATGGCGGGGCCGAAGTCGGCTTTGGCCAGAATCATGCCGGAGCGGGGGCCTCTTAGAGTCTTATGGGTTGTCGAGGTAACGATGTGGGCGTGCGGCACGGGCGATGGGTGCGCGCCGCCCGCGACCAGGCCGGAGAAGTGCGCCATATCGACGAGGAAGAGAGCGCCGACTTTATCGGCGATGGCCCTCATACGGGGGAAATCGATGGTGCGGGGGTAGGCGCTGCCGCCGCCGATGAGCATTTTGGGGCGCTCCTGCACGGCGAGCTTTTCGACTTCATCGTAGTCGATGGTTTCTGTTTCGTGAGTGACGCCGTACGGGACAATGCGATAGGTTTTGCCGGAGAAATTGAGCGGGTGGCCGTGCGTGAGATGGCCGCCGTGGGCGAGGTTGAGGCCGAGAATGGTATCGCCGGGTTGCAGGACGGCGGAGAAGGCTTCCATGTTGGCCTGCGATCCGGCGTGGGGCTGGACGTTGGCGAATTCCGCGCCAAAGAGCTGCTTGGCGCGGTCGCGGGCTAGATTCTCGACGACGTCGGCAAATTCGCAGCCGCCATAGTAACGCTTGCCGGGGTAGCCTTCCGCATATTTATTGGTGAAGACGGAGCCGGTGGCTTCGAGAACGGCTTCACTGACGAAATTTTCGGAGGCGATGAGTTCGAGGCCCTCGTGCTGGCGGCGGGTTTCGTGGTCGATGGCGGCGGCGATTTGAGGGTCGAATTCGGCGAGGGAGCGGGACATGGGATTCGGTTTCATGGTGAGCATCCTTGTGGAAGTTCAAGGATAACAGTTTTGGGCGGTGGGATTAACGGGGCAGGCGGGAGCGGTGGATGAAGGCTTCCATTTCGGCGAGGTAGGTTTCGAGGGCTTTGCGGCCGGGGGCGGTGAGCGTGTATTCTGTTTTAGGAACTCTTCCTTCGAAGCGCTTGCGGCAGGAGATGTAACGGGCATCTTCGAGCTTGCGGGCGTGGACGCTGAGGTTGCCATCGGTGGTGGCAAGGATGCGCTTGAGTTCGGCGAAGCTGAGGGAATCGTTGACGGCGAGGGCGCTGACGATGCCGAGGCGGAGACGCTCGTGGATGACGCGATCGAAGTCGGGGACGGCGGAGCGCTCGCGGGGTGGTTGCGATTTGGGAACGGCTTTGCGGGGTGAGAGATTGGGTCTAGCCACCGTGTTTCCTCGCGATCCAATATCCGAACAAAATGTGGAGGCCGCCGAAGGTGGCGGCCATGGAATAGTTGCCAGCGGAAGGGAAAAGGAGAGTGGCGGCTCCGGCGGCCATGAAACAGGCTCCCATGACGGGGACGAGCGGGACGGAGAGAACGCCTCCGGTGATGACGGCGGCTCCGTAGATGAGCGCCCAAATGCCCGGGAGCATGGCGGTGAGGCGGGCGCGGTAGAGAATGAAGGTGACGACGGCTCCGGCGAGGAGGGGAGGGAGAAAGCCGAGCGCGAATTTGCGGGCGGGGCCGCTGACGAGCGGGACGCCGAGGCGCTGCGATTTGTAATTCATGGCTATGCTAGAGATGGCGACGGCGAGTCCGGCTTCGATGAGCCAGACGGCGATCCAGGCAAGCGGAGTGGGCTGGCGCGCGGCGATGGGGGCGGCGACGAGCGCGGTGAGGCCGAGAATGACCTGGCCCCAGCCGGGAACGGCGGTGAAGGTGGCGGAGCGGGCCATGGTTTCGCGGATGAAGCGGAGGTCTTCGAGGGGATTTTCGAATGCGAGTGGTGGCGGGGTGCGTTTTGTTGCGGAGCGGCACTGGCGCTGCGGGGTCATTGCTTTCCAGTTTAGTGGTTTGGGGATGAGTGTCAAGTTCTTTGCGATATGAAGTTGACGGAGCACAATTCGCGGGCGGTGGTGCTGGTGCATGGAATTTGGGACACGTCACGGGTGTTCGCCCGGATGACGAAGTGGCTGGAGGCGCGCGGGTTTCGCGTGTTGGCGGTGGATTTGCAGCCGAGCGATGGGTCGGTGGGATTGGATGTGCTGGCGGAGCAGTTGCGGGAGTTTGTGGAGAGAGAGTTGGAGGATGGAGAAATGTTTGATCTGGTTGGGTTCAGCATGGGCGGGTTGGTGAGCCGGTATTACGTGCAGCGGTTGGGTGGCGTGGAGCGGGTGAGGCGGTTGGTTACGATTTCGTCGCCGCATCGGGGGACGTGGTGGGCGTATTTTGCGGGGAAGGTGGGGCCGCGGCAGATGAGGCCTGGGAGTGATTTTTTGCGGGATTTGAATCGGGATGTTGCGGTTTTGGAACGGATGCGGGTGGCGTCGATCTGGACGCCGCTGGATTTGATGATTGTGCCGGCGTGGAGTTCGCGTTTGGGGGAGGGGTTTTGGGTAGTGGTGGGGCTGCATGCGTGGATGGTGCGGAGCCGGAAGTGTTTTGAGGTGGTGGGGAGGGTGTTGGGGGAATGACGCGCAAGGTGTTCGGGCGTTTGACATCCGGCGCGGGGTGCTCCTAACCTTGGTGTTCATCTTATGAAGGTTTTAGTGCTAGGCAGTGGCGGGCGAGAACATGCGTTGGTGTGGAAGCTGCGGGCATCGCCGCGGGTGACGAAGTTGTATTGTGCGCCGGGGAATGGCGGGATTGAAGAGGACGCGGAGTGCGCGGCGGTGGACTTGCGCAGTCTGGAGTCGATGGTGGCGCTGGCGGAGCGATTGCAGCCGGATTTGACTGTGGTGGGTCCGGAGCTGGCGTTGACGGTGGGCGTGGTGGACGAATTCCAGCGGCGCGGATGGAGGATTTTTGGGCCGTCGCAGGCGGCGGCACAGCTGGAATCGAGCAAGAGTTTTGCCAAGCAGTTCATGCAGAGGCATCAGATTCCGACGGCGCATTATGCGATTTGTGTTTCGGTGGAGGAAGTGCATGAAGCGCTGAAGCATTTTCATGTTCCGATTGTGGTAAAAGCGGATGGGCTGGCGGCGGGTAAGGGAGTGGTAATCGCCAAGACCAAGAACGAAGCTGCGGAAGTCGCGCTGGAGATGCTGAGCGGGAAGATGCTGGGTGCGGCGGGCGAGCGCGTGGTGCTGGAAGAATTTCTGGTGGGCGAGGAGCTGTCGTTTCTGGTGATGAGCGATGGCGAACGCGTCGCTCCCTTGGTGGCGGCGCAGGACCATAAGCGCGTGGGCGACGGCGATACGGGGCCGAATACCGGCGGGATGGGGGCGTATTCCACTGTTGGAATTTTGGATGACTCGATGCGCGACTGGCTGCTGACGCATGTGGCGCGGCCGGTAGTGGCCGGGATGCGCGACGAGGGCATGGAGTTTCGCGGCATTCTGTATTGTGGGTTGATGATGACGGCGCGCGGGCCGATGGTGCTGGAGTTTAATTGCCGGTTTGGCGATCCGGAGACGCAGCCGATTTTGATGCGGCTGGACTCGGATCTGGTGGATGCGATGGAAGCGTCGATTGATGGGCGGACGAGTGAGGGGGACTTTAAGTGGTCGAGCGATGCCGCAGTGTGCGTGGTGCTGGCGTCGGGCGGGTATCCGGGGACGTATGAGAATGGGAAGAGGATTCTGGGACTGGAAGAGGCCGGGCGCGTTGAGGGCGTGAAGGTGTTTCATGCTGGCAGTACTCGGCGGGACGGCGGATTTTATACCGCTGGCGGGCGGGTGCTGGGTGTGACGGCGCGGGGGTCGGACTTAGATTTGGCGTTGCGACGGGCGTATGAGGCGGTGGGGAAGATTGGGTTTGAGGGAATGCAGTATCGGAAGGATATTGGCGCGCGGGCGAAGTAGTTGCGGGCCGGTGCCGGCGAGAAAGTTCGCGAGTATTCGGCAGAGTTGAGAGTGTAGGGATTCTTCGATGCGCTCAGAATGACAATCTAAAATAAAGGATGTTCCGCTTTATGAGCAAGACGTTGGTGTCGATTGTAATGGGCAGTGATTCGGACTTGGAGATCATGCGCGAGGCTGGCAAGGCGCTGGACGAGTTTGGTATTGCGTATGAGATGGATGTGACCTCGGCGCATCGGTCGCCGGACCGGACTGCGGACTTTGCGCGGAAGGCCAGCGGACGCGGGATCCGCGTGATTATTGCCGGAGCGGGTGGGGCGGCGCATTTGGCGGGCGTGATTGCGGCGCATACGACGTTGCCGGTGATTGGGGTGCCAATTCCTTCGACGTCGCTGCAGGGGATGGATTCGCTGTTGGCCATTGTGCAGATGCCAGCGGGGATTCCGGTGGCGACGGTGGCGATTGGAAAGCCGGGGGCTACGAATGCGGGGATTTTGGCGGCGCAGATGATTGGGTTGTCCGATGGGGACGTGGCTAAGAAGTTAGACGCGTACAAGGAAAAGCTGGCGGCTGGCGTGGCGGAGAAGTCGGAGAAGTTGCAGAAGTCGTTGCGGGGGTAGGGCGGGGCTTTGCTGCTGGGCAGGCGAGGGCGCCTGCCCCTGCGCGAGCTATAGGTCTAATTTTTTTAGATACTCGCGGAAGGGCCCGCCCAGGTCTTCGCGTTGCAGGGCGAATTCGACTGTGGCTTTGAGGAAGCCGAGCTTGTCGCCGGCATCGTAGCGTTTGCCTTCATAGACGTAGGCCCACATGCGTTCCTGTTGTAGAAGGTTGCGCATGGCGTCGGTGAGCTGGAGTTCGCCGCCCGCGCCGGGCGTGGTTTTCTCCAGCACATCGAAAATTGCCGGGGTCAGGATGTAGCGGCCAACGATGGCTTGTTTGGAGGGGGCGTCCTCGAGTTTGGGTTTCTCCACCATGTGTTTGATCTCGGAGAGCCTGCCGTTGAAGCGACCATCAGGCTGTTGTAAATCGAGAACGCCATAGGAAGAAATCGCTGGCCCTTCGACCACCTGGCTGGCGATGACCGAGGCCTGTGTTTCCTCAAAGACCTGCACCATTTGCTTCAGGCAGGGCGTGGGGGCATCGATCACGTCGTCGGCGAGGATGACGGCGAAGGGTTCGTTGCCGATGAGTTCCTTGGCCATGAGCACGGCGTGGCCGAGGCCGAGCGCTTCCTTCTGGCGAACGTAGGCAACTTTAATGGTGTCGGAAATTTGTTTGACGATTTTGAGGAGATCGAGTTTGCCGCGGTCTTCGAGAATGCGTTCGAGTTCATAGCTAACGTCGAAGTGGTCCTCGATGGCGACCTTGCCGCGTCCGGTGATGATGATGATCTGGTCGCAACCCGCGGCCAGAGCCTCTTCCACGCCGTACTGAATGATGGGCTTATCGACGATAGGCAGCATTTCCTTAGGTTGCGCTTTGGTGGCGGGAAGAAAACGCGTGCCGAGGCCGGCGGCGGGGAAAACGGCTTTGCGGACTTTCATCTTCATGGGGGAGTTCGTTTCCCTCGGGGGCTAAAGCCCCGAATTTTAGTTGTTGTCTTGGCACGGCTGAAGCGGTGCCCTTTCAAAACAAATCAATTCAAAACTTAACACAAGGAATCAATTGAGCCTTCAGGCCGAACTGCCCACCTCGACTCTCATTGAGTCCTCGTGGTGCACGGCTAAGCCTGCGAGCAAGTTGTGCAACTCGGGAAGGACTTCTCCGGCACCGCTGGCCTTTAGAAAAAATTTGAGAATGCCCGCCGGGCTGAACTGAGCGCCCTTGTGGGTGGCGACGAAGCGGGCCAGCTTTTCGGGATCGATTTTCGCATTCTGGTGGAAGCGGATGCTGAACTGGTCGCGCTTGCGTTCGATGCCGATGGCTCCGACGCGCTGGCAAAGCAGGCGCAGAGCGGCGTATTCGACCAGGCTGCGAACTGCGCCGGGAAGCGGGCCGTAGCGGTCTTCGAGTTCGCCGCGGACTTCATTGAGTTGCGGCTCGCCCTGGACTCCCGCGACGCGCTTGTACATGCGCAGGCGCTGGTTTTCCTCGGGGATGTAGTCGTTGGGGATGCGGATATTGAGCGAGAGGTTGAGCTGGATTTCGGATTCTTCAGGAGCAGCTTCGCCTCGGAGTTCGCGAATGGTGCGCTCCAGCATGCTGGTGTAGAGTTCAAAGCCGACGGCCTCGATTTGACCGCTTTGCTGGCCGCCGAGTAGGTTGCCCGCGCCCCGCAGTTCCAAATCAAGAGCGGCCAGTTTGAAGCCAGCACCGAGGTCGGAGAATTCCTTGAGAGCGGCGAGGCGGCGTCGAGCCAGCGGGGTCAGTTCGGTGTCCTGCGGAATGAGCAAGTAAGCGTAGGCGCGGCGATTGGACCTCCCGACCCGCCCGCGCAGTTGGTATAGCTCGGAGAGGCCGAGGCGGTCGGCGCGGTTGATGAGGATGGTGTTGCAGAGCGGGATATCGAGTCCGTTTTCGATGATGGTGGTGGCGACGAGGATGTCCGCTTCATGATGCATAAATTTCAGCATCACTTTTTCGAGCTCGCCTTCGGACATCTGGCCGTGACCAACCAGAATGCGAGCCGAGGGCACCAGCTCTTGTAGTTTGGCGGCAATTTCCCAGATGGATTCCACGCGGTTGTGGACGAAATAGATTTGGCCACCGCGTTCCAATTCCTGTTCCAGCGCGGATTGAATGAGTTTGTTGTCCCAGGAGGCGACCACCGTTTGGATGGCGATGCGGTCTTTGGGTGGCGTTTCAATCACGCTCATATCGCGCAGCCCGACCATAGACATGTGCAGCGTGCGCGGAATTGGCGTGGCCGACATTGTGAGAACGTCGACTTCCTTGCGCATCTGCTTCAGGCGTTCCTTGTGACGAACGCCGAAGCGCTGCTCTTCGTCGACGATTACGAGGCCAAGATCGGTGAACTTTACGTCTTTGGAGAGCAGGCGGTGTGTTCCAATTAAGACATCGAGCTTTCCGGACTCAAGCTTCTCCAGCGTTTCTTTCTGCTGCTTGGTGGTGCGAAAGCCGCTGATCATGTCGATGGAAACTGGAAACGAGGCCATGCGCTGCTTGAATGTTTCATAGTGCTGGAATGCGAGGACGGTGGTGGGCGCGAGAACGGCGACCTGTTTGTTGTCGCTGACGGCTTTGAACGCGGCGCGCATGGCGACTTCGGTCTTGCCGTAGCCAACGTCCCCACATAGTAGGCGGTCCATCGGCTGGCTGGATTCCATGTCGCGCTTAACGTCGCTGATGGCCATCATCTGGTCATCGGTTTCGTTGTATTCAAAGGCTTCTTCGAATTCTTTCATCCACTCAGTGTCGGGCTGGAAGCTGTGGCCTTGCACCATTTTGCGCTGGGCGTAGAGCTTGACCAGTTCGTCGGCCATGTCTTGCATGGCCTTTTTCACGCGCGATTTGGTTTTGGCCCATGCGGGCGTGCCCAGATGATTCAGCGCTGGTTTCGCGCCTTCCGCCGAGCGATATTTCTGGATCAGGTCGAGGCGCGTAAGCGGAATGTAGAGCCGCGCGGCGTCGGCATACTCAAGCTGCATGTACTCGGCTTTACCGTCGCCCTGGTCGATTTCTTTGAGGCCGAGATATTGAGCGATGCCATGTTCCAGATGAACAACGTAGTCACCGACCTGGAGATCACGGAAGTCGGAAAGAAAAGGCGCCGTTCGGGCGCGCCGCCGGGTGCTGTGCGTCACCACCGTATTGGATTCGTCGAACAGATCGCGCGCGCCAAACAGAGCCAGATTGGCTTCCGGAAAGAACACACCATCGGGCACATAGCCTTTGACGAGCGTGGCGGTTTGCGCGTCCGTGAAGCGGGCGGTTTCTTCGACCAGATTCTCGGACCCCGGCCGCACGCGGCTGCCCACGCGATAGGGAAGGTTGTATTCGGAGAAGATCCCGGCCAGGCGTTCAAGTTCCCCGGTGCTCGGCGCGACGAAGATCACGTGCTTGGATTCTTTCGTCAGGCGATGAACTTCTTCGGCCATGGTGGCGACGGTGCCGTGGAAGCGCGGCGAAGGTTGCGTCACCAGGCTCAGATGCTCGACTCCGGGAGCTTCGACACTGGGAGTTTCGACGCCAAGATGCTCGAAGTCGATGCTGGTCATGGCGGAGATTTTCGAGGCCCATTCCTCGGGGGCAAGGAAGAGGTCCTCGGGACGAACCAAGTTGCCGATCAAGCTTTGCTCGTGAACAGCAACCAGCTTCTCCCACCAGCGCGTGTGTTCCGATTGCAGAGCAGAAGGCTCGTCGAGGATGACGACGGCGCGGGGCAGCAAGTCGAGCAGGCTGTGCGTGGCCCCGGCGATGGGGGCATAGAACTCCCATCCAGGAAACACTGTGGCTCCCTCGGCTCGCGCTGCTTGCTCAATCACATCCTGTTGTCCGGAAATCCGTTTGCCGGAGAGGCGGGCGTGGATCTTTCCCAGCAGGGCTTCCGTTAGCGGCGTTTCCGTCAGCGGCAGCAGGTTGATTTCATCCACGGGAGTGGCGGAACGCTGGGTGGCGGGGTCGAACTTGCGGATGGACTCGACTTCATCACCAAAGAGTTCAATGCGCAGCGGGCGCTCAGCCTCGGGAGGGTAGACATCGAGAATCCCGCCGCGAAGGGCGTATTCGCCCGGCATTTCCACGATATCGGCCACCGTGTATCCCACGCTGTTGAGGTGTTGCAGCAACTCTTCGGCATCAACCGTTTCACCCCGGCGGACGATTCGCGCCAGGGCGGCGTAGGCAGGGCCATCCTGAAGGCGCATCGCCACGGAAGCGAGTGGCGCGACCACGATGGAGGCGTTTCCGGTGGCAATGCGCCACAGGGCTGCGGCTCGGGCTTCCTGGATCTCCGGGTGCGCGGACTGATTTTGGAACGGCAACACGTCGCGGCCCGGCACTTCGACGACGGATTCGGGATCGAGCGCCCCAGTCAGTTCGACGAGGGACCGCAACATGGGAGAAATATCCTCAGATGCCTTGTTGTCAGGAACGATGACCAGGAGGGGACGCCGCGAGGCCTGGTGCAGAAGGGCTAACAGCAGGGCTTTGGCGGTGGGGGTCAGACCAGACACACGTATCCGCCCCGTGCCCTCGCGCAAATGGGAGGCAGCACGCCGGAAGGCGGGCAGAGTTTCCACGTCCGCGAACACCTCGCGAACGAAAGGCAAAAGCATGCTTATAGATTCTAGCAGGGGATTTTTCGCGGGGAGCTGGTGGGCAAGCAAGAAGATTCCGGAGGAAAAAAAAAGGACAGCCCGGAGCCCCCGAAGCTGTCCCAGCCCTCCCGGTTAGAAGGGATGTCAATGAGGTTAAGGTACCTCCGCCCTATTTCTGGGACATTGCAAACTAGTAAATATCAGGTGAATTCGCCTCGGCGTGCCGGGCGGCGAAAAAAAGTGGCCGGGAGCGAACCCCCGGCCACACTGGCTGCTAAGCTAACGGAACGGCTTATTGGACAACTAGCGTTAGGTTGGTGAGGTGCGTGGGCGTGGTGCTGCCGGTGCCTGTGGCGGTAACCATCACGGTGAAGGTGCCCGGAGGGGTGCCGACCGTGTGGTCATCAGCGCAGCCGACCAGGGCAAAGACCATACCCAGCAGGACGACGCCCAAAACGATGCCCGTGTGGCGGCGAGCGCGTTTGGTGCCGCTTCCCGCCAGGAACATGCCGAAGATGCCCAACCCACTCAGGCTCAGCCAGAAGCTGGAACCGGCGGAGTCAGGATGACCCGGTTGGGCCGAGGAAACGGTCCTTTTCCGAGAGGTGGTCAGGGTGAGAACGGTGGCCAGCGGAACGCTGTTGTTCGCCTGAATGGTTGCCGGACTAAAGGAGCAGGTTGCTCCAGACGGCAGGCCGCTACAGGCGAACGTGACCGTGCCAGAGTAGCCGTTGGCTCCCGTTACGGTGAGGTTGAAGGTGGCTGGGGAACCGGCGCTGACGGTTGCGGTGGTGACATCGGGAGCAACCTTGAAGTCCGGCTGGGTTCCAGAGCCGCTGCTGTTGAGCAGGACGGTGGCACCCAGGAAGTCGTCGCCAGCGGTGATGGCGTCCATGGCACCATCGCCGTTCACGTCAGCCAGGGCCAGACCAAAGGCATAGCCTCCGGAAGCGTATTCAAGGGGAGCAGCGAAGGTGCCGTCGCCATTGCCGAACAGGGTAGCGACGGTGCCGTACTCCGAGTTGGAAACGATCAAGTCAGGCTTTCCGTCTGTGTTGAGATCGAAAATCTTCACAAAGGAAGGATAAGTTTGATCGAGAGTCGAGTCTTGCAAAGACGAGGGCCAAAGAGCAGCAGGCTGGAACGTGCCATCGCCGTTGCCCATCGCGACGGCCACGCCCGTAGCCACGGATCCATCGTCGACGGTGAAGACCAGGTCGGCCTTGCCGTCGTTGTTCAGATCGCCAACCGCCGGAGAGAAACTCGAGTTGAAGCCGGCGGCGACGTCGGATTCGGCGTTGAAGGTGCCGGAGTTGTCGGTCTTGCCCAGGAAGACAGCTACGCCGTTGCTGGGGTTGGAGTCGAGGGGCACGATGAGGTCGAGATAGCCGTCCGCGTTGACATCAGCGGCAACGAGGTCATAGGCGTTTTGCGATAAGGGATAGTTGGTGGGGGCGGAGAAATTACCCGCGCCGTCACCTAAGAGTATGCCAACGGTGTTGCTGCCCTGGTTCACGACGGCCAAGTCCAAGAAGCCGTCATGGTTGAAGTCCCCGGCGGAGATGCCCGTGGGGCTGTTTTCCGTGGAGTCGGTCGGGAAGGTGGTGGAGCCAAGGGTGAACGTACCATCGCCAACGCCAGTGAAGATGTCCACCACGCCGGAGTTGCGCGCGGTGGCGGCTATATCGAGATGAGTGTCGCCATTGAAGTCGGCGACGACCACGTTCTCCAGATTGCCGCCGGCACCGTAGTTGACGCCGGGCTGTAAGCTGCCGTCAGCGCGGGAGAGGAAAACAGAGATGCCGATGTTGCTGTCGCAGCAATTGCCTACGACGAAGTCAGGGATGGTGTCACCGTTGAAGTCGCCGCTGGCGATGGTGATGCCGTAGCCGACCCCGGCAGCGTAGTAGTTAAGGGCGGAGCGGAAGGTGCCGTCCCCGTAGCCCTTTAGGAAGGCATAGCCGAACTCGCGGTCGCTGACGATGACGTCTTGCAGGCCATCCCCGTTAAAGTCGCCGACCAGCACGGGATCACGCGGGTAACCGCCGACGGCGTATCCGACGGTGGGAACGGTGACGGTACCGTCGCCGTTGCCGAGGAGGACGGTGACGTCGGAGCCATCATCGTTGGAGACGAGGATGTCGGCCTTACCGTCGCCGTTCACGTCCGCGATGGTGGCAGCTTCTGGATAGACATGGGCGCTGGTACTTCCGGGTGCCGCGGCGGAGGCATAGTAGACGCCGGTTTGGAAGGTGCCATCGCCGTTGTTGACGTAAACGGTGATGTTGTCGTCGTTGCAGTTGGAGCTGACGATTTCGGCTTTGCCGTCGGCGGTAAGGTCGCCGGACGTGAGATTGCAGGTG
>JAYWAL010000049.1:0-2337 GCA_043782485.1 Acidobacteriaceae bacterium | reverse complement strand
GACTTTAACAGTGGTGTATTGAGGACGTGGCCCAAACAGATTGCAGGAACACAGCAAGAAGGCCAAGCCCAGTGGCAGCAGGGAGGTTTTCATTCGGCCTGTTTACCAGTGCCGCGGCGCGCCGACAAGCCTTTAGGCGCGCCCGATGAGGTGCAATGCAACGTACAGCCCGCCTCCTTCGCCGAGGCTTGCTCCTACGCTAAAGCTCCGGCGTCACTGGCCGGCGCGCCAGGGGAGACCCGTCCCTGTCAGGCGTTTGTTAGGTTGACTGCTTCAACCCGTCAGGTTCGTAAGCTGGGTGAACCTTCATTTGGTGTATCGTAAGCCGCTTACGATTCATGGAATTTCGCATAGCGCTTCCCCGCGGCGGAGCTTCGATCGGAGAGCACGATTCGCCGCTCCGGATGCAGCCGGCGCGGCTGCCTCCACAAACGAAGGAATAAGTGGGACACGACCCGCCTACGCGCGAGGCTCCGGCGCGGCATGCAGCGCGTGTCCCTCCAGGGATAAGTGGGACGAGGCGGAGCTCATCCCTCCAGTGCCAGCGCGGCATTTTTTTGAAGAGATGCGACGGGTTAGTCGAACTGTTGGTCTTTGAAGTGGCGCTTGCCCTTTAAGGCTTTGGCGTACTCTTCCCGGCTGAGAATGTTTTCGTCGAGCTTGATATCCGTGCGGCAGAAGGTTTGAAAGAAAGCTGTCACTTTCTCGGAGGCGCTCAGGACTTCCTCGGTGAGATAGTTGGCATCGACGTTGATGCAAATGGCGCCGACCACGCCGTATTCTTTGCGCACGATTGGGATGGTGGTGCACTTGAATCGTCGCGCCCCGATGTTCAACTCGTAGTTCAGTTTTTCTTCGTGCGACATCTGCCGCTTCTTCAGGTCGACCACGAGATTGGTGGTGCCGTTGTGCAGGTTGCGACCGGTGACATTGTTCTCCAGGACGACGAGGGAGCGCGATGGATTGGAGAGATCGTGCAACAGGATCTCGATACCGAGGTTGGGAAATGACTTGCCGAGCAAGCGAACGAGGCGGGCGTAGTTTTCCAGGTATTCCTGACTATCGTCGGCGATTTTCCTGCCGTCGTAACGGTCGAAGAGACGCTGGTAGACTTTTTGCTCGGAGGGCTCGAGTTGGGCGCGCACATTGTTTTGCTCGCCGATGAAGATGAGCTGGCGCGCGGCCAAAGGATCGGAGTTGCGCAGGAAATAATGCATGCCGAGGCGAAAATCCTTCAGGCTGAATTCCGTGAAATTATCGCGGTCCGTCCCGTAGGGATAGAAGTCGTAATCGTGCAGGTTTCGACCGAAGCGACGCCGTTCCTTGTATTTTCCCCAGAGAAAGCCAGCGCTGACAAGAATGCCGGAGGCGATGACGGATGCGATGATATTGACAGTGAGATCGCTCCCGAATCCGGCGGCTACAATCGACATGAATTTAAGATAAACGAAGACCGAGGAAGACAAAAACAAGAAACGGATGACCAGCCGACAGGACGCATTTGCCTAACCGGGATTGTCGCCTAGTGATGCTGATGCCCCGGAACACCGGTCCGTTTACCAAGGTGGCGTCGACCATCGTGGCGGTGGTTCTGGCGATCGCGGTTGCCTGGTTGAAAAGTCAGCCGGGCCATACTGCAAACCGCCGGGCCGGCCAACCCGCCGGCTTTCCGGCGTTGAGCGGCTCCTATGATTTGGGCCGGGACGAGAATCTGGGCGGTCACACGTTGCATCGTCATGTGGGGCGCACGGACGAGCAATTGCGCGAGCGACTGGAGGAGGAACGGGATATCGCGGCGGCCTCCACTTATAATGACCGGGCGGCGGCTGAGCGGACGGTGGCGGCAGCGTTAGCGCAGAATCGCGGGCGCGTGGAAAGATGGTTGCAGCGCAACGATGCGCACCCGAATCTCACGGTGCAATTCCGGGGCAACGCCCCTATCGGCCGGAGTATTCGCCGGGGCGGACAAAATTCCGAGACCTGTTTCGATGCGCTGGTAATCCTGCATTGGGATGAGGACAATCGGTTTCACGTTCTCACAACCTATCCGGAGGCATACCATGGGAGGTAAGGAAATGGGTGACGAAGGGAAGGCGCGGATTTGCGTGGCGGAGTTCAAGACGCTGGCGGTTTTTTTGCAGGGGTATTTGCACCAGGATTTCCGGGCGGAATATAAAACGCCGAAAGCCGCGCTGGAGGCCTACTGCCGGGAAGCGACGCCGGACGAAGTGAAGCGGCTGAAGACGGAGTTGGCGCGATTTGTTAAGGCAAGCCGCGTGTGGCCTTTTTCGATGGTGCAGGAAACGTTAGGCCGCGAGTTTCATTGCGGTTGGCTGC
>JAYWAL010000048.1:0-98454 GCA_043782485.1 Acidobacteriaceae bacterium | reverse complement strand
TCTGGGAGTTGCGCAACACCACGCCCGGCGCCCCCGGCAACCCCTACAAGGAAGACATATACAAACGCATCGAGTACGCCAACGACCACTTCTCCACCAACGGCTCCAAGGATGGTTGGGATACCGACATGGGCCGCATCTACATCACCTTAGGCGCACCGCAGCAGAAGGCGCGTTATGTTGCCCAGAGCGAAGTCCGGGGCATGGAGATTTGGTTTTACTCGCAGGCCAACCTGGCCCTTCCGCCTAATTTCTACATAATTTTCTACGAAAAGAATTTCGGTGATTTCCGGCTCTACAGTCCCTACATGGACGGCCCGGACAAACTCGTCAGCTCGCACTTCGCTGAAGGTGGTCGAGTGCAGTCGGTGTTGGAAATCGATCATATTCTGGGGCGGGAAGTCGCGCTCACCACGCTCAGTCTCATCCCCGGTGAGCCGGTGAATATTAACGATGCCAGCTCCACCTTGCAGTCGGACCTCATGTTGGGGACGATCAAGGACCTCGCAAACCATCCCTTCAGCATTGAAGCGCTGAATCTGAAACGGTCGATGCGCGAAAGTGTCTCTCATCGCGTCGTCTTGCCCGGCGAGTTCCTTAATGTGCTTACCGTCCCGCTGCGTGACCGGCAAGGGTTCACTCGGCTTAACTACGTACTTCGCCTCAACAGCGCTACCGACTTTGCCGTCGCCAAGGATGACAATCGCTACTACATTTCCCTCGAAGTCACGGCGCACGTTTTCACTTCGGATCACAAGCCGCTCTTTCAACGAGATAGGAAGATTGCCCGTTACATCACCAAGGATCAACTGGAGGAAGTTAAGGGCAAGCCTTTCGGTTTCGAAGACTGGCTCCCGCTTGCACCGGGCAAATATAAGGTGGAGTTTTCGCTGACCAATCTGCTTGGTGAAACTTCCTACACGGCCGAACGCGACATCGTCGTGCCCAATGTGCCCACGGATGGCTTTGATGTTACCGAGATTGTTCCATTTTCAGAAATTCAACAGATCGATCCGGCAGCCTCCGCCGTGCTCCCCTTCAGCTCAGGCGGCGTCAAGTTCACTCCCTACGCTGGCAAAGACCTGGCCCTGATCCCAGGCCAGGATCTCAAAGTCTTCTATCAGATCTGGTCCGTCCCCACCGTCCCAGCCAACAATGCAGGAAAGAAGCTGATGGCCGACTATGCCTACGGCCGCCCCGGCATCACCGGCACCGCCAAATCCATCCACGACGAAGCCGACAAAACACAATTCGACGAAAGCGGCTCCATGATCAGTGGCAAAAAGCTCAGCACCTTGGAGCTCGAGCCCGGCAACTACCGCATGGCCCTGACGATTACTGATCCCGAAACGCGCGAAAAACGCTTCGGCGCCCTGGCCTTCCACGTCGTCACCGATTCCGGCTCGCAACTCGAAGCTTGGGACATCTACGACGACAAGCTCGCCGACTACGTCAACAAAGGCGAAGCCGATTACGACTTTGGCGTCACCTGTCTCGCCCAGAATGACACCCCTTGCGCCTCCAAGGCCTTGCAGGAATCCCTCAAGAAGAACCCCAAGAACGACCTGGCCCGTGCCCGCCTTGTCGACATCTATTTCCACCAGCAGGCTTACGACAAAGTCATCCAGCTCTACGCCCAGCCCGCGGTCACAGCCCAGACCGAAGACCAGACCATCGTCAACCTCTCCGATAGCTTCGATAAGACCGGCAACACCAAAAAGGCCGCCGATATCGTCGAAGCCGCCATCACGCTCAAGCCCGAAAGTGGCCCACTCTACCTGGCCCTGGCCACCTACTACCAGCGCCTCGGCAACGCCCAGAAGGCAGCAGAGCTGGAGCGCAAGGGCAAGTCGCTGCTGGTCGCCCCGCCCCCATCGCTATAGCCTCGCCGGGAAATTCTGAAATCCATAGCACTAAAGCGCCATGCCATATGATTTTCTGTATTCACGGAAATATCCAGTTTCCAATATTCCAGTAACGTCATGAAAACAAACTAGTTGTTCATTCTCAACCTGATATCAACACTGGCACTCGCAGTGCTATACAGGATTGAGTGTATCCGTGGGCGCTGAGTGGTTGCGCTGCGCAAAATTTTGGTAGTTTGCTTTGATTTCAGGTTCGACTTCACAAGGAGTGAGGAATATATGTTGAAGAAATTAGTCTTGAGCTCGGCGCTACTGGCGCTGTTTGCGTCGCTGACCACCCTCGGATTCGCCCAGGGTTCGGCGGAATCGACCGTCAAGGGCAATGTCGCGACTTACGTGAGTGATCCGTCGGGCGCTACTGTTGCAGACGCGAAAGTTACTCTGGTCGGACCTACCGGAGACAAAGTCCTCACAACCGGTTCCGACGGTAAGGTTTTGTTCCAGATCCTTACGCCGGGAACCTACACGGTGAAAATCGAGAAGGCCGGATTCAAGACCTCCGACGTTAAGGATGTTGAGGTCGTCGTAGGTAAAACCTCCGTCGTGAACGCCAAGCTTGAAGTTGGAGCGGCTTCAACTACAGTGGAAGTCACGGCCGACGCCATTACGGTGGATACAACCTCCACTTCCAACGGCGCCAATCTGAATGACCAATTCTACCAATCCGTTCCGGTGGGTCGCGGTGTTACCGGCCTCTTCTATGCAGCATCGGGCGTTGCGGGTGGCGGTGGTACTGGTACCGCGAATCCTTCCATCGCAGGCGGCACGGGCTTGGAGAACAATTACGTCGCTGACGGCGTCAGCATCACGGACGGCGGCTTTGGCGGGATCGGCGTGTACTCCAGAATCTACGGTTCTCTTTCGACGGGCATCAACCTCTCCTTCGTGAAGGAAGTCGACGTCAAGACCGGCGGTTTCGAAGCACAGTACGGCAAGTCGACCGGCGGTATCGTACAAATCGTTACCAAGTCCGGCACAAACCAGTGGCATGGCGTAGTCGGTGGCTATTTCGCGCCGCAGCAGGCGGAGAAGGCTCGCTTGCAGTCGGATGCCGCAGGCCGGTTCAATCTCCAGGGCAAGGTTCTGCACCAGAGCAACTACGACCTGGATACGCAGATTGGCGGTCCACTCATCAAGAACCACCTTTTCGTGTTCGGCTCCTTCAACCCGCAATGGAACACGGATTACGATCAGTTTGCCCAGTACCTGAATCCTTCTGATTTGGGAACTCCAACCGGCACAGTTACTCCCGGCTGTCCACAATGCCCGGGCCCGACCCAAACTTTCCTCGGCAACTACAACATCCCGACCAAGGTCTACTCGTACGCAGGCAAGGGCACGTTTAAGCTCAACGACAATCACCAAATCGAAGCGTCCCTATTCGGCGACCCGACTTACGGAAAATTGAGCGCCAACGGGAATGGCGGTCCCCAGACCGCTTCATCCACGACCTTCAACAAGCTGCAATACGGCACGCGCAACCTGGCTGTACGTTACAACGGCACCCTGTCCCCCACTTGGTTGTTGAACGGGTCTTTCTCCTGGGGCCACAACAACCTGACCGATACACCCAACTCGCCCAATACGTACGTCGTCGTGGACCGCATCCAGCGGAATCCGTGCGGCGCTCCGGTTTTCAGCCCGGAATGTACCTCCACGGATGCTCAGTTGCGCGGTCAGTTCGTCCGCCAGGGCGAGGGCTATCACGAAAATACCAAGGGCGACAACTACGGCTACAATTTTGACACTTCCAAGACCCTGAACTTCCTGGGACAGCACAACTTCACCTTCGGATACAAGTTTGACCGTGGGCACTATGACGGCACCAAGGCTTATACCGGCGCAACGCTACCGGTTACTGCAGCGCAGGCAGTGGGCATCACTGGCGATCCTGACCCTACTTCCCTGGCCAACACCGCTTTGGTTGCGAATGGCACCACAGCAACTTTCCAGATGCGTGATTCGGCTGGCCGCTGCATCGAGAACGGCGGGGCCAACGCAGCAGAGATTTACGTTCCCGGTATGACCGAGTGTGCGGATGGTGGTATTGGTTTCTACCTCCGTCAGGATCGTGGTGAGTTCGGTAACCTGAACTTTAAGACCACGTCTCAATACCACACCCTGTTTGCTCAAGACAACTGGTCGCCCAACAAGTACGTGACGCTGAACGCCGGCATTCGCTGGGAACAACAGCACGTGCAGGGTGTCAACGTCGCCTACACATTTAACGACAACTGGTCGCCGCGCCTAGGTATTAGCGTCGACCCTTGGGGTAACCGCAAGACCAAGGTTACAGCGAATTTCGGCCGTTATACCGAGTCGTTGCCTCTGGATATCGCCATTCGCTCACTTAGCGCTGAGTACGACTTCGCCGTCACCAATTGGGTGCCCAATACGGATGGGGCGGGACACGCCCTGGTCAACCCGGACGGGACACTTGATTTCACCAACTTCAGCATCGCGAACAACAATCCTACTTTCCTGACGGGTGTTTCCGCGCAAGCTCCTTCGCAGCCTTTCGCCAAGGGCACTCGCAGTGAATACCTCGACGAGTATGTGGTTGGCTTTGAACACGAATTTGGCACCTCGGGCGTGATTTTCAGCGCGCGTTATACGGATCGCCGTATCAAGCGCATCATTGAGGACAACGCTCCTATTTCGCCGGAAGCCTACCAGAACGGGATGAACCAGTTCTACACCATCAGCAACGTCAGCAAGGTGCAGGACAAGTTCATCAATGTTCCGCAGATCGATTATGTTCTTGGCAGCGCGCCCGCGAGCTGTAATTCGACCGGGACCAACCAGAGCCTGATCGATGGTCAGGCGACCGACAGCAACGGCAATATCGTCACGCTGGGCAACGGAAACAATGCGTTCTGTATTCCCAACGCGTTTGATTCCACCGGAGCCCAGATTGTGGGTATCCCGGGTGCCGATGGCCAGCCGGATGGCTTTGTCGATCCGCAGCGCAAGTACCAGGCCCTGGAAATTGAAGTCAACAAGTCCATGTCGCGTGGTTGGCAGATGCGCGCGAACTACCGTATTGCCAAGCTGCAGGGCAACTACGAAGGTTCGTTCCGCAATGACAACAATCAGAACGACCCGAACATCAGCTCTCTGTTCGACTTTACGCGCGGAGACTTCAACCTTCTGGGACAGCAGTTCGTTTCAGGAGTCCTAAACACCGACGTTCACCACCTGGTGAACGGCTTTGTCAGCTATACATTTTCCAAGCACGCCAAGGGCTTGACCATGGGCACTTCGGTCCACTTCCAGACCGGTGCGCCGATCAACAATCTGTACGCTCACCCGGCTTACCAGAACGCGGGTGAAGTACCCTTCTGCGCCGATGACACCACGAACTGTGTTTCCGCTCGTGGCTCATTGGGTCGTGAGAAGAACTGGGGTAGCGTCGATTACAAACTGGACTACCCAATCCACATCACCGAAGGGTCGAAGCTCCACTTGGGTTTTGACATCTTCAACATCACCAACCAGCGTACACTCCTCCGTGTGGACCAGCAGCGGCAGAGCAGGTTCGGTGTCGGTAACGCCGACTTCCTGAAGCCCAGCGGCATCGGGCCTTCGGCGGTGAACGGCAATGCTAACCCTGCTTATCAGCGCCCGCTGTACGCGCGGTTCAGCGTCAGATGGGAATTCTAAACGGGTAGAGTTTCTTACCAGCAGGGAGAGCGACATGCTCTCCCTGTTTCTTTTTGGTAGGATCATTTTCCCTAGCTTTCGCCGACCGGAGGTATCCCATGCCCACCTCGCTCCGTTCGTTGTTCTCTCTTGTCCTTGTTTTAACTGTTGTCCCTGCGTGGGCCGGTTTTATCCGGGGAGCGGTGCGCTACGAGAACCAGCGTCCCGCCGACCATGTCATCGTGCGTTTGCGCAGCGAGTTAGTGGCTTACCAAACCGAGACCCAGACCGATGATCAGGGGAGATTTGATTTCGACGGTCTTCCCCTAACCACGTTTCATCTGACAATCGAAGGCCAGGGTTTTAAGCCGTATGACAGCCACATCGACATCAGCATGTCGAAAATGGCTTACGAACTGATCACCCTTCATCTGAAAAAAGATCCCGACGCCAAGGATGTTCCGCCAGAGGGTCCGCGCGCGTCACTGAACGCCCGTATCGCCCAGATCCCGCCCGCAGCCCACAAGGAATTTGACCTTGGCAAAGAACGGATGCAAGCCAACGACGCCCCAAGCAGCCTCCAACACTTCCAGAAAGCCATCGATCTTTACCCCAACTACGCCGAGGCTTACCAGCTCATGGGTGTGGTCAACCTGGAGATGGGGAAATTCACAGACGCTGAGCCGCAGCTGGCCAAGGCTACGGAGATTGAACCCAAGCTTACGACTGCGTTTTTTGCCCTCGGCATTTGTCGCAATCAGATGGCGAAGTATCCTGAGGCTGAGGTTGCGCTGGCGCGTGGCCTGGAGCTGGAACCGGATTCTCCCGACGGCCACTACCACATTGCTGAGGCTTATTGGAATCTGGGTCGGTTCGACGACTCTGAGCCTCATGCCCGTAAGGCGATTGCTCTCAAGCCCGACATGGCTCCGGCGCACGTGCTTCTTGGCAACAGCCTGCTCCGCAAACGGGATGCTGCTGGGGCGTTGAAGGAGTTCAAGGAGTATTTGCGGCTGGCGCCGCAGGGGGAGTTTGCGGTCGGCACCAAGGCTGCCGTGGAGAGGCTGGAAAAAGGTCTGGCTCAGGCGGCTAAGCCTTAGGGCTGTTAGCAATCCGTTGTGAGCAAACCCGTAAGATCGACAGCTTCGCGGACAGGAGTGTCCGCGCCACATATGAGTCTTACCTTCCGAATGCTGGCCAGTGGCTGGCTGCGCCCATCAGGAACAGGAGCGGGAACGACAGCCAGAAGTTCGTCCTTGAGGCCAGAAAAGCCATTCGCCCTAGCGCCGCTGCCTCCGCGGGAATTGCTGTGCCGTTGGCCGCGAATGCCGTGTGCCAGCCGATCAGCTTTTTGTTGATGCGCCAGATGATGCCCCAGACGTTCATCATCATGATCCATCCCAGCCCGCCGCCAAGGCCGATGGCTAACATGCGGTTGCTTTCCCAACCGTGGTTATTAAGCGTGAGATAGAAGTAGGCTCCGGCCCCAACCAGCACCGCCACGCACACGGCCAACACGGCGCCGTTGTTGATCTTGGCGACCATGATCAGCGCGTAGATCAGCGCGAACACGACGGTCCAAATGGCGAAAAAGCTGCCGAAAGCCGCGCCCGGCGTGGCGGCAACGCCGGTCACCGCGGCGGCATTTCTGGCGTCGCTGCCGGTGGCGCTCATCCAATAGCCAATTCCGGCCAGCACCGTTACCACCGAACTCCAGCGAAACCACGACAGGGCGCGCGACATCAACGCGGGGAAGACCTTGCTCTTCGTCGGGGCGTCCAATTCTTTCAAGAACGGAACATTCACCAGATTGAAGAAGTAGAGCAGCCCCACCCAGGCAATCCCCGCGACGGTGTGGACCCAGCGCAGCAGCATCAAGTGATTCGTGGGCATATCCGAAGGAGGCAGGAACGGTAGAGCGGAGGCGTTAACTAGGAATGCGGCGGTCATAGGGAGCCTTTCCGGCAAACGCGGGCCTGCGCGGCACTGATCCGCCCAAAAGCCCGTCTGGCGGGCAATTGTACCAAGAAAAAAACACAAACGAGTTGAAAACTCGCGCCGAACGCCGTATTGTACGAAGTAATTCTTTCCAATAGGTTTCCGGAACTTGTCTCGGATAGCGATACATTTTCTAATCTTTTGGAACCCCCCCCGGCGCTGGCTGCGGTTGGCCAGTGTGAATTGCGGTAAGCGTGTACTGGCCTCACGCTCAAGGTAAGGAGATCGGCGCAATGGATAAGCCGGCACAAAACATTCAGGATTCATTTCTGAACTCAGCACGCAAGGAAAAAACTCCCATCACTATTTACCTGTTGAGCGGAGTCAAGCTGACGGGCCGCATTCGCTCGTTCGACAAATACTCCGTCGTGCTTGACGCTAATGGACAGGAGCAGCTCATCTTCAAGCACGCCATTTCCACGCTGGTAATGCCGAAATCACACGGCGAACGCTTCGGCCTGCACCCGGCCACGGACGCCAAGCCCTCTGCCGAGCCGCCCGCTTCCGAAGCGGCAGCGGCAGGATCGCGCGGAGAGTCGTAAACTGTTGTAGCTTGCGCAAAGTAGAATCCAGGCTCCCAGGTCTCCCGGCTCCTCGCAACGGCCACGACACACGCCGCGGCGTTGAACGCGCGTTCCTGGTTGGCGTAGACTACCGTTCGCGCGCGAAAACGAAAGCGCCAAAAAGCTCGCTCACCGCCGGAGCCACAGCCGCGCGTGATTCCGCCGCTCTTCGCTCCCCCGCTTCGAAGCCTCGCATTCCGGAATTTAGCGCCGAAGAGTCTTTGGCCGAACTCCGCGCCCTCACCGAAAGCGCCGGAGCGGAAATCGTAGGCCAAGTTCTCCAGAACCGCGACCGCCCGGATCCGGCCACGCTCATCGGCCGCGGCAAGCTGGAAGAAATTGCTGGAGCTGCCGGGTCGTCGGAGGCCGACGTGATTCTGTTCGATCATGACCTCACGCCCTCGCAGCAGCGCAATATTGAGAACGCTCTACATCTTCGCGTCATTGACCGCACGCAGCTGATCCTCGATATTTTTGCCCGCCACGCCCGAACCAAGGAAGGCCAGCTTCAGGTGGAACTCGCGCAGCTTAACTACATGCTGCCGCGCCTGTCAGGGCGGGGCATTGAAATGTCGCAGCTCGGCGGCGGCATCGGCACGCGCGGTCCTGGGGAAACGCAGCTCGAAACCGACAAGCGGAAGATCGCGCGTCGTGTTCGTCATGTGAAGGGGCAAATCGAGGAAGTGCGCCGCATCCGCGCCCAGCAGCGCCAGCGCCGCGAGTCGGTGCCGGTGCCAACCGTGGCTTTGGTCGGCTACACGAATGCTGGGAAGTCCACGTTGTTCAACGCCCTCACGCAGGCGGGTGTGCTGGAATCGCCGCGTATGTTTGCCACGCTCGACCCGACGCTGCGGTCGATTATTCTGCCGTCGAAGCGGAAAGTGCTGCTGTCCGATACGGTGGGCTTCATCCGTAGTCTGCCGCATACGCTGGTTTCGGCCTTCCGCGCGACGCTTGAAGAAGTGCAGCGCGCGTCGCTTGTGCTGCACGTTTCCGACGCCAGCAGCCTCACCTCCGCCGAGCAAGACGCGCAGGTGGAAGTCGTCCTCCGCGAACTCGAGGCTGACAAGAAGCCGCGATTGCATGTTCAGAACAAGCTTGACCTGGTGCCAGCGGCCGAACGCGGGCATCTGGCTAACGATGTTTCCACCGTCTACGTTTCTTCAGTGAAGCAAACCGGCCTGCCCGAGTTGCTAGCGCGGATTGATGCCATGCTCGACCAGGACCCCATCCACCGCGTCAAATTGCGTATTCCGCAGAGCGAGGGTAAAGTGCTGGCACAGCTCGAAGCTAAGTCGAGGATCTACGCGCGTAGCTACAAAGATGGAGCTGTGGAATTGGAACTGGATGCGCCGGAGTCGGTGGCGAGGAGGGTGGAGAAGTGGGCGGTGAAGGGCAAAAAGCAACGCCGATAAAGCCCCTCCCTACCAGTCTCCCCCACCCAGCCGCCTCTGAAACAAGCCCAGCACCAACTCCCAACACAACAAAGCCAATTCGGGATCATATCTCGGCCCCTCATCTCGCATAAATGCATGCGCTCCGTTAAATTCATGCCAGGTAAACCGCGTCCCCGCCGATTCTAAGCAAGCCTTCAATAAATTACGCCCCTCCAACGGAATATGCGGGTCTTGCTTTCCCCAAATATGCAGCAGCTCCCCACGAATCTCCCCGATGCGCTCTAGCGAGTTATCGTTCTTTCCCGCGCCCAGGCTGTGCGAATGAATGTCCGTTGCATAGAAACACGCCGCCGCCATTACTTCTGGATTCATCGCGGCGCGAAATGCCAAGTGTCCGCCAATGCAAATCCCCACCGCGCCCAGCCGTCCGGTACACGCCTCGTGCCCCGCTAAAAACTTGAGCGCGGCCAGCGCATCGTCATCGTAGGCAGAAATCGGTTTGCCGATCTTGTGCGCATTCCCGCGGTCCGCGCCTGCTTGGTCGTACGCTAGCGCCGTTCCCGCTGGCTCCAGTTCGTGGAAAATCTCCGGTACCGCCACCACGTATCCGTGCCCGGCCAGTAGTGCCGCCGCGCGCCGGATTGGCCCCGTGATCTGGAAGATTTCGGAAAACAGCACCAAGCCCGGATATTTGCCGGCAGCTACGGGGCGCGTGATCTGTGTCCGCATTGGGCCCGTGGGTGTCGGAAGCTCGGCAAACTCGTCTTGAACAATCATGAGGCCATGATAATCAATCTTCATCCGCCCCAAAACATAAACAGGCCGCCAACCAGGGAGCGGTGACTCTTCCCTGACGAGCGGCCCATTCGATCCGGTCTGGATCGGAGGTGATACTGCAATGGTAGTCCCGCCGAGAGCGATGTCAAGAGTTTCTTCGCTTTTTTCCACAGCCTTAACCTGCTCCCAAAATCCTGCAAAAACAGCCCTTTTCGGCCTGTTTTGGTTTGACACAGCATCCTCACGGTGGTACCCTAACTAGTTTCCTGCTGTCATTCTTCCGGCTCAGCTCCGTACCCATAGTTTTGCACCCATGGATCAAACGCTCCATCAACTAGGCGAATTACTGCTCGGGTCCATCCCGACCATCGTCTTTTTGGTGGTGCTGTATTTTGCCTACCGCTCTCTGGTTCACGCGCCCCTAGCCAAGGTGCTAGCCGAGCGCCATAGCCTAACCGACGGTGCCATCCAGCGTGCCCGGGCCGACATTGCCGCTGCCGAAGCCAAGACCGCCGACTACGAGCACAAGCTGCGCGAAGCTACCCTGGCCGTCTTTAAGGCCCAGGAAGACCGTCGTCAGGCCGTCGTGCAGGCCCGTGAGGCCGTTGTTGCCGCCGCGCGTGCCAAAGCCCATCAGCAGGTCAACGCCGCCAAGGCTGCCCTGGAGCAAGATAAGGCGGTGGCCCAGTCTCAGCTTCAGACTGAAGGCGAACGCCTGGCCAACGACGTGATTCGCCGCGTCCTTCAGCCCATGAGCTTCGGGCCATCTGCTTCTGCTGGCGGTGGCCGATGAAGCGGCAGTCGATGAGGAGTTTCCTGGTGGCGTTGCTGTTTGCTTATGGGATGATGGCGAGCCTACCTTCCCGCGCCCAAACCAACGCCCAATCCGCTGACGCGGCCGCTGGCGTCCATTCTTTGGATCCCGCCGATCAGCCCAGGGTTGAGCAAGGCGAGGAGAAAAAAGAAGCTGCCGAAGACGACGGCACCGCCCAATTCAAGCAATCCCCCAGTGTGCGGTGGCTCGGCAAGCACCTCGGCCTGAGCGGCGGAGCCATGTACTGGCTCGCTGTGGTCGTCAATTTCGCCATCATTGCTCTCGGGGTCGGCTACTTCTCTCGCTTGCACCTGCCTACCATGTTCCGCAACCGTACGGAGTCCATTCGGAAGTCGATGGACGATGCCAAAGCAGCCAGCGACGATGCCAAGTCCCGGCTTGCGGCCATCGAGACTCGCCTTAGCCGCCTCGATTCGGATATCGCCGCCATGACTGCTAAAGCCGAGCAGGACGGTGCCGCTGAAGCCGACCGCATCCGTGCCGCCGCCGAAGACGATAAGCAAAAGATTGTTGAGGCTGCCGCTCAGGAAATCGATGTTGCCGCCAAGTCCGCACGCCGCGATCTCGCCGCCTACGCCGCCGATCTTGCCGTCAACATGGCTCGCCAGCGCATTCAAGTGGATGTCCCCGCCGACCAGGCGCTGGTCAGCGGATTCGCCACTTCGCTGGGCCAACAGGGTACGGGAAAGGCGACCCAGTAATGGCAGCCATCGCCAGTCGCTACGCCCGCGCCTTTGCGGATGTTGTGTTCGAGCGCAAGCTGGACGCCACGAAGTCTCTTGCGGATTTGAACTCGCTAGCCACTTTGGTCGCCAGCAGCTCCAACCTGCGCAAGACCTGGGACAATCCTTCCATCAGCGCCCCGCAGAAACATGCCGTCCTGGATTCGATCATTACCGTTCTCGGCGCGTCCAAAGAAGTGCGCAACTTCGTCGCGGTCGTCATCGACCACCGCCGCACCAGTGACCTCGCCGCGATCGTTCGCCAGACAGAACAAGAAATCAACGACCGCCTGGGCTTTGCTGAAGCCCAAATTGCCAGCGCCCGGATGCTAGGCGACGCAGAGAAGAAGAATCTGGAACAGCAAGTTCAGCGCATGACCGGCAAAAGCCTCCGCGCAACGTACACTCAAGATTCCGCATTGTTAGGCGGCGCGGTGGTTCGCGTCGGCAGCACCATTTACGATGGCTCCATCCAGGGCCAGTTAAAACGCCTCCGCGAACAGATTGCGGCAGGATAAAAATCTGAAAATCAAGTAGCCGCTGACATTGGCTACTGGCAACTGAGAACCGGTTCTTATGGCACAGATCAAAGCAGACGAAATCACCAAACTGATTCGCGACCAAATCGAAGGTTACGAATCCAAAATCGCTGTCGACGAAGTCGGCACGGTCATCTCCCTTGGCGACGGCATTGCTCGCGTTCACGGCCTCGATAAGGTCATGTCCGGCGAGCTTCTAACCTTCCCGCACGGCCTCTCCGGCATCGCCATGAACCTCGAAGAGGATCAGGTTGGCGTCGTGCTGCTCGGCGAATACACCGAGATCAAGGAAGGCGACGAGGTCAAGCGCACCGGGCGCATCATGAGCGTGCCCGTCGGCGACGCCATGATTGGGCGCGTCGTCAATTCGCTCGGCCAGCCGATTGACGGCAAAGGTCCCATCGCGACCACGCAGTTCAATCCGCTGGAGCGCATCGCCCCCGGCGTTATTGACCGCCAACCGGTGCGTGAACCGATGGCCACCGGACTCAAGGCCATCGACAGCATGATTCCGATTGGCCGCGGCCAGCGCGAACTCATCATCGGCGACCGCCAGACGGGAAAATCCGCCGTTGCCATCGATACGATCATCAACGCCAAGGGCAACGACCTCATTTGCATCTACAACGCGGTAGGTCAGAAGCGTTCTTCGATCGCGCAGGTTGTTAAGATTCTGGAAGACAACGGCGCGATGGAATACACGGTTGTCGTCGCGGCATCGGCTTCAGAGCCGGCTCCGATGCTTTATATTTCGCCTTACACTGCTTGCGCCATCGGCGAATTCTTTCGCGACACCAAGCGCCATGCGCTGGTTATCTACGACGATCTTTCCAAGCACGCCGCCGCCTACCGGGAAATCTCTCTGCTCCTCCGCCGTCCGCCGGGCCGCGAAGCGTATCCGGGCGACGTGTTTTACCTCCACTCCCGTTTGCTGGAGCGCTCTGCGAAGTTGAGCGATAAAATGGGGGCGGGATCATTAACGGCCTTGCCGGTTATTGAAACGCAAGCGGGCGACGTTTCCGCGTATATTCCCACGAACGTTATCTCCATCACCGACGGTCAGATTTATCTCGAAACCGATTTGTTCAACTCGGGTGTTCGCCCCGCTGTGAACGTCGGTCTCTCGGTAAGCCGCGTCGGCGGAGCAGCCCAGATTAAAGCCATGCGGCAGGTTGCCGGAACGCTGAAACTGGAACTAGCCCAGTACCGCGAACTCGCCGCCTTCGCCCAGTTCGGGAGCGACCTCGATAAGTCCACGCAAGCCCAGCTGACCCGCGGCCAGCGCCTGGTCGAAGTCTTGAAGCAGGGTCAATATTCCCCTCTTCCATTTTCAAAACAAATTCTGGTCATCATGGCCGGCACCAACGGTTTCCTCGATGACCTGCCGGTCAACAAGGTTCGCGAATTCGAAGCGGCTCTGTACAAATACGTAGACACCGCCAACCCAGCCCTCCTCCGCACCATTATGGAGAAGAAAACTATTGACGATGCCCTGAAAGCCGAAATGCTCACGGTCATCAAAGAAGCGAAAGCGCAGTTCGTGCCGAAGTAGAGTTCTTACTTCCTGCATTCTGAAATCTACAATCTGCAATCGATTTAAACCATGCCCAACGTTCTCGACATCAAGCGCCGCATCCGCAGCGTAATCAATACGCGGCAAATCACCAAGGCCATGAAAATGGTCTCGGCCGCGAAGTTGCGCCGCGCGCAGGAACGGGCCATGGCCGCCCGCCCTTACGCCCAGATGATGACGAACGTCCTCAAAAGCCTGGTCTCCCGCGCCGAACTTTACGACCCGGTCACGGGGCAGCCGCACCACCCGCTGCTGATCCAGCGCGAAGAAAAGAATGTTTTGGTTATCGTCGTAACTGGTGATAAGGGTCTGGCCGGGGCGTTCAACACCAATATCAACAAAGCCGCCGCTCGCTTCCTTGAAACCAAGACCGGCAAGAATGTCGATATTGAAACCGTAGGCCGCAAAGGCCGTGATTTTCTGCGCCGCCGTTTTCCCGCAGCCAGCGTGCAGACCGCACAGCTCGAACAGATGCTTGAGCATGCGCACGACAGCGCCGAAGAGGAAGTCCACACCACCGGTCCCAAGAGCCGAACAGCTCCGGTCGAAGTCACCGGCGAACACGTTGGCGTCCTGGCGAAAGTCGAATACGGCCAAGTGCAGGCCCTGGCCACCAGCATCATGGATCGCTACATCCATGCCGAAATCGACTCCGTTTATGTGGTCTTCAATGAATTCAAGTCGGTGATTGCGCAGCGTCTGGTTGTCGACCAGATTCTGCCCATAGAACAAATCGGCGAAGACGTGGTCCGCATGTCCGAAGAAGCCAGCGAGGGAGAACGGCTCCGCCGCGCCGAAGCCGCCAGAACCGCGGGTGTCAATCTTCGCGAACAGGAAAACCCAGCCGACAAAGCCGCGGACGCCTTCGGCACCGCCAACGTCGACTATATCTACGAGCAAACACCCGAGCGTTTGTTCGGAGCCTTGCTCCCCAAGTATGTAGTGAACCAGATTTACCGGGCGATGCTGGAGTCCGTAGCAGCCGAACACGCCGCCCGCATGACCGCCATGGACTCGGCCACCAACAACGCATCCGACATGATCGAACGCCTGACGCTGATCATGAACCGCGCCCGTCAGGCCAAAATTACGAAAGAAATTATCGAAATTGTAAGCGGCGCCGCCGCCCAGTAGAGTTTGGGATCTGTATCAGGGCATGCCTTCAGGCATGCCGAAAGCGTCACAGAGTTAAGCGCCTTTAGGCGCTGGATGAAGAACAGAGAAAAAGATTATGGCTCAAAACATTGGCAAGGTCATTCAAATCTCCGGTCCCGCCGTCGACGTGCAATTCGCCGAAGGCTCTCTCCCGCCCATCTACCAGGCAGTGCAGGTAGTCAGCGAAGGTTTCAACACGCCGGAACCCATCAGCATCATCCTGGAAGTGCAACAGCATCTCGGCGAAGGCCGAGTGCGCTGCGTCTCCATGCAGGCCACCGACGGCCTAGTCCGCGGCATGAAGGCCATTGACCTCGGCGCGCAGATCACCGTTCCGGTGGGCCGCGGAACGCTCGGTCGCGTCATGAACGTCGTCGGCGAGCCCGTCGATGAGCTAGGGCCGATCGAATACAAAGAACGCCACCCGATTCACCGTCAGGCCCCGGCGTTCGACGAACAATCTACCCGCGCCGAAATGTTTGAGACCGGCGTTAAGGTCGTCGACTTGGTTCAACCCTTCCTGAAGGGAGGCAAAATCGGCCTTTTCGGCGGAGCTGGCGTCGGCAAGACTGTTTTTATTCAAGAGCTGATCAACAACGTCGCCAAGCAGCACGGCGGATTCTCGGTGTTCGTCGGAGTCGGCGAACGTACGCGTGAAGGCAACGACTTGTGGCTGGAAATGTCGGAGTCGGGAGTTATCAAGCCGGGCGACCCGTCGAAGTCCAAGGCCTCCCTGATTTACGGCCAGATGACCGAGCCGCCAGGCGCCCGTCTCCGCGTCGCTCTTAGCGGCCTCACCGTCGCGGAATATTTCCGCGACGTCGAAGGCGCGGACACGCTTCTGTTCATCGACAATATTTTCCGCTTCACGCAAGCGGGTTCGGAAGTGTCCGCGCTTCTCGGCCGTATGCCCAGCGCCGTCGGCTATCAACCGAACCTCGCGACGGAAATGGGCGAACTACAGGAGCGCATCACCTCCACGAAAAAAGGATCGATTACGTCAGTGCAAGCAATTTATGTGCCAGCCGACGATCTCACCGACCCCGCGCCCGCCACGGCTTTCGCCCACTTGGATGCGACCACGGTGCTCTCGCGCGCGTTGACGGAAATCGGAATCTATCCCGCCGTAGATCCGCTGGCTTCCACTTCCAGAATTCTCGACCCGCTCATCGTGGGCCAGGAACACTACGATGTCGCCCAAATGGTGAAGCGCACCTTGCAGACCTATAAAGACCTGCAAGACATCATCGCCATCCTCGGTATTGACGAACTCAGTGAAGACCAGAAGCTGGTCGTCGCCCGAGCCAGAAAAGTGCAGAAGTTCTTGTCGCAACCGTTCCACGTCGCCGAGCAATTTACGGGACGTCCGGGCCGTTACGTCAAAATTGAAGACACCGTCAAGAGCTTCCGCGGCATCGTGGAAGGCAAGTACGACGAAATCCCGGAACAGGCCTTCTACCTCAAGGGCGGCATTGACGAAGTCCTGGAAGAAGCCGAGAAGATGAAAACCGCGGCATAGGGGCAATGCACAAGCAAGTAAGAAGTCAGATTGCAGAAGTACGAAAGGCATTGCAGGAGTCAGAAATAAGAATGCGGAAGCAAGGGCCATTGCAGCGGCGAGTCCGATTTTACTTCTGTAATCTGACTTCTAACTTCTGCAATCCCGCGACACGCTCAAGACCACAGCGATAACCTCCATGGCCGACACGTTCCAATTCGAAATCGTAACTCCCGACCGCCAGGTCGTCAAAGACGTGGCCGAGGAAATGGAAATTCCCGGTCGCGACGGCTACCTCGGTATCCTGCCGGGCCACGCCCCGCTGATCACCGAACTTGGCGTCGGCGAAATTACCTACCGTAACGCCAACATCACGCACCGCTTCGCCGTCGCTTGGGGCTTTGCCGAGGTACTGCCGGGCAAAGTCACCATCCTGGCCGAAACCGCCGAGCGACCCACTGAAATCGACGTCGCCCGCGCCCAAAAGGCCAAAGCACAGGCGGAGCAAATACTCAAAACGCCCGACGTCAACACCGACTACCCCCGCACGCTCGACGCCTTAGCCCGTGCCGAAAACCGAATCGGCGTCGCCGGGAAACCCGAATAGCTAACGCCGTACCGCACGGGGAAATCGAGAGTTATGCTCCCTTGCCCTTGGTCTCCTTGGGGCGAGGCGAAGCGGTTCTTAAGCAGTTCAGTCGCCGCAAGCCCAAATTTCTAACCCCAACACCTCAACCTTAGAAGCTATAACGGAGGCCGAACTGCATTACGCGGGAATCGGTTAGGGTGCGGGAGTATTTGCCGAACCCGCCGATGCTGACCAGGGCTTGGCCGGTCAAAGCGCCTGCGGCATCGAAGCGGACGGAGTTGGTCAGGTTGAAGATTTCCCAGGAGAAGCGAAGTTCCTGGGATTCTTTGGGCTTCCAGCTCTTGGCGAGACCGGTGTCCACGCTGAAAAAGCCGGGTCCGCGGAAGTTGTTGCGCTGGCCGGCTTCGCCGGGGTAGGGGGCACGGAAAATACCCCCGCCAATGGCCAAGCTCTGCGGGTCTCTAAAAGCGTTGGGATCACCATCTGGATCGCGAAAGACTCCCGTGGCGGGTTTCCTGCCTACGAGCACGGAGGATCCATAGAGTTCATAGTTGGTGGCATAACCCGCGCCCGCCGAGACCGTGAACGGGAATCCGCTGGTCCAACGGGTTAGTCCGTTGAATCCCCAACCGCCGAGAATGGCGTCCAGGAGGCCGCCGGAGGCACCGCCCCAGTGGCGGCCCTTGCCGTAAGGAAGATCCCAAACCCAATTGGCGTTGATCTGATGTTTGGTGTCGAAGTCGGAGATGGCGCGCCACTGGTTTGGACTCCAGGAGTTTACGACTTGGCTGTTAAAAGCGAGGCCGCCGCTTTCAAAGCCATTGACGCGTTCCGCATTTGAGCCAACGTCAATCGATTTGGAATAGGTGTAGTTGATGTCGAATTGCAGGCCGTTGCTCAGGGGGTGACGCAGGGTGAGTTGCAGGCCGTGGTAGGTGCTGCTGCCCTGGGAGCGCCAGGAGTACAGCGAGGCGAATTGATCCTGGTAATACTGGAACGGGGTGCCGCTAGGTCCGGCACAGGCGGGATAGCAGAATCCATCGGCGATTACGAGAGCAAGGGTTTCGTTATGCAGATTGCAGTAGAAAAGATCGTACATATTCTGGGTAGCTGAAGGAGAACTGGGTGCCGTACCGGGTGAACAGGGTGTAGAGGAATCCGATCCGGATAACAGGCCGGAACCTGCGGCCAGGGGAAACATATTCTCCCAGTAAGGGATGGGCGCGACACTTTCGATATTCGTGCCCGCTTCCCCGAGTTTGGCGAATTGGGTGGCGGCGGCGAAGTAGTCGGTTTTGGACTTTTGGTCCACCAAATCGAGAGGTTGAGCCAGGTCGGCTTCTTGAAGCAGTCGTCGGCCGAGACGACCGGTGTAAGTGGCTTCGAGCACGAGTCCTTTGCTGAGTTCACGGGTAAAGGAGAGATCGAAGACGTGGGAATAGGGGGTTTTGAGCTTGTCATCCAGGCCCCATGCAATGGCCAGGCCCGCGGTGTTGGGATCACCCGAGGGCGTGTAAGGAAATGGACCGGGCGGCGGTGGAGTGAGTAACCCGGGGATGTCATTCAAGCCCGTGAAACGGGGCGCTTCGTCGACGGTCTGGATTCCAGCGGGATTTTCCTGGGTGGTGGTTAAGCCGTAGGAGCCTTGGCGGTCGAAAGTGTTGACCACGCCTTGGCCGAAGTGATCGAAGTAGAGACCATATCCGGCGCGGATGGAGCTTTTACCGTGGTCGGGCGAAAAGGCAATGGCAAGACGCGGCGCGAGATTGCGATAATCCCAATTCCAGATGGGCTTGCCGTGGTTGGCTTTGCCGGAGAGATCAAAGGTGATGTCGGGCTGGGTGGTGATGCCCTGGAGCATGTCCTGGCCGCGGCGGTTGAACCAATCGTGGAGGCTGATGGTGGGTGCCACCTCATTGCCGCGATTTTCATACGGAGGCTGAAGCAGGGAATAGCGAAGGCCGAAAGTGACGGTGAGATTGGGCTGGACGCGCCACTTATCCTGGAGATACATTTCGCCTTCCCAGGATTGAAAATGGCGAGGAACTAAGGCCCCAGCGGGGAGGAAGTTTCCGGTTTTGTCCTTGTTGGAGGTGGCGGTGACTTCACTGATGATGCCAGCTAGGGCAACCGCCGCGAAATCGTAAGAAGTGCCAAAGTCGCCTTCTACCGCTGGGTAATTGGTGCCGGTCGCAGGGTCGAGACTTCCGCCATTGCCGGAAATGAAAGAAGGGTTCAACCAGTAAAGATTGGTGGTACCCACGGTGGAGTTCTGGCGGTTGGAGAGGCGGTTGTTGTGAACCAGACGGAGATTTCCACCGAACTGGAGGGTGTGAGAGCCTTTGGTCCAGGAGACGTCATCGACAAAGTTGTGGACGGGGACATTGCTGTAGAGGGAACCATCGACATTGTGGAAGTCATCGAGGCCGCGGAAGCTGATGTAGTTGGCGGGGGGAGCGCCGCTTTGGCCGGTGCCCTGGCGGACGAAGGAGTAGCGGAAATTGTTAATGAGCGTGTTGCTGAGCAAAGCCGTGTAGCCGAGGGCGATTCCTTTGCTGTTGTCGGTGACAAAATCGTTAGGGGATTGCTTGTTGAATTCGGGCGGAGTTTTTTCGTGGTCGTTCTGAAGGTTGCCGCGCAGGAAGAGGGTGTGGTTTCCGTTGGGAGTGAGATTGAAATCGAGCTTGCCGATGTAGGTGTCATGTTTGATGGGATCGGCGGCGGCAAACGTATATCCGAGGAAGTTGTAACCGTCAGAGCCGTCACTGGCGTTGGTGTTGGAACCCGGGTACTGGCTAAAGATGGCGGTGACGAGCGGATTGGCTCCTGGGCCGAGCGGGCAAGTTCCAGCGGAACTGCAATTTGGGTCCAGGTCTGCGAATTGCTTGGGAGTGAGAGTGGCAAGAAGGCTATTGGTATTTCCGGGAATAGTGGTGACGGAGACGCCGCCAGCGTTGCCCACAGCGCAATTGGCATCAGCCACGGGATCGCACAGATAGGAGATGATTCCATGGCGCAGGTTGTCGCTGGGGACGGTGCGGGTTCTCTGCGCGGTTTCCGCGCTACGATAGCCCTCATAGGCGCTGAAGACGAAAACGCGATCTTTCTTGATGGGGCCGCCGATGCTGGCGCCGAAGGTGTTACGCAGAACCTTGCCGGGGCGGTTAGGAAGGCCCGCCTTGATTTGAGCTTTTTTGTTAAACCACTCGTTGGCGGCGGTGAAGGTGGGGCGGTGATACTCGTACAGTGAGCCGTGCAGGCTGTTGGTGCCGCTTTTGGTGACTAGATTGACCTGCGCCCCGGAGGAGCGTCCCGAATCGGCATCGGCGTTGCTGGTGGTGACGCGGAATTCCTGTAGCGAATCGAGCGTGGTGCGCAGCGCGCCTTCGAAGGCATAGCCGTTGAGCTGATCGTTGTTGTCGAGGCCGTCAAGCGTGATGTTGGTTTGGTCGCTGCGCGCGCCGTTGACGGAGCCGCCGCGGCTATCGTCGTTTTGATCGTCATTGGAGCGCTTGCCGATGTAGGTCACCCCGGGCTGGAGGCTGAGGATGGAAACCGGGTCGCGGCCTTCGGACGGCAGGTCAATGAGCTGCTTGCTGTTGAAGTTGTGGCCGAGCGTGGCGTCGGTGATGTTGACGGCTGGGGCTTCGCCCGTGACTTCCACCGTGACGGACTGGGAGGCGACTTGCAGGGTGATGTTGAGGGAGGCGGGGCTGCTGACCTGAAGGACGACGTTTTCCCGCTTGACGGTGCCGAAGCCCGGGGCGCTGACCGTGAGTTCGTAGGGAGCGGGCGGCACTTGCAGGAATTGGTAATCGCCTTGGCCGTTGGACTTGATGGTGCGGGAGAAGCCGGTTTGGGAATTGCTAAGGGTAAGAACGGCACCCGGGACGACGGCTTGTTTAGCGTCACTGATGGTACCGCTCAGGGAGGAAGTGGCGCTTTGGGCCGTGGCCAAGGAGGCGAAGACAAAGACAACGGCGAGTAATAAAACGAAACACAGCGGGCGAAAAAATTTCACGGCTAGCTCCTTGCGAGTGCGGATTGCGAAGAGTTAGGGCACGGCGGCGGCGCGCCACAAGCCTTCAGAATATTGGTGCCTACCATTCTGCAAGTGAGTGTCCGAATTGCGCAAGCTGGAAAATCAGATACTTACGATCTTTGCGATCCCGGAGATGTGAGTTTTGGTAGCTGAGGTTCAGAATCCTGTAGATGGGTGGTGGTCGATCGCGAGCGGACGCTCCTGCGAAAGGCGGCTGAGGCAGCGAGGATTATGGCCGGATAGCACTCCAGGGTGTAGCGAGGCTCGGGGTTTTCCAGGGTGCCGAGGAGGAGCGTTCGGAGTAGCAGAAACAAAGACAGCAAGCCCGTGTGCAGTAAAGCTCGGCGGGCGAGGCCGATGAGCGCGGCCGCGATGCAGAAGAGGTTGATGAGGCCGAAACTGACGGCGACAGTGGAACCGAACGCGACATCGTCGAACTCCCACCAGCGCGGGTCCACCGGGATGAGTTCAGTCCGCGGACGCAGCCACATGTCGGCCATGCGTAGGAGCGGGAGCCTGACGTAGTAGCGCAGTGGGGCGGCATGGATGCGCTCCTGGGCGAGCGCGGCAAAGCGCGCGTCGAGGTCCGCATCGATTTCGTGGTTGGCGTTGTAGTCATCGAAGATTTGCTGGGTGGCGTCGAACTGTTGCTGGCTGTCGAAGGCGCGGGATGGGAGCTTGTCAAAGTCCATTTCGTCGCCGGGTTCGTTCCAGTAAAGTTCTTCCGTTGAAACATAGTCGGCGATCCAGGTTTTGGTCCAGCGGTTGAAGCCATAGGGGACGGGGTCTTCCGTGGTGTTGGCGTAGCGGGGAGCCAAGGGTTGGAATTGGTGGAAGGTATGGAAGTTGCGGAGAGTCCAGGGGGTCAGGCACAGAGCCACGGTGAGGCTGAGGGTGAGGAGGGCCGCGAACCGGTGGCGCAGCAGAAGGTAGGCTCCGATGGCGGCGGCGAGAAGGCCACCATCGGGGCGGAGCTGGATGGCGGTGCCGACAGCGATGCCGCAGTAGACCCAACCCCGAGAGGTTTTTCGTTCCATGGCCGCAAGCGCTAGGTTGAGGGCGAGTGCCGTGGCGAAGACTTCCAGCGTTTCGGTGAGGACGGCGGCGGTGTAATTGGCGAGGAAGGGGCAAAGAGCGGCGAGAGCGAAGGCGGTTTTGGCAGCGCGGTCCGATTGCAGACAGCGACGGGCGGCGTCGGCCAGGATGAAGCACGTGCCAAGGTCAATGAGAATTTGCAGGGCGAAGACGGCGCGCAGGTTGTCGCTGCCGAAGACGGCGAAAACGGCACCCAGAAACGCGGGGTAGCCGGGGAGGCGAATGAAGGTGGCGATGATGCCGGAAGGATCGCTCTGTCCATAGATGCCGTGGGCGAGCCAATTTTTGGCGAGGTCGGCGTAGAGAAGCGAATCAGGTGTGACTTGCGGAAATTTGATGACGAAGAATGCGCGCAGAACAAGCGCTGCGACGGTGAAGGCGAAGAAGAAGCGGCGATGACGTTGCAGCAGTGCGCGCACGCAATACTATAGCGCGAAGGCGGCCTTTGCATTGACCGTAACGGCGGCTGGGCTTAGGATCAAGAGAACCCTTCTTAAGCCATGGCGACTCCCGTCTTCTATGACCCCAATCAAGCGCGCTGGAAGCGGGTGCGGGGCCTATTTAACGTTTTGGGGGTGAGCGTAACGCTGCTGGCGCTGTTTTTTGCTTTTACGGCGCTGCGGAGTGAGTCGCTGCCAAAACTTGTTTTGCCTGTGGAAAAGCACCCTTATCATCCGCTGACAGAGCGAGAAAAAGAGAAAGACAAGAAGCGCTTGAAGGGGCGCCGAGGAGCGCATCGAACATCAAAGTTGCCCGGCTCGCAGGTGAAACTGAATGAATCCGAGGGCATTCGCGCGGCGTTTTATGTTACCTGGGATGCTGCCAGTTACTCTTCTTTGCGGGCTTATGCTTCGCAGATCGATCTCTTGTTCCCCGAGTGGCTGCACGTTCTAAATTCGGACGGGCATCTGGAAGCGACTACGTTTGAGAACAAACCCTTTGATGTCTACGGCAAGAATGGTTTTCAGCCGGTGGACGACAAGGTGATGCCGTTCCTGAAGACGTCGGCGGCGGAAATGGAAGTGTTTCCGCTGGTGAATAACTTCGATCCTGTGGCGAATGACTTTGTGCCGCGGATCGCGGATTTTTTTGCCAGCTCGGCCGGTCGGGGAAACTTCCGGAAGCAGATGCTGGACTTTCTGGCGACGGACCATTATCGCGGAGTGATGATTGACTTTGAGGCGTTTCCGCGGAGTGCGCAAGGGGACTACAACACGCTGCTAACGGAGCTGGGCGGCGACTTGCATGCTCGTGGCATGAAGCTGTACGTGGCGGTTCCAGTCCGGGATGATGACTTCAATCTGGCCCTGATTGCCTCGCACGTGGACGGCATTGTGCTGATGAATTACGACGAGCACTTTCCCGGGGCCAAGGCGGGACCGATTGCGTCGCAGGATTGGTTTACGGAAAATGTGGCGGCGGCGGTGCGGACTATTCCAAAAGAGAAACTCTTGTGCGCGATCGCCAACTATGGCTACGACTGGACCGAGAACGTGAAGAGCGTAGCAGGCAGCGTGGAGGCAAATCGCTCCGTGCAAGAGGCCTGGCTGGGGGCGGGTGATTCTGAGGAAGACATTCAGTTTGATGGAGACGCGCTAAACCCGCATTACAGCTATCGCGATGACAAGAATCATCGGCATGATGTGTGGTTCCTGGATGGGGCGACGGCGCTGAACCAGATGCGGGCGGCGCAGGCGCTGGGGATTGACACGTTTGCGCTGTGGCGATTGGGGTCGGAGGATCACTCACTGTGGCGCGTGTGGGATGTGCCGGGGGATGTTGCGGCTCCGGACAAACTGAAGGTGGTGCCGCCCGGGCAAGATGTGGACATGGAGGGCGATGGCGAAATTCTTAGCATTGAGAACCGGCCTTCCGATGGGGCGCGTGACATCAAGATTGATCCGCAGACCAATTTGGTGAGCGACGAGGTATTTACAACGCTGCCGTCTCCGTACCGCGTGGCGCGTTACGGGGCAAATGCCAGGCAGGTGGCGATTACCTTCGATGATGGTCCGGATTCAGAATGGACGCCGCGAATTCTCGATGTGTTGCGCGACCACAACGTCAAGGCCACGTTCTTTGTTATCGGCCTGGAAGCGCAGAAGTTTCCATCCATTGTGCAGCGCATGTATGCGGAAGGCCACGAAATTGGCAATCACACGTTTACGCATCCCGACATCAGTGTGATTTCGCCGCAATTGATGAAGTTGGAGTTGAACCTTACAGAGCGGCTGTTTGCCAGCCGAATTGGCATCAAGACGGTATTGTTCCGTCCGCCGTATTCGATTGATCAGGAGCCGGATACGGCCGATCAGGTTCGGCCTTTGGAAATTACGCAGAGCCTGGGCTACATCACGGTGGGGAACCGGATTGACCCGAACGACTGGCGCACCAACCCTTCGCGTTCGGTCCAGGAAATTGCGAATGAGGTTTTTCAGCATCTGCCGCCCTGCTCGCCGACAGACTTCCGTTGCGGCAGCATTCTATTGCTGCACGACGGCGGAGGAGACCGGCGGACAACGCTCGAAGCCTTGTCGCTGATTATCGATGGCGTCCGCGCGCGGCATCTGGAGCTTGTTCCGATTAGTGAACTGCTGGGTAAATCCCGCGCCGAAATTATGCCGCCGCTGTCGTCCAATGAGCGCTGGACCGCGCGCATCGACTGGTTTGGGTTTGCGATTGGCGAGTTGGTCATGAAAGCCATTCCGGCGATTTTCTTCGTCGGCGATATTTTGATGACGGGTAGGTTGCTGTTCGTGGGACTGCTGGCGATCATTGACCGCTTGCGCCGCCGCCGTTACGGCTCGCCAGAGGAGCTGGCCGCGTTTCGCCCCAATGTTGCGCTGCTCATTCCAGCGTTTAACGAGGAGAAGGTGATTGCGCGTACGATTTTGGCCGCGCTGGATTCCGATTATCCCAACCTGCGCGTGATTGTAATTGATGATGGATCCAGGGATAATACACTGGAACTGGCCCGGCTGGCCTCGCCGATTCAGTTGGCATCTGGGCACCTGATCGTGCTGACCAAGCCGAACGGCGGCAAAGCTGAGGCCCTCAATTTTGGGCTGGAGCATTTGCTCGACAACGAGACAATTTTTGTCGGCATGGATGCGGATACGATCATTGCCAGTGATGCTGTCTCCCATCTGGTGCCGCATTTCCGCAACGAGAAAATTGCGGCCATCGCCGGAAATGCGAAGGTAGGCAATCGCGTCAACCTCTGGACACGGTGGCAAGCCTTGGAGTACATCACGAGTCAGAATTTTGAGCGCCGCGCGCTGGACCTGCTTGGCGCGGTGAGCGTGGTTCCCGGAGCCATCGGCGCATGGCGCGTCTCGGCGGTACGCGAAGTCGGCGGATACCACTTCGACACCGTCGCCGAGGATGCCGATCTTACCATGTCACTCTTGGAACGTGGTTACCGTGTGGAATACGAGGACCTTGCGCTGGCGTTTACGGAAGCTCCGACTACGGCCAACGGCCTGATGCGGCAGCGGTTCCGCTGGTCATTTGGAATTTTGCAGGCGGTCTGGAAGCATCGCGGTGTGATGGGCCGCAAGGGCGCGCTGGGGTGGGTGGCTTTGCCCAATATTCTTGTGTTCCAAATTATTTTGCCGCTCCTCTCGCCGTTCATCGATATTATGTTTGCCGTCGGGTCGGTCTCGTATCTAATCAGTCGATTTTTTCACCCCGAATCGACCAGTCCCGCGTACTTTCAGAAGTTGCTGTTCTATTTCGCAACTTTTATGATCATCGATTTCATTGCCTCGGCCATCGCTTTCGTGCTGGAGCGCCGCCGTCCGGAAACCCGCGAAGATCACTGGCTGCTGAGTCAGGTGCCCTTGCAGCGCTTTGCCTACCGGCAATTGTTTTCGGTGGTTCTGTTCCGTACCGTGAAACGAGCGATCGACGGCCTGCCGTTCAACTGGGACAAACTGGAACGCACCGCCGAAGTGAAATACGTCCGCCCAGACTGAGTAGCGAGCGAGAAAGGTGCTACAGGCCCGCCAGGGCCGCGATCTTTCCCGCCAGCTCAGCTCTCTGAGCTTTGTCGGCGACATACAGGCCCATGGCCCCGCTCAGCAAGTGAGCGATGCTCTTGAGCTGTTCCAGCGTTATGGTTTCCGGGGTGGCGTTACATTTTTGCAACTGCCGCCCGATCACTTCGCGCGCTTTGGTCTCCTCCACGAAGGGACGAACCGTATTCAGTAAGCTCACGTAGGTGCTACTGGGCATAGCCACCTCGGGCTGCGGGCGTGCGTGGTGCGGTCGCCCTCGGATGCATTCGGATCCGCATCTAGCGTCTCGCTCCCTTAACCTGGGTTTCCAATTCGGCTACGGCTTTCCGCATGGAATCACAATTGGCATCGAGCTCCTGGCAGATCAACGCGGACTCATGCGCATCGGCGAACTTATTCTTGCTGGCCTCGGAAATGCGTTCCACGCAAACTCCCAACAGCGTTGCGCCGGGTCCCAGCGAGCCGACCAGCCCAAACAGCGGCCGCGTAATGGACCGCGTCAGGAAATACGCAAGCACCCCGGCCGCCAGCAACGCCAGTAACGCCAGTAACGCCAGCAGCAGAGAGACTGCCCGGCGATGAGCAAAGTAGGCTATCCGAGCATTGAGTAGCGCATCTTCCTCCTGAACCGCTGCGTTCCAATATGAAAAACTAGCCTCTCGCGCCAGCAGCCCACTCCGCAGGTATGCCTCTGGAGTCACCCCAGCGGCTCCATGTTTCACCATGTCCCTGAGCATCTCGACGAACGGCGCATTCGCTTCTTGATACTTCTTCAGGCCGGGGGGAAGATTGCTTTGCAGCGTCGGGCTGATCCGGTAAAAACCCGCGTCTTCGTTCACCGAGGTCTGGCTGCTTCCGGTCACGCGGTCAACATCCGCTTCCTGCAACATTGCCGCGTAAACGGCCAGTTGAATCTTTTCTTCCTCCGTAATGGCGCCCCGTCGGAGCGCGCCATACCCATACTGAATCGCTTGCCCCAGCCGATCTTGCGTTTGCGGCAACGCCAGCAGGGTCACATCCATCAGGTAGTAGCTGTCCAGGTCGGGATCAAGAATCAGATTGGACGTATCTCCCATGTGCGTTATCATGGTGCGCAAGTCGGCGATTAAGTGCTCGAACTTGGGATTCAGTTCCGCTGATAAGCTGCGCGTTCCTGGTCTGGAAATCTGAGCGGACAGTTCCTGCCATTCCTGATGCACCGTGGCTACACGCTGATGTTCCCGATGGCGCTTGGCCAGCCCCTCGTCGGTAAACTGCAGGTCCATGCCCAGTCGCTGGTTCACTTCCTCCAGGTCCACAAAAGCGGCGTGAATCTTGGAGGCATTGTTCGCCACCGGCGTGGTTGCGCTGGTGTTATAGACAATCTGCGCCGCCTGGACCTCGTGCAGCAACGCTTCCAGCGGCCTTTGATAACTGTCCCCTTTCAATTCCCACTCGGCGAACGTAATGCTGGAGTTGGTGTTGATCACCGTCAGGTACACCAATACGGCAATGGGCAACGCAAAGCTCAGCGCGATCAGGAAAATCTTCCGCGATACACTCATCTTCCCAGTCTCCTCATACCTAGCCGCGCCCACTGGGATATCCCCGGCAAACCACACGCCTCTCCGGAGCCATCGACAAATTCCAATCGAACTTGAGTGGAACGTCCGCCAGATCAGCCTAAAGGTCGCGGGAACGCGCTCTGGGCACTTGCCACGTCCGCGACTTCGCCTCAGGTTCCCCAGTGATAGAATAACAAGTCGTTCGCTGCGATCCCGCTCGGGATTGACTTCACTTGGTATCTAGCGAGGTTCCCATGGCCACCCTTGAAGCTCCGCCCATGCCTTTGCGCCTGCATTCCGGCCCGTTCGTCAACGAGCCCATGATCGATTTCTCCACCGCAGACAACATCGAGAAAATGCGCGCCGCCCTGGGAAAAGTTCGCGCTGAACTGGGTCGTGAATATGACATGGTGATCGGGGGTAAGCGGATGAAGACGGCGGAGAAAATTCGTTCCATCAACCCCGCTAAACCCTCGCAGCTGGTCGGCATCCACCAAAACGCGGGCACCGCCGAAGTCGAGCCAGCCATGCAGGCCGCGCTCGCCGCCTTGCCCGCGTGGGGCCGCCGCACCCCTGAAGAGCGCGCCAGCTTTGTTTTCCATGTCGCCGACATGATCCGGGAGCGCCGCTTCGAATTCTGCGCCTGGCTGGTTTTTGAAGTCAGCAAGAACTGGGGCGAAGCCGATGCCGATATAGCCGAAACCATTGATTTCCTCGAACTGTACGCCCGCGAAGCTTTGCGTATGGCCCACGTCGAAACCCCAACTCAACTTCCTGGCGAGCGCGACCGTTTGTTCTATATTCCGCTCGGCGTCGGCGCTGTGATCCCGCCGTGGAATTTCCCTTGCGCCATCATGGCTGGAATGGCGATGGCTTCCGTTGTCATGGGCAACACGGTTGTTCTGAAACCTTCGCACGACGCGCCAACGATCGCGGCGAAGTTCTTCGAAGTTCTGGAAGAATGCGGTCTGCCGCCGGGCGTCGTCAACCTCTGCCCGGGCGCCGGTCCCACGTTCGGTGATGCCATCGTGGCTCACCCAAAAACCCGGTATATCGCCTTCACCGGCTCCAAGGGCGTCGGGCTGCACATCAACCAGCGCGCCGCCGAGCAGCAACCGGGGCAGCTCTGGATCAAGCGCACCATCCTCGAAATGGGCGGCAAAGACGCCATCGTGGTCGACGCCGATACCGATTTGGACACCGCCGTCGAAGGCGTGGCCCAGGCGGCGTTCGGGTTCCAGGGTCAAAAATGCTCAGCCTGCTCTCGCGCCATCGTTGACGAGAAGATTTACGATGAATTCGTTGCGAAATTAAAGACGCGCGTGGAAAAGCTAACCATCGGCGACCCCGCTGACAACTTCAACATGTCGGCCGTCATTAGTGAAACTGCCATGAACAAGATCCTCGGCTACATCGAGAAGGGTAAGCAGGAAGGCCGACTCGTCACTGGTGGTGCCCGCGCCACCAACGTCGGCGAGGGCTACTACATCCAGCCCACGGTTTTTGCCGATATCGCTCCGAAATCGACTTTGGAACAGGAAGAAGTTTTCGGCCCGGTTCTCGCCGTCATCAAGTCGAAGAACTACGACCACGCCCTCGAAATCGCCAACGACACGGAATTCGGCCTCACCGGCGCGGTCTACACCAACTCGCAGGAAAAAATCGACCGCGCCATCCGCGAGTTCCACGTCGGCAATCTCTACATCAACCGCAAATGCACCGGGGCAATTGTCGGCTGCCACCCCTTCGGCGGCTTCAACATGTCCGGCACCGACTCCAAGGCCGGTGGCCCGGACTACCTTTACCTTTACAGCCAAGGGAAATCAGTAGGCGAAAAACTCCGCTAAATGGCACGTGTGGGGCGGACACTCCTGTCCGCCTGATCTCAAGGAATTTAAGGATGTAAGAAGCCAATGGAGGCACGGCGTCCTCGCCCGTGCGAAGCAGATTTTTGCGCTCTCCAAGACTGTCATCCCGATTACCAGGAGCGATCGGCAGCCCGCTTTTGGGCGCGCAGCGCTTTAGCGCGGATCGTCGTCGAGAAGCGCCGCGTCGATTTCAGAACTGAAGTCGCTCATAAACTGCCTCACCCCCCCAAAAAACCCTCCACCTCACCCCGAAACACCTTCCACGCCGACTCCTCCGCCAGTAACAAATGATTCGCGCTCGGCAGCGGCACAAACCTCGCCCCAGGAATCTCCGCCGCCAGAATTCTCCCTTCCTCCGGAGGCGCAACGCGGTCGCCGTCGCTATGAAACACAATCGTCGGCACCGTCACCGAAGGCAGCAGCCCGCGCACGTTAATCGCATCGCACGCCCGCATGAACTTCACCAGATTCGCCGTCGAAACCGATACACCCTGCAATTCCTTAAACCACTCCTGGTCCGCGGGCGTCGCATGTTCCGGAATATACATATTCGTGACCATGCCGTAGTAAGCGGGATTGCTCTTGCCCCAATTCACCTCCACCAGCGTCTCCAGCGCACACCGCGCCGCCATCGCATCCGGCTTCTCCCTGTGATTCACCCCGCGCGAATACCCACCGCACAAAACCAAATGACTAACACGTTCCGGATGACGAACCGCATACGCAATCGCCACCGCCGCCCCTTGTGACATCCCCAAAATCGCAAATCGCCCCAACCCTGCCGCATCTACCACCGCGCCTAAATCATTCACCCAAGCCTCAAACGAAATATCCTCCACATTCCATTCGGAAATCCCATTTCCCCGCCCGTCATAGCGAACCAGGCTGTGCCCCTTGGCCAGATCCCGCACATAGTGCTGCCAAATCGGGCTCTCCCACTCGAAGTCCAGATGATTGAAGCAATTTGCCACCCGCACCAGCGGATACCCAGCGCCAATCGTCGAATACGCCAGCCGCACCTGATCCGCAGTCCGGCAAAATCGGATCTCTTGCCTCGACAGACCCCCAGGAGCAACGACGCCCTTCCCCACAATCTCCCGCACCGCCGCCACAAACCGATACCCCGCGCGCGGCACCGTCTCAATAAACGGCTCGCCCGAAGCCTGCTCTCCCAGCGCCTTCCGCAGCGCAGAAATATTTTGGTCCAGGCTGTTCTCCTCAACCACGGAGTCGGGCCACACCGCGTTCATCAGCTCCTGCTTCGGAATCAGTGTTCCAGGCTGTCCCACCAGCGCGCACAACGTGGCAAACGCTTTCCCCGTCAACGGAATCACGCAGCCGTCCCGCAATAGTCGGTGCTCCTTCGGTTCCAACCGGAAGGGGCCAAACTCGTACGCGGCTTGGGCACTGGAAGAAGACACGATGTCAGAAAAATAGCAGAAAAAACTCAGCCTCGCCAAAGGGCGCCCATTCCCGCCGGGAGCGATAATGGTTCCAGCGTCGACAGTCTGCTTAATCCAAGACGGCTGACCGGCCAAATCGACATCACCTTAGAGGTAGAATCGTGAAACGAATTCTGTATTTTGCACTAGCCTTGGCCGCAGTCCTGGCCGTTACCGCTCCGCTCGTAAAGCTCTCCGCGCAAACCGCGGCTCACCAACACGTCTACACTCCGGATTCGATTCCGTGGGGCCCCGCCCCGCCCATCGTCCGGCCTGGTGCGCAATTTGCTGTCCTTGAGGGCGATCCCATGGCCTCCACCGGCGACTACACCATCCGCCTCAAAATGCCCGACGGCTATCGCATCTCGCCGCATTTCCACCCGCTCCGCGAAAACGTCACTGTCATTTCCGGAACTTTTAAGGTCGGCATGGGGGACGAATTCGAAACCAACAAAATGACTGCACTACCCCCGGGCAGCTTCGCCTATCTTGACCCCGATATGCACCACTACGCCATGGCCTCCGGCGAGGTCATTGTCCAGGTCCACGGCCAGTCGCCTTTGCAATTCAACTACGTCAACCCTGACGACGACCCCAGCAAAAAGAAATAGACTTCACGGGTGCCCCGTCCTTGTCGCGCAGCGACAGGGCGGGGATTTCTAAGGCGCAGATTTCCGGATGCTCTTACCCTGGCGTCGAAAACACCCCACCGCGTGGTCATTCACCAACCCAGTAGCCTGCATAAACGCATAACAAATCGTCGATCCCACAAAGCGAAACCCGCGCTTCTTCAAATCCTTACTCATTGCGTTCGATTCCGCCGTGGTCGCCAGCACAGCCGTTCCCAAATTCACCTTCGGCTTCCCGCCCACAAACGTCCAGATATAAGCGTCAAACGAGCCGAACTCCTTCTGCACCAGCAAAAACGCCCGCGCATTCCCCACCGCCGACGAAACCTTCAACCGGTTCCGCACAATCCCCGCATCCAGCAACAGCTTCGCCTGCTTCGTGGCATCAAATTTCGCCACCTTCACCGGATCAAACCCCGCAAACGCTGCCCGGTAGTTCTCACGCTTGTTCAATATCGTGTCCCAGCTCAACCCAGCCTGCGCGCCTTCTAGAATTAGAAACTCAAAAAATGTCCGATCGTCATGCACCGGCACGCCCCACTCCTCATCGTGATAGCGAATCGCCAGCTCGTTCCGAGCCCACCCGCACCGCACAACTTCTTTCATCTAGGCAAAGCTCCTTGTAGGTTCGTGACGGGAATAGCTCAGTATTGGTAAAACCCACGCCCCGATTTCCTTCCCAACCACCCAGCATCCACCATCTTGATCAGCAGCGGACATGGCCGGTACTTCGGGTCACCTAGTCCGTCCAACAATACGCGCATGATGTCCAGGCACACATCCAGCCCGATAAAATCCGCCAGCGTCAACGGCCCCATCGGATGCGCCATCCCCAGCTTGAACACTTCATCCACAGCCTCCGCTGTGGCCACACCCTCCATCACCGTATACATGGCTTCGTTCAGCAGGGGCATCAGCACGCGATTGGAAACAAACCCCGGCGCGTCGTTCACCTCCACCGGTGTTTTGCCCAGCTGCACGGAAAGCTCCCGCACCGCCTCAAACGTTTCCTGTGACGTCGCCAGCCCGCGAATCACTTCCACCAGTTTCATCACCGGCACGGGATTGAAAAAGTGCATCCCCACAACTTTGTCCGGCCGCTTCGTCAGCGCCCCCAGTTTTGTGATCGAGATGGAAGACGTGTTCGAAGCCAGAATCACTTCCGGCCTGCAAGCCGCGTCTAGATCCCGAAAAATCTGCGACTTGATCTCAAACTTTTCCGTCGCCGCTTCCACCACCAAATCGCAGGCCGCCAGTTTCGCCCGGTCCGTCGTCACCGCAATCCGTCCCAGCGTCGCGGCCTTCTCCTCGGCTGAGATTTTGCTTTTCGCGACCTCGCGATCCAAATTCTTCGCAATCGTCTCCAGCGCCCGCTCCACAAATCGCTGTTCCACGTCACACAGAGTCACGCTGTAACCGGCCCGCGCAAACACATGCGCAATACCGTTCCCCATCGTTCCCGCACCCAAAATCCCCGCCTGTTGAATCCGCATTGCCCCACTCCTTCATTCGCAGCGAACCCTGAAGTCTACCAAAGCCCCTCAGCAACCCATGGAGGCACGGGCGTCCCCGCCCGTGCAGCCCCGGAAACAAAGCGTTTTGGTTGTTCTCCGAATGGGCCGCCGGAAAGAGGTTTACCGCTAGCATCCCGCCGTAGGGAGGATTCGTATCACGCCATCCGCTTCAGCGGTTGACGTGGCTGCTTGGAGTGCGCCTTCACAGGCCGCTGAAAGAGTCGTTTTAGCCTCAGTTTTGGGGCGAGCCGCACTTAAGAGAGTTCATGAGAACTCCTTGCAAATGCCAGGCTCCAAAAAATTGAGGGGCTTTCAGCTCCCGGCGGTAAGGGGTTGATCTGCAAACCATAACTCTTTTCAGCAGCTTCAGAAAAGCTCGTTCGAGCCTCAGCATTTGGGCGGCGCAGCACTTCAGTGCTGCGATAAGTCCTTTGTCATGAATGGGCTTTAGCCCCTGCGGCCAAGGGTTGATCTGGGAAAGATGGTTTTTTCAGCAGCGACTTCAAGCTCTGGCTTTCGCACCCTGCATTTCGCCACGGCTGTAAGTTGGCATCGCCAACCGAAGCCTCCTAACCCCACCCGCGCCAAAAAGTTGCGCGCCGCCTACCGGCTCAAAGTATTGATTCTACAGCCTCTTAGCAGCCTTCTCTCAGGCATCGCGCGGCTCTCATCAGGCATCTTAACAAGCGTACCGGGAATTGGGCGGTAGCCGCGGTCCCGGGCAAGGAGGACACAATGTTTCACAAGAATCGCATCGCAGGGTTGGCTGTGCTGGCAACGTTGTTCCTCGGCGGCCTCGCCGTGGCGCAGGATCGCGACGATGATCGCAATCGCAATGACGATCGCTATCAGGACCGCGGGTCTTATCAAAATCGAGATCGGGACGGAGACCGCGACCGCGATCACGACCGCGGTTGGGACCGCAACGACCACCGCTTCCGTGGCGACGACGTCGCCCGCGACTGGGGCTCCCGCGATGGTGCCGACGCCGCCCGGAGCGACTTCCGAGCCCGCAAATCCTTCAATCCCAGCCCCCGAGGCCGCTACAAGCATTCCGACCGCGGTTACGACCGCCGCTTCGGCGACCTGCGCGGATACCAGGAGCAGTACGCCCGCGCCTACCACGAAGGCTACGAACACGCCTGGCAGGGCGACGGCTGGCGTCGGTAAAACTGCCCCCAACAAGCCGCCGGATCATCTCCGGCGGCTTTTCTAGTTTTTGTATGTACATAAATATATTCACACTCGACGGCCTTCCATGAAAAAGGGACATCTTATGAAGAAACTGACCGCTAACTAGCGCCGCAAGAAACTAGCCCACCTCGCCTTGCCGGACGATCGGGTCGACACCGCCGACAATTCCCGAACTCACCGAGGCCCAACTCCGCCATGCCGTTCGCGGCCACATGTACCGGCCCCTGAAGAAGCCTGTCACCATGCGGCTCGACGTCGATATCATCCACCGGCTCAAGTCGGGTGGCACCGGCTACCAAACCAAAGCCAACCGCCTGCTTCGCGCGGAAATGCTTCGGGCCATGGCCAAATCGGCTCCAAACTCGAGCCGGAGCCGTGGCAAGCCTGGTGTCTGGCCGCAACCAACGCCCTAACCCCTTTATATTCAATAGCCCATCCAATTTGTTAAAATAGAAGCTACCCAGTTATCCCAAAACCCTTGCTTTCCGCCCACAATAGGGAGGCGCAGGTTTTTGACGATTCACTCGGTGCCTTTGCATCAAATAATATTGCGTTCAATCCAGCAACCCACGAGTGACCCCCGATGGCTGTTCCCCTAAGGCAAGCCTGGACCGTAGCCTCCTACGTAATGCGGCAGAAGCTTGCTGGCCGCAAGCGCTATCCCTTCGTCTTGATGCTTGAGCCCCTCTTCCGCTGTAACCTGGCATGCGCCGGTTGCGGCAAAATTCAGTATCCAGCTCATATCTTGAAGAAGGAACTCACTCCCGAAGAGTGCTTCAAAGCCGTTGACGAATGCGGCGCTCCGACGGTTTCTATCCCCGGCGGCGAGCCGCTCATGCACTCGCAAATCGACAAAATCGTCGAAGGCCTCGTCGCGCGCAAAAAATATATCTACCTCTGCACCAATGCTCTTCTCTTAAAAGAAAAGCTGCACCTGTTCAAGCCCAGCACCTACCTCTCGTTCTCCGTCCACATGGATGGACAGCGCGAGCACCACGACCTCTCCGTCTGCCGCGAAGGCGGATACGATAAGGCTGTCGAAGGCATTCAGGAAGCTCTCCGCCAGGGATTCCGCGTCACCACCAACACCACGCTCTTCGACGGTGCCGACCCCAATAGTGTTCGTGACTTCTTCGATGACATGATGAAGCTCGGCGTCGAGGGCATGATGCTCTCGCCCGGCTACTCCTACGACAAAGCTCCCGACCAGAAGCATTTCCTCGGTCGCGCCCGCACCCGCCGCCTGTTTAGAGGCATTTTGTCCAACAGGAAAAAGACGTGGCAGTTCAACATGTCGCCGCTGTTCCTGGAATTCCTAATGGGCAAGCGCGACTACGCCTGCACCCCCTGGGGCATGCCCACCTACAACATTTTCGGATGGCAAAAGCCCTGCTACTTGTTGCAGGACGGCTACGCTGACACCTTCCAGGAGCTCATGGCCGCAACGGAATGGCAGAACTACGGCACTGAGTCGGGCAATCCGAAGTGCGCTAATTGCATGGTCCACAGCGGCTATGAAGCCACTTCCGTCAACGACATTTTTGGTTCCATTCGGGGAATCTTCGATGCCGCCAAGGCCACGCTTTTCTCCAGCTACCGCGATCCCGGCGCGCTGAAGCTCCTTCAGGAAGACGCCGCCCCAGTGCATTCCAAGAATCCGCTAGTGCAGTTGCAAACGGAACCATCGCAGCTGGAAGAGACGCGCGCATGAGCGGCACCGAGCACGTCAACCGCAGCGTTTCCCAGGCCAGCTTCACTCAGGGCAACGTCACAGATGTCGACCAGCTCGAAGTCGTCCCCGGCTTCGCCCATGAGGCCATCGAAGGCTGGGTTCCAACTCTCGCTTCCGACGACGATCTCCGTTCCGCCCTCGAAAAAGCCTTCGACTACCGCGGCGACATCACCATCACTCGTCGCGATGGCAGCAAAGTCGAAGGCTACATCTTCGACCGTCGCACCGGCGCCACTTTGCAGGATTCCGCCGTCCGCATCCTGCCCAAAGACTCCAATACCCGGCTGACAATTCCGTATTCTGAAATCGCCGCCCTGGCCTTCACCGGACGCGACACCGCCGCCGGAAAAAGCTGGGAAGCCTGGATGAAGAAGTATTGGGAAAAGAAGGCCGCCGGAGAAACCGGCATCGCCCTGGAACCAGAATCGCTAGAATAAGTCGATGGGGGCACGGGCGCCCCCGCGTGCGCACCAGATTTTTAACCAACCAACCAACCAACCTACCTACCTACCCCATCGGACTATCGCTCATCCGGAACTTCGTCCGAAAATGCTCCGACAGAAACTCCACCGCCGCCCGATTCCCCTTGGGGTCCGCCTGGGCCAAATACTTCATGGCCTCGACAATCATCCGCTGCCCTTCGACATACCGATTGTCGCCCACAGTCGTTCGCCGACGACGGTTAGCCCGAGGAACGACCGGAATGGTAAATACCTTTGCCATGTATGGGTTAGGACCGATTCTCAGAGCAATTTCGCACCGCAACTCCAACTTCAGGAACCCGGCAATCCCCGATAATCAGGAGTATACCGTCGATCCCCAAAATTGCACCCCGAAATTTCCCCGGAAAAGGACGTAGCACCCTAGGCCTAACCCCTACGCCCAACCCCCCTGCTGCGGAAACGACGCGTGTCAGCCCCCTACCCCTGGGGCGCCAAAAACGTCGTCTTAGGCCCAGTCTTGAGCTTAAATACACCCTCCGGCAGCTTCTGGTTGATCACAATCTTCGAATACTTCGCCAGACGGTAATCCCCCGAGGGCTGCATTAGCTTCTGCTGCACCGACACCCCAGTCTTGCCATCAATCCACAGCACAATCTGGGAAAACTGCCCACGCGCCTTCTCCGACTTGGGCACCAGCTCCAGTTGCGAGGTTTCCACCCCGTCCACAGTCTCTTTCCCTAAATACTTCAAGTTATAGGACTTAGCCAAATCATGCCCACGCCCCCCAAATCCCAGCACCAGGAAGCTTTCCACCTCAGCACGGTTTTTCCCCGTCTTGTACGCTGTCACCCGGTCAATCTTTGGCTCAAACATCTTCACCTCGCCGTCGGCAAACAGCACCGACTTGGGCGCAGGCTCGGTAATATCCGCCGACATCTTCATCCCCCCGCCCTCGCGCAGAAAGTAAACGCTGCCCTTGCTTGTATCCGTGTCGTTCACCACCTTCGTGAACTGATCCCAAACGAAGCTCGCCTGAAGTGAACGGAAGTCCTTGGCAGCGCTATCCATTTGCGTCAGGACGCGCTCCAAAGCCGGGTCCGACTGGGCCGAGGACTGAGCGGGAAAGGTCAAAGCCGCAAGCGCGCACACAACCACCCAATAGTGACGTAAGTGCATGATTTCTCCGGAGTTACAGGTACGGGCCTGGGCTAGCGAACCACCCAAACCTTATACGATTGGATGCGTCCGGCGGCGTCGCGGACCGCTTCGTACTTGGTAATGCTGATCTCCCCGGCAATGGGCTCAATCACCCGCCGCAACGAGTCCCGCACGTCGGAGTCCTTGGTTCCGGAAATGGCCGCGGCCGCAATGGAATACACCAGGCCACCGGCCCCGTCCGGCGTCACCATCACACCAGTCGAGTGCGGATTCCGCTCAATCGGTTTGTCATTGAAATTAATGAGCAACGGGGAAAAAAATACGAACACCAAAATCAGCGTGACCATGATGTCATAGTGCAAACTGCCCCGCTCATGACTCCACCAGATGTAGCCGCGGATTGTGCGCCAGATGGAGTTCATCGGCTGAGGGGGAGCGAGCGGTAGCGTGGCCAGATTGTCAACGCGCTCCAAGTGTAGTCTCCGGAAAACTTCTCTGCAATTCTAAAACTTTCGCCTAAAACTTTTTGGGTGTGATGCGCTCGGCTCCCATGTAGGGACGAAGCACTTCTGGAATAATAACGCTTCCGTCAGCCTGCTGGTAGTTCTCGAGAACCGCCAGCCAGGTGCGGCCCACGGCCAGGGCGCTGCCATTGAGCGTGTGGACGAATTCGCTCTTGCCCTTGCCTTCGGGCTTAAAGCGAATGTTGGCCCGGCGGGCCTGGAACGACTCGAAGTTGGAACACGAGGAAATCTCTCGGAACACCTGCTGGCCGGGGAGCCAAACCTCAATATCGTAAGTCTTCGAAGACGAAAAGCCCATGTCGCCCGTGCAGAGCGCCATCACGCGGTAGTGCAGGCCCAGCTTTTGCAGAACCATTTCAGCATTCGCGGTGAGCCGTTCAAGTTCTTCATAGGAACGCTCGGGATGGGCGAACTTCACCAGCTCCACTTTTTGAAACTGATGCTGGCGAATGATGCCTCTCACATCTTTGCCATACGATCCGGCTTCACTGCGGAAGCAGGGGGTGTAGGCCGTCAGGCAGACGGGCAGACGCGCGGCGGCGAGCGTTTCACCACGATAGAGATTCGTTACGGGCACTTCGGCGGTGGGGATGAGCCAGAGGTCATTTTTTCCTGAGGGGTCCCCGTGAGGAACTCGGAATAAGTCCGCGGCAAACTTGGGCAGCTGTCCGGTTCCATACATCGAATCGGAATTCACCAGATACGGCGGCAACACCTCTGTGTAGCCGTGCTCGCGGGTATGCAGGTCGAGCATGAAGTTCGCAAGCGCCCGTTCCAGCTTGGCTCCAAGATCCCAATAGACGGCAAAGCGCGCCCCGGTGAGCTTGGTTGCCCGTTCCATATCAAGTACGCCTAGCTGTTCGCCCAGCTCCCAGTGCGGCTTGGCGGTGAAATCCAGCTTCGGAGGCGAACCCCAGCGCCGGACTTCCACGTTGCCCTCAGCCCCGCTGCCCACAGGCACCGAGGCGTGCGGCACGTTGGGAATGTTGGTCAGAATCTGCCGCAGCCGGGCATCTTGCTCTTCCGCTGCCCTTTCCAGTTCCTGCGACTTCTCGCGCAGGGCTTTGGTTTGTTCTTTGATTTGTTCCACCCGCGCCGCCCCGTCCGGGCCACTCTTCATCAGGCGGCCAATGTCCTCGGAAGCGCGATTGCGCTCAGCCTTGAGCGTCTCCATCTGGGTAATGGCCTGACGGCGCTGCGTGTCAATTTCGCGGAAGTCCTTCAGGGCCTCAGCCGGGTCCATACCGCGCTGGCGAAGCTTTTCCTCGAGCAGCGACAGGTTATCTCGTACAAAGGCTAGATCAAGCATGGGAGACTTTAGTTTACCGGAGAGGGGGGCAGTGTTTTCGTCCGCGTCACGGAACATCGTCCTCCAGGGCGAGCGTGAAGCGGCGCGGATTGCGAAGCCAGTACCCGAGTCCCTCTTTGGTTAAGTCGCCCGCGCAAGTCACGGTCTGCCGATCCCGATGCGCGCGAACCGCCTTGGCGTAGTCATCCTCGCCAAGCTGCAGTCTTGCCTTGCGAATCTGTCCCTCGACAATTCCGGTAATCGTAACTTCCCCGATCTTCTCAGTTTCGCCGCGCTTCAAGTGCGTTACGATCCCGACCATTTCTACGTCGTCGGACGGCGCAGTCTCTCGAAATTGTATAGCGGCGGCCTCGATTAGTGGCATGGCATCAACCCCAAGCAATACTCGTCCCACCGTTTTGGCATCAACCGGTCGTGTCCGCGACCAGGAGACCTGGACTTCAAGTCCTTCCCCAGGACTGACCGCCGAGAGCCCCACCACAGCGTCACACAGATTGGCGGATACACCTCGACCTACTGCATCTTGAAATGGCTTCATATTCCCTCGTGCCGCCGCTTCCCGAGCAGCCTCATTCAGAGCTGTCAAGGACTCGACTAGGGTTTGGATAACCCGGCGCTCATAAGGGATTTCAGGTTCCGATGGCAGAAGCGGCTCCTGTGACGGCCTCAATTCCGGCACAATCGGCGAAAGTATGGTCAGCACATAGCTGCCGCGTTCCGTCTGACCCATCCGGATCTGTTGTAGATAGTCCATTGCCTGCTGTGCTTTTCGCTTGGCATAGACAGGTTGCTTCTTGATCGCAGCGCAAGCGGCGGCGAGCATCATGTCGCGACTACGCTCCACGAACGATACGGCTTCATTGAATGGCAGGGTACCGCTCTCCGCATTTCCGCTGGGTGCCCGGACTCGGATCAAATCGGCGGTCGTCGTCTGCAGATCGCGAAGCACATCGAGTTGCGAACGTTGTTCCGCGTCCGCAAGGGTGCTCAGGACCTCGGCCATCCGCAGTTCGTAGTCCCCAAGTTCGCGCCGAGCGGGTAGCGTTAGATCAAACTCAACTCCTGATTCGGTCTTCAGGATCCAAAGACTGCCCTTTCCAACGCGATCAGCCTCTTGTCGCCAGCCGTTCGCATGCAAATACGCGGCCATCTCCAAGGGCTTAATCGCCCGCAGCGTTGTCTTGTCCTGCACAGCTACCCTCATGGCAACCTCCCTTCGCTATTTATATGATGCATCATTTTCGTTAACGCCTCGACGGAGAACAGATTCGCTTGTGGGACAGAGACGGTTACAGTTGTGGCGTTTTCGGTAGTCGGCCAACCGGCTAGAGAGACCCAATATGCGCAGGTCCGTAAGGCGAATTGCTCCGGAGTGGTTGTCAGCCACTCGTCGATACTGCGCGGCAAAATCACCAGGACCAAAATGCGCGGTGAGAGAACGTCGTCAAGGATGAGATCGTCATAGTTTTTGCGCTTCAATGGGTAATGAAACGCACCACTATCGCCTTCCAGCGTGGTGGTGGTTTTCATTTGAACAACTAGTTTGGGACGCTGAGAGAGACGGCAGGAAAGCGTCCAGTCGATACTATCGTCGTCCGGGCGTCTGGGAGATACCGCGCATCCCGCAACGCCAGCCACAGCTAACAAGAAAGCGTCGCCGAAGCATTCCTGCTGCGCTGTGCTTGCCATACCAAGCTCAGAAAGTGGTGACATCTTTTATTTCAACAGACTCACACACTACACTATCGACCGCAAAGAAAAAAGCCCTCAGGCGGGTGCCTAGGCAACGGCCGCAACGTTAAACCAAAGTGCCGGGTCGCTCGAGAGGAACTGGCACTTTTGTCACCGGCGGTTCTTCCCACAGTGCTCCGGCTTCGGTATGCCGCTGCGGCGGAGAGCGCCACGATGTTTGACGTCCCGGTTGAGGCTGTCTCCTAGCAAGGTCACGCCCAGCCAATGTGCAAACATTTGCAGTTTGACCGTCAATTTTGGCGCCTGGTTCTCGCCGCGGAAAAACCTTGTCAAGCCCCCTGGAGGGGCATTTTCCTTGTAAGTTCTTCATTCCAAACAGAAAAAAGTTGAAAGAAAAAGTATAATCCACCCCCTTGACAGTGCTATACTAAACTTAAGAGTAGAAAAAAGTTACTCTTACCAGGCGCAGCCCTTCCGGGATCTGCGCTTTTCGTGTTTCTGGTTGTTTGGATTAGAGGTGCGAAGGCGCCGGAGCCGATATTGCATCAGAGGGAACTGATGGGGGGCACGGGCGTCCCCGCCCGTGCGGCTACGGTGCAGCTCAAGTACAAAGCGGAACTTCAGGCGAAACTAAGGCAAAACCGCACGGGCGGGGACGCCCGTGCCTCCATCGGCTCGTCGCGAGCTGGTGCGCTCTTAGTGCCGGCCGTCCGGGTGCTTGCTGTCCGGGTGCTTGCCGTCCACGGTGGCTTGGTACATGGCGTCGAGCAGGTCTTGCGAATGGCCGTCGTAGTCGGCATCGAGCGACCACATGAACGTCCCGCCCAGGCCCAGGTCCCAATCGGAGTAGTGGACGCGGGCGTAGGTGGAGAAGGCATCGTCGTAAGTGATGAAGCCAGGGCCGCCGTCAGAGCGTACCAAGTATGGAACTAAGGCCCTGGTGTCGTAGTGGCGCTCCCAGCCTTGCTGGTTGATCAGCTGCTTGATGTTTGGGCCGTAGTTCATGGTTTGTACCGCGTCGTCACAGAAGCCGTCGGGCGTGGTGGGAGCGTTGGGGCAGGCGCCGAACAGGCCGGGGGCGTTGGTGTAGTCGTAGCCGTAGAAGGGTGTGCCCATGTTCAGTTGCCGGGCTGGAACGTGCTTCAGGTACATTTCGGCGGCTTGCTTGACGCTGGCGGCGGGTTCGCATTCCTCCGGATGAGGATCGCGCTGATCCCAGAAAATCGGCGAGTTCAAGTGCGCCATGCTGGTCCACGGGCCAGCGCAGTCGTAAACCATCAGGTTGAAGAAGTCGAGCGGGCCCTTGAGCAGGTCGAGGGCATAAAACTCGCGGTTCCAGGGTGCGACATCGATGGAGAGCGTGTAACGCGGGCTGGGGAAGGTTTCCCGCAGGCGATTGGCGAGGGTGACGAAAAACTTGCGGTCGTTGGCGTCGGAAGGGAACTCCCAATCGACGTCGAGGCCGTCATAGTTGTTGGCGGTGACGAACTGCTTCAGGTTGGCCAGAACCTTATCAAAGACCTGTGGGCTGGCTTCGATGGCGGCGAAGTCTCCGCCGGTAAGGAGCATGACTTTGACGCCGTGAGCGTGCGCTTTCTGGATGAGGTCAGGCTCGACAAAGCCGTTTTCGATGGAGAGGCTGCCATCGGAGTTCCAGGGAATTCCGGCATGGATGATGTGGGTGAGTTTGCGATATGGAATTTGCGCGGCCGAGTAGGGCGGGCTGAGGAATTTTGCTCCGGAAGTGTAGTCGGCGACGATGCGCTTGGGGATGCGATGGTGGTGATGATCGTCGTCACCGTTTTGGGCGAACGAGGGGAGGGAGGCGAACAGCAGGATCAATAGGGCGGCGGAGAGGCGGATGGATGGCATGGAAGCTCCTGGGAGAGCTAGTTTACATGGCAAGGGCGCAGGGATGGGTAGGTCTTTCGGGCTGGGTGGAGGCGAGAAAGCTACTGTAATCCACAGGGGGATGGGGGTATCCTCGGGTGGGGGTGGTATCAGGGCATGGGAGCGTCTGTTACCGTGCTGGCGAGCGGGAGTCGCGGCAATAGCGCGCTGATTGCGAGCGCGACGACGCGCGTGTTGGTGGATGCGGGGCTTTCCTGCAAGGAACTGACGCGGCGGCTGCGGGCTTCGGGCGAAGACCCGAGCGGGCTGGATGCCATCCTGATTACGCATGAGCACAGCGACCATGTGGCTGGGCTGCGCGTGCTGGCCAACAAATATTGCATTCCGGTGTACATGACCGGGGCGACGCACCAGGCGTGGAAGCGTGAGGCTCGGGACTCGAAGGGGCAGCCCTGTAGCCTGGACTCGCTGGAAGTTTTTGAGGCCGGGCGGAGTTTTGAGGTTGGCGATATCTGCATTACGCCGTTTACGATTCCGCACGATGCGGTGGACCCGGTGGGGTTCACCATGCGGGTGGATGGAGTGAAGGTTTCGATTGCGACCGACCTGGGCTATCTTCCGGCCAGCGTGAAGCACCACTTGCGGGGGTCGGATGTTCTGTTAATAGAATCGAATCATGATCTGGAGATGCTGCGCAACGGGCCCTATCCCTGGGTGGTGAAGCAGCGGGTGATGAGCCGGGTGGGGCACCTTTCGAATGAGGCACTCGCGGAATTCCTGGTGGCGGACTATGATGGAAGCGCGGCCTATGTGATTCTGGCGCACCTTTCGGAACAGAATAACCACCCCGAGCTGGTGCGGACGGCCGCGGAGCGGGCGCTGGAGCGGCATACGAGCCTGCTTCTTCAGAATCGTATTTTGCTAGCGACGCAGCCGGAGCCGCTGGCTCCGATTCGGCTTTAACCGGCCAACTGTTAACAACCATGACTTCGCAGTGTACCGACAAATTTGTGGGCAGCATTCTGGCCAGTTGGCGCTATGACATTTCCGGGATTGCGCCGGATATGCGGGGCGACTTCGAGAGCCATTTCGCGGCGTGCGAGCACTGCCAGAGTCGGCGCAAGTTGCACCGGATCGTGGATTTTTCCCTGCTGGGGCTGACGATGGCGTCGGCGCTCGTGTTCTTGCTGGCTTTTGGCATTACCTACCACTTTGCGCCGCGGCATGCTTTGCTTCTGGAACTGGCGGCGTTGTTTGGCTTTGGGTTGTGCGCGGTGGGCTGGATGATTCTGATGCTGGCTACGCCCGCGCCGGTGGTGATGCTGGGCGCGGCGATGCAGGGAGCGAGGCTGGTGCATGACCGGCTGCCGCCGCATTTGCGGGATCGGATACCGGAAGAAGTGAAGTCGCGGATTGCTAGCGACTAGAGCTTGCTGCATCCATAGCTGTGGAAGCGGTGCCGGACGGCATGCGGCTGTTGAAAAGTCATCTTTCCCAGATCAAGCTCTTACCTCGGGGGCTAAAGCCACCTCGGTTTTAGGGCTGTGTCACCGGGCTGAGGCCCGGTGCTACCGTGCCTGGCATTGGCGAGAAGTTCTCACGCACTTTCTGGAGTGCTGCGCCGCTCAAAGGCAGTTGCTAGAGCATTTTTTCAAGCTGCTGGAGAAGCGGTGTCCTGACACGATGCGTTTATGAAACACACTCTAGTTAGCGAATTGCCAAACGGCGGACTCTGAGGTCCGCCGCTTGGGTTTTTGGATCGTCCTTTCGTATGTGCCTCGCGGGCGGGGGTGCCACCGCCACGCGATCGTTTGCTCAGTCGGCGCGGTCGATTTGGGCCTTCTGTAGCTTGTCGGAGTAGTCGATGTAGACCGACTTCCATTCGGTGTAGAAGTCGATGGCACCGAGGCCGCCTTCGCGGTGGCCGTTGCCGGTTTGCTTGACGCCGCCGAAGGGTAGATGGACTTCCGCGCCGATGGTGGGGGCGTTGACGTAGGTGATGCCAGCGTCGAGGTCGCGGATGGCGGTGAAGGCGCGGTTGACGTCGCGGGTGTAGAGCGACGACGAAAGGCCGTAGGAGATGTCGTTGGCGATTTCGATTCCGTGTTCGAAACTGTCGCACGGTATGAGGCTGACGACAGGGCCAAAGATTTCTTCCTGGGCGATACGCATTTTCGGAGCCACGTCGCCGAAGACAGTGGGTTGGACGAAGTAACCATGCTTGAGGTCGCCGTCTTCAATGCGGTTGCCGCCGGCGAGGAGCTTGGCGCCTTCGGCTTTTCCGATTTCGATGTAGCTGAGGTCGCGCTTGAGTTGTTTTTCGTTGATGGCGGGGCCCATTTCGATGCTTTCATCGAGGCCGTTGCCGACCCTAAGTTTTTGGGCGCGCTCGACGAAACGTTTTACGAATTCCGCGTAAATGTCTTTGTGAAGAATGATGCGGCTGGTGGCGGTGCAGCGCTGGCCGGTGGTGCCGAAGGCTCCCCAGAGTCCGCCTTCGATGGCGAGGTCGAGGTTGGCGTCTTCGAGGACGATCATGGGATTCTTGCCACCGAGTTCGAGCGAGCAGTGCTTGAAGCTTTTGGCGGCGGTTTGGCCGATGAGGCGGCCGGTTTCGCTGCTGCCGGTGAAGGAGATGGCGCGGACATCTTTGTGTTCCACAATTGGCATACCGGCTTCGGGGCCGTAGCCGGTGACAATATTGATCACGCCATTCGGCACGCCCGCGTCGGCTAGTGTGCGGACGAAGTTGAGTGTGGAAAGGGGCGTGTCTTCGGCGGGCTTGATGACGCAGGTGTTGCCGCAGACTAATGCGGGGAAAATCTTCCACGATGGAATCGCCATCGGGAAATTCCATGGCGCGATCATGCCGCAGACGCCGACAGGTTGGCGGATGGCCATGGCGAATTTGTTTTTGAGTTCGGAGGGGACGGTGGGTCCGAAGAGGCGGCGGCCTTCTCCGGCCATGAAGTAGCCGGTGTCGATGGCTTCCTGGGTGTCGCCGCGGGTTTCCTTGATGACTTTGCCCATTTCTCGGGTCATGTCGCGGGAGTAGTCTTCTTTTTTCGAGAGCAGCATTTCGGAGGCGCGGAAAATGATTTCGGCGCGATGCGGTGCGGGGACGAGGCGCCACTTGGCGTAGGCGCGCTTGGCGGCGTCGACGGCGGCGTCGACATCGGCTTGGGCGGAGCGCTGAAAGATACCTACGACGTCGCGCGTGTCGGCGGGGTTGCGGTTTTCGAAGGTCTGGCCGGAGGTGGAGGCAACCCACTCGCCGTCGATGAAGTTCTTATAGACTTTGGTGTTCGTTTCGCCAGTCATGATTGCGGGCGTGGAAACGGTATTGGTAGCCATATGTATGGGGTTCTCCTGAGGAATGCGCGGAACACTTAATCCTACAACTGGGGCGAGGGGCGGGCAAGGGCAGGAGGCCGTCGTGCTGGATGCCATCGGCGCGTATGACCTGGTTGCGCCTGGGTACGGGGAGTTGAGTGCGCGGAGAAGGGCGTATCTGGATGCGGTGGATGGGGAGATATTGCGGCGGGTGCCTGGAGGGGCGGAGTCGTTGATTGATGTTGGGGCAGGGGATGGGCGGCGGGCTTTGGGGATTGCGGCGCGGGCGGGGATTTCGCAGGTTGTGCTGGCGGAGCCCAGCGCGGGGATGCGGGGGTTGATTCCGGCTGGGAGCGAAGTCTGGACGCAGCGAGTGGAAGAGTTGGCGGTGGAGCGGAGATTTGATGTGGTGTTGTGTTTATGGAATGTGCTGGGGCATGTGCCCGCGGGGTCGCGGGTCGCGGCACTGCGGAATTTGGGGAGAGTCTCAAGCGGGCTGATTTTTCTGGATGTGGTGAACCGGTACAACGTGGCGGAATGCGGGGTTGCGGTGGTGCTGCGGCGCTGGCTTGCGGGGAACGACGGAGATGTTTTGGTGAAATGGCGGACCGGCACGGGCGAAGTGGAGACGCTTGGACATGTGTTTGCGGCATCGGAAATGGAAGAGATGTTTCGAGAGGCGGGGTTGCGGGTGGTGGAACGGATTGTGTTGAACTATGGAACGGGGCGGCGGGAGCGTTGGAGTTTGGCGGGGAATTTTCTTTACGTAGTGCGGGCGATGGGTGGTGGGATTGCTTAGCAGCCTGTCGGAGTTCAAAAGCCAGCGCCTGAAGGCGAACTCAAAACAAAGCACTCACGCCACCCCTTCGACTGCGCTCAGGGCAGGCTACTGAAGCGGTGGCCTGATACGAATCCCACTTGCGCCACGGGCTGTTAGCTTGCACGGGCGAGGACGCCCGTGCCTCCATTGTATTTTTTAGTTAGTCGAACCAGTTGCTGCGGTAGGCGATCCACCAACTGGCGATGACTACGGGGATGGTCGCGAGGAGTGCCCACCAGAGCGGCAGGATGAGGTCGGCGACGACGCCCAGGACCGTCATGCTGAGCCAGAAGATCTTGCGCTGCATGGAGTGATTCTAGGCTTTTTGTGTGGGTTGGTTTTGTTACGTTGGTGTCGGGTTGGGGGTGGGCTGAGCGGGGATAGCGGGGATGTGTGTACGAAAAAGCCAGGAGTGAGTGAAGGGAGTTTTAGTTTGCAGGGATCCTTCGATTGCGTTTGCTGTGCGCTTCGCGCACGACAAACTTCGCCCAGGATGACAGGGCGTTTTTGAGCTGATTAGAGACTTCTTATGAGGGAGGTGCAGACTTCGTCGATTTGGTTTTCGGTCAGGGTGGCGAAGAACGGTAGGGCTAGGACGCGGTTGGAGGCGGATTCGGTGATGGCGAGGCTGCCGCTTTGGCGATGGCGGGATTGGAGGACGGGTTGGTTGTGTAACGGGGCGAAGTAGCGGCCTGCGCCGATGCCGCAGTCGAGCAGGGATTGCCAGACGCGGTCGCGGTCTTCGCGCGAGAGTTGTTCCGCAAGTTGGATTACGTAGGCGAACCAGCTGATGCGTCCGTGGTTGCAAGTGGATGGCGGCGGGAGGATTGCTGGGTGGTCTTTGAGGCGGGCTTCGTAGGTTGCGGCGTGTTTGGCGCGTTGTTCCATAAGTGAATCCATGCGGGAGAGTTGGGCTGTGCCTAGCGCGCAATTGATATCGGCGATGCGGTAGCTGTAGCCGATTTCGGCGTGTTGTCCGGCCCAGTCTCGGGAGTCGTCTTTGGCCTGGCTGCGGAGAAGTTTGGCGCGGTGGGCTAGTTTTGGATCAGCGGTTACAAGGATGCCGCCTTCTCCGGTGGTGATTTGCTTGTTGGGGTAGAAGGCGAACATGGCGGCGTCGCCGAAAGTGCCTACTTTTTTCCCGCGGACTTCCGCGCCCAGGGCTTCGCAGGCGTCTTCGATCAGGGCCAGGTTGTGGCGGCGGGTGATCTGTTGGATGGCATCGATTTCCGCGGGATAGCCGAAGGTGTGGACTACCAGTACGGCACGGGTGCGGGGGCCGATGGCTGCTTCGATTGTGGCTGGGGTGATGTTGAGGGTGCGCGGATCGATTTCCACGAAGACCGGGGTAAGACGTTCTTGTAGGAGAACGTTGGCGACGGCGGCGAAGGCGAAAGAGGGGACGATGACTTCGTCGCCTTCTTTTAAGTTCAGGCATCGCAGGGCGAGGTGGAGGGCGGACGTGCCGGAGTTGACCGCTACGGCGTGCGGGGTGCCGATGTAAGTGGCAATTGATTGTTCGAATTCGGCCAGGGCGGGGCCCATGGCCAGGTTGGGGGTGCGGAGGACGCGAACTACGGCGTCGATGTCGGAGTCGAGGATTTCGGGTTGGGCTAGGGGGATTCGCATGGTGTTGACTCGAGAGCGATTTTGTCATCCAGACTGGCGGGAGTGGACTGCATTTTTGTTGGAAGCCGCACAGCCTAAAACAATTGCAGATCCCTCCCGTTGGTCGGGATGAGAAGCTTTTTCATTTTGATTTTGAAAGTTCGCTTTTGGATCTTTTGAAAAGCAGTTTCTCGCTGAGCTTGACGGTGGTTAGCAGTTCGACGATCTTCCTGGAGGCGTGGCCGGTGCCGTAGGGGTTATCTAGATTGTGGATTGCTTTTCGGAACCTGGGTGTCTGGGTTTTCGCGATGGCTGCGCGGATTGCTGGCGCTGAAGCTGGAACGTCCAGGACATTGGCGGCATGGTCGCGGCCTTTTTGGCGGATGCCGATGTTGACAACCGGTAGGGCTAAGGAGGCGGCTTCGATTATTCCACTACTGGAATTGCCGACGAGCAAGGCGGAATGGCTGAGGAGGCTTAGATAGAGGCGGTGATCGAGATTGACCAGTAAGTGAGAGTTGGGGCGCTCGGCGAGGAAGGCTTTGGTGCGGGCGATTAGGGCGTGACTGCCGGCGTCGGCGTTGGGGTATACGAAGATGAAGTTGGCGTCGGTTTTGGAGAGGGCTTCGAAGAGGGCGGCGGATTCGCGGGTGGTATCGCGGAGAAGGGTTACGGGGTGGTGAACCACGATAATAGTTGTTGTACTTATGGAAATGCCGAGTTGGCGCTGGACTTGCGCGCGGGTAAGGAGGCGGTTGCGAGTCAGTTGGTCGAGCGAAGGACTGCCGGTGAAATGCACGCGCCAGGGTTCTTCGCCCATTTGAATGATGCGTTCGCGGGCATTTTGCGTGCAGGCGAAGTGGAGATGCGCCATTTTCGTGATGGCGTTGCGGACGGCGTCGTCGATTGCGCCTTCGCTGATTTCTCCGCCTTCGATGTGGGCGATCGGGATGCGAAGCGCGAGCGCGACGGCGGCGGGGGCCAGCATTTCATAGCGGTCGGCGGTGAGCAGGATGAGGTCGGGCCGCATTTCGCCGAGGGCGTCGGCGAGGCCGAGCGTGGCGACGCCGATGGTTTTTGCCATGCCGATATCGGTATCCGAGCTGAGCAGACACTCGAGAGCAACGCTGGGAGGCAAGTTCTTTTTGTGGAATGCGCGGCCAGTGTGGCCAAACACGGGCGAGAGGTGCGCGCCCATGCTGATGAGCCGCAGATCGACCCGCGGGTTCGCGGCGAGATCCTGCAGGATGCAATGAAGATGGCCGGCGTCGGCGCGGGAGGTTGTAACTACGGCAATTTTGCGCGGTTTCATGCTCTCTGACAACAATACTTAGGTCTGCAGGAAATTGACATCCCGGCAAACGGCGAGTTAGTCTTTGGCCTCAATCCTCAGGAGGTGTGTATGCGTTCCAAAGTTTTGATTTCGAGTTTGGCCTTGTCTGTTCTTTTAGCGTTCGGCGCTTGTACGAAGCAGCAAGATGCGGCGAAAGATGCCGCGCAAAATGCGGCCGATGCGGCGCAAAATGCCGGGAGCAAGGCGCTGGATGCGACCAAGGACGCGGCGCAGAACACTGCCGACGCCACCAAAGATGTGGCATCCAAGACCGCTACCGCCGCCAAGGAAACAGCAGCGAAAGCTGGGGAAGCGATGAGGGAAGCGGTTGCGCCGACGGTGATTCCGGCGGGGACGACGTTGACGGTGCGTTTGGGTGAGACGATCAGCGCGAAAACGGCGACGGCCGGTCAAGCGTTTAGCGGGACGTTGGCGCGGGCGGTGAGCGTGGATGGCAAGGAAGTGATTGCTTCCGGAGCCAACGTGAGCGGGGAAGTGACGCAGGCGCAGTCGGCGGGGAAGTTCAAGGGGGCTGGCGTGCTGGCGTTGCGCCTGACTTCGGTGGAGGTTCATGGCAAGAGCTACAACTTGTCGACTTCGACGGTGGCGCAGGCGATGAAGGGTAAGGGAAAGCGGAGCCTTGTGGTTGGTGGTGGCGGAGCTGCTTTGGGAGCGCTGATTGGCGGTTTGGCGGGGGGTGGTAAGGGTGCTGCGATTGGAGCGCTGGCTGGTGGTGGAGCTGGAACGGCGGGGGCGGCTTATACGGGGAACAAAGAGCTGGCGTTTCGGGCGGAGACGGCTTTGTCGTTCCGGTTGAAGGATGCGGTTACGTTAAATTAGGGAGTGCCGTTTTAGAACGAGACCGCGCGGACAGGAGTGTCCGCGCCACATAAAGGAAAAGGGCCGGACTCCTTGCGGAGTCCGGCCCTTCTTTTTTCAGCTTAGTTCACGGCGAAGATCAGATCGTCGTGGTCGTCGTAGGCACCGGTGCTGCAAGAGGACGCGGTTCCCTGGTAGCGGAAGTTGGCGCGTACGGCTTGCAAGGCTCCGGTGGGGAGCGTGAAGGTTGAGGAGATTGCCTGCACGCCTCCGGCGGTGGGTTTGATGGTGCCGATCAATGTCCACACGGGCGTGTTGGCGTTGGCCGTGTAGTAGAGATCGAGTGAGTCGCTCGATCCCGTGCTATAGGCGTAGACGGTGGCGGTGACTTTGACTGTTTTGCCGTGCGTCAAAGCGCTGCCATCGGTGGTGGCGATCACGAGACGGTCATTCGATTCGTCAGAATGGAACGTGCCGCTAGTGCCATCGGCGCAGGAGTTGTTGATGGTGTTGGGTTGGTGAGTCTCGGCTCCTCCGGTGATGGTGTCTCTGCCGTTGAGCAGCGCTGTGCCGGAGTCGCAGGATGAGCCGACGGTGGCGCATTTTGGCGCTTTGAGTGTGGTGTCGTAGACAGCGGTTTGTGGGCCGGTGCCTGCGGCGTTGATCATGAGCGCGATGGTGGTGCTAGCCGTGGTGCTGCCCGATGTTCCAGTTATGGTAAGCGTGGCAGCGCCGGTGGTGGCGGTGGCGGAAGCGGTCAACGTGAGCACCGAGGTGGCGCTTCCGTTGGCCGGAGGCGTGACGGGGTTGGTTGCGAACGCCGCGGTGACGCCCGTGGGCAATCCCGCGACGCTCAGCGTGGTGGCCGCGCTGAAGCTATTCTGGCTGGCCACGGTGAGGGTGCTGGTTCCGGCTGCGCCCTGGTTGATGGTGAGCGATGCAGGAGCGGCGGCTACGGTAAAGCCTGGGGTTCCAGCGCCTACGGTGAAGACCAGATCGTCGTGATCGTCATAGGCTCCGGTGCTGCACGCGACGGCCGTTCCTTGATAACGGAAGTTGGCGCGAACGGCTTGCTGCGTGCCTCCATTGGGCAAGGTGTAGTTGGCCGAAAGGGTTTGCGCACCGGCGACGGTCGGAACAACCGTGCCGATGAGCACCCAGGTTGGGCTGCTGGCGTTGGCGGCGTAGTAGAGGTCGAGCGCGTCAGAGGTGAAGCCGCTGTAGGCCCAGACCGTGGCGCTGACTTTGATGGCTTTTCCAGGAGCGAAATTCGTGCCATCCGTGGTCGCCACCAGCAGGCGATCATTGGATTCGTCGGAGTGGAAGGTGCCGCTGGTTCCGTCCGCGCACGAACTGTTGATGGTGTTGGGTTGATTGGGTTCCGAGCCGCCAGCGAGAGTAGCTCTGCCGAGCAGGAGCGAGGGTCCGGAATCGCAAGCGGAGCCGAGGGTTCCGCAACTAAGGGTTTTCAGCGTGGAATTGTAGGACGCGGTTTGTGTTCCGCCCGCTGAAGCTCCGGTGCCGGTGAGGCTGGTGGACTGCGGGGTGGTGGGCGCGTTGTCGGTTACAGTGATGGCTCCCGTGCGAGTGCCGACCGCGGTTGGAGTGAAGGTGACGCTGATCGAACAGCTGCCTCCGGCCGCGACCGAGGTTCCGCAGTTGTTAGTTTGCGCGTAGTCGCCGCTCGCGGCGATGCTGGTGATGCTGAGCGCGGCAGTGCCGGAGTTGCTAAGGGTGATGGCTTTTGCCGGGCTGGTTGTGGCGATGGTTTGCGCGGCGAAGGTGAGGCTGGTGGGGCTAAGGGCTGCCGAGGGTCCGACGGCCGTTCCCGTGCCGGTCAAGCTCGCTGTTTGCGGGCTTCCCGCGGCGTTGTCGGTTACTGTGATTGTTCCGGTTCGTGTTCCGGCTGCTGTGGGCGTGAAGGTTACGCTAATGGTGCAGGTGGCGCTGGCCGCGAGAGAAGCCCCGCAGGTATTGGTCTGCGCGTAGTCGCCGCTGGGCGCAATGCTGGAGATGGTGAGCGCCGCGGTTCCACCGTTGGTGAGTGTGATGGTTTGGGCCGCGCTGGTGCTGCCGACGTTCTGACTAGCGAACGTCAGGCTGGTGGGGCTCAGCGTAGCTGTTGGGGCTGCGCCGCCGCAAGTTGGGAATTTGAAGTTGGCGATGCGCGTGTTCCAATTAAATGCGCCCGTCGTCTTCATGTATTCCTGCGTGTACCAGAAGGTGCAGTCGTCGACTGGATCGACGGTTATGGCGCTGTAGTCGCCCCAACGGGTCAGACTGCTGCCGCTTTGTGAGCCCGAGCCTGCCACCGCGCTGACTTCCGCGCCCAGCGTGTTGACGGGATCGCTGGCAAGACGGGCGGCGTAGCGCACAGACGGGCTGACGGTGCTGCTGGAAACGGAATAGCCGACCGCGATATCTCCGGCTTGATCCATGGCAATGCTGCCCATCCAGCGGTAGTTGGCGTCGGGGGCGTAGGTGGATTGCTGCGCGACGACGGGCGTGCCGTTGGGGTTTTGAATTTCATACCAGCGGACGCCGCCGGATGATCCAGACACGATCGAGTGGTTCACGACCAAAGATTCGTGAGCGCCGAGGTTGCGGTAGGCCAAGCGAAACATCAGGCGGTCGGCCAGCGAATCGAGCTGGTTGCCGGCTGGCTGCACCACGCACGTTCCGCCAGCGCAGAGCGGAGAAAATGCGGCCACGGAAATGTTTGTGGGTCCGGTGAAGGTTGAGTTAGCTGGCGTTGTGAAGTCGACGTGGAATTTGTAGAGCTGGAGCGAATTCGTTCCGAAGTAGATTTGGTAGTTGGGCGAGCCAGCGGGCGGAGCGGTTAAGCCGTCCTGGTCTGAAGGTAGCAAGCCGCCCACGGCTGTGCCTTGTTGAAAGCACACCTGTGCTGCTGCGGTTCCAGCTAACATGGCGGTGCGGTTGTAGGCGCAGGAATCCGCTCCCATGAAGGTGTTGCCGTTGAACATGTTGAACGTGGTGTAGTAACCGTCGGGCCAGACGCCCATTTTCGGGTAGTCGTCGAAGTTGGAATATTGGAACGAATAGCGGTTGTAGGTTCCAGTGGCGTCGGAGGTGGTGGAAACCGCGACGCATTGCAGGTAGGGAGTGGTTGTTACGGAAAACTGGCTGATGACCCAACGGTTGGCTTGCTTGTCATAGAGCGCGACGCCGTCGCCATCGTTATTCGTCTGGCAGCCACCGCCGAAGCCTGACCAAAGGGTATTGGTCGCGCTCGGTCCGGCCACGAGGGCACCTGTCGTCTTATTGAAGATTGCGAAAGACGAATTCACGATCTGGAAATACTGTGTTGCGCCGATTGCGCCATTGGTGTCCGGTGGGGCGCTGCTAACGGTGAAGCCGTATTGTGCGTTGCCAAGGCCTTCAAAGCTCAGGGTGGTGGTCGGCGTTGCCGGGGCCACCAACTGTTGCCGGACGGGATCCTGCACGGCCGCCGCGGACATGCCGGGAGGCAACGGAATGCGGCGCACCGGTTCGGCTTCATGTTTCACAATGGCGCGCTTAGGAGCCTGTTGAATCATCTGGCTCAGCGGCGCGGAGACGTCGTGCTTCACGTTCCAGCGCAGAACAGGATGGCTCTGGTTTTGTGCGGATGAGGTAGCCCCAAAGAGCAGCGTTACAGCGACGAGTGTTCCAATCGACAAACGACCTGGAGTGAACATGGGTGATCTCCTGACAGTGACGGATGAATTTAGGATCCACAACAACGAAGCAACGTGCGGGGCCAATACTGACGAAGGAGAAAGGGCCGTAGAGGCGAGGAATCGAGCGCAACCTCGATTCGGGGCGAGAGCTTCGGCGACTTTCGTGGTTTTGCAAGTGCGACGGAGCTTAATTCATCTACAGAACAGAGGCAAGTGTTATGTGCAGTTCGCTGTGGATATCCGACCGGGCGGTCGGATTGGAGTAACCCATTACTACTTATTTGTCGTCGGGATCTTTTCCGGCCGGTTCTTTATCCGGGCTGGCCTTGGCTGCTTCCACTTTCACCTTAGTTTTATCGGGTAGGCCATACGCGCCGGAAAGGATGACTTTGTCTCCAGCCTTAACGCCGTCGAGAATTTGGATGTCGTCGTCCTGCTTCACGCCAACATGGACGGGGGTTTGGTGGGCGCGGCTATCGTCCCCGAGCAGCATGACCACGGTGGTGCCGTCTGGGCCGGGTTGGACGGCGGCGGCGGGGACCGCCAAAGCGTTTGGAAGGGCCTTAGCAGCGAGGGAAAGCTGTACGCTGGTTCCGGGCTTCAGCAGCTGCTTGGGATTCTTTGCCTGCACCCAGACTTCGACGGTGGTGCTGTTCGGGTCCAAAGCGGGACTGACGACTGTGATTTTGCCTTCGACTGGCTTGTCGACGCCGGGTACGACCATGGTTGCCTTTGCGCCCGGGCTGAGCAGCGCGGCTTCACTCTGTGGGATGTGGGCCTTAGCGATGACTTGTGACGTATCCATTACGGTCAGCAGGGGGGTTCCGGCGGCCGCCATTTCTCCTGGATACAGGGGTCGATCAGTGATCCAGCCGCTGATGGGGCTGTGAATCTGCGAATAGCTCAGAAGTGCTTCGGCACCCGCGTATTTGCCTTTGGCCGACTCGAGCTGCCCGGCTGCGGCGCGTTTTCCCTGTTCGTTCCCGAAGGCCGTGAGTGAGTCATAGTGGTGTTTGGCGACTTCGAACTGGCTGCGTGCCTGCGTCACGGAAACCGTGGCTTGGTCCAAATCCTTGCGTGGCAACGCGCCTTGTTCGAATAAGTTCTGTCGGCTTTTGTAGAGCTTTTCCTCGGCGTCGAGGGATTTCTGGGCGCTCTCAAAGTCGCCCTTGGCCTTTTGCAATTCTTCGGGCAGACCGGAACCGGTGGTGGTCTGGTAGGTGGCTTGGGCTTGCTCGTAGGAGCCGTGGTTATCGGCGGCCGCGGCGGCCAGGTCTTGGTTCTCCAGCACTGCCAGCAGTTGGCCGGCTTGCACGCGGCTGCCGCGCTTGACGTAGAACCGCTTGACGGGGGCGCTGATCTTGGGTGTGATTGCGGCTTGTTCCAGCGGGAACAGGATGGCTTCGGCTGACACGGTGTGTTGAATTGTGGTTTGTTCCACAGCGGCAACCTGCACGCTGACCTCAGGCTCGGGTTCCTTTTCTTCTTTGGAGCAGGCGGAGAAAGACAGAGCGAGCGAGATCGTGAGGGCCAGCGGAAGGGTTTTGTAAGTGGAATCGGTCATAGCCTAAAGGGTTCCCGTCAAGGTTTGCAAATTTGCCAGTGCCGTTCGGTAACGCGCCTGACCATCATCATAAGCGTTGCGGGAAAGCGCCAACGTGTTTTGCGCGTCCACCACTTCCAGGACGGTGGCCTCGCCAGCCTGATAGCGGAGCGTGGTTAGGCGCAGGCTGTCCGCCGCGAGTTCCGCGGATTGCTGGAGCGACTCCTGCTCCTCTCGCGCGGCGCGAGCTTCGTCATAGAAAGTTTGCAGGTTGGCCAGCAGTTGGCGTTGCGCCAAACTGAGTTCCGATTGCGCCAGCGTACGCCGCAAATGTGCCTGTTTCAGCTTGCTGACACCCGCTCCCCAACTGAAAATTGGGAATTGCAAAGTCGCGCTCTTGGAGTTTCCCAAGTTGCTGAAACCATCCGTCCTGGTTGCGTATCGGGCGGCGTCAATTCCATAGAAATAATCCAGGCTGAGGCTGGGTAGCAGGGCGCCCCAGGCGGCGGAAATATCGCCCTTGGCTACATCCACAGTCGCCAGGGCAGCGCGCAAATCCGGATTCCAGTGTGCGGCGGCAACGCGGACTTCTTCCAACGAAGCAAGGGGCTCCGGCGATTGCAGGTCGTCGACCGTGGAAAAGTTTTGATTGAAATCCTTGAAAATTAAGACCGCCAGGTCCAGCCGCGTGCGATCCATGGCAAGTTGCGCTTCGCGCAGGTCTCGCGATTGCTGGTTGAATTGCAGTTGCGCTTTGATCACATCGGAATGCGCGACTTCGCCGCCGTTTTCCAGCTTGCGGCTGGTGCTGAGGAAGTGTTCGCCCTCGGCGGCTAGTTTTTGCGCGGTAGCGTACTTGCGCTGCGCGACTACGAATCCGTAGTACGTCTGCACCACGGTCAGCACCAAGCCGCGAGCGGCGATTTCGGCCCTAGCCCTGGCTACGGCTTCCGCCGCCTGAGCGCGACGGAACCCGCCGAGTCCTTCCAGCGAAAACGCTTCGTGCACATTGCCCTGGCTGACATACTCGTGCACTCCGTTTCCGGCGATGAATCGCGGTAAAGTTCTGTCTTTCCCAGTCGGCTGGGTGTAAATGGCCTGCGTGTTGAAGTTTACGTTCGGCAATAGCGCGGCACGGCTTTGCACCTTATCTTCGTGCGCCAGGCCAAAGTCGGTTTTGGCGGAAAGGAGGACAGGGCTGTTCTGGCGCGCGAGTTTGAGCGCGTCCTGGAACGTCACGGTCGTGGGCGCGGGGGCGGATGGATCCGAACTCTGGGAAGGAGACGCCAACATCGGCCCGGAATAAACCATCACTTCCGTTGCCGGAGCGGAGGGCGCAGCCGCCATTGGCTTTTGCGAATCCTGTGCCCGCGAATTTTGTGCCAAGAATGAAACGCCGGTCCCGAGTAGGCCAGCTGTCAGGGTTACCACGCGTAAGCTTAGGTACTTATTCATGGGAATCGTCTTCATGGAGATCGTCGCGCACCTCTGGAATCAGCTTAACCCTTGAGGCTTAAGACGTGGTCGCGGTCATTGCGGTTTGCTTGCCGCCGCGGCCTTTTTCTTTGCTTTCCTGGCTGCCTGCTTTGCGTCTTCCGCAGCTTCCTTGGCTTCGGCCTTGGCATTTTCGATGGTGTCTTCCACTACCTTGCCAGTTACGGCGTCAATGTTTACTTCGTGCAAACCGTTGGGCATTTCAATGTCGAAGGAATAAATCTGTTTCCCTTTTTCCTTCTCCATTTCTTCGCTTTTGATCTTGCCATTCTCCACAGCCAGGGCTGCAGTGCGGGCCTCGTCGATCGTGATTTTCTTGCTCTCCGCTTTAGAAACTACCGGGGCGGCGAGAAGTGATAGCACCAGAGCGGCGTTTCGAAAACCTTTTGCGTGCGAATTCATGGCAGTAACTCCTGTACTTTCAAGCACTCTACAAGGCGCGGCTGAAGTTTGTCTGAATGCGCCTTCGCCCCTGCGTGCTATGCTTTTTTCGTCCACCGGGCCGCTCCCGCTCGGCGTGTGTCTGGAGGGTTTATGAACAAAATGCTTCGTTATTTTTTGATTGCGCTAGGCATCCTGGTGGTTGCGCTGGTCGCCATCCCTTTCTTTCTGAGCCCGAACCAGTTTCGCCCCACGATCGAGGAAAAACTCAGCACCGCGCTCGGACGCCCGGTCAAGGTCGGCAACATGAGCCTCTCGCTGTTTTCCGGCTCCTTGTCGGCGGACGATCTCTCCATCGCCGATGACCCCGCTTTCAGCAAATCCCCGTTCCTGACGGCCAAGTCGCTCAAGGTTGGCGTGGAAATGCAGCCGCTGATCTTTTCCCGGGCGTTACACATTACCGGCGTCACGATTGAGAAGCCGGAAGTGTCATTGGTGAAAAATGCCGAAGGGCAATGGAATGTTTCCACGCTGGCCACTTCGGATGCGAAGTCAGCTCCAAAGCCCGCCGGAGCAGGGAGCACAGATTTCTCCATCGCCAAGCTTGAGCTCAAGGACGGAAGGATCACAGTTGGCTCCACCACCTCCGCCAAAACGCATTCCTATGAGGATGTCCAGCTAGAAGCGTTCGACGTTTCCGCGACTTCGTCGATTCCATTTTCGATGACGGCAAAGCTTCCCGGTGGCGGTGGCCTGAAGATGGCTGGCAAAGCGGGTCCGGTGGATAGCAAAGACGCCACGCTGAGTCCCGTGGATGCCAAGATTGCCATTCAAGGAATGGATCTCGGCGGTACCGGTTTCGTCGATGCCAGCACGGGATTGGCTGGGTCGATGGATCTCGATACAACGATTTCCGCCAAAGGGGGAGCGGCTCACTCCCAGGGTACCGTCAAGCTGAACAAGCTTCAGGTCCGCAAGGGCGGCGCGCCTTCGGGCGTTCCCGTGGATGTGGATTTTAACTCGGATTACGACCTGCGTCGCAGCGCTGGGAAACTGAACGAAGGCACGGTGAAAGTCGGCGGCGCGGTGGCGCATCTGGCCGGGACCTACGATCTGCGCGGCGAGTCGGCTGTTCTGAACATGAAGGTCAGCGCCCAGAATATGCCGGTGCAGGATTTGCAGGCGTTTCTGCCCGCGCTCGGGATTGCGCTGCCGAAAGGCTCCTCATTGCAACAGGGAAGCCTCAGTTCGAACCTGACTGTGGAAGGTCCGGCGAACAGGCTGGTCACGACCGGCACGGTGGGGTTGTTCAACGCGAAGGTCGCTGGCTTCGATCTCGGATCGAAAATGGCGGTTCTGAATAGTCTTACAGGTGGCAAGTCCAATCCGGACACTACCATTCAAAAGCTCACAACCAACGTTCGCGTCGCCCCAGAGGGTATTCGCGCGGATGCCATGGATTTGGTGATCCCGGCGCTTGGGGAAGTGACGGGCGGCGGAACGATGTCGGCCGAGAACAACCTGGATTTCAAGATGGTTGCCGCGCTCAGTTCCACGAGCGGTGTGTCCGGGGCGCTCGGCGGTTTGATGGGTGGCGGCGCAGGGAAGGGAGCCAGACTGCCGTTTCGGATTCAGGGCACGGCCAGCGACCCAAAGTTTATCCCGGACGCTGGTGGAGTAGCCAGCGGGATGCTGGGCAACCTGGCCGGAAACCTAACCAAAGGCCAAAAAGGAAAGCCCGGACTAGTGGATGCCCTGGGCGGGTTGTTCGGGAAAAAGAACTAAGCGTATCTCTCCCGATTTTAATGGAGGCACGGGCGTCCCCGCCCGTGCGAGACAAAAATCTGATGAGAAAAGAAAGGGCGCCGGATTTCTCCGGTGCCTTTTTCTTACGAAAGCTCTAGTGCTTAAACGTAAGAGCGAGGCCGGTTGTGAACAGGACGTCGTTCTTCTTGTTGGTCGGGATGGTGAGATAGCTGGTGTAGCGGTCACTAAAGCCCATCTGCCAGCCTAGCCAGGAACTCAGCTTGGTGGTGAAGCCCAAGTCCAGAGCGGTGTGGTAGCCGCCGCCGTTGTTCAAGTTGGGATAGTAGAAGAAGCGCTGAGTAAAGAGCGAAGCCGCGCCGATCTTGTGGCTGAGGTCGTCCCCGAGGGACAAGCCGACGAAGCTATTGGTTTTGACACCGGGAATTACGGCACCCTCAAATTTTTCTCGGGTGTAGTTCACACCTCCCAAAAAATCCAGGAGTGTGGCGGGGTTCTTAATGGCGTGGAAGCCCAGACCGCCGGTGTAAATTGAGCGCAAGTTGAGGTGCTGGAGGTCATCGCTCTGGAAATCTCCGGCTCCAAATGCAAATAAGCGCGGAGCCAGGTTGCGGTCGTAGCGTCCGCCGCCACCGAAGGTCTTGGCAATGACTTGACCGCTTGTAGGCCGGTCGCTGGTGGAATAGAGCGAATTCGCGTACAAGGTGATCTTGTCATTGTTGGTAGCGCGCGCGGCGTTCAGGCCCAAATCGAAGTTCTTGGTTTCACTGTTGCCCTTGGCAAGCGCAAAACCCAAATTGACTCCACCAGCCCAGTTGTGGCCCAACGACGGATGCAGCGACGCCTCATAGGCCGCCTGCTCCGCTTCCGAGCGAATTAAGCTAATGGAAGCTTTCGGCACGTCCACCGCGCCCGAAGGCGTGGTTACGACCAGATTGCCATCTTTAGTGGCTACCGTGCCGGAAACGATTTTCTTATCCGACGTCGCCACGAACAACTTCTTGTCCGATGAAAGGTCTTGAATCGAATCCCAGCTAATGGTCAGCTCGCCAGCGTAGTCCGTCTTCACCACCAGCGTCTTGCCGTCCGACTTCACAACGGCTCCGGTGATTTTGTCACCATTTTTCAGCGTAATTTGCTCGGCATTTGCCGCTAAACACAACAGGGCGAGGGTAAACAGACTGAGGCCAAAACGTTTCATTGATGATTTATCCAGGACGATGAGATTTTTGTTTCTGCCGCAACCAGGGAATCCGTAACGGAGCCTGAACCGTCGGCGTTCTGCTACCAGCGTTAGACAAGATGGGCGCGCCAAAAGTCACAGGGCACCCAACCATCGTTTCCTTAGATTTTACCATCGGATGCGAACTTTTTCGGTGGAGATGCCCATCTCAAATTTGCGTCCCCAGCGGAAAATGAGCTGGGCAAATGACGGTCCAACGCAGGAGCACTAAGGTATTGGCTCTGCCTATGGAGCACTCGAACGCTTCTCCATTTCGCTACAGTTGCTCTGCCACTTGGCCGATGGAACCTGAGAGGTCGTTTTCGTGTCCCATGCCGCCGCTGCTCCCGCGCCCGATCCGCAAGGCTTGCGATTCGTTGCTCGCCAGCCTATTTTTGATCGCCAGCGCCGCCTGTTTGGCTACGAACTGCTGTTCCGCGATAGCTGGGAAAACTCTTTTGGGGGCACTAATGCTGACGCCGCGTGCCGCAGCACGCTGGATAGTTCACTCCTGATGGGCCTTGATCTGCTTTGCGAACACGCCATCGGTTTCTTCAACTGCACGCGCGAAACTCTGATGAACGACTACATGACCCTGTTGCCGAAAGAGCGGGTGGTGCTGGAGATTCTGGAAACCATTACCCCCGACCCGGAAGTGATGGAAGCCTGCATTCGCCACAAAACCGCAGGCTACCGACTGGCCCTTGATGATTTCACCGCCCACGACCCCAGACGCGTGATGGTTCCGCTTGCCGACATCCTTAAGGTCGACTGGATGGCAACCACCGCCGAGCAATGCCGCGAAATCATCAAGGAATACTCCCGCGAGGGCTTGATCTTTCTCGCTGAAAAAATTGAAACACCCGACGACCACAAACTCGCCCTTGAGCTCGGATTTCACTACTTCCAGGGATACTTTTTCCAGAAGCCTGTCATTCTCCATACTCGCGAAATCTCGCCCTTGCAGCTCCACGCCTTGACCCTGATGCGGGAGGTTTCCAAGCCCGCGATCAACCTGAACGAAGTCGAAAAACAGATTAAAGCGGATGCTTCCTTGGTCTACCGGCTGCTCCGCTACCTGAATTCCTCGGCCTTCTTTTTTACAGCGGAAATCCGTTCCGTCCGTCATGCCCTGATGGTTCTGGGAGAAAAACAGATTCGCAAATGGGTGGCCTTGGTGGTCACGCTCCATGCCGGGGCCGCTGCCTCCACCGAACTCATCCGCAATGCTCTTACCCGCGCCCGTTTTTGCGAGAGTTTAGCTCCCCACGTTCAGGGCGGTAGCGAAGACCTGTTCTTCCTCGGCCTCATGTCGCTGCTGGATGTGATTCTGGAAATTCCCCTCAGCGAGCTGCTGGACCGCGTTCCCCTCTCACAGGAAATCAAGGCCGCACTGCTTGGCGAACCGAGCCCACTGACCGGCGCGTTCGATCTGGTGCTGGCGCAGGAAACGGGAAACTGGGCGCGCATGAAGGAGCTAGTCCAGCAAATGAAACTCGACGAAGAGGCGGTTTCCGCCGCCTATTGGCGTGCCGTCGCCTGGGCAAAAGACGCTTGCCAGGCCTGATTTCGCGCCCTGCGAGCGTTTTACACAGGTTTTTTGTCCCTGGTGACTCAAGGCACTTGCGCGGAATCCCCGCTTGTGAGTAACATCAAACTGTTCCCGATGGCCACGCTCCCGTGCTGGCCCTTTCGCGCACAAGCTGCACGCGCTTTGGACTAGGTCGTTTTGACCGGTTGCTTAGAAACAGAGAACTTTTAGAACACAACAAGCAACGAGTCAAATCAAGAACTGGCTTTTCAGCCGCATCGCAAGCACTTTTCGGTCAGGACGGTTTTCGCCGCCCGGCCCACGGTGTGGCAGGGTACGTGGTAACTCCAGCGAGTCCGCAAAACGGCTCGCCACTTACACAATTGAGTAAACCGAGACATCTATGAATCCAAGCAACCACTCTTCCGGCACACCCGGCAAGGGCAGGCGCCGTCGCGGCCGCCGCCATTCCGGAAGTCAGCAGTCAGGGCAAACTCAGCAGGGTCAGAATCCGGGCTCCAGCCAAACCCAGGGACGAAACCAGGGTCAGGCTCGCGGCCAGCAACAGCGTATGGACCGCCACCAAAGACAGAACAACCCCGGCGGCATCTACACTGCGCCCATGGACCACAGCTATCGCGCCATCCAAAATGGCAACGGCAATGGTGGCCGCAGTTTTTCCGGCGCTTACCCGGTGTTAGCGCCCGAGCCAGCTACTGGCAGCCTGGAAGATACAAACTCCCGGATATTCGCCTTTGTCGAAGACCTGTTTTTCCTCGCGAAAATTCAGGAAACGGCCCGCAAGATGAACGTCAAGGTCGAATTCGTCAAGACTGAAAAAGAGTTGCTGGAACGGATCAAGGAAAATGGTGAGGAAAAACCTTCCCTTATCATCTTCGACCTCAACAATGCCAATGCCAAGCCGCTGACGACCATCCCCAGGCTGAAGACCAAGCTAAAAAAGGGCACCAGCATTCTGGGATTTCTTTCGCACATCCAAGGCGAACTTAAGCTCAAGGCGCAAGAAGCGGGCTGCGACATGGTCGTTCCCCGCTCCGCTTTCTCGCAAAATCTGCCCCAAATCCTCCGCCGCCACGGTGCCACCGAGGAAGAAGAAACTCAGGTAGTGCAGTAGCCGGTTGCCAGCTTTCAGTTGCCAGAGTCGCTAACTGGCAACTGACTTCTGGCAACAGCCTTTCGGCAACTGCTTTATCCCGGCGGCCATGCTAACTCGCGGCCACCTACAAGGTGCAGATGAATGTGAAACACCGACTGCCCTGATTTGGGACCTACATTCAACACCGTCCGGTAGCCGTCTTCAATTCCGCGCTCGCGTCCAATCTGCGCCGCCACCAGATTCAGTCGCCCGATCAGCTCGGCATCCCCCGCCCCAGCCTCCTTCAACCCCCGCAGGTGCTTCTTCGGAATCACCAGAACATGCGTCGGCGCTTTGGGCGCAATATCTTCAAACGCCAAGTTATGCTCGTCCTCATAAACTTTCTTCGCCGGGATTTCCCCGCTCACAATTTTGCAAAATAGGCAGTCTGTCATGAAATTGGACTCCTCAACTAGTAGTGGGCGGCTAGAGTTTTGATCTTGGTGCTCAGCAATGATACGATCTTCCCGCTATGAAAACGTTATCACGCCGCCAATTTGGCAAAACCGCCGCCGCCGCTTTAGCCGCTGCTTCCTTGCCCAAGGGCTCTTTCGCCCAGTCGCCGAAAAGCCTGCGCTTCCCCGATAACTTTCTCTGGGGTTGCGCCACCGCCTCTTACCAGATCGAGGGTGGGGTGAACGAGGATGGGCGCGGGCAGACGAATTGGGACGTTTTCTCGCACACGCCTGGAAAAACTTTTCAGGGAGACACCGGCGATGTTGCCGACGATTCCTATCATCTTTACAAAGAAGACATAGGGTTGCTGAAGAACCTGGGAGTCAAGGGTTACCGCATGTCCATTGCCTGGGCGCGGATTTTCCCGAGTGGAACGGGGCAGCCGAACCACAAGGGTCTTGACTACTACAATCGCGTCGTCGACGAGTTGCTGAAGAACGGCATTACTCCTTACATCACGCTATTTCACTGGGACCTGCCGCAAGCGTTGCCGGGTGGCTGGCAATCGCGCGATACGTCCAAGGCGTTCGCGGACTATGCCGGATATGTGGCTAAGCATCTTGCGGACCGCGTGCAGCATTTTTTTACGACGAACGAGTTTGTTTGCATCAGCGATCTGGGTCACAAAATCGGGCAGTTTGCTCCCGGCCTGAAGCTGCCGCCCGGGCCGGTTAACCAGGTGCGTCACCACGCTATTCTGGCGCATGGTCTGGGCGTTCAAGCCATTCGTGCCAATGCCAAACCTGGAACGCAGGTTGGGTTGGCCGAAAATGCCAACGTCTATGTGCCCGCGATCGAGAGCCCGGAATACATCAAGGCCACCCGCACCGCTACCCGCGAGGAGAATGCGCCTTTCCTGACCGCCGTCATGGAAGGCAAATACACCGATGCCTACCTCGCGCGCGAAGGGGCGAACGCTCCCAAGGTGGAAGAGGGTGACATGAAGGCCATCAGCAGTCCGGTCGATTTCGTCGGCCTTAATGTCTATACGCCTGACTACGTGCGTCCCGATGCTTCTCCGCTCGGCTACGAAGTTTTGAAACGCCAGACTTCGTATCCGCACATGGCTTCGCCGTGGCTCTTCATTGGGCCGGAAGTGATTTACTGGGCGGTTCGCAATGTGAGCGATATCTGGAAGCCGAAGGCCTTGTACATTACGGAAAACGGCTGTTCCGCGGATGATGTGATTGCCGCCGACGGGCATGTGGAGGATACGGATCGCCTCATGTATTTGCGCAATCACTTGACGCATCTGCATCGCGCGGCTGCGGAAGGCTATCCGATCAAGGGCTATTTCCTATGGAGCCTGCTCGACAATTACGAATGGGCGGACGGCTACAGCAAGCGCTTTGGCATCCACTATGTCGACTTCAAAACGCAAAAGCGCACGCCGAAGTTGAGTGCCGAATGGTACAAGGAAGTCGTGGCGCGCAACGCGGTGGAGTAAGGCTTAGGCGGGCGTCGAAAGCTCTAATTCAGTTCTCTCACCCAGATATTCCGGAAGCTGATGGGTTCGCTCTTGTCGCCGTGCGATTGGAGCTTAATGGGGGCGCTCTCGAATTTCTTAAAAAACGGCTGCCCGCGATAAACCGTCTCACCCTTTAGCTCAAAGTGATTCTGCACCAGCACGCCATTGAAAATGACCGTGACGTAAGCTGGAGCCTTCAATGAGCCATCAGCATTGAAGACGGGGGCAGTCCAAACCACATCGTAAGTCTGCCACTCGCCGGGCTTGCGCATTGGGTTCGCTAACGGAATGCCCTGCTTATAAATGCTGCCCGCTTGGCCGTTCACGTAGGTTTTGTTGTTGTAGGAATCTAGAACCTGCAACTCATATCCGGCATCGTCGGGTCCGGTGGAGGCGAGAAATACGCCGCTATTGCCCCGCCCCTGCCCCGTGCCCGTGACGTTTTCCGGGATCTTCCACTCGATATGAAGTTGATAATTTCGGAAGGTTCGCCGGGTTTCGATGTTACCGGCTTCCTTTTTGACGCTGAGCACGCCGTCGGCGACGATCCATTTGGCGGGCGTCTTGTCCTGGGCTGACACCCATTCGTCGGCATTTTTGCCGTCGAACAAAACGATGGCGTCGGAGGGAGGCGCGCTGTTACTAGCGCCGGGCGTCACGACTTTGGGTATAGGCTCCCAGACTTCGGTGTCTTCCGGCTTTTGTGAAGTCGTCGACTGTTGTGTGGCTTGTTGCGCGGAAACTGGAAGACCAGTCGCCATCACCGCACAAAACGCGAGCATCGTGGAAAATTGAATGCGCATGGACCTGGAAAGCATACCAGTGCTGAGCCGTTAGTCCAATCTCACCAAAAATACAGCACCTTCGTCCGGTTGAGTTTCCTTTGCCAGCGTTTCGGCCCGGCTGCGGTCGTCGTGGTCGACACGAATGCGAACCCACCAGACTCCGACCGGGCTTAAGAACTTGATCACTTTGGCCGCGCGATAGCGGCGCTGCAAATGGTCTTGTAACTTGGCTGCGGCTTCCTCGCCCTGGATCGACCCAATTTGTACGCACCAACGCCCGCCGGTCTCGAGGGGTGAAGGCGTTTTCAGAACCTCTAACTTGATTGGTGCCACGCCCGCGCGCCAGGTATCGATCTTTTTCGCCGCCGCCATCGAGAGGTCAAGAATGCGACCTTCCACAAACGGGCCACGGTCGTTGATGCGCACCAGCGCTGAGTCGCCAGTCTTCATGTTCGTCACGCGCGCGATGGTTCCCAGGGGCAGCGTAAGGCTGGCGGCGGTCATCGCGTTCATGTCGAAGACCTCGCCGTTCGAGGCCTTGTGATTGTGATACGGAGGCCCATACCAGCTGGCCATGCCAGTAATTGTGTAAATTGGAACGGCGTCAGGGGCGATGCCGAAGTCGTCTGGTGGACCGCTTTCTCGGGTGGCGGGTTGCGCGGTCGGCGGAGCTGGTGGCGGCGCGGGCATGTGGTCCCCCGGTTCGCTCACGGTCGGCGGAGGCACCGTAGCGACGCGCACGGGCTTTTTGCCGCACCCTGTCACGGAAGCGACAAGTACCAACGCAGTCAACGCCAGCCGAGCCCGCTGCGACGTCATGCTCAATTTTGTTTGTGCTGCTCGATGTAGGTGGCGAGCTGCGTCAATTTTTCCGAGGCAACGCGCAGGGCCTTCGTCGAGTGCGTGCGGATCGCCGGAACCACTTCGCGATTCAGATAATCAATCAACTCCTGCGCGTCTTTTTCGATTTGCGCGCTGGCTTCGGCTACTTTTTCGTTCAGGTGCGGAGCGGCTTCGTGGATGCGCTCTTCGACACTGCGAATGGCATCTTCAACTTTGCGGCTGAAATCGGGCATGGGCTGACCTCGTGAAGCTGACTGGTGGAGCGATGTCTGAAGTTTACTACGTTATAGAATGCGGGAAGTGCCGCAACGTCCACAAGTGATCGAAAAACGCCTTGGGAAAGCCTTGTCTCCAAGGGGCGCAAAGCATGTTCCGATTCAAGAGCGAAAATTTCGCCGCCAGCTGCTTATCTGGTACGACGCACACCAGCGCGACCTACCGTGGCGCAAAGATCGCGATCCGTACCGCGTCTGGCTATCGGAAATCATGCTCCAGCAGACGCGCGTGGCGGCTGTAGTGGAAAAGTACACCGAGTTTCTCCGCTTGTTTCCAACTGTGGAAGCCTTGGCTGCGGCCACGCAGCCAGCCGTTCTGGCCGCTTGGAGCGGGCTGGGATACTACCGCCGGGCACGCGCGCTGCATGACGCGGCTCAAATGATTGTGCGCGAGCGCGACGGCAAGTTCCCCGCAACAGCGGAAGCGTGGGAAGAGCTTCCCGGTATTGGTCGCTACACTTCAGCGGCGATTGCCAGCATTGCGTTTGGTGAAGCTGTTGCCGTGGTTGACGGCAACGTCGTGCGCGTGGCGGAGCGTTTGCTCGGCCAGCGGATGGCGAAGGAAGAGGTATGGACGTTCGCGCAACAACTGCTGAGTTCGCAGCGCCCTGGAGATTTTAATCAGGCGATGATGGAGTTGGGCGCAACCGTCTGTGTGCCGGGAGAGCCGAAGTGTTTGGCGTGTCCGGTGGCCGACGCTTGCCAGACGCGGGGCCGTTTGCCGGAATTGCAAAAATCGCAGAAGACAACCAAGGCAACCGTGTTCTATGCTCTGGATTGCCGCGACGGCAAGGTTCGACTGACGCAGCGCGCAGCCGACGCGTCATTGATGCCGATGATGTGGGAATTGCCGGAGGTTGTGCCCAACAGCGTGGAGCCGAAGATTTGGTTGCGCTTGAAGCACTCGATTACGACGACGAATTATGATGTGCGTGTGATTCGCGGCGGCGGCCAAGGCAAAAGAATTCCGCTAACGCGTTTGGCGGGGATTCCGCTAACGGGTTTGGCACAGAAAATTTTGCGGGCCGCGGAACTTCTATAGCCCGAACACGACGGTGACTATGTTTCGTTGGCTACGGTGGTGGACATCTGACAGTGCGGGAGGGCGCATGGAGACACTGAAAGCAGGGGTCGCGGCGCCAGCGTTTACGTTGCCAACCACGGATGGCGCAAATTTTTCGTTGTCCGAGGCGTTAACGCGCGGACCGGTGATTTTGGTGTTTTTCAAGAAGTCGTGTCCCGTATGCCAATACGCATTTCCCTTGTATGAGCGGCTCTTCCAGGCTTACCAGAATCGCGGCGTGACCCTGGCCGGAGTTTCGCAAAATCCGCGGAAGGAAACCCAGGCGTTTGCCAAGAGTTTCTCCGCGACGTTTCCCATGCTGCTGGATGACACCAATAGCTATCCGGTGTCCAACGCTTACGGACTGACCAACGTGCCAACTGTGTTCTGGATTGAGCAAAACGGGAAAATTGGAATTTCTTCTGTGGGATGGAGCCGGAAAGACTTTGAAGCGATGGGGGCAAAGATGGCGGCCATTGGGAAAATGCCGCCAACGGCGCTGATTCGGCCGCAAGAGAAGATTGACGATTTCCGGTTTGGTTGAGGATCGAAAAATTGATCCGCGGTCGCGGATTGAGTCAGCAAGAATTTAAGGAATTCATTGGGAGAGTGGAATGCGGAAAGTAGCATCTCTGTTTTTTTGTGTGGGCGTGTTGAGCGGCGCTGGTTTCAGCGCCGGAACGGTGTCCACGGGGCGCGCCATTCAACTACCTCCAGCGGCTTTTGCGGAAATGAAGAGCATTGACCCGGAAAAGATTCGCGCGCACGTTCACTTTCTCTCGCACGACCTGTTGGAAGGGCGCGGAACCGGCCAGCGCGGCGGCGACATTGCAGCGGAGTACATTGCCACGCAGTTCGCGCTCTATGGCCTTAAGCCAGCGGGCGACAACGGTACATATTTGCAGAAGGTGCCGATGGTGGGCCTGGAAACGCAGCCCGCGACCACATTTTCGCTTGTTCCTGATTCCGGGGAAGTCATGAGCCTGAAGCGCTTTGACGATTACGTGGCGACGGACAATTCGCAGAACGCTGAATCCGTGGTGGATGCGCCGCTGGTCTACGTCGGCTACGGAATTACCGCGCCGGAATACCAGTGGGATGACTATAAAGGCTTGGATGTGAAGGGCAAAGTCCTGCTGATGCTGGTGAACGAGCCGCCTTCGGATGACGCGAAGTTCTTCAAGGGCAAGGCGCTGACGTACTACGGACGCTGGACATACAAGTATGAAGAGGCGGCGCGGCACGGCGCGGTGGGCGTCATCTTAATTCATAAAACGGAAATGGCCAGCTACGGCTGGGACGTGGTGCGAAATTCCTGGTCGGGCGAACAATCGCGCCTGCGCGCGGACGGCAGCCCGCAATTGAAGGTGGCCGCGTGGGTTCCGCTGAAAGTGGCGGCTAAGCTAGCGCAGGCTGCGGGCATGGACGTGAACAAGATGCTGGCCGACGCACAGTCTCGCGACTTTCATCCCACGCCGGTCGCGGTGCGGCTCAAAGCGCACATGATCACGAAGGTGCGTCAGTTTGAATCGAGCAACGTGGTCGCCATGCTGGCTGGTTCAGATCCGAAACGTGCGGCCGATGCCGTTTTGTACACCGCGCACTATGACCACCTGGGCATGCGCGCGGATGCGACCGGCGACAATATATACAACGGCGCGAATGACAACGCCACCGGCTGCGGCATTCTGCTGGAACTGGCGCGGAGCTTTGCTTCCGGTGCGGCACCGCCGCGGTCGGTTCTGTTTGCGTCCGTTACGGCGGAAGAGCAGGGCCTGCGCGGCTCAGAGTACCTGGGGCTGCATCCACCCGTTCCAGCCAGCCACATTACGTTGGACCTGAACTTTGATGACGTCCCACCACTGGGCGAGCCGGAAGAAACTGAAGTTTCCGGATCGGAACGAACCAACTTTTACCCAGTGCTGGAATCCACCGCCAAAGACTTTAAGCTCGCCATCAAGCCAGATTCCCGTCCTGAGGCTGGGCACTACTATCGTTCCGACCATTTCAGCCTGGCACGCGCGGGCGTTCCCTCCTTTTCCGTCAATGCTGGCATGAAGTATAAGGAGCATCCTGCAGAGTGGGGCCTGCAACAGGCCGAGGAATACACTGCCAAGCACTACCATCAGCCCAGCGACGAGTATCGCCCGGAGATGGATTTCCGCAGCGACGCCGTGATCGCGCGTTTCGGATTGGCTCTAGGCTGGAAGGCGGCGATGCTGCCGGAGTTGATTCAGTGGCTCCCGGGGGATGAGTTCGAGGCCGCACGCAAGCAGTCGGACAAGGCTGGGATGCAATAGCGTTTTAACCTAACCGCTTCATGGTAACGGTGGTAACGTGTCAGCTGTTTCCCTCGGTGCTAGCCTTTTCATGGAGAGGCCCGCCCAGCACCGATGCCACGTATTCCTGTCTTCAAACTGCGTAGCCGTGGATCGTCCAGTCCGCCCCCGGATTTGGCGACGTATGTGCCCGTACTGCCGCTGGATAAGATTCCGCCGGGCATCGACAATCTGCGCAGTGATGTTTCCCTCAGTCCGAAGTTTTGCGAGCAGATGCGCATCCATTTGGCGCGGCTCATCGTGCGCTATGGCGGCGTGGAGACGGTGCTCGACGAACATGCCTCCTCTCCGGTAGAGGAAAAGCAGACGCGGGAAATGTTTGTGCGGCCGGTAACGCACTCCGCCGCGCCGGACCCGGCAGTCCGAACCAGCACCATCAAAATCGGAACGGTGCCGCTCCGGCCGGAGCCTGCTGAGATTAAGCGGCTGCTCACAGATATTCACTTGGCCGTCCTGCACGGCGCAAAAGAGAAAAGTAACATCGCCGTGGATCTGCTCGGACGCGTGGCGGTGATCAAATTCCTGCGCGCGGAAGTGTTGGCGCAGTTCGCGGAAATTGTGGAGCGCTGCCGCATTCGCCAAAAGGCTTGTGAAGGCGTGCGCGAGCAGCGAGCGCTGGAAATCCGCGAGAAAGTGGCCGCGTTCCAGGTTGGGAAGAAAAACGTGTTGCGCAAAACCATGCAGGAAGTGCTGCGTTGCCTGCGGGAGATCGAAAAGGAAACTCTGGGGCGCACGCGGAGATCCATGTTTGGCGACGTCGACTCGCCCGGGTATGAGCTGCTGCTGAATCCGCTGCTATTCACCGACGACGGGCGTGACGATACAACCAATGCCGAGCAATACGTCTTGTGGGGAAATTTTCTGAAAGACGCGGATCGCTTTCCGGCGCTTCGCCAAACGGCGGTTACGTTTCTGCGGTCGCTCGGCGGGCGAATGACTGGAGCGGACGAGGCCAGTGTGGCCGCCTGGCTCAATGTTCCAGAGAATGCGCAGCTACTGGTGGGTAGCGGCACTTCGGCGGAATCACCCGTTGGGCGGGCGGAAAGTGAGCGGTTGGAGGCATGGGTGGATTTGTTGCAAGAGCAGAAGCTGCTGCCGTACGTGCTGGCGGCTTATGAGACGGTTCCGCTGCTCGTGGAATACGGAAACCGCGTCAATGCCCAGCAATTAAAAAACGCCCTTATTTCATCCGAGGAACTTGATCGGGTGGAGAAGTTAATTCAGGATCAGGGCCGCTCGGCCGCCGTGAATTTACATGCGGCGGTGGATCGCATCGCCAGCTGCGGCAGCAGCGAACGTGCCCGCATTGGTGCCCGATTCTTGTTTGATTTGATGCGCTACCACCGCGACTTGCAACGTCTGGAGGCACTAAACGCGGCGGCGGATGCCGTGAACGTGATTCAGAACGAACGCATGCGCGAGTTGTCGTCGGTCAACGGCCTGTTGCAGGAGTTCCTGCTGCGCGAAGAAACATCCAAGAGCGCAGAGAGTCTGTCTCGGCACGTGATTTTAAAGGCGGATGTGCGCGACTCAACCGAGCTGACGCGGTCGCTGATTCAGTTGGGGTTGAATCCCGCGTCCTATTTCAGCATGAATTTTTATGATCCCGTGAACATGCTGCTGGCACGGTACAAGGCCAACAAGGTGTTCCTGGAGGGCGATGCCATCATCCTTTCCATTGTGGAAACAGAGGACGACGCAGGTTTCCTGGTGAGCCGCGCCTGCGCTCTGGGTCGTGACATGATTGAGATTGTTCGCGGCTACAACCACCGTTTGCGGCAATCAGGCTTGCCCATGATCGAGCTGGGAATCGGCATTAGTTACCAGGATTCAGCGCCGCTATTTCTGCTCGATGGCGACCGGCCCATTATGATCTCCGATGCGTTGAATGAGAGCGACCGGCTATCGTCATGCAGTAAAATCGCGCGCCGCGCGCTGCAAGGGCAGGCGGCCGGCTTCAATGTCTACGCCTTTCAAACCGTGGATGACGCGCCGGTCGGCGAAACCTTTGTCGAACTCCTCTCGCAATTCAATATCGATGGAATTCGGTTGAGCGAAGCAGCGTTCCAAAAACTACAAAAGGAAATTTCGCTGGAGCCGTGCTCGCTGGAGCTGCCTCGCCTTTGGGATGGCGAGCAGGCGCGCGTGTTTCGCGGGTTGGTTCCGGTGGATCGGGAAGTGTTTCGCACCATTCTGATTCGCGAGGGCCATGTGGCGCTGGCTGATCCCAGAGATTACACGGTGCACGGGTGGACGCAGCAGAAGTATTACGAAGTCTGCACGAATGCCGCCCTCTACGCGTGTTTGGACAGAGCCGCCAAGGCTTAGGGTGCGCCGCAAAATGGGCTTCAAACGACGCGGACACCCGCGTCGCGCCAGCTAAAACTCTTTTCGTGCGCGGAACGGAATCGCTACAACCGCTTCCAACGCTACTGGCACGCCGCCCTTTAACGCAGGCTCAAAACGGCAACGGGCCAACGCCTCGGCGGCGTATTGATCCAGTCGCTCGTCAGCCCCGTCCAGCACGCGAATGTCTCCCACGCTGCCGTTGCTGTGGATGATGGCGTAGAGCGTAACCGTGCCCTGCACGTTGGCGCGCTGCAATTCCGAAGGGTAGGCAGGATCTGACTTAAGGGTGAGCAGCGGTGAGAACAACTCGCCTTGCGCCGCACCCGCCTTCAGCTCCGCAAAGCGGATGACCCATGTTCCGCCAGCGGAATTTAAATTCGGCATGTTCAGCATCATCTGGTAGTAACGGCGTCCGCCAAAGACTTTCCGCTCCGTCTCGCTAGGCGTGCGCTCGGAGAGCACGGCCGGCTTGCGGTTCGCCGTATTCACGCGCGTCGGCGCAACGCTCGCCGCGATGGGATGGCGGTCAATAGTGATGCTGGCGAGTGATTCGGCACCGCCCCTGCCGTTCGGCGAAGCCTCCGCGTCGTCAATCCGAATGCCAGCCGGCAGCCCGGGAACGGTGGCTGTGCCGCCTGTGCTGGCGCTCGCGGCCTTGCCGGACTCCGTGATCGCAGGGCGTCCAGAACCTTGCTCGCGGCCTTGCGGATTCGCTGAGAACTCGCCCCGGCGATTGCCAGCGGGCGGCGGTTGCGACGGCGCAACAGGATTCACGCTCAGGGCGATCATCCGACCCGAACGTGAAGCCGTGTCCGAGGAAAGCGACGGGGGCGGTGGAACTACGCTACCCGAAAGCGCCTGTCCAGCCGCCTGCTGGCTGGCGGAGGCGCGCAGCGTCCGCGGCTCGCCCATCGGGAGCTGCGGTGCCGGCGCGACGACCTTGGTCGGCCCCAGAATCAGGTTACCCAGCGGCTGCGAAGCCTCCACCGACGGTGGCGGCGGCACTACGGCTGTGGCCAGGGTCGGCTGGCTGCGCTGCGGCGCGTCCTCGATGGCCGGTGGCGGCGCTACAACAGCCGTTCGTGGCATCGTCAGGCTGCTGCGGTGCGCCAGGTTGATTTGCGGCGCTGGAGCGACCACAGACAGCGCCGGAGCCATTACGGTCCGTTCGGACGCCAAGACCGTCAGGGCGGGCGCTGGGGCCAGCGGCAAGGCGCTCCAGGCCACGATATTGGGCATTCGCACCGTGCTGTGAAGAACAATTTCTGGAGGCGTCACAATCGTCTGAGCGCGGTTATCCGGCTCCCGGGGCACCGAAAGAATGGGCTGGCTGGCTAGTGCCGGGTCCCCCGCCTGGGCCCGGTGGATTCCGGCGCTTCCTGTGTCCAGTTTAGGCAGGTCGGGCTTCTGGGCAGCCGTGGCGGGGTAAACCACGAGCTTGGTGTCTTTCCAGGGGTCTCGCAGCGAAATACGGGGTGCGGGCCGCCATTGGCCCCAGGCAAGTATGGCAGCCACCACCAGGGCGTGGTACACCAGGGACTCCAGAAACGTGGTCCAGGGCTGCTGGGAGGGCACAAAAACGTCGCGCCAGAAGGATGTCTCGTTGGCCGGCGGGGCTGGCTTGCGGCTCAGGAAGTAGCCCAGGTCGCCCAGCAACCTCAGGCGCAACGGCTCCCGGCGGCGCAGCAGCGCGAAGGTCGGCGTTGCTGCCGTCAAGTCTTGCGGAATCGTCGGGTTTTCCAGCAGCATTGGCAAAGAATCAACCGGAGCGGAACCAGAATCATCCAACCGGCTGCATCCAAACAGCAGCAGGCAAATTAGCACCAGCCAAAATCAGCGACGGAAAAATCAACCACCGCCAACCCGCAGATTATAGTGGGCTTCCGGGCTGGTCGGTTTGGCCAACGCGACTCACTGGTGCAGAAATTCCCCTCAACCCGCGGGAAGGACCTCGGAAGATGCGGAAAGTGCAGCCCTTTGTGTAGGATGCGAGGCATGACTCCAATGGTAAAAATTTTGCAATTCCTGGCCCTGACGGTTGCCCTGGCCCTGCCGGCCATTGGGCAGCAGACGGCCAGTCCTCCTGCTCCCTCGTCCGCCACCCAACCCGCTGAAGACTACTCGGGAATGTATACCTTCCTGCGGGAGGGCGAGTTCGTTCAAATTACGATCGAGGATGCGGGTGCCGTGACTGGCTTCGTCTCGCGTTACGGAGACACCGAGAGTGACCACGGAGCCTTCCTTGACCACTTCTTCAAGCAAGGCAAGCTTAATGGCCATGAGCTGACCTTCACCACGGACACAGTGCACGGAACCTGGTTCCAGTTCCAGGGAATCGTGGATCGAGGACCGGCCAAATCGCGCGCCCAGGAAGGCTATTACGTAGTGAAGGGCAAGCTGACCGAAAACACCACCGACGCGGCAAAAAAAGTGTCGTCGAAGGATCGCGAAGTGGAGATGAAGCTGTTTCCAGCCGATGCCGGGGCCGATTCCCCAAAGCGCGATTGACCCAACTCGAGCGCACTGTCGTGTCCTAAGTCAAGCCGAGAGCTTGTGATCTCGCTTTTTATCCGTATCAACTATGGAACACACAGGAATTCCAATTCTCTCGATTTCGCGTCACCCTTCAAGGCGTAATCGTGAGGTGAATCATGGCGTTCTGCGGCGGGTTGGCTCCGCCCGTCGTTGAAGTCATCACAATGGTCCAGTTCCCGAACGGAGCGGTGTGCCATCCGCACCCTCCCAGGCCCAGCAAGAGCAGGCCCAACGCTAAAATCCATAGCCGTCGCCGCTGGGGGACCAACCAGGGGACCCAAAATCCGACAACCCTTCGCCGCCGCCATCCGCTGGCCCTCGACATCCAGACAGCAAAACCAAGAGGCGACAGAAGCGCCAGCCCCGCTCCGTAACCAAACGACGCGCTCTGCGTCGCCTTCACCACGCTCGTGGTTAGATTGAACTGCACCGTTTTGGGCAGATCATCGCCGGGCAAGACCACCGTCGTGGGACTCAAGGAACAGCTGGCAATCTCCGGCGCGCCCGCGCACACCAGCGAGACCTGCCCCCGAAACCCACCCACCGGCTTGATCGTCACCGTTGAAGTCGCCGTTTGGCCAAGCTTGACGGTCAGCGATGCCGGATTGGCGGTCACGTAATAGGTGGGGCCGACCACCGCCTGATCCAAGGTTGTCGTCGTCACCGCAAAGTTCGAATCCCCGCCGTAGTAGGCCACCAGGATGTGGTCGCCGATGCTCAGGGACGAAGTCGAATACGTCGCCACGCCCAAGCTGTTGAGCGCCGCCGTCGCCAGCGGCAGCGTTCGATCCAGAAACACAACGCTGCCCGTCGGCGCGCGCAGGCCGCCGCTCGAAACCGTTGCCGTGAAGGTAATGCTGGTCCCAGGCGGCGCATGGTTCGCCGATGCCGTTAAGACTACGGAGCTGGGGGCGCGGTTCACCAACAGGGTGCGCCGCACCGCAGCGGCTGGCGGGTAGCTGGAATTTCCCGCTTGATCGGCTTGGATGACCACCGTGCCCGCCGCCGGCAGGGTCAGGGTGTTGCCCACCAGCGTGGCCTGTCCGGAAACCAGGCTCAAGGTTACCGGCAGTCCCGAGCTGGCGGTCGCGCTAAGCGTAAGCGGTGCCACGCCATAGGTCACCGGGTTCAGGGGAGGGAATGTGATGGTCTGCGGGGCCGCCACGGATACTGGGGTCGCCGCCGAAGTGCTGGCGGCGAAGTTGCTGTCTCCGGCGTAGATGGCGGTGATCGAGTTGACTCCTGCAGGTAGCGAGGTCGTGCTATAAGCCGCTGTGCCGGAGCCATTCACCGGCACCGGGGCGAGCTGCGTGGAGCCATTGAAGAAGGTGACGACCCCCGTCGGTGCTGGCAGGCTTCCCCCGGACGAGCTCCCCGAAACGTTCGCGGTCAGGGTGACGTTGGCGTTCACATTCACGCTGCTGGGCGAGGCTGAGAGCGCTATCGCGCTGGAAGCCTTGTTGACCACCAGGGTTCGTTGCACCGGCTGGGCGGACGTGTGGGTGGTGTCTCCGGCCTGGTCGGCTTGGATGACCACGTTGCCCGCGCCAAGTATTGTTAGGGTCGCCCCCATCACGGTGGCTGGCCCGCTTACGACGGTAAAGCTGACCGGAAGCCCGGAACTGGCGGTTGCGTTCAGCGTGAAGGGAGCCACGCCGTAGGCCACGGGGTTTGGTTGCGGAAAGGTAATCGTCTGCGGGGTGAGCACTGTGATCGCCAAGGGCGGCGACGAGGCGCTGCCGAGGAAGTTCGTGTCTCCCGAGTACGTCGCCGTGATCGAGTGCATGCCGCTGGACAACGCGCTCGTGCTCAGGGTGGCCGAGCCGTTGACCAGGGTCACCGGCGCTCCCAGGGCCATGCCGCTATCCAAAAATGTAATGGTGCCGCTGGCGGTGAAGCCCGAGCTGCTGGACGGCGAAATGGTCGCCGTAAAAATGAAGGTTTGCCCCGGAGGGCCGGAGGAGGGCGCGCCGCTCAGTGAGATGGTGGTGACGAAAGGCGTCCCGGCCAGACCGATGGGAGCGGACGTGCTCGGTCCGGAGCTGGTATCCCCGGCATAGCTGGCGACGACGTTGTGGGTGCCGCCGCCGGGCACGGAGACGCCAGCTAGCGTGGAGGTGGCAGAGATGGAGCCGATTAAAACCTCCACCAGGCTGGTCGAAACATTGGGTACCCCAAGATCAACCACGCCATCGCCGTTCAGATCGCCCAGCGCCAGCAGGTAGTTGGTGACGCCGGTCGCCGTGGTTACAGGTGACTGTAGCGTGCCGTCGCCGTTTCCCTGCAAGACCTCCACCGACTGGGTGCCGGGGCTGGAAGCAACCACGTCGGGGATGCCGTCGCCGTTCACATCTGCCGTGACCACGCCCCACGGGCCGCTGAAGCCGGAGTAGTCCACCTTGGACTGAAATGTCCCATCGCCATTGCCCAGAAACACGCTGATGGCCGTACCCACGGAATTGGTCACGACCAGGTCTGCCTTGCCGTCGGCGTTCAAGTCCGCCACCGCGATGTTAGTGGGGGAAGAGCCGGTCGGCCAGTCGGCTGGAGCGAGGAAGGTGCCGTCGCCCTTCCCGAGAAAGATGCTGACGGTGTTGATCGTCTTATTGGCCACCGCCAGGTCCGGGTTGCCGTCGCCGTTGAAGTCGCCCACGGCCAGGCCGTCAGGAAAGACGCTGGAACCAAAGGTTTGCGCGGCCGCGAAGGTCCCGTCGCCATTACCGAGCAGTACGCTGATCGAGGCTACGCTGGCTGAGCAGGTGGCGAGGTCCAGAATGCCATCACGGTTAAAATCGGCGACCACAGCGTATTCTGCAACTCCCACCGTGTCATACACTTGCGCGGCCTGGAAGGTGCCATCGCCATTGCCCAGGAAGACCCGGACGGCATTGCTGGTGCCCGAGGCGACGGCTAAGTCGGGGATGCCGTCGCCGTTGAGGTCACCCGCCGCCAGTCCGAACGACAGCGTTCCAGCGGCGTAATCCACGTGAGGCTGGAAAGTGCCATCGCCATTGCCGAGCAGCACGCTCATGGTCGTGCCACCGTAGTTCGTGGTGACCAGATCCAGTATGCCGTCGGCATTGAGGTCGGCGAGGATGACGCCGTAAGTAGAACCGCCGGTCGCGAACGTGGCTGCTGAACCCCAGGCATTGGCTTGCGAAGGCAAACTCAACGGTGCCGATCCCAAAAGGAAGTTGCCATTGCTTTGATCGAGGAACGAGACGGTGCCGGTCGGGGCGATGGCACTCAGCGCGGTCACCGTGCCAGTCAACGTGTAGTTTCCGGAAACGCCGGTGGCGGAAATCGTCGTGGCTGTGGGAGCTGGGGAGGCCAACACCACGGTGATGACGGTGGGTGCCGATGCGCTAGCAGTGAACAGGCTGGTGCCGCCATAGACTGCCTTCATCGTGTGCGTGCCGGGTCCAAGGTAGAGCTTGCAGTTGGCTGTGCCATGCGTGTAGGCGACGCCTCGTCCCACCACCTGCGCGGAGGCCAGGACGGCGGCTCCGTCGTAAAACACCACGGTCCCCTGGGTGACGGGCGTTCCCCCGGCACCGACGCTGGCTTGCAGGGTCACGACGGTGCCAGTGGTCAACGAAGTCCCCGGGGCTATAGATAGAGTGGTCGTCGTGGCCGAGGCGGCTTGCGCCTGCGCCGCAACGCCGAGAAGGACAGCCAGCAAGATCCAACTGCCACGCAAGAAAGCACGCCTCCGATGGAAATCCATATGACACAGGTGCGAAATCTGTAACTTCATCCGGATACTCCTGAACCACCCCAGTGGATTGCCTGATCCAAGTGACCATCGGCACCCGTGGGAAGAAGGAAGCGCTCAAGCGCAGCGCCTCCAAGAGCGGTGATCGGCGGATGGTGGGTGGACTTTAGACACTTAGGGCTCGGGAGCTTGGAATGAGTCCCTTTGTTTTTAAACTGTCACTATTTTTCAATAGTCATTCCGTAGCCAAGCGAGGAATCTCCAGAGTGTCCAGGGTGGCGGGGCGCTCTCCAGTCTTCTTCCGAGGACACCTGCAAAGGGAAACTGGAGAGAATTGTGCAGAGTCGAGGGCCTAGGGATTCCTCGCTTCGCTCGGAATGAGACGTTCCGAAGGGTGAAGGTCTGGTTCAGCGAGTTTCGCTTGGTGGGTAATTCAATGGATCTCGTCCCGCAGAATCGACGCAGGGGACCTGAGACGAACGGGTATTTCGAAATGGAAAGAGCCAAAACCCTACACCGCGGATCTGGCGAACCTCGGGGAATAAGGGTTACAAGCAGATAACTATTTCTGCGAAATTGTGAACTTGACGCTGGACGCGGCTTTCGGGCGGACGGTGACTGATTGCTCCCAGATCTTTGGCTCGCTGAAGATCACGCGCTGAACTTGTTTTTGACTCAGCACGTCCAGCGCATTTTCTTTTCCTAGAACGCTCCAACCCTCGTGCCAGGCCACGATTTGGTAGTCCCCGGGCGGCACGTTGTTGAGTTCAAATCTGCCGTCTTCTCCGGTCACGGCGTAGTAAGGGTGGGACACCACCATGATTTCCGCATTCATCCAGGAATGTCCGCCGTTGCACTTCAGGTTGATCACGCCCGGGGTATTTAGCGTTTGGGACGTCACGTGATCGGTGAAGGGGAACGCCAGATTGAAGCTGGCGGCTCCGTCGCTATGCACGGTGTGGAGCACGTGATCGGAACTCTTCATGGCCACTGCGCCGGATTGCGGCACCAACAAAATGTGGGGTTCGTAGCGGCAATGTTTCTGGTCCAGCAAACGGCGCGCTTCCGGCAACACCAGTTCCTTGCCGCTGGAAATGTTTTTGAGATAGACAATCGTGTTAGCCACGCCGCCATCCGGGCCAATGACCAGGCGCTCCAGATTGCGAATCTTGAGCCCTTCAGGATCGCAAACGTCCGCATCTTTATTGATGGCCACTTCGAGTTTCGGGGCGGCCGGTCCGGTCCACTTGACGGTTCCGGAAATGGTTCCACCATCGGTGACCGGCACGACGCGATATGTCTGAGCCGTCAATGTCCCGACCAAAGCGAGGACGGCGACGACGCTGGCAAGTCTGGCATGCAAACTTCGCATGGCCAAAGTGTATCCTGCGCGCTTCAGGACTTTTAGATGACGGTGGTCACACTGGAAAAACGATGGTAACTCGGGAATCTCAGCTATTGGAGGTCTTTTGCTTCCGGCACTTCCGGTGCCTTGGGCAGCGTTGCCTTCGCCGCGAAGAAGCTGTGGTCATAGAGATTCCGGTACATGCGCCCAGCCAACTCGGCTGCCTTGGGGCCGTAGGTGGGCCGGCCGCCGCGCAGGAAGACAACGATGACAATATCCCCGGCGTCGGTGTTGACGTAGGAAGCGAACCAGCCGAACCGGGTGCCGGCGTGCGAACAGGTGCCGGTTTTCCCCAAGACGTCTTCCTCGCTGAAGCTGAGGCGCAAATGCCGTGCCGTGCCGTAGTGTGTCGCGCCCGAGAGGCCGTCTTCCATCTCAGGAATGGCGTTGCTGATCTTCAAAACGCGCTTGGTGCGCGGCTCAAAGTCTTCTACTTCCTCCGGGCTTTCCGGATGCTGCAAGTAGTAGAGCGTGCCGCCGTTGGCGATGGCCGAAACCAGCGCGCCTAATTGCAAAGGGGTCATGGAGATCCCTTCGCCAAATGAGCACATTTTGCCGACGCCGCCGAGCTTTTGCGAAATTTCGTTGGTGGGATAGACGCCACGGTGTTCGCCGGGGATGTCATAACCAGCCAGCTCGCCCAGGCCAAACTGCTGCGCGTAGCGATGAACGCGGGCAAAACCCAGCTTGCGGCCCAAGGCCTCAAAATAGGCGTTATTGGAGCGCGCCAGGGCGGTGGTCATGTTCATCGTCGAGTAGCGGCCCAGCGGAATTTCCGTGTCTTTGGTGACAATGCCTTCGCTGAGGGCCGCGAGCGCGACGGGAACCTTAATGGTGGAGCAGGGCTGCGCGCCAGCCGAGAGCGCAAGCTTCTGGTTGACCATGGCCAAAATGCGGCCCGTGTTCGGATCAATGGCCGTGACCGTGCCATTCATGTTGCCGAGAGCATCAATAGCAGCAGCGCGCACGGTGGCATCTTCGCCTTCCGTAATGTCGCCGTTCATGGTGTCCGTGGCGAAGGAACTCGTAAAGAAGCGCTCGCGATAGTGCCGGTGATGCCGACTCAGCCGAGCCGAGTGGGTAGAACCCTTGCGGGAGGCAGAGCGCCGCCTTTGCCGCAGCCGGCTGATGCGATGGCGAGCTTTGGCGCTTTCCGTGATTTTGGCGCGCGGACGGGAGGTCAGCGGACGCGGGTTGACGTGGGCCGCCAAGGCGGCGACCGGGGCTGCTAAAATTATAGCTAAAACCAATCCTCGCAAGGACTTACAAATATTGATCATGCTTGTGGCCGCTCCCGCCGGTACCAGCGCTTCTACTCGTTCAGATGCACAATCCGCCAACGGCGGAAAACCCTGTAGGCGAACCCCGCAAGAACCCTACCGTGAATGAATGCTACGGTCTAGAACGGCTGAAGGCAACGGCAAATTTACCTTTGTCACAACTCGGCCTGTGGACCTAAGTCATTTTTATACAGTAACTTGCAGACAAGTTACGGAAAGAACATCCCCAAAGTAACCATTGTTGGGTTACTCATCCGTTAACTACATGATTTCGGCCCGCTTGCGGATGAAGGCGGGCACATCAAGGTCGTGCTGGTCGTATTGCTCGTAGGCCGGTGGGTCATACGCTGGCGGCGCTTCGTAGGCGGTGGTCTGCGCCTCCATGCCGAGAGCGGCCGACCCGGCGTGCCCCGACGGGACGAACGCATCGGTGAAATCCGAGCTGGCAGCCGACATGATCCGCATCGGCTCGGGTTCGAAAACGGGTTCCGGCTCCGGAGCTGAATAGGAAGGGGAATCGCGCACAATGATGGGCGCGTTGTGGGTGTAAATCCGTTCGCGTTCGAAGCGGGGGATGTCTTTGAAGCCGGTGGCGATGACCGTGATTTTCAGGCTGTCCTGCATTTTGTCGTCGAGCACGGCACCGAAGATAATGTTGGCGTCCTCGTGGGCGGCGGCCTGGATGATCATGCTGGCTTCGTTGACTTCGGACAACTTCAGCGAGCTGGAGCCGGTGACGTTGATAAGGATGCCGCGGGCACCGTCAATGGCTCCGGCTTCGAGCAGTGGCGAGGCAATGGCTTTGTTGGCGGCCTCGGCGGCGCGGCGGGGGCCGCTGGCGGTGGCGGTGCCCATGACGGCGTAGCCCATGCCCGACATGATCGCCTTTACGTCGGCGAAGTCGCGATTGATGATGCCGGGGATGGTGATGATGTCGGAAATGCCCTGCACGCCCTGGCGCAGAATATCGTCGGCGATGCGGAACGATTCGAAGAAGCCCGCATCCTGCGCCACGGCGAGCAGCTTTTCGTTGGGGATGGCGATCATGGTGTCGACGGCCTCCACCAGTTCGGCCATACCCTTTTCGGCCTGCTGCATGCGGCGCTTGCCTTCGAAGCCAAAGGGCTTGGTGACGACGCCCACGGTGAGCGCGCCCATTTCGCTGGCGAGCGAAGCGATGATGGGGGCAGCGCCGGTTCCGGTGCCACCACCGAGGCCGGTGGTGATGAACACCATGTCAGCGCCTTCGAGGGCCTCGATGATTTTTTCCGAGTCTTCGAGGGCGGCTTTGCGGCCGACTTCGGGGTTGGCACCGGCGCCGAGGCCATTGGTCAGCTTGACGCCGAGCTGAATCTTGACCACGGCGCGGGACATGCGCAGGGCTTGCAGGTCGGTGTTGGCGACTACGAATTCGACGCCTTCGACGCCTGCATCAATCATGCGGTTGACGGCGTTGCAGCCGCCTCCGCCCACGCCGATTACCTTGATGCGGGCGTCGTTACGGGCGTCGTCCTGGAAGCTGATGCGGATGTTGGCTGGGTTTTCCATTTGCTGTTCCCCTTTTGTGGTCGTTGAGTCGAGTGGTTCCAAAAAATAAATGTCATCTTGAGCGAATGTGTAGTCGAAAGATTCCTGCGTTTTCTGTGCTGTCGTACTGGGCGGGCGGTGAATAACTTTTCGCTGTCCCGGCGGTTATGGTTGGGCAGGGGTCGTTCGACTGCACATTCCCGTTCGCTGCGCGAGCGGGAATGTTTCGCTCAGGATGACAGAGTGAGTTGGTAGTCATGCGCCTTTCCTGCCGAAGAACGATTTGAGGCGCGTGCTCCAGCGACCGTCTTGCATGCCGCGGGCCACGCGCACGCGATGAGAATAGAGCGCCATGCCCAGCACGGTGGCATATTCGGGTTCGGCGAGAATGCGGGGCATCTTGGCCATGGGCGTGGGCCAGGAGAGGCGCAGGGGGCGGCGCAGGGTGGACTCGGCGACATCCAGGATTCCGGCCAGCCGCGTGCCGCCGCCGCTGAGCACGCAGCCTCCGGCGCAAATGTCGAGATAGCCGGATTGGCGGAGATTTTGCCGCATCATCTCGAAGAGTTCGCGGGCGCGAGGCTCCAAAATTTCACCGATGAAACGCTGGGATACCATCCGCGACGGACGATCGCCGACAGACGGGACTTCGACCTCGTTGCCTTCGGGGATGAGGGTGACCACGGCGTTTCCGTAAATTCGTTTAATTTTTTCCGCTTCGACGCCCGGGGTGGCGAGGCCCACAGTCAAATCGCTGGTGAAGTGGTCGCCGCCGATGGGAATCACGGCGGAGTGGACGACCGCGCCTTCGTGATACACAATCATTTCCGTGGAGCCAGCACCAATGTCAACGAGGCAGACACCGACTTCGCGTTCGTCGCTGCGAAGCACGGAGTCGGCGCAGGCGAGCGGTTCGAATACGGTGTCTGAGACTTCGACGCCGGCGCGGTTGACGGCGGTGACAACGTTTTGCACGGCGCTAGTGGCAGCGGTGAGAATGTGGACGCGAACTTCGAGGCGCGTGGCCATCATGCCGAGCGGATCGTGGATGCCGGGTTGGCCGTCCAGCACGAATTCCCTGGGGAGCAGGTGGAGAACTTCCCGGTCGGCTGGAAGGGCGATGGCGCGGGCCTTTTCGACGGACTGGCGAATTTCCTCGCGGGTAATTTCACGGGCTCGCAAGCCCAGGCTAATGCCGCCCTGGCTGTTGACACCGCGAACGTGCGCTCCGCCAATGCCAACGATGGCGCGCTCGACCGGAGCACCGGCAGTGTTTTCCGCCTGCTCGGCGGCCTTCTGAATGGATGCGGCTGCGCGATCCAGATCGACGATGACGCCTTTGTGCGAACCTCGCGACTCGGCTACGCCGTGACCGCGATAGCGCAGGCCGGCGCTGGTGACCTCGGCGACGAGCACGACAGTTTTGGAACTGCCGAGGTCGATAGCAGTGATCAGGTTGTCGCTGGTGCTGGTCATATTGGTCGAGGTCATAGGCACATTTTTTCCATTACTGTTTCGCGATTGCGGCGTGTGGCTTGCCTTGGGTCGAGCGTTTTGTGGTCCCCGTCTGGTGCGGTTTGGCTGGCGCTAGCATGCTGGCTCGCTTCACCGTTTTCGCGGCGGATTGAGTTTGCCTGGCGGCGTGCTTCGCTGGCTTGCTCCGTTTGTTTGGCGGCTTAGCCCGGCGTAGGACTTTCTTGACTGCATGAGTCTTTGCCGCGGGCTTGTTAGGGGGCTTCGCCGGATGCGTCGCCGCTTTTGCTGGAAGTTTCGTCGTAGACTTGGCGGCGACTAGAGGCGGCTTGGCAATGGCTTGCTGGCGCTTGACCAGAGCGGCGGCTGTCATGGCAATGGCCGGAACACCCGCGGTGACGGCGGCTTTGGCCGCGGCGGGAGAGAGGGAGACGGTTGGCGTGGGCGACCGCAGATCGGGGTTCACCACGATTTGCCGTTCATAGCGGAGGTCTACGGAGTCCAGCTTTTCAAACTGCTGGCGCCACTCGCCTACGTGGGCATGGTAGAGCTTGACGCGATCCAGGTAATTTCCAGAACCTGAACTGACGGACCCCAGGTGAAGCAGCACGTCGCCGGATGGATCGCTGATCAGAACCTTGGTGTCCTCGGGGTCCGTGAGGTCAACTTCGCTGAGCTCGGACGAATAGTGGCCGCCTTCGGAATCGAGCTCTCGCACCAGTTCGTTATAGACCTTCATCCTTGCGGCGCGCGTGGAAAGCGGCTCCGTGTCACGCGTGCCGGCGATTACAGGGAACGAATACTGCGTCTTGCTGTGGGGCGGAAGTTCCATGATGTGCCCGGTGTTGTCGATCAGGCCGATGTGCGAGCCGATCCGGACGAACGCCACAGGCGTGCGTTCCTGCACAGCAACCTTGAGCCGGTTAGGAACAAAGCGCATGACCGAGGCCGATTCCACCCAGGGAATTTGTTCCAGCTGCGCGCGGCGCTCGTCGAGCGGGACGAAAAAGATGTTCCTCCCAATATCGCTGCCGAGCGCGTCCATGACCTGGCCACGCGTTACGTTTTGCGTGCCCGCGATTTCGATCTGGTCGCTGGATTCCACGCGAAAGCGCCAGGACCGTTCACCATACTGATAGAGAAACCCGTAGGCGATGCCAAGCAGGACGAGCATGCCCGCAGCCAAGCCGAGCCACTTGAGCAGCTTGGTGGTTTTTTTAGGAAGGGGGCCGCGGCGGACTGGGACGCGCCTCTGCTTTCGAAGAAAAGGAGTGGCATCCTCTTCGTCGAGGTTCGTGAAGCGTGCGTCCATTTCCGGATGAAGAAACTCCTCTTGAGCGGGAGCAGTTTCTTCGTGCGGCAACACTGCGCTGTCTGTCCGCGCCATGGGTTGTCGCTGGTGAATCGCCAGTTGATCTTTCAAATATAACCACGTTTTGAGCCCTTGCCGAGAGAGAATGTTGGTACGCGGCACAGAAGTGGGGTGCACGGGACCCGCATGTTTACTGGCTTGGGAGAAGATAAAGCGAAAGTCTAGGTGCGGGCGAGTTGCTCGAGGACCAGCGGACCGAGCTGCGACACATTGCCCGCGCCGAGGGTGAGAATGAGATCTCCGTCCCGCGCGGCGCTCCCCGCCGAAGCGACAGCTTCGGGAAAAGACGGCGCATAATGCGCATCGCGCTGGCCTTGATTGCGGATGTGTTGCGACAGGACTTCCGCAGTAATTCCGGGGATCGGCGCTTCGCTGGCGGGGTAAATATCGAGGACGGCGACCGTAGTGGCATCGCTGAAGGCGGTTGCGAATTCTTCCATGAGGAGTTGTGTGCGCGTGTACCGATGCGGTTGAAAAATAACATGGACACGGGCAAAACCTGCTTGCTTTGCGGCCGACAGCGTGGCGCGAATCTCGGTGGGGTGGTGGCCGTAGTCATCCACCACGGTGACACCGCGCACCACGCCTTTCCGCTCAAAGCGCCGGTCGACCCCACGAAAAGACTGCAAAGCCCCGCGAATCTGGTCAGGAGAAAGATCGAGACCAATGCCAACAGCGATCGCCGCGGTCGCATTCAGAACATTGTGCTGGCCCGGCACGTGAAGCTGGAACTCACCTAAATCCTGGTTCTTGTAACGAACTTGAAAGCGATTCAAGGTCGACGCCTGCCTGTCCGTGAGCTGAGGCTGTACTCGAAAATCGGCGTCCTGGGTAGTGCCATACGTGACCACGCGGCGCTTCACTCGCGGCAGCAGCGCCCGCAGCAAGGCATCGTCCGCACACGCCACCACCATGCCATAAAATGGAACCCGGTTCATGAATTCGACGAACGTATCTTCCACGTCCTTCATGTCTCGATAGCAATCCATGTGTTCACGATCGAGATTAGTGACCACAGAGAGTATGGGCGAAAGCTTGAGAAATGAACGGTCACTCTCATCCGCCTCCGCTACCAAATATTGAGAATTACCCAGGCGGGCGTTGGAACCCATGGCATCCACGCGTCCACCCACCACAACGGTTGGGTCCAGTCCCCCGGCGGCAAGGACCGCAGCCACCATCGACGTAGTCGTAGTTTTGCCGTGCATTCCGGCAATGGCGATGCCGTACTTCAAGCGCATCAGTTCCGCCAGCATCTCGGCTCGTTGGATGATGGGAATGTGCAAGCGAGTGGCTTCCGTGACCTCTGGATTATCGCGAAGGATGGCGGAGCTGGTCACAACTACGTCCGCGCCGGTGACATTGTCCGCCCGGTGACCGGGAAAAATCTGCGCACCCATGGACGCCAATCTCTGAGTCACCGCGGTCGACTTCAGATCCGAACCGGAAATTTTGTAGCCGAGATTCAGCAAGACCTCGGCAATACCGCTCATGCCAATGCCGCCGATGCCTACGAAATGAATGCGCTGAATTTTGGCAAACATAAGAGCTGTTACTAGCTGTCAGTCGTCAGTTATCAGTGGCTCGAACCAGGCTTAGTGCCAGATTCGCGATGTCGCGGGTAGCATTCGGGTGGGCCATCTCGCGCGCAGCTGCGGACATCGCCCTTAACTTTACTGCATTCGAGAGGAGTTCGGTGACGATCGCGGCCAGTCTGGCGGTTGAGAGGTCACGTTCTTCCAGCATCACGGCGGCGCCAGCCGCTTGCATGGCTTCGGCGTTGCGGCGTTGATGGTCGTCGGCGGCCTTCGGAAATGGAACAAATATCGAGGGTTTTCCCGCCGCCGCAATTTCCGCCACCGTGCTGGCTCCGGCACGGCTGACAATCAGGTCAGCGCGCGCGAACATGGCAGGCATGTTATCCATAAACTTGAAAACCTCAACCGGGGCGCCCAACTTCTCGTATGCGGCAATCGTCGCGTCGTAGTCACGTTCGCCGGTTTGGTGTAATACCTGGACACCCGGGATGCTCACACGCAGCGCAGGCATGGCTCCGCAAAGGGCCTGGTTGATGGCGCGTGCACCCTGGCTGCCTCCGAAGACCAATAGAGTCGGGGGCGTGGCTAGCTCGCGCGGCGGGAGTGCGAAGAATTCCGCGCGCACGGGAACGCCGGTGACGTGGCAGTTGCGAAAATACTTCTTAGTTTCCTCAAAGTGCACGGCGGCAGCGGAAACAAAGGGTGCGACCCTGCGATTGGCAAAACCGGGAACCACGTTCGGCTCAAACGCAACCGTCGGCACGCGACTCAAGGCGGCGGCCAGCAGGGCCGGGCCAGAGGCATAGCCGCCCACACCAATCATGACATCGGGACGAAACCTGCGGACAATGCGCAGCGAACCAAGTACCGCCAGCGGCAGGCCCAAGAGGGTTTTGACGCGGGTAGCGAGGCTAACCTGGTTCAGTGCGCCGACCTGGATCAACTCCAGAGGGAATCCGGCGGCAGGCACGAGCCGGGTCTCAATGCCGCGCGATGTTCCGATAAAACAACAGTCCGCCGCGTGGTTGACTTGCAGCTCGCGCGCTATGGCGAGCGCAGGGATGACGTGTCCACCCGTTCCGCCTCCCGCCAGGATCACTCGCATCGAGCTTATTCTATCTGCTTGGAGATGTTGAGTAGCACTCCGACACACATCAGCATGACGAAAATCGACGAGCCGCCGTAGGAAACAAAGGGCAGCGGAATGCCTTTGGTCGGCATCAGTCCCAGGACAACGCTGACATTGATGAAGGCTTGCAGGCACACCATGCAGGTGATGCCCGTTGCCAAAAGCCGCCCGAACGGGTCTTCAATCTTGAGCGCTGTGCGGACGCCCCGCACCAGAAAAATGGCGAACAACGCAACGACAAAGATAGAGCCGATCAAGCCCAGCTCCTCGGAAATCACGGCGAAGATGAAATCCGTGTGTGGTTCGGGCAGGTAGAACAGCTTCTGCTTGCCTTCCATCAATCCAACGCCGGTCAGGCCGCCGGTGCTCACCGCGATCAGAGACTGAATCATGTGGAAGCCGCGCCCCTGCGGGTCAGCAAACGGATTCATAAAGGCCAACATGCGCTCGCGCCGCCAGCTTACGTGGAACAACAAGTAATAAAGCGGCAGGGACGCGGCCAGCAGTGAGTACCCAAAATAGCGCATGCGCAAGCCCGCCACATAAAGGATGCTAGCGGCAATTCCAGCGCAGGCAATCGCAGTGCCAAGATCCGGCTGAAGAACAATCAAGATGAGGAATACAAGCGCTGGCACAGCCGCTGGCAAAAGCGTATTGCGGACGTCGTCGATACTGGTCGAACCGACAGACTTGAAGCGCGACTCCAAAAAGAAGGCCAAAAACAGGATGAGCGCAGGCTTGGCCAGTTCGGAGGGCTGTAGGGAAAACCCTCCGAAGCGAATCCAGCGGTGGGTATTGTGCGAGCGGTCCATCAGAAACACCGCAATCAAGAGTAGTGTGGTAATTCCAAGCGCGGAAAAGACCAGCGCCGGATGCTTGTAGCGGCGATAGTCAAAGCGCATCGCCAGCAGCATCACCACCAGCCCCGCCACAGCCCAAGCCAGTTGCCGGACCAAAAACGTCGACGCCGAGCCAAAGCGTTCTTTCGCCATCACGGCGGAAGCGCTAAACACCATGACCAGCCCAACGAATACGAGCAGCAGGGTGACAGCAAACAACCAGCGGTCCACGCTCACGCGCTTTGCCATACGAAATCGCAGTCCTTACGGAAACAAGTCGGGGAGAATACTCAATTGATACCACTGCGCTCGCCATACCGCGATGACTGACAAGGTGCGTCCGCCAAACGCCTCTCCCCTTGCGGCTTAGCACCCCTTCCATATACCCTTCTTGGCATTGGTAGGGACCACTTAGAGTTCCTCCATAGGAGAAGACTATGCGACGTCAACTGCTACTCTTGCTGTTTGTTTGTTTGGCTACCCTCCCGACTTTGGCTCAAGCCTCCGCTTCGAACAAACCTACCGGACGTAGTATCCCGGGCACCTATGATCCAAAGACGAGTCTGTTTACCCCGACACCAGCTGTCGTGGCCTCAGATGCCAACGCGGCAGCGGCCACCATTTTTGGGGGTAAATTAGTTTTCAACTTTACGATTACCGTAAGTTCGACTCTGCCTGCGGCGGACGTCATCACGTGCTCAGCTGGAGCCACTCTCATTGATTTGGGGGCGGGCATTGTCATTTTGGAAGATGCCACCAGCAAAGCAACCCGCACCGGTGCCACTGCCACATGCGCGGTGACGATACCGTATTCCTGGGGCCTAACCACGGCTAGTACCGACAAGATGTCGTTGAATTACATCATCAGCGGCGGCGGAACCACCGCTGCGACCGCGCTGCCTTCTCGTCTCAGCAGCCAAGGTCTGGGCAATTTTGCCATTCCCGCGAACGGCGTTACTTCCACCTTCACAGTTAAAGCCACCATTTAGGCGAACCCGGCAGGAGAAAAAGCGGCGAATCCCGGGTGGGATCCGCCGCTTTTTCGCGCTACAAAATTAAACTTTACGGCAATAGGCTCTGCGGCGCTTCAATCGCCTCCGCCAGCGCATCGAGGAAGTCGGCCGCTCGGGCTCCATCCACGACGCGATGATCGCTCGATAGAGTCACGTTCATGATGGGACGAATTGCAGGCCTTCCATCCACCGGGACCACGCGATCCGCAATGCTACCCACGGCCAGCACTGCGGCCTGTGGCGGCGTAATAATCGCGCTGAAAGAATCTACGCGATACATTCCCAGGTTGCTAATGGTGAATGTGGCGCCGGCAATATCCCCAGGCCGCAGTCGCCCAGCACGCGCCCGCGCGGAAAGATCTCGACGCTGCACCGCAATTTCCCAGGGAGCCAATCGATCCGCATTAGGGATGACCGCGCCGACCACGCCTCCGGTGACCGCCATCGCTACCGCAATATTGACATCCGCGTTCGTATGAATTGCGCCATTCAGCCAGCTCGAGTTCATGATGCGATATTTCGAGAGCACGCGCGCCACTAGCGCCACCAGCAAGTCCGTATGGGTAAGGCGGACGGCATGCGCATGTTCAATGCCGGGCAGCAGCTTTTCCCGCAACACGTTCAAAGCGCTGGCGTCAATCTCCCGCGTCAGGAAGAAGTGTGGAACCGTCGTCCAGCTCTGTGTGGTGCGTTCGGCCATCAGGCGCTCAATGGACGAGAGGTTTGTCGGCGCGGAAGCGGCCGGGGTCGGAGCATCCGCCACGGCCAGAACATCGGCCGTCGTAATCTCCCCATCTGGCCCCGATCCACGCAACTGGCCCAGGTCCACGCCGCGCTCTTTCGCCAAGCGCCGCGCCTTCGGTGAAACTCTGGCCTCATGCGTCTCACCTGGGATAACCGACGTAGCGGCGGGCGCTCCTGGCGCAGCCGCGCTGACGCTCGTCAGATTCCGCCCCGAAGCCGCCTGCGCCGCTTCCACCGGCGGCGCTTCCCCAGCCGCTACAATCCAGCCAATCACCTGTCCGACTGGCACCACGTCGCCCGGCTTCGCTTTGAACCCCGCGAGCACGCCCGCTGCCGGAGACTCTATCTCCATCACGGCCTTGTCGGTTTCAATTTCCAGAATCAGATCGCCTTTGGCGACCGTGGCACCTTCCGGCTGGATCCAGGAAACAAGCTTCCCGGTTTCTTGAGCCATCTCCAACGCGGGCATTACAATGCTGATTGCCATAGTTATCCCTCCATCGCAGCTGAACGCCCGGCGTTCTTCTGATGTGCCTTCCTACTTCTTTTTGGATTTCTTCGGCTTTAGCTGCTCCGACTTCGCGCTGGCGGCAATCATGCTTTTCACGTGCTGGCTCGGGGGCGCTTCATGCTCGCGCGTTGTTGGCAAAGGTCCGTCCACGGTGTAATAGTGTGCCCCTGCCACCAGCAATTTTTCCGCGGGAAACCGTGTGATGACTTCATGGCCCGTTTCCGTAACAACAATTTCCTCTTCAATACGCGCAGCGCTCCAGCCATCCTTCGAGGGCCAGAATGTTTCCAGAGCGAACACCATGCCCGGCTTGATCTCCAGCGGATGCTCGAACGAAACCAACCGGCTGATTACCGGCTTCTCCCAAATCGCAAGACCGATGCCGTGCCCATATTGCAGGGCAAACGCCGCTTCTTCATTGGGAAATCCGAAATCCTGCGCCTTCGGCCAAACCGCCGCAATCTCCGCCGTCGTCCGTCCGGGCCTGACCAGCTCAATCGCCGCATCCAGGTAGTCGCGGCAGCGTTTATATGCGTCCACCATCGCATGCGATGCATATCCAATTGTGAAACACCGATAATAGCAAGTCCGGTAGCCCATGTAAGAATGCAAAATGTCGTAGTAGACAGGGTCGCCAGGACGAAGAACGCGGTCGGAAAATACATGCGGATGCGGATTGCAGCGTTCCCCGGAAATTGCGTTCACTGCTTCCACGTATTCCGAGCCAAGGTCATACAGAACTTTGCTGACCAGCCCCACCGCTTCGTTTTCACGCATTCCCGGCTTCATCGCCCGGTACAGTTCGTCATAAGCCGCATCGACCATCATGGCCGAGGTGTTGAGTAACGAAATCTCGTCCTGCGTCTTGATCATACGGACTTCGGACATCAAAGCCTGGCCGTCGATAATAGTGAGGCCTTCCTTCTGGAGCGCAAACAACACAGGCAGCTCCACAATGTCGACGCCCACGGGTTCTTTGTGCAGCCCGCGCATTTCGAGTTCCAACTTGATCTTCTTGGCGACATCTTCCGCCCGCCCCATTTCCGGCGTCATCGCTCCCCGCAAGACTGAAATTCCGGGGCGAGAACGATCCTCACCCAACCACGGGCAGTTCTGTTGGTGGTGCCGAGCCGCCGAGCCAAAATCCCACAAAATTGGCTCATCATTCTGCGGTAAAATCGTAAAGCGGTTGGCCTTATCCTGCGCCCATGTTCCAATATGCGTCGCCGTTAGGTAGCGCACGTTGTTCATATCGAAGCAGAGCAGGGAACCCATTTCCGACTTCGCCAGCGCGGCTTTGGCGCGCGCCAGACGTTCGCGGCGCAACCGGTCGAAGTCGATGCGCTGCTCCCAATCGACCGCCATCGTTCCGTGCGTTTTCAATCCCACAATCCACCTCTTACTCGCAAAATTGGACTAGCTCTTCTTCACCATGGCCCGAGCCGCCTCAAATACCGTCTGCCCGGTCGGAACCGTCACATCTTCCAACGGCGGAGAGAACGGAATGGGAATGTGCATCGCTCCCATGCGTTTCACCGGCGCGTCCAAATCATAAAACGCTCCAGCAGCCACCACGGCGGCAATTTCCGCCGTCACTCCGTAGCGCTCGTAGCCTTCGTCCAGCACAATCGCCCGCGAAGTCTTTTTCACAGAATCGATCAGAGTTTTCTCGTCCAGCGGCCAAGTCGTACGGGGATCCACAACTTCCGCGCTGATCCCAATTTCCGCCAATAAAACAGCCGCTTCCAGAGCCACTTGCACCATACTGCTGGTCGCAATCAGCGAAATATCCTCGCCTGAGCGCTTCACGTCCGCCACTCCCAAAGGAATGGTATATTCTCCCTCCGGCACCGGCCCCTTCAGCTTGTACATCATTTTGTCTTCAAAAATAATCACGGGATTGTCATCGCGAATCGCCGTCTTCAACAGCCCCTTCACATCATAGGGCGTTGAGGGCAGCGCTACTTTCAGTCCCGGAATGTGACTAAACCACGCATGCAAGGACTGCGAGTGTTGCGCCGCTGAACGTCGCGTGGCTCCCAACGTCGTCCGCATCACCATCGGAACTTTCCACTTTCCACCGGACATATAGTGAACCTTTGCCGCTTGATTCACCATTTGGTCCATCGTGAGCGTGATAAAGTCGCCGAACATGATGTCGACCACCGGTCGCAGCCCCGTCATGGCCGCACCCACGCCTACTCCAGTAAAGCCAGCCTCGGAAATCGGCGTGTCAATCACCCGCTCTTTTCCAAACTCCGCCACCAATCCCGACAAGACTTTGAAGGGCGTGCCCGCCTCAGCCACATCTTCCCCAAAAATGCAGACGGTAGGGTCGCGGCGCATTTCCTCCGCCAGCGCTTCGTTTACGGCTTGGCCGTAAGTCAACTCGCGGCTAGTTTCCGGCATATACGTGCAGCTCCACTTCTTGCACCCCAGGGTAGGGTGCATCCACAGCAAACTTGACCGCCACTTCCATCTCGGCCGCCACGTCGGCTTGGACCTGTTCCAAGGCCGCAGCGTCAGCTATCTTCTTCCCGGTCAGCCAAGCCGCGAAATTCTTGATCGGATCGCGTTCGCCCTTCCAGGTTTGCTCTTCCTGTTTGCTGCGGTAGTATTCGCGGTTAATATCACCCACGTGGTGCCCGGTGTAGCGATACGTGTTGCACAAAAGAAACGCAGGCCCTTGGCCACGGCGCGCCCGCTCCACTAGCTTCTTCGCGGTGGCAAACACCGCCAGCACATCCTGCCCATCCACGCTCTCCGCGGGCATCCCAAACGCCGTCGCCCGCGAAAGAATATCCCCAGCCGTGGTCTCCGAAAAATGTGTGTACTCGTTGTACATATTGTTTTCGCAAGCGTAGATGACCGGCAGTTTCCACAGTTGCGCCAGATTCATTACCTCATACAGCAATCCCTGTCCCAGCGCGCCTTCGCCAAAAAACGAAACCGCCACGCGTCCATTGCCCAGGTGCCTGGCCGAAAGCGCCGCCCCGGTCGCAATTCCCAGGCTCCCGCCCACAATCGCATTCGCGCCCAGGTTCCCGGTCGTCGGATCGGCAATATGCATCGATCCACCCTTCCCGCGGCAATACCCAGCTTCCTTCCCCAGCAATTCCGCAAACATGCGATCCGGTGCCGCGCCCTTGGCCAGACAATGCCCGTGCCCGCGATGCGTGCTCGTGATGTAATCCTCGCGCGTCAGCGCCTCGCAAATTCCAACCGCCACCGCCTCTTCGCCGGAATACAAATGCGCCAACCCGGGCATCAGCGCCCGTGTATACAGCTGATTCACCTGCTCCTCAAAAGCCCGAATCGCGGCCATTTTGCGGTAGAGCGAAAGCAGACGTTCTGTCCCAAGTTCCGGACCAACTCCAGGGTGTTGCAACGAAGTCGTCATTTGGCAATCTCCGTCTTGACTCCGGACATTTTCGCCAGCACGTCAAACATCACCGCAAAATCCAGCTTCTCCCAGCCCATCCCGCGCGCCGCCGTCAAGAATTCGTTCGACGCCGCCGTCGTCGGCATGGGCACATTCAATTTGCGGCCGAGTTCCAGCGCCAACAGCATGTCCTTCTGCATCATGTTGCAATCGAACCAGGCCTCTTCCGGCTGTTGCAGTACGAAAGGCCCGCGATATTGAATCATCGGCGAGGCAATCGCGCTATGGGTCAGCACATCCACGGCCACATCCCGAGCGATGCCACTTTTTTCCGCAATCAGTACGCCCTCCGAAAACGCCATCATCTGCACTGCCAGGCTCAGGTTCGACGCAATCTTCATGCACAACGCAAGGCCGTTCGCGCCCACATGCGTCACCTTCGGGCCAATGTCCTGCAAGAGCGGCTTGATCTTTTCAAAAGTTTCCTTCTTTCCGCCCACCATCACGGAAAGCTTTCCCTCCTGCAACGTAATCACACTGCCGGAGACCGGCGAATCCACCATGTCGGCACCTGTCTTCCTCACCCTTTCGGCCAGGGCACCGCTAAATTCCGGACTCACCGTACTCATCTCAATCAGAGTTTTACCCGCTCCAAGCGCAGCCAGCATCCCATCCGGCCCCTCGGCAATCGCCTGCAATGCCGCCGTATTCGTCACCATCGAAAAGGTGGTGTCAGCCGCCGCCACCACAGCGCGCGGGGACTCCGCCCACTTCATTCCTTTGTCGATCAGCCACTGCGCCTTGGCTCGCGTCCGGTTGTAGCCGGTGACGGTGTGTCCTTTTTCCAACAGGCGCGCCACCATGTTGCCGCCCATCACTCCCAAACCAACAAACCCCAGATTTGCCATGCTCCAGCCTTTCCAGAATGAAAACCACAATCGCAAAATGTTCCAATGTCGACCTACGCCTTGGGTGCCACCGACGAATCCGCCCGCACCTGCCGCAGGTGGGCCCGCATCGCTTCCCGCGCCTTGATCGGGTCCCGCGCTTCCACCGCGTCCAGAATCCGGCGATGATGCACCTGCCCCCGGTCCGGCCCGCCGTCCACCTCAAATATCCGAATCCGCTGTTCCCGCAGCAACCCCACAATGGAGTCAATCAGCGAAAGAATCAAAGGATTCGCCGCCGCCTCCGCCAGGGCCAAGTGGAAGTCCAAATCCGCCTCGATGTAAGCCTCCGGCTCCAGGCGTTGCTGGTCCATCACCGCAATCGCGTCCCGCATCATGGCCAGTTGACCCTCTTCAATCCTCGTCGCCGCCAACCCAGCAATCTCCGGCTCCAGAATCTCCCGCACTTCCTCTAAATGAACCGAGTTGTCCGACTGGCCAATCTTAATCATCAAATCCAGCGACTGCCGGATGGCCCGCGAAGTCCCGTCCGTAATAAACGTTCCGCGGCCGGAGTAGGCCTCCACCAGCCCTTTCTCGTGCAGCGCCTTAATTGCTTCCCGGACGGCCGTCCGGCTCACGCCAAAGCGCACCGCCAGCTCGCGCTCTGCCGGCAATTGGTCTCCCGGCTTGAGCGCGCCCTTCAGAATCGAGTCTTCGATCTGGTCGACAATCTGCTCGTAGAGCCGCGAAGTTCGTACTGTCTTATACATGGCTTACTCTCCGAGAGCGCGTCCACGTCAGTGCTACATGTCAGTGCTAGAAGGGCGTATATCGGTCGCCATTGTACGACTCGACCGATTCCGATAGGCTCCCAACTACCGCATGGCTGACCAGAATTTCTGGCGAATTCAGGCATTGGGCCACTGGTTGGACCACTGTACCACGGCGATCCACAGATCCGTCAAGGCCCAAATTTTGGATTTAAACGTTAAACATTACTTGACTTTTAGAATTCGACAGTGGTAGAGCTGTCTGACCACGTAAATCGGGAGTTTGTCATGTCTTTTTCGCACCGTGCCCTTTCCACCGCTAAGCTGACGCGATTGTTCGCCCTCGCTCTGGCAGCCTGCCTGTTGGTCCCGGCGGCGTTCGCTCAGACCACCACCGGCCGCATTCTCGGCACGATCACCGACCAGACCGGTGCCACAGTGAGCGGTGCCGTCGTCACGGTCACCGACGTCCAGCGCGGTGCCGTCCGAACGTTCACCACCGAGAGCAGTGGCACCTACGCCGCGCCCAACCTCCAACCCGGCGTTTATGAAGTCCGCGTGGAAGCCACAGGCTTTAAGAGCGTAAAGCGCGAGAACATCGAGCTCGAAGTAGCTAGTGATGCCCTCATTGACGTGGCTCTGCAACCGGGCAACATTGTCGATGTGGTCACGGTCACCGAAGACGTGCCGCTCATCAACATTACCTCCGCCACTCTGGGCGGTACGCTTAGCAATAAAGAAATCAACGACCTCCCGCTTAACGGACGGAACTACGAGAATCTGCTGCAACTTCGCCCTGG
>JAYWAL010000047.1:0-6219 GCA_043782485.1 Acidobacteriaceae bacterium | reverse complement strand
CCTGGGGACAACGATTCCAAACTTACCGTCGTCGCGGCATGTTCACCGCTTCGCGGCAAGAGGATTTAAGAAGTGGGCCAAGAAAAGCGGCCCAACATTTCACTCTCAGGCCCACGCGATCCGCAAAAACGGTCGACCTCACCGAAGTGTGCCTAAACATCACTTTTTTTAATTTGTCATCCTGAGCGGAGCATTCGCGCGCCAAGCGCGGGAATGCGCAGTCGAAGGACCCCTGCCCCGAGTGTGTCGTAGGCCTTGTGCAGTCGCCAAAAAGATCACCGCCCCGCCAGAATCAGCGCAGCGCTTGTTCCACTTCCGTAATCCAGTCAGGACGCTTCAGGACCTCGCGCGGCTTAGGGCCGTCAGCGGCACCCACGATGCCGTCGTTTTCCATGAGGTCAATGAGGTGCGCGGCGCGGCCGTAGCCGATGCGCAGACGGCGTTGCAGCAGGGAAGTGGAAGCCTTGCCAAACTCCAGCACCAGGCGAACCGCGTCTTCGTACATGGGATCGCCGTCGCCATCTTCTCCGGCGCTGCCGCCACCGGACTCGGCATTGCGTTCGTCCTTCGGCGCTTGCAGGAATTCTTCTTTGTATTCCGCAGTGCCTTGTTGACGCCAGAATTCGACGACGGCGGCGATTTCTTTTTCTGTAACGAACGGAGCATGCAGGCGGTGCACGCGGGCTGAACCGGAAGGCAGATAGAGCATGTCGCCGCGGCCGAGCAGCGATTCCGCGCCGTTGGCGTCCAGAATCGTGCGCGAGTCCACCTTGGTGGCGACGCGGAAGGAAATTCGCGCCGGGAAGTTGGCTTTAATCAATCCGGTAATGACGTCCACCGACGGTCGCTGCGTGGCTAGAACGAGGTGGATGCCGACGGCGCGAGCCATCTGGGCCAGGCGCGTGATGGACTCTTCCACGTTGCTGGAATCGAGCATCATGAGGTCGGCGAGTTCGTCGATGATGATGACGAGGTAGGGAATGGGCTTCTCGTCTTCGGCGTCTTCGAACAGGCTGGGCGTGTCCTGATCGAATAGCTTGTTGTACTGGTCGATGTTGCGCACGCCTTTCGCCGCCAGCAGCTTAAGGCGGCGTTCCATTTCGCGCACAGCGTTGCGCAGGGCGTTGGCGGCGAGTTTTGGCTCGGTGATGATGGGCGTGTACAGGTGCGGAATACCTTCATAGACGCCCAGTTCGAGGCGCTTGGGATCGACCAGGATCAGACGAACTTGATCCGGCGTCGCCTTGTACAGGATGGACATGATCATGGCGTTGACGGCCACGCTCTTGCCCGCGCCGGTGGACCCAGCGATGAGCAAGTGCGGCATGGAGGCGAGGTCGGCGACGACAATGCGTCCGTTAATGTCCTTGCCCAGGCTCAGCGTGATCTTGTTCTTTCCGCCAGTGAACTCCGGCGCTTCGACGCCTTCCCGTAGCCAGATGATTTCGCGTTCGTGATTGGGCACCTGAATGCCGACGGTCGACTTGCCGGGCATGCGCTCGATCAGAATGCTCTCGGCGCGCAGGGCCAGGCACAGGTCGTCGCCCAGGCCGGTGATGCGGCTGTACTTGATGCCAGCGTCGGGCTTGAACTCGAATGTGGTCACGACCGGGCCGGGGTTGATTTGGGTGACTTGGCCGTGGACGTCGAACTCGGCGCACTTTTCGGTGAGCGTGACGGCCAGGACTTTTAACGCCTCCTCGTTGACCGCCTGTTGCTCGTCTGGGCGCGTCAGGAGGCTGCTGGGCGGGAGTTTGAAGGATCCGGCAAGCTTGGGCAGGGTGGTCTTGGGTTGAGGGCCGGTATCGGCTCGGCTGGTTACGGCTGGCTCTCCAATTGGAGCTACTTCTGGGGCCACGTCCTCCAACATGCGCTCAATGCCGGTGCGACGGGCTGTGGCGCCTTCTGCGGCATAGGCGGGCGAGGTGGCTGGTACTCGAGGAGCGACGACCGGCTCAGCCTCCGCAAGCTTGGCCGGGACTAGTTTGGCGCTAACCACAGGCTTCTGGGCGCGGCGCTTGTCCAGTTCTTCCTGGTCGTGCTTTTTGGCGCGGGCGTGCTGCCAGTCTTCATAGCGCTGCCACAGGGCCTGCACCAGGGGAAATCGCGTAGGCAGCCACACATGCAGAGACGAGAACGAGAATGCCGTGGTGAGGTAGAGAGCGACGGCGACCAGGGCTCCGCAGACAATGTAAGCGCCTGTCAGGTTTAGAAAGTGAACCAGGAAGTCGCCCAGGATCCGCCCCAGCAGTCCCTCTAATGGAATCACATGCAGCCAGCGGAAGTGTCCTGGCAGCAGACCGAGCAGCGCGGGGACAAACAGGAGCAGGGAAGCCGCGCCCAGGATTTTAGCCACAGGCGTGGCCACGCGGCGCGAACGGAACCAGCGAACGCCCAGAATCCCAGGGAAAACGGCCAGCAGGATTGCAGCGAGGCCGAACCCTTGAAAACTAAGATCCGCCACGTAGGCACCGACCATGCCAATCCAGTTGTTCGAGCCGTGCGTGGTCGCGGAGGCGCTGTTCCAGGACGCATCCTGCGGCGAATAGGAAATGAGCGCGAGGAAAAGGAGGCCTGCGAAGACGCACAACACGAAGCCGATCAGCTCATTGAGCCGTCGGTTGCCGGTCGGGGTGAATGCTTTCGAGATGACTTTCATAGGCGTATTTCGCTTCCCGGCCTGAAACCAGCGATGGGAGGCAGAACTACACCAGAGCCTTTCAATTATGCCAAGAAAGGCGGGGCGGGACTAGCCTGGCTGGGGCGGAAAGATGGCGAGTTGGGTTCGGGGCGGTGGGGGAAGCAATTTGGCAAATAGCCCAGCGCGGGATGTCTTCGAAAGTTCAGTTCGCTTAAGGGGCAGGGGTCTTTCGACTCCGCGTTCCCGCGCTTCGCGCGCGAACGCTCCGCTCAAGATGACAAAGAAGCGTAAAGGGGAAGGAATTGGATGAATGGTGAGGGCTTTTTAACTTGCTGCCAGTCTTCCTGCGAACACTAGAACCGCAATGCCCAGGGCGATGCGGTAGATGGCGAAGGGGACGAAACCGCGGCTGCGGACCCAGGACATGAACCAGGCGACCGAAGCGTATCCAACGATAAACGAAACGACGAAGCCGATTCCCAGCAGAACCCACTGGTGGGGATCTAGCTGGGCGACGCCGATGGCATTGCCGCCTTTGCCGGTCAGGGACTTCAGCAGGGTGTAGCCGGTGGCGACAACCATCGTCGGGATGGACAGGAAGAAGGAAAATTCCAGGGCCGCGGCGCGCGACATTCCCCAAAGCTGTCCTCCGGCGATGGTGGACATTGACCGCGAGGTGCCGGGGAAGACGGCTGACAGAATCTGGCAGGCTCCGATCCAGAGGGCTTGGGCCGAACCCATGTCGTCCATTTTCCAGGTATGGATCGGGCTACCCGCCGCGCCAGGTCCGGCCTTTTCCCACGGGGCGCTGCGCGCATCCACAATCCACATGACGATGCCGCCGATGAGCAGCGATGCGCCGATTACGGTGAGGCTTTCCAGATTCTTGCCAATTACTTTGGTGAGCGCGAACGATGGGATCGCGGTGACCAGAAAAGCTAGGATAACGAGGCCAAGAGGATGGGTGAAGAAAGTGCGGTCGCGGTGTGAGCCGCGGGGAAAGGTCGACAGCAGCTTGAGCAGGCGGTCACCAAAATAGACCGGAAGGCAGAGAATTGCGCCCAGCTGGATGACAATGGAAAACATCTTCCAGTAGCCGTCCGAAAGGCTCACGTGCAGGAGAGCTTCAGCGATGCGCAGGTGCGCGGTGGAGCTGACGGGCAGAAATTCGGTGAGGCCTTCGATGATGCCGAGGACTAGCGCAAGTAGGTAGTCGTTCAAAGAGCCTCCGAGTGCTTAGAGCTTAAGAGCAGATTCCTCACGCCTGAACACGTTCGGAATGACAAAATCATTCATGGCTAGCAGACTTGATGGCTAACGAGGCTTTGACGTTTGCTGGTGTCGATTCATCAACGTTCTCCGTCTCAATTTCCCTGCGCGTAGCGGCGGAAGAAGCTGTCGGGCTTCCACGCCGGCCGAGTGGTTTCGTTGGCGATCATTACGGTGAGCGCCCGCGTGATCTCCTCAAACTTGGCGGCGGCGGCCAGGTCCACCGGTTGATCCATGTCATCCGATGGAGCGTGGTAGCGCTTGGTGAGCCACTCTTTGAAGGTGGCTTGCTCCGGTGATCCAAGATCGGCCCCAACCTTCATGGCCAGCGATGGAACACCGTGCCGGATGAAGTTGTACTGGTCGCTGCGGATGAAGAGGTTGCGGACTGGCTCAGGGTCGTCTTGAATGCGTACACCCAAGGCCTCCGCCGTCTTGCGGACATCATCGCCCACAGACGATTCGTTGAGCCCGTACACCGTAAGGATCTTCAAAGGCACGATGGGTAGGAACATATCGGTGTTGATATTCGCGGCCAGGGAACTGGCCGGCACCGTGGGATGGGTGGCAAAATATTTCGATCCCAGCAGGCCCTTTTCCTCAGCGGTGACCCATACCAGCAAAATGGAACGCTTCAGCGGCACGGGCGACTTGTGAAACGACCGCGCCAAGTCCAGCAGGAGGGCGCTACCGGAGCCATTATCCATCGCTCCGTTGTATACCTTGTCACCATTAATTGGTTCGCCAATACCAATGTGGTCAATATGAGCGGAAAGGACAACATACTGCTCCCGAAGCGATGGGTCCGACCCTTCAATTTGCGCCACGATGTTGTCCGAGACAATCTCATGTTCCATGATGCGAGTCTTGGCGCGGATGCTCACGAGAAGGGCAAATCTTGGCAGGGGCTTACGGTCCTTTGCCAAGGCTGCGATTTCTTCAAAGCTGTGCCCGGTACCGGTGAAGAGCATCTCCGCATGGGCTGGATTGAAGGCGATGGCAACCTTTTGACCTTCGGTGTCGTTGAATTCCTCGCCCTGGAGATCCATGCTGGGATGGGTGCGATTGAGGGAGATGCGCGACCAGGGAATATCCATGAACGCAGGATTTGGAATGGTGATGACGCCCAGCGCACCCGCGGCCTTGAGGGTCTTCCAGCGCTCGGCACCAGTTTGATAGTGCGACGCTAGCGCACCAGGAACGGACGCGGGTGAGCCAGAAACGAGCACAGCGATTTTCCCTTTGAGGTTGATTCCCTCCAGGTCGTTGTAGCTTTTTTCCGGAATGTGCAGGCCGTAGCCCACAAACACCAGCGGCGCTTCGGTTTCCGGTGCCAGCTTGATCCGTGTGCTGAAGAAGGCTTCTTCGCCGAGGGTCAGTGGAGTAGCCTTGCCATCGCGGATGAGCGCCAAACTTGAATCCTTCTCGTTGATATCGCGCACGATAAATTTCACAGGCTGGTAGTATCCGTCGATGCCTGCGGGCTTCACCCCAAGGGACTTGAGCTGGGTGACGATATATTCTTCGGCTTGGTGCAGACCAGCGCTGCCCGTTTCGCGGCCTTCGAGCTTGTCGTCGGCGAAAACTTTGACGTCGTCCCACCAGGATTTGCCGTCAAATAAGGATTGAGACTGGGCCAAGGCGGCGCAGCTCAGGGTGAGCGACAGAGTGAAACAGGAAAGCTTACTGACCATTGAGAGCCTCGTGAAGAGATTGATTGATCGTGCTTTGAATTCCAGATCTTACCTCTGGGGCTAAAGCCCCTGATTTTATGCGGATTTGGCGGCACGGCTGAAGCCGTGCCCTTTCAAAGCCTGGGACTCGCGCGCTCTTCAAGCGCCGCAGTCAGTCTACTCCAACGAATTGCCGTACACCGGAATCTCCTGCTGCAAATCATAGAGCAGGCGCTGCGCGCGATTGGCGTATTGGCTTTGCGGGTATTTCTCCAAAATGCGTTGACAAAGAGCGGAAGAGTTAGCCTTTGCGTCGGCGGATTTTTTGGGTTCGCCTTCGGTTTTGTAAATCTCAACCAGCGCGGCGCGACGCCATGCGGCTTTATACAAGGCTTCCGGCGCCGATGGCGACTGTGGCCGATCATCGGCATATTTTTCGAACATGTCCGACTCTTTGGTGGGGCATTTGGAGGTGCCTTCCCAGTCGCCGCAGAGCTTGTTGTCGAGCAGCGTGAAAGCGGCGAGGTCGGCCCACTTCGAAGCCGGGTATTTTTTGATAACTTCCTTCATCCAGTGGTCATCCATTTGTCCGCGCAGGCCAGGGTCTTGCTCGCGGGCCGAGGGGCGGGACATGAC
>JAYWAL010000046.1:0-2354 GCA_043782485.1 Acidobacteriaceae bacterium | reverse complement strand
AATCGTCGTCCCCAGCTTCTCTCTCTCGGATTGCTTTCCATCCTAGTGCTGTACGCACAATTGCTCCTGGGAGCGATGTTCCGCCATCACGGATTAAGTTGGTGGCCGCACGTCGTCAACGCTCCGCTGGTGGCGGCCGTGTTGGCGTGGACTGTCGTGCGGGCGTTGTCGCAATACTCGAAGATCGAAGCAATTCGGCGACCTGCCATCGCGATCTTGTCATTATTGATCGCTCAATTGTGTTTGGGCTTTGTCGCCTTTACCACTCGCGTTGCGTGGGGTAGAGATGCGGCGCAGCCTGAACTATCCATGGTGATTTCAACCGTGGCACACGTGGCGGTGGGGGCGTTGCTCCTCGCCAGCACCGTAATTTTCACGCTGCAAGTGTGGCGCCACCTGTCATTCCCAGCTCACCGCCAGCTTTCCAAGGAAGTTCGAGAGACCGTCGCTGCCTGAGTTTTCTTCAAAGCGGCTCGCCGCTGCAACCCTTCTCTCGTCGTAGAATAGATCGTGGCCTTAAGAACCGCTGCTTTGCCGCTTGCCTCTGACCCTCATCCGCAAACTACCGCCTCGTCCTCGATTATTTCGGTGCGCAACCTTCTACACCGTTACGAGACCCGGGTCGCGCTGGATGGGGTCTCGTTCGAAGTTCAGCGGGCCGAACTGTTTGGGCTGCTGGGACCGAATGGCAGCGGTAAGACGACCATGTTCCGCATCCTCTCGACGCTAATGGTTCCCACCGCAGGCCGGGCTGTAATCGCAGGATTCGATGTGGCTAGCGAACCGAGCCAGCTCCGCCGCCAGATCGGAGTCGTCTTTCAGTCACAAAGCATTGATGTAAAGCTCACGGCATACGAAAACCTGATGCATCAGGGCCATCTTTATGGATTGCGCGGGAAGATTCTGAGATCTCGCATCCATGAAATGTTGTCGCACGTCGGACTCGCCGATCGTGCCAGAGAGAAAGCCGAAACATTCTCCGGCGGAATGCAGCGAAGACTGGAACTCGCGAAAGGGCTTCTCCATCACCCCTCAGTTTTATTGCTGGACGAACCCACGACCGGACTCGATCCCGGGGCGCGCATCGACCTCTGGCGCTATCTGCAAATTCTTCGCGACGAAGAAAAGGTGACGGTTATAGTCACCACTCATTTGATGGACGAAGCCAACAAATGTGATCGACTGGCGTTCCTGAATGAAGGCAAGCTGGTCGCTTTGGGAACTCCGTCTGACCTCAAAGAAGAAATCGGCGGAGACGTGATTGTGCTGGAGGCAAAAGACGCAGAGGCTCTGGCGGAAAAACTGAGCATGCGATTCAACATCGCAACTCAGGTGCTGCAAGGACAAGTGCGCATCGAGCGCGAGCAAGGACATCGCTTTATCACCGAAATCGTCGAAGCTTTTCCCGGCGAAGTTGATTCCGTATCCGTAAGCAAGCCTTCTTTGGAGGACGTTTTCATCCGCCGCACCGGGCATCGTTTCTGGACTGAGTCTGCTCTTTCGCATTCCGAATCGGAGAAAAGTTAAATGGCAACGCAAACTGCAACTTTTCCCCAACAAGCCGTGAGCCGGAATAACGACGTCTGGCTCCCCGCCTTTACTCTTTGGTGGAGGGAAATTGTCCGCTTCTATCGCCAGCGCTCGCGGGTAGTAGGCGTGATCGCGTCTCCGCTATTGTTCTGGATCGTTATCGGCTCGGGCTTCGGGACATCATTCCGTTCGGGCGCGGGCGGACAACATTATCTTGATTATTTTTATCCGGGCGCGCTCATCATGATCGTGCTGTTCACGTCCATCTTCACCATGATGTCGGTCATTGAAGACCGCAAGGAAGGTTTTTTACTGTCGGTGCTTGTGGCGCCCGTTTCACGTTCGGCAATCGTGCTGGGAAAAGTCATGGGCGGGACGACGCTCGCCACGATTCAAGGACTGATATTCCTCGCGTTCGCTCCCTTCGTCGGAGTACACATCGGCTTCGGCGCTCTCTTGCTGGTGGCGCTGACGATCTTTCTGGTATCGTTTGCCCTCACTGCGCTTGGATTCGCCATCGCCTGGCCGATGGATTCCTCTCAGGCGTTTCACGCCATCATCAATTTATTTCTGATACCCCTGTGGCTGCTTTCCGGCGCAATGTTTCCCCTCTCAGGTGCATCCGGATGGCTACGCTTTCTGATGAGAATTAATCCCCTCACCTACGGAGTCGAAGCGTTACGCGATCTTCTGTATCCAGCCGGGGCGGGGACTTTTTCGCTTGCGCAATCGCTCGCCACCCTGATGCTGTTCTCGCTGTTCATGTTCTCACTCGCCTTCATCATGGTGAACCGCCGCTCCACCCGGCCCGCCGCATGATTCCT
>JAYWAL010000045.1:0-6256 GCA_043782485.1 Acidobacteriaceae bacterium | reverse complement strand
ATGCCCTGGGCGCGGGCAAAGCCATTATTTCGACTCCCTACTGGCACGCGATTGAGTTACTGGACGACCGCCGGGGAGCCTTGGTTCCATTTCAAGATCCCGAAGCCCTCGCCAAGAAAACCATTGAACTTTTGGATACTCCAGCGCTCCGGCATGGCATGCGCAAACGCGCTTATCTATTCGCCCGGGACATGGTGTGGAAGAGTGTGGCCCAGGGTTACATGGCTAGCTTTGCCCGCGTTCGCGCCGATCGCATGGAAATGCCCCATGTGCAGTTCGCGGCACGCGCCATACCCAAAACCCTGAATGAACGTCCTCCCCTGAAGCTCGACCATGTCAACGCTCTAACCGACGACACCGGCATGATCCAACATGCCATCTTTACCGTGCCCAATCGTTGCGAAGGGTACGCCACGGACGATAACGCGCGGGCATTGATCCTCACAGTGCTTCTCGAACAACTACCGGGCGTTGAGGGGCAGGCCAACCCGGACTGGGCCTTTCGCTATCTTGCATTCCTGGAACACGCTTTCAATCCGGAAAAGAAACGGTTCCGTAACTTCCTGGGCTACGACCGCCGCTGGCTGGAAGAGCAAGGCTCGGAAGATTCGCATGGGCGCTCGTTGTGGGCCCTGGGAACGGTCTTGGGCCGATCGTTGAATCCCGGCATTCGTGGAGCGGCCCGTCGGCTATTCGAATTTTCCCTGCCGGCCGTGATGGAGTTTCACAGCCCTCGGGCCTGCGCCTACGCTTTGCTCGGAATCCAGGAGTATCTCGGTTTCTTTCCCGACGATCGCGACGCGCAGCGCATCCGATTTGCTTTGTCGCATCGTCTGCTCGACATGTACCTGTCGATCCGTCGCCCTGATTGGAAATGGTGGGAAGACGTGGTGGCTTACGGAAATGCGCGCCTGCCGCAGGCGATACTTCAGGTGGGATCCGCCTGCGCCGATGACCGGATGATCGCCGCCGGCCTGGAGTCGCTGGATTGGCTGATGGCGGCGCAGCGTTGCCGGCAACGCGGACACTTTGTGCCAATTGGCTCGCAAGGATTCTATCGGCAGGGCGGCGACCAAGCTCGCTTCGATCAGCAGCCGCTGGAAGCTGCTGGCGCCGTGTCCGCTTGCCTCGAGGCTTACCGCGTCACCGGCGATTCCCGCTGGCAAACGCAAGCGTGGTCGGCGTTCAACTGGTTTCTGGGCGATAATGATCTTCAGCTTCCTCTTTATGATTCTGCCACGGGCGGTTGCAGGGATGGTCTCCATCCGGACCGCGCCAACGAGAATCAAGGTGCGGAATCGACGCTTTCCTTCCTCATGGCTCTTTTGGAAATGCGCTCTGTGCAACAACCGCAAAAGCTGAACGAAAGCGAGAACGACCCTGCATGAGCGCTCCCGAAACCATTTTGATCAACACTGAAGATCCGCTTTACCCGCCACTTCTGGTTCGCGATCCCGCCAATCCCATTCTCACCAGGAAGGATTGGCCCTATCCCATCAACAGCGTCTTCAATGCAGGCGCCACCTTGTTGCCGGATGGAACCACGCTCCTGCTGTGCCGCATTGAGGATCGAAGAGGATTGTCGCATTTGTGCGCCGCGCGCTCGAAGAATGGTGTCAACGGTTGGGTCATCGATCGCGAGCCCACCATGATGCCCAGCCCGGAACATCCCGAGGAAATCTGGGGCATCGAAGATCCGCGTATCACCTTCGCGCCCGAACTTCAGCAATACGTCATTACTTACACGTCCTATTCGCGCGGCGGCCCCGGTGTTTCTCTGGCTCTCACCAAGGACTTCCGCACGTTTGAGCGCTACGGCGTCATCATGCCGCCAGACGACAAGGATGCTTCCATCTTTCCGCGCAAAATCAACGGGTACTGGGCGCTGATCCATCGGCCCATGACCAGTCTGGGAGCGCACATGTGGATTTCCTACTCTCCCGACTTGCGCCACTGGGGCAGACACCGCATGATGCTGGAAGCGCGGCGGGGCGCGTGGTGGGATGCCAACAAAATCGGGCTGTCCCCGCCGCCGCTGGAAACGTCGCGCGGCTGGCTCGTGTTCTACCACGGCGTGCGGCATACACCCTCCGGATGTTTGTACCGGCTGGGCGTCGCTCTGTTCGAACTTGAGAACCCAGAAAAATGCTTGTTGCGTGGCGACTCCTGGATCTTTGGACCCGAGGCGGAATACGAGCGGCACGGCGATGTAGACGATGTTGTCTTTCCCTGCGGCTACACCATGGGTGCCGATGGTGACACCATCAACGTCTACTACGGTGCTGCGGACTGCTCCATCGCTCTGGCCCGCACCAGCGTGCAGGCGCTTCTGACCTGGCTGGATGCCAATGGCAGCTTCGATCGCAGACGCGCTGACTGACGGTGAAGCTTCTGACCTGGCTCTTTCAATTCGTGTTTGGCTGCCGCCATCGCAAGCTCAGCCGTGTTTTTACCATCAATCACCGGACGTATCGAGTTTGTTTTGCCTGCGGAAGGGAACTCGACTACCGGGAGCGTTGAGTCGCTCCCCAGCCAGCCTTCCGCACAAATTTGCACTTCAACTCTGAAGGAGGGATGTTATGAAGAAGTCTCCAAACGATACCACCACAACCATTTCGCGCGAGCAGTTGGCGGAATTATTGAATGAGGATCTGTCCCGCGAGTACCAAGCCATCATCGGATATGTCGTCTACTCCCAGGTGCTCAAGGGCGCCGAATACATGAATATCGCCGACCAGCTCGCTCTGCATGCGAAGCAGGAACTCGATCATGCGCTGACCATCGCCCGCCAGATCGACTACCTGGGCGCAATGCCGACCGTGACGCCCCAGCCGGTGAAGACCTCCAAAAACGCAAAAGACATGCTGCGTTTCGATCTTGAAAACGAAGGCGAGACCATTCGCAATTATCGGGACCGCGTGCGCCAGTGCGAGGAATTGGGCGAATTCGCCATGGCTGAGCAGATCCGAGAGATTCTGGTGGCGGAACAAGACCATCAAATCGACCTGGCCACAGCATTGGGCGTGGACGTGCCGGTCATGGGCAACACTCGTGCCCCCGGCAAGCGTTGAGCCGAATTCTCGCCGAGCTTTCCGGAAAAACCTGGGGATCGGTCCTCAGGTTTTTCCGGGAACTCAGACTCAGCCTCGGCGGTTTGCAGGTGGCAGGTCAGTCTCAATCAGCAATTGCACCGGCCCCATTAACCCCGAGGGTTCGAGCTTCGATTCCTTGGTGAAATAGTTCCAGGTAGCAAAGCCATAGCGTCCCGGGGACGGGCGCGTTTCTTTTTTTAGAAACCAGTCGGGAAACTCTTTGAGAAAATCTCCGGATTTGAAGTTGGGGTCTCCCTGTTCAAAGATGCAGTCGGTCGGTTCCTGTTCGTCGCCGATCAGCCGGTTGGCCCACACGTTAGTGACGGCGATTTCCAGCTTGTTTAAGCCGGAGCGCAGCGCGGTTGTTACGTCCACACGCCAGGGCGCGGTCCACACCACACCTAGAGCGATGCCGTTGAGGGTTACCTCAGCGAGATGCTTGACCGATCCCATATCCAGATATATCTGCTTCCCCGTTGATGCCGCAGCGAACTCAAATTCTTTCCTGTATAGCGCTGTTCCGGAATAATAACGAACTCCCGCTTCCGGGCGAGTCGTCCAGTCGGCAAGTTCGTCCATCCGAAGGGAACCAGGCCCTCCCCACTTCGTGTCAAACGAAAGCTCCCACGGCCCACCAATTCTTGACAGATTCACGAGGGCGGGAAAGTTTGGCTTTCCCGCCGCACTCGCCGCGCCCGGCTTCCGGAAAACCACGAAAAAGCTCTGTGCCGGAACGAACTCCAACGGAATCGTGATCGCGCCACCATTTTCCGTAAACTCCTGTAGCTCACGCATCGATCCCCACACCGCATCCCACAACTCCGGAATCCTGCCGCCAACCGGAAACCTGCAATCGATCCGACCCGCTGCCCGGCTGGTATTCGCCACAAAATAAATGTCCGCCTCCCCATCTTTACGATGAATGCTGCGAAGTTCCGGCCCGCCCTTGGTTCCAGTATAAGTACAGGAAGTTTCTTCACTCGAGGGCACAAAGCGGCCTCGCTGCAACATGGCCTGACAGCGCCACAGGTAGCGGATCCAAGCCTGGCCCGGTTTCCACCAGGTTTGATTCCTGCCGAAATGTATACCCCACTGACCCATCGTATTTCCCGGCTTGTAGCGCTCATCCCAGGGCTGGTGAACACAATGGTGAATGGACATGCGGTTGATGCCAGCGCAGAACGCCGCGTCGCCAATGGGTTTCAGCCATGCGGGGTGCTCCGTCCATCGGCTCACCTCCGGCTTGCTGGTGAAGGATTCCGCGGAAATAATCTCCACTCCCGCAGCGTGCGCAGCACCGACCACCGAGTCCACGTCAACCGCCGAATAGCGATTGTTGTCGGTCCAGAATTCGGTGGTTGGGCGGTCCAGCAATTTGACTACTTCGGAAATTTCCCACGGTCCCTCGTAGGGTTCCGCGCCGAACTGTAACCCGGCTTCACGGGTCAGCCGAGCCGCCGTGGCCCAGTAGCAATCGCGATAAAGATCGTAAATCGTGCGTTTCAGATCCGCCTTGAACCGTGCCGTCTCCCCGTCGTCGCCCAGAACTCTTCCCGCAAATGTCGGCAGCCAGGGAGTCAGGTCATAGCCCCTGCGCGATTGAAATTCCTGCCGCATTTTTGGCGTCCACGTCGGGTCTCCAGCCTCATAGCTGTCGCAATAGAGGGTCGACAAGCCCGTGCCCATTAGATCGCCCAGGTTCTCCTTAATGCCGGAAAGCACATGCTGAAAGTGAAACGTCACCGCTTCCACGCTCAGCTTGTCGCATTCCATCCCCATGGCGTCCCACTGCGCCGGTTGAATCATGGCGCCGGTCGTGGTGTGGCCAAAGCGGTAGATCGCCCATTCTCCAGGCGGAACGTCCCACTCCATCTCGCCCAGCTTCCCCATTTTGCCCGTTAGGTCAATCACCTGGTCTCGCGGAATGGTGCCCCCCGCGGGCACCGCCAACACTGCTATGTCCCGATAGTGGGTCCGTCGCCCTTCCACAATCGGCTTCGCCACCTTGCCTAGCGAGGGAATATACACATCGGGAAACTGCGCATGGGGGTGCAAATCCACCGTCGCCTGCGTCAGCGTACCGCGAAATCGCGTGCTACCCCCTACGCGATGTTCCGACCAGATGACTTCCTGCATCGCCAATTCAGGCGTAATCCACGGCCCCCCGCTGCTCTCGTAGCCAGCGCAGTTGTGGAGTATCAAATCCATGCCGAGGCGCCGCGCCTCGCTGGCCGCATGGCGAACCATCGCCCACCACGGCGGAGTAAACGCGACGATTTCCGGCGTCGGACTCTTCAAGATCATCCCTGCCCATGGCGTCGTCGTATCGGCCAGGCTGAAGATGGTGGCTCCGCCGATCCCCGCCTCTTTCATCGACTCTAAGTCCCGCGTAATTCCCGTTTGGCTGATGTTGCTGCCCATCCACATCCACAGCACGTAAGGGCGCGCCGAATCGGGCGGAGCGGCGAAAGACCACGGCTTGCTGGAATCCGTTGGGCTGGCCCCATCGCCAGCGGAGTGGCTATGGGGATTTATTCCTGCTGTTCCATTAACGGAAAGCGATGCCCCACTGCCCGCCAGCAAGATGCAGAACGTTCGTCTCGAAATCATCGTGAGCGCCTCCAGTAACTCCGGGGAGATTTTCGCTGAGGCTGGAAGCGGTCGCCGTCGCAGCCAACACAGCTATCTTAAGCCCCGAAGTCAATCTACGGGCTGAAGCCCAATTCCTTGGGGCCCGCAACGCGGCGCTGAAGCGCCGCTCTACCGTGAGTGGAATTTCGAGTAGAGATCTTATGCAATCTCTGAAGCCCACCCTTGAAATGAATGGGCTTCAGCCTCTGCTGTCAGGGGTTGATTTGGAAAAGACAACTCGCGGCAGAAGTAGGATTCGTGCTTGGACATGAGTGCGCCTTCAGGCGCTGAATTTTGAATTCCGACTTCTACCACAGGCTGTTAACCCTGCAATTTGAGATAGAGGAAGATGAGAAGCAAGACACTTATCAATAACAAATGGAGGCGAAACTTCTTCACATTGGCCTTGAGCTTCATTCCGGCGGGAACTCGCCGCGGCGGGAATTGTTTCCGATTCTGGAGCGACGCCGCTCGCACGGACTCCAGTTCGACGCCGAGTTCGGACAACGCTTCGGTTGCGGCGTTGGGAAACC
>JAYWAL010000044.1:0-16751 GCA_043782485.1 Acidobacteriaceae bacterium | reverse complement strand
CGAAGGAATCGCCCGGCTTGAGCGTGGTCTTGGCGTCCAGCGTCAAGCTGGTGTTGATGCGTTGGTCAGCGGCTACACTCACGGGCAACGACAAGTTCAGGGGCAGAGTCTCCACGTGACCAATGGCTTCTCCCATAGACGCGTTCCAGAACGCATTCACAGGAATGCCGCCGCCCGTGCCGCCCTTGACCACCGCACCCATAAGGTTGGGACGCGAAAAATGGGCGGGAATTTGTAGAACCTCGTCGGCGCCCCAGTCGTAGCTAGCTCCTTGGAAGGACCAAAGCTGGTGCGGGGCGACCTTGGGGTCCGAGAGTTTGGCGTTGATGCGGTGCTCTTGCACGCTCACGCGATCCAGCGCGACATCCTTCTGGCCGGGGTTTCTGTAAACGGCTGTGACCAGCGCCATGGTTGGAAAATCATCGTAGACTTCCACGGAAATGGTTTCATCAAGTCCAGAAGCAGCGCTGTGGCCGCTAACATCAATGCGCTTACCGAGCGTGCCGAGTTTGCCGGTAACATCAGCTACGGTTGCTTTGCTCAGGTCGAACGTGAAATCTCGAACGGATTTTCCCGCGATGGTCGCGCCGCCACCGGACGCATCGGTGGCTGGGTCTTCCAGAGTCAGGCGCTGGCCGCTGTACAGAAGGAACGCCTGCACGTAGCCCTTGGGGGTGATGTCGAATTCAGAGACGGCAGTCTTCACCACCAACGGCCCAGCGGCGTTGGGTTGCACTTCCACTTGTGAAACAGGCGCAGGCTTGGGCGCGCTGGCAGCCGGTGCCGAGGGCTGGGGCTTTTCGCAACCTTGCAGAAGGGCGAGGCTGGCGGTTAATGTCATCAGCAGAGCAGCAGCGGCTTTCAAATGAGTTCTCATCGCAAATCCTCCAAAACGTTACTTGCTCGCCAAACTTAAGCCCTTGAATTGACCAAACAATTTCTCGGCATTGAGGTGGTAGATCTTTTCTAGCACTGGGTCCGGCAGGGCTAGCCCGGTAATCGTCCATCGCCCCTCGGATGGAGATCCCCAATAGTCGAATGCCTCGTCTTCGGTCTCCAGCCAGCGGAAATCATTCTGGTACATGTCGGCGTCGGGCGTGTTATCACTGCCGAACATGACGCGATCCTGATAGTCGAGAAACAGCTTGCGCGTGCGTCGCGGCTGCCGCCCTAGCTCTGCTTCCCTGCCACCGAACTCGATCATCGTTTTGGGAAAGCGGTCCATCATGTCCGCGACCGCATCCAGATTTTCCGGCCAGTTGCCCGCGTGCAAAACGATGTAGGTCGTATTGGGATGTTTCGCCATCATGCGATCCCGCGCGGCTAGAAGTTCCTGAAAGCTGGGAAACTGCGGTCCGTAGAAGCTCCAATCAGGATGCTCGCGCAGTTCCTCGTAGCGTTCGTTCTCGCCGTCAATGGGGTGGAAAAATGCTTCCGGGTCGGCGATGTGGATCGCGACCGGAATGCCGAGCCGACCGCACTCCTCCCAAACGGGATCCAGTCGTGCATCGTCGACGGTGATGAGTTTGCCGGTCTTGTCCTTAATAACCAGACCCAACTCTTTCAGAATCTTGAAGCCGCGCGCACCGCGCCGGACGGCATCATCCAGTTGGCGAACCATCTCGTCGCCAAAATTGGGATCGTCAATCTTGCTCCAATCCATTTGCGTGAACACGATAAAGCGCCCCGGATATGGCTTTGCCATCTGGTCGAGTACCTTTTGCAACTTGTCGCCCCAGGCTCCTGTCAGAATCACGATGGTTTTGATGTTGAGCTGGTCCATGCGCTCGACCAGTTCTCTCGGCGGAACGGTATCGCCGACACCCGCCGCGTCATTCACATGTTGGTGCATGTCGATGACCGGAAACTTAGCCCGCAAAACCGGCGTCGCTTTTAAGTGAAGCATCGACTTCGGGTGGTACTGCTTGAGAAGTAGCGTCTTTGTCTGGTCGGCATCAGGTGCAGTTTGGTAGCTGATCTGCGCTGAAAGAGTCGAGGCCAGTAGAGTCACCAAAGCGATTCCAATTGGGAGCTTCATTTTCATGTTTATCATTTCTTTCATGCCATCCGCTGCTTGTCTTCGGAGACCACTCTTTTGGTTCGTTTTGCAGCCAGTGTACACTCGCGGGATGATAGATTACGAAATAAAATGTAGCAATTCGAAGCATTCTCAGGTTAGTCTAAGAAGGTCCCGTTAGCCAGGGTTGCGAAAGCACCAACAACCCCATTTCGACTCGTTTTGAGGAGCCTCCGCCATGTCACTATCCGTCTCTTCCCGTCGCTTCCAGCCTGCAATCTCCGCCGTATTTCTTCTCTTGATGGCGTACACGCCGCTGGCGGTTGCCCAGAAAGATGCGGGAGCCATCGTTGGCACCGTGCATGATCCTTCTGGAGCCGTGGTCGTAGGCGCCAAAGTCTCCGTCACCGACATTGAGCGCGGACAGACGTTCAACACCGCGACCAGCGCCTCGGGCGAATATGTGGCGAGCCCTCTGCGCATTGGGCGCTACACCGTGACGGTTGAGCATGCTGGATTCAAGACGGCTGTGTCCAACGCAATTGATATCAACGTGCAAGACCGCGCCGCGGTGAATATTACGATGCAGTTGGGCGCTGTGGTGGACACGATTGAGGTGGCCGCGACTACCCCGCTGATCCAGACCGAGACTTCTGAGTTAGGGCAGGTTGTGGACAGCAAACGCGTCTCGACGCTGCCGTTGAACGGACGCAATTTTGCCCAGTTGGCGTTGTTGTCCGCTGGAACTGCCCCCAGTGAGCCTGGTTCGCGGGATGAAAGCGGCTTTGGATTCAGCTCGAACGGCGCACGCTCGCTGCAAAATAACTTCCTGCTGGACGGCGTGGATAACAATTCCAACCTTCCTGACTTGCTGAACGAAACGAATTTTGTCATCCAGCCGCCGATTGATGCGCTGGAAGAGTTCAAGGTGCAGACGAACGCTTACTCCGCCGAGTTTGGCCGCGGCAACGGCGCAATCGTGAACGCCGTGATTAAGTCCGGTAAAAATCAACTGCACGGCTCGCTCTGGGAGTTTTTGCGCAATGAAAAGCTGGATTCGCGCAACTATTTCGACGACCGCAAGGCCAAGACTCCGCCGTTCAAGCAAAACCAGTTCGGAGGGACCATCGGCGGACCGGTGGTGATTCCTGGTCTTTACAACGGCAAAGACCATACGTTTTTCTTCTTCGATTACGAAGGCCTGCGGAAACGACAAGCCCAGACGCAAACGGCTCTGGTGCCGAATAGCGCTTGGCTGAGCGGGGATTTTACGAATAATTTGGACGGGAGCGCGTTGCTAGATTACGGAAAGGCTACGCACCTGAATCCCGACGGGACAGGCCCGCTAATCCTGGATTGCAACAACTTTCAAACCTACGCGGGAGAGCTCTTTGATACGCGGCAGACGCAATTGTCCTCCGGATCTCCTACTGGACTGTGCGGTGTTCCGTTCGGATACAACGGAAGCGGCCAGCCAGTGAATGTCATTCCAAGCGGCAACCTAGATCCTTTGGCACTCCGACTCGCGGCCCTTTACCCAGCGGCAGGAACCTTCAACAACGGCAACAACTACCTGGCAAACCCCGTACTCGCGGAATCGCGAACGAATTTCGATGCTCGCGTAGACGAGCGTTTCTCCGATGAAGACAATGCCTTTGTGCGCTTCAGCTATGAAGACCAGCCCAGCACGATTCCTGGCACATTCGGAGGCATCGCCGACGGCGGCGGATTTTTCAGCGGTGTTGAGAAAAATTCTTATCGCAGCCTCGCGATCAGCTGGACGCACATTTTCAAACCGACGCTGATCAATGAGTTTCGCCTCGGATATAACCGAATTAATTCCCAGCGCGCCCAGCTCAACGCCAACAAGAATATTTCTGGGGATCCAGCCTTCGACGTCAATTTCCCTGGAGTTCCCTTCTCTCCGGGCATTGGCGGACTACCGCAGCTCGGATTTAACGATGTGGCCACGCTCGGCAGCCCAACCTACCTGCCTTCCAAGGAACTTCAGAACTCTTACACCCTTTCCGAGAACCTGACTTGGGTGAAAGGACACAACACTTTCAAATACGGCACAGAGATTCGCCGCGAAGAATTCACCATCTTCCAGCCCGCGTCGCCCCGTGGCAACCTGGGGTTTGGAGCCGACTTCACCGACAATCCCGCCGCGCCTGGCTCAGGGGGCACGGGATTTGCCTCGTTTCTCGTTGGCCTGAGTGACGGTGGTGGAATCAACAACCTGCACAACGTTGACTATTTCCGCCAGACCTACGCGTTCTACGGTCAGGACGATTGGAAGATCGCTCCGAAGCTCACGCTTAACCTTGGCCTACGCTATGAGCTATTCCTTCCTGTTACGGAGCGCCACAATCAGCTCGCCACCTTCGATCTGACAAATCCCCTGACCCCAACGCTCATTGTGCCCCGCGGCCAGACGCAGCAACTGACGCCGCTTATTGCCGGCCAAGTCGCGATCAGCGCAACTGGCAGCCGGAGTCTGATTCGTACCGACCGAAATAATTTTGCGCCCCGCATTGGGCTTGCTTATCAAGTTGCCGAAAAGTCCGTATTGCGTGCGGGCTACGGAATCTTCTACGGTGGTCAGGAAAATGGCCCTTACTCGAACCCGAGTCCTGGATTTAACCCGCCGTTCTTCGTGACTCAATCGTTCTCGGGGCCGTGCAGCGCGCCTTCTGCTAATCCGAGTTTGTACAACCCGGATCCAAATCTCAATAAAGACTGCGCCGTTCCAGGAATTACCAATCAGACTTCGCAAATTCCGGGCAGCGCGGGTCTTTTCGTTGGCTTCCCTGCCACCGCGCTTACCGACCCCAACACGCCAACCTTTTTCTCGGTCGACCAAAAGCTGCTGACGCCCTACATGCAACAGTGGCACTTTGGGGTGCAGCAGGAGTTGCCTTGGAACAGCTCATTGGAGTTAACCTACGCTGGCTCGAAAGGAACAAAGCTCTTTACCTTTTTCAACGGCAATCAGGCGACGCCCACAGTGGATCCCCTGAGCCCGACGGCACCGCGCCGTCCGGTTCCTTCGATTGACGCTGGTATTGACTGGTTCCGCTCCACTGGTAAATCCAGCTACAACTCATTTCAAGCGCACTATGAGAAGCACTTCCAGCGCGGATTGCAATTCCAAGCTTCTTACACGTGGGCGCATTCGATCGATATCTCCTCCAACGCGAACCTCGGCCCCACCCAGAACAACAGCGACTTTCGGGATTTCCGCTTTCCTGGAGCCGAGTACGGCAATTCTGATTTCGATGTTCGTCATCGCTTCGTGTTCAGCTCCATTTACGAGTTGCCCTTTGGACACGGCAAGCACTTCCTGGGCGACGCTTCTGGCACCGCCAATCAGGTCGTGGGTGGATGGCAAATCTCCAACATTGTTAGCGTGACCACAGGTAACTGGTACACCGTGCTGGATGGAAACGGAAACTTCGCCAACGCGGACTCGAACGCCGGAGGCGCTTCCCAACGTCCGGATCAGATCGGCGATCCTCGAGCCAAGCCATGCGTAACGGGCACATACTTCAATACCTGTGCCTTTGGAGATCCAGCACTCGGTTCGTTCGGCAATGTAGGCCGCAATACGATCCAAGGGCCCAGCAATAAGGTCTGGGACTTCTCCATGTTTAAAACTTTCTCGATTGCGGAAAGAGCAAACCTGGAGTTCCGGGCGGAATTCTTCAACATTCTCAATCACACCAACTTCCTGTTTGCGAAGTCAGGACCGCAAAACGGAAACGGTTCTACCATTCTGGGCGCATCGCAATTCGGGTTCCTCACCGCGGCACGCGAACCAAGACAGATTCAGTTTGCATTGAAGTTCTCCTTCTAGCGAACATCGCCTAGATATCTACTCCGGGACGGAACCAAGCGGCCGTCCCGATCCGCCCACGTATAATCGGGGAGAGACCGACGGTGAACTCTTCCCCTCCAGTGCAAGCTCTGCCCGCTCGGTCCGTGCCGACCTTTTGGATTCATGCTCAATTCGCGCTTATTGGTGTCACCACTGTTCTGTTGGGCCCTCTGCTGCCGACTTTAGCCGCCTACTGGGGCTTGCGGGACGTGCAATCGGGCTACTTCTTCTCGGCGCAGTACGTTGGATCAACGCTAGGTAGTTTGATCTCCACTTGGGCCTTGCCGAGGTGGGGTTTTACGCGCGTTTGCACGGCTGCAATGCTCATCCTCTGTTCTGGTTTGGAAGTCTTTGCGTCCGGTTCGTGGCACGTTGGATTGGTGGGAATTTTCTTCTGCGGATTGGGCATGGCGTTGGCGATTGCCGCGTCGAACCTGGGCGTGGCCGCCAGTAACCCGGGGCGCGCCGCCTCCGCGTTGAGTCTGCTGAATTTTGCCTGGGGACTTGGCGCCGTGGCTTGCCCTTTTGTGATTGCCATAGGACTGCGCTACTTATCGCTGACCCATCTGGTGCCCGTGCTGGGCATACTGCCCCTGCTATTTGCCATTCGCTTTGCCACCATTGGTTCGTCCGGAAAAACGTCCACACCCCCAACCCCCTGGAAAGTCGCTCCTTTCGCGCTCATCACCGCGCTGGCATTCCTGTACGTGGGAACGGAAAACGCGCTGGGCGGATGGATCGCCACGTACGCCAAGAATTTCTCCCTAACCTCCGCCGGGAACGCCGCGATGGCCCCCTCCGCGTTCTGGGGAGCTTTGCTTCTCGGGCGCGGCCTGGCTCCGGGCGTGCTTCGTTCGCACAGTGAGCGCACCATCTACCGACTGGGCCTGCTAACTGCGTTACTGGGAACGATGCTGATTCTGACAACCCATCTGGTGCCTCTCCTACTGGCCGGGGCGGCCATTGCCGGGTTCGGCCTGGCAGCGATCTTCCCGATTACAGTGGCTGTTCTTTCACGGGAACTTGGTGAAAACAGCAAGCGACTGGGAGGATTCTTCTTCGCCATTGGAAATATGGGCGGAGCTACTATTCCATTTCTGGTTGGGGCCGTGTCCACTCACAGCCAGAGTCTGCGCGTGGGTATGGGTCTGAACTTAGCCACAATCGCACTCATTCTGGGAATCAGCGCGGTATTCGCTCACCGTTTGGCCTTCTCCGGGAAAGAAGCAAGTTGATGCGGGGTCCAGCAGGAGGCCCATTGCGCAGGCGAGCCGCTATCATGGCTCTGCTCCTAGTCCTCTCGACCACAACGACAGCGATCAATCGTCCCCACGCCAGAGATTCCTACCGACTCCCCGCACGTGCGCCAAAAACGCTGCGCGTCGGTCATCTGGATCTAAAGGTTTGCGCCAACGCTCCTGCCTATTGCGGTCAATTGCTTCGTCCGCTTGACCCGTCTGGAGAAGTCCCAGCGTCGATCAGCATCCACTTTGAATTCTACCCCCACCGCAAGGCTACTTCCGCAGTTGGAACCTTGGTGGCCTCCGAGGGAGGCCCAGGATATTCCACCACGCAAAGCCGTGATGCGTACCTGGGCCTGTACGGCCCGCTTTTGGATCAGCGCGATCTGTTGCTGATGGACAATCGCGGCACGGGCGGGTCCGAACCGATTGACTGCCCGGCCCTGCAACAAGAAGAGTATCCGTTGCCACCGGCGATCCGCGACTGCGCTCTGCAACTCGGAGCGAAGGCGTATCTCTATGGCAGCGGGCTCGCTGCTGACGATCTGGCCGCCATTCTGGATGCGCTGGAGATCGGAACGATTGACCTGTACGGCGATTCCTACGGCACGTTCTCGACCGAGGTATTTGCGGGACGCCATCCGGACCGACTGCGTTCGCTGGTTCTGGACGGCGCGTTCCCGGTGGTCAACTTTTCTCCGTGGTATCCCGAGACGGCTCCTGCATTTCGCCACGCCTTCAACGCCGTATGCGAACGCTCAGCCGCTTGTCGCGACCTCCCGGGCGATTCTCTTTCACGAATCCAGCATCTTTTGGAATCTCTTCGCAAGTCTCCTCTGCATGGATCGGCCCGCGACGGCGATGGCCATTTGCGAAATGTCACAGTCGATGCCACCGCGATCGCCTACGTGATGGCCACGGCCGCTTACGGCTCGCTGATTTTTCGCGAGCTGGACGCGGCCGCGCGCGCCTATCTGGCGCCCGCCGAGGCATCCGATGCGGCACCGCTGCTTCGACTGGTGGCCGAAGACTGGGCGTCCTCGGCCTCGGGCGGCCCTGACGTGCACGTTCCCTCTTACAGCGCGGGGTTGTTCACGGCGGTCAGTTGCACCGACTATCCGCAGCTCTACGACATGACCGCGGCACCAGCGGCGCGCGCGGAGCAACTGGAAGCCGCCATTCTCTTAGAACTAGAGCAGCATCCCGATGTGTACGCGCCCTTCACCATCGCCGAATTTCGCGCTCTGCCGCTGGATACGAGCACGCTGGATCTTTGCGTGCCGTGGCCCGTTCCTCCTACGCAACTTAAAGCCGGCAAACCTGTTCCGCCGGGAGCATCTTTCACCCAAGCTCCGGTTCTGGTGCTTTCCGGGGAGCTGGATTCGGTAACCGCTCCGGAACAGGGCAAGCTCGCTACCGCACTCTTCGCCAACGCCAGGCAGTTGCTTGTCACCAACAGCTTTCATGTAACCGCCCTAAGCGACGAGGACAACTGCGCGCTTCCCATCGTCCGCCGTTTTATCGCAACCTTGGACACCGGGGACACCAGCTGCATCCACACCATTCCGGAAGTCCGACTGCTACCCCAGTTCGCCACTCGCGCCACCCAGCTCTCACCCGCAACGGAGGCTTCCGGCAACCAAGGCTCGCGTGAGGATTTACAACTCGCCGCTGTCGCCGTTCTCACCGCTGGGGACGCTCTGGCGCGGTATGCCGTAAACACCACCGGGTCGGGCGCGGGGTTGCGCGGAGGGAGTTTTCGCCATCAGCCCGCAGGCGCCGCCGAGCGGTTTCACCTCGACCACCTGCGGTGGACCAGCGATCTTTCGGTGGACGGTATCGTGAACTGGAATTTTGCCAGCGGCGAAATCACCGCGCATCTTTCGCTCCAAGATTCTCGCCATCGCAAGGGACAATTGGAAGTAACTTGGTTGGACCGCCAGCCTCAGGCGCGCGCGTCGATTTCTGGCAAGATCGACGGACGCAAGATCGCTGCCACCATGCCAGCACCTTAGTTGTCAGACCGGTGTCACTTTTCTCGGCAGCGCGTATCCGATTAGCGTAACCCAGTCACGAGGTGCGTCACTCATGAAACATTTTCTCGCCGCTACCCTTTCATCCCTGCTGTTGGCGTCCGCAGCCCAGGCTGCGAACCCACCCGCACCTCCCATTGTCGTTGAGCTATTTACTTCCGAAGGCTGCTCCAGTTGTCCGCCCGCGGATGCCCTGCTAGGCAAGCTGCATCAAACGTATGGCGCGGAAGTGATCATTCTTGGCGAACATGTTGACTATTGGAACCACCTCGGCTGGGCTGACCGCTTTTCGTCAGTCGCATTGACCCAACGCCAAGCTGACTATGCCAGGCGATTCAATCTGGATTCCAGCTACACGCCGCAGTTGGTGATTGATGGCCACGCGCAACTGGTGGGCAATGATGAGCCTGGAGTCCGCAGCCAGCTTGCCCTGGCCGCGCGCCAGCCTAAGCCAACGCAGATTCAGCTGCATTGGGTCAGCGATGGCCAGTTGCAAATCAACGTGGATGGGAAATCGGAACACGATGGAAAGGTTTTGCTCGCGATCACGGAAGATGGCCTTTCCACGCAGGTGGGGAGAGGCGAAAATGGTGGACGCACCCTGCGCCACAGTGGGGTTGTCCGGGAACTACGGGAGATTGGCACGTTACGCGCCGGCAAGTTTTCCTCGTCGGTAAAGGCCGTTCGCCAGCGCGAATGGAAACCTGAAAATCTGCGCGCTGTGGTGTTTGTTCAGAAAGCAGGTCACGGAGATATCACTGGCGCGGCGTCGCTACCTTATCCGCTGGACGAGTAGTTGCCGCCTAGGGCAACGGCGTTTTCGCCCGGACACCGTTACCTTCCGTGACCCGATAGATGAAATCCGCGGCTAAATCACGCAGCACTTCCACGTTCCCGTTGGGCCAGCGAATGTCCACTTCCTCGATCTTGTCTTGCCCGCCCAGGCCAAAGTGCAGCCTAAGGTCATTTTGCGAAAGATAACTCCCTCCACTGCGAACTTCACTCATCTGCGTGAGCGTGCCCGCCCGCACCGTTACGCGCGCGCCAATGGCCAACTTGTTGCTCTTGGTGCCCGTGAGTTGGAATAGCACCCGATGGTTTCCGGCCCCGCAATGATTGATGAGCAGCGACGGCGGTTCGCCCACGTTCAACAGGAGGAGGTCCACGCATCCGTCGTTATTTACGTCGCCAAACGCGGCTCCGCGGCGGGCCGCCAGGGGGATCGCCCCAAGTCCCGCCTCCGCTGACACTTCTTCGAACGTCCCGTCCTGCTTGTTCCGATGGAGCAACATAGGCTGCCGGAACGCGCCGCTGCCGGAAGCAGCGCCAACCTGCGGATACACGTGCCCATTGGCTACGAACACGTCAAGCCAACCATCATTGTCCATGTCGAAAAATCCGGTGCCCCAGCCCACCAGCGGCACGCTCGGCTGGGCAATCCCCGCCGCCCAATTCACGTCGGAGAAGCTCTGCCCTCCCTGGTTTCGATAAAGGTCATTCGCCTGATCGGCAAAGTTCGTGACGATAATTCCCAAATGCCCGTCGCGCAGGTAGTCGCCAAAATCTACACCCATCGAGCCTTGCTCTTGACCTTCGGCGCTCAGCGCCACACCCGCTAACAAGCCGACTTCTTCAAAGGTGCCGTCGTGTTGGTTGCGATAAAGGTAATTCGGCCCGGCGTCGTTGGCGACATACAAGTCGGGCCAACCGTCGTTATCGTAGTCTCCCCAAACCGCGCCCAAGCCGTAGTAGTGCCCGGGATCGCTGACACCAGCCTTCTTTGAAACGTCTTCGAACGTGCCATCGCCCCGGTTATGGAACATGAGGTCACTCTCGCCCTGCATGCCCCACGGCCCGCACTGCACCAGCACTTTCTTGTACCGGCAGAACTTCAAGTCACTTCCCGGCTCCGGCAGCTTGTCCATATCCACGTGCACGTAGCGCGAAACAAAAAGCTCCAATCGCCCATCGCGGTCATAATCCGCCCAAGCCGAGCCGGCACTAAAGCCCCCAACGGCCAAACCCGCCTTGTCCGTCACATCTTCGAATTTACATCCGCCCAAGTTGCGGTACAGCGCATTGCCGCCGTACCCGGTAATGTAGAGATCCTGTAACCCATCATTGTCGAAGTCGGTAACCGAAACGCCCATACCCCAGCCTTTGCGGGTCAATCCAGCTTTCTGGGTGACGTCAGAAAACCTGAGATCGCCATCCTGATGGTAGAGCGTGACCAGCGGATCGCCACCATTCTTCCGGTAGCGTTCGACGCTGGATCCGTTCACAGCCACGATGTCGAGCTTGCCATCGTTGTCGCAGTCAATGAAGCCCACGCCACCGCTCATAGATTCCACAATATATTTCTTGTCGACGGAAGAAATATGAGGCACGGTGAGGCCCACTGCCTGGGCTACGTCCTCAAATCGAGGGGCGGGAGGATGAGAAGAATCGCGAGCATTGGCAACTCGTGGGGCGAGCGTTTGCGCACCAAGGCTAGGCACGAAGCAGCAAAGGAAAAGAATAAACCGCATCAGGGATTCCGCTCCCCGATTATATCGGCACCCGCTAGGACTGCGAAGCTCCTGCGGCCGCAAGCTCTTTCCTCTCGACGGCTGCCTGCTTGGCTTCCCGGCTGGCCTCAAGCGTCAAATCCTGCATCCCGAATCCAACTCCGATCTTTTTGAGGAAATCATTCGGAGGGGTGCCACCGGCAAAGACCCAAACATAGTCATTCGGAATTTCCTGGGAAGTACCCGCAACGTCGATCACCACGGAGCCTTCCTTCACTTCCGTCGGCATCGAGTTGAAGAGCACCGTCAGTTTATTCTTCGCAATGCACTCTTCAATGCGCTTGGCGTTGCGCTCCTTAATCCTGCTAAATCGGTCCTGCCGGTAGGAGAGCGTAACTTTATTGCCAACTTGGTTGGCCAGCCCCATAGCGGCTTCCACCGCGCTGTCGCCTCCGCCCACAATCAGAATCCGCTTGTTCACATAGTGGTCGGCTTCGATCAGGCGGTACATCACCTTCGGCAGTTCCTCGCCCTTCACGCCCATTTTGCGCGGCGTGCCGGTTCGCCCCAGCGCCAGGATCACCGAGCGGGCCTTGTAGGAACTGCTCGTGGTGACCACGGTAAAAATCCCCTGGTCGTCCTTGACGACATCCGTCACACTCTCACCGGTTCGCACGTTGAAGTCCGCGCGATTCAATACCGTGTCCCAGAACGCCAGCAAGTTTTCTTTCGAAAGTTCTGTTTTCTTGAATTTTCCGTACATCGGGAACTGCACGGGACTCGTCATCACCAGCTTCTGGCGCGGGTACTTGGCCACCGTGCCACCGATTTCGTCGCGTTCCACCGTAATGTACTTCAGCTTCTGCTCAATCGCTCGCAAAGATGCGCTGATCCCGGCAGGTCCGGCCCCGATGACCAACACATCATGAAGATCCGCGCCGCTGACCGGTCCCGCCGCAGCCAACCGCGCCGCGATCATGTCCACGCAGTCCCGTCCCTGGTTCACAGCGTTCTTGATCAGCGCCAAGCCCCCGAGTTCCCCGACGATGAACATATTCTCAACGCTGGTTTCATGCTCCGGCGTCAGACGCGGCATATCCGCTCCCATGCTGGCTTTGGCCATCACCATTTCGATGGCCCCAACCGGACAGGCCTCGGCGCACAAGCTGTGGCCGATGCACTTGTATCCGTTAACGATGACGGCCTTACCGGCAATCATGGCCAGGACATCGCCTTCCGGACAGACCAGGGTGCAAGTAGCGCAGCCAATGCAGTGGGATGTGTCGATGTGGGGGTGCTGTGAAGAGGGTCCGTGCGAGTAGAGCTTGCCCTTTTCCTGAGAGATGCGAGATGCTTCCTCGCGCTTCTTCAGGCCTCCCAGGTACCGGCGCAGGAAGAATGCTCCAATGACGGCGGCCACCAAAAGAGTGATGAGATTATCCATTGGGGATCAGTCTACTCGATCTAGAAATAGCCCATCATCAAGACGAGCACGATGTGAATCATCGCCAATAGAGCAAAAGTATAGCTGAACGGTTTGTGTACCACGTGCCACAAGTGGAACACTTTTTGTGAACAGGAAAGAAACAACACGCGCTTGGCAATCGCCGCCTCTTCGCCCGCAACCTGCACTGCGCGCTCCAACTCAGGATGATTCGTTCTCAGGAAGCCAGCCAGCGTCATCACTTGCTCGCCAAATCCAATGTGGTGACGGCGCAGAGCGGCAATCTTAAACTTGCGACCAATATCCAGCAGCATCATGTAGCCCAGCGCCAGCACCGTTGGCATCCTCTGCACGCGCTCGGCGGAAGGCAGGCTCAACACATCGCGCAAGTCGGCTTTTCCCAAGACGCGCTGTGTCGCCAGTTGCTCGCCTAGCTTGGCCTGAATTTCCTGCACTTCCTTCAGCGACAACTCGGCCGCATTGAGGCTTCGTGGGATCTGGCCATATAGATAGCGCCCGATGATCCCGCTCACCGATACCGCGAACATAATCCAAAACGCCATGCCGGCAAATCCGCGAAACTTGAACGCCGCATGCAGCGCAATCACAAACGGGGCCGCAATCCCCAGGAGCACGTGGTTATCCAGCCAGTGACGCGAACTGCCCTGCTTTCCTAGCCAGGCCCAGCGTTTACGCAGCGGGTAGAGAAAGATCACCAAAAACATGGCGAACCCAAACATACCGAGCTTAACGCCAACCGAGCCACTCGGCTTCAGCAGCGCGTGCTTGGGCGAGAACGGGCGGTCCGCCGCACCCAACGTGTAGTAAGTGAAGCCGTAGGCGAATATCCCCACCACCATCGCTGCGGCCAGCAGGTAGCCTATGACCAAGCGGGCGTGATGGCGCTTTTCCTTATCAAATACCGGCTTGGCCGGAGCGAGAACCGCGCGAGAGGTAGCTGTGGCTTGCGTACTCATTGAGCGTCTGCCTTGTCTTTGTTGTTCTTATCGTCTTTATCCTTGAGCTCGAGCAACTTACCTTTTGCAACCTGCTCGTCGGTGCTCACGGAAAAGCGCTTATAGTTGGTGAATTCGTGGGTATTTTTCCAGTGCTGGCGCGGTGTCTCCACTTCCACGCTGGCGCGCAGCGGAAACCAATAGTCTCTCTTTAAGTCCTGGAACGGTACTGGCGCGTACTCTACTTCCGAGCGCAGCGTCTTCAATCCCACGTCTTCCAGGGACTTATCCACTCCCGCGGTGATCTTCACCAAAGTCGCTGTATCAGAATCAATCCAAGCCACGCCCGAAAGCTCCAGAGGATACTCTTTGCCGCGGAGAGCAAGCGCCGCTGGCGTTCGCGTTCCCGGAATGTGCTTGAACGCGATCTTGGTCAAATGGTGTCCGTCGACCACTTCGTCTTCCATGGGGGTGAACACAAAACTGTTGGCATAGCTGGGATGGAACACAAGAAACAAGGTGGCAAAACCGTTGCTGACCAGCAGGGAGCGGTTTTTCTTGTCCGCCTTGGCCTGCTTTACTTCCAGGCGCGATTCGGAAAGGTTCAACTCTCCGCCCGTATTCGAAAGAATCACCAAATAGTCGTAAGTCGATTGTTCCTTCAAATCGACCTTGGAGCTGTCTTTGTTCTTAAATTTTTCCTGCGTCACCAGCTCCGTGCACTTTACGTCGGAAAATTTTTCTACATAGCCACTCAACTCATCGCCCGTGCGCTGCAAAAGGCTGCGCAGCCGTTCGGCTTCCGGCGCGGCTGGGGACTCCCCCGCAAACATCGGCACCGCTCCAAGGCCCATCGCCGTTGTCAAAACCAGTAGAGTCCCTACCGCCCTAACCCCGAATTTTTGCTTGGTCTGAGTCATTACCGTCCCTTGGCCCTATTATCGAACCGATATCCGAAGGAAAATAGGTACTGATCGTAACTAATCTCACCACGATTCATGGTGAAATTTCCCTGCAAATAGTAGTGCGGTCCCAGCGTGGTTTCCGTTGTGCTGGTAAAGAACCGCGACCGGCCATTGGCGCTCACCTGAGTGGTAAAGTTCTGCTGCCCACCCAGGAATTCAATGCGCAAAGCATCGCTGAGCTGACGGGACAACGAAAACGATTCATACGAACCGGTTCCGAACGAACTGCTGAATTTTGAATAGCGCGCGTCGGCCCGCAGCTTCCACAGCGGCAACCGATTGAAAGTCAAACCGTACATCTGGTTCAGCGAAGCGCCCTTGTCTCCACTGCGATTGCTTCTCCCCAGGCTGGTGGAAACAAATACCTGGTCCAGGACTTCCACACGCGCGCCTACGCTGAAACCTTGGAATAAAAATTTGTCTAAAAGGCTAATGGGCAGCGTGGGATCGTATTTCGGAAGATCACGGAAATAGTTGTGATTGAAATTCAACTCCAAACGCTTTGCCGGCTGTACGCGCAAGGTGAAGAAGCTCCTGCCCAATCCCGCGCCGGGCGCCGCTACCGCCGGGTTGCCCACGGGGCTGTCGAGCTGCGCCGACTCATACACTCCAATTTTCCGCCCAAAAGACAGCGTGTCCTCGAAAAACAAGAAGGGACGATCCACCGCCCAATTGATCATGCTCACACCCGCACCAGACGTGCTCGTGTAATGAAAGTGATCGTAGGAACCGCCCTCGAAGTTCACGAAAGTGCCGCTGATCGCGCGATTAGGCGCATAGGTCCAGGACGTGGGGTCGGGCGTCGATCCACCGAACACTCCCATCGTCACTCCCTGCTTGGGGTGGTACCCAAAGTATCCGCCGTCAATCGTGTCCAAGCTCGAGGCCCAGGGAAGATACAGGCGACCCACGCCCGCTACCAGTCTCGAATTCGGGTTTTCGTAAGTCAGACTCAAGTGGTACGTGTGGTTGATCAAGTCTTGCAGTGTCTGCTGGGTTCCCGTGGCCTGCTTCGTAAATCGTCCGCGATAATAGCCACTCAAATTCCAGAACGTCCCGCCGATCCTCGTAATATCGCCGCGAAACGAAAAACCAATATTGGAACTGGTTACACTCGTAAGTCCGTGGCTGGTCGTGCTGTTGTAGTCCAGGCCAATGCGGCCCCGCGCGCGGTTGACGGCGGGAGAAGGCGGACGCGGCACTTCCTCGCGGGCCTCGTCATCCAGGGTGTCATCGGCGCTGAAGGAAACCACAGCCGGATACTGGCGCGTCGAACTCAACGACCGTTGCGCGACCAGCGATTCCGTATCGCTCGCGGAAAGGTACGCCAGATCACCAGCCTTCACCGCGCGTTTGGGATCATGAATCTCCGTGACCGACGAGGTTTCCGCCACGCCGCTCACTTCGAGTTCAGCCACCACACGCGGGTCTGTGGCCGCATGCGCACTTGCTCCCTGCGTGGTGGGCAGGTTCGTTTCTTCCACCTGCAACTTCATCCCCTCGGTCAGCCCTTGCGCGCGTCCACCCTCAAGGTAGGCAACACCGTCGGCAACGTATTTCACTTTGAAAACAGTTCGCAGGCTGGGATCGTCAGCTCGAGTCATGAGCATGGTCTCGACCGGAACCGGAGTGCTGGCGACCGGCACGCCATCGGCGGAGGGAGGCATCGCCGCCAGCGCCGCTTCGGCGGGCGTAAGCGCTGGAGCATCCG
>JAYWAL010000043.1:0-6279 GCA_043782485.1 Acidobacteriaceae bacterium | reverse complement strand
GAAGGAGGGGAAGTCTGGTCCGCGCGGAAACCTGCGCTCACGTTTTGCGGGCGGTCGGCGCTGCGATCGTAAATAGGCCGGAACCGATCATGAGGAAGGTGCCGTTAACGAATCGAGCAGGAAGGGTTTGCCGCTTTTGTTCCTCGGTCTCTGGCAAGCCGAGGCCGCCAACTGTTGCAAAATCGCCATTACACCAACAATCGGATTCTGAGTGGAATCGCCTGTTTACGTCAAGAACGCCCGTGACGCGATGTATCGGCCACAAGTGGTAGGGCGCTTGCTGCAACTAGCCAGACAATGGCTCCGTAAGGAAGATAACCGGTGTAGTCAATCGGGATTACCGCGCCAATGAGGCAAGCAGAGGCGAAGATTGCCAGCAGCAGCCAGGGAGTCTTTTCAGTAGGGTGCCAGCGCCGATCCATCCATACCCCAATGCCGTACCAGAGCACTCCTACAAACAGCAGTGACGGAGCCAGTAGCATGGTCTCATGCAGCTTTGGCCACGCTGCGCCGATGGGCCATGACAGAAATGCACCTGCCAGGAACGCAGGCAAATTTAATACTGCCGCGAATTTGAAAGGCCAAGGCCAAACGTGGAATCGAGCTGTAGAATCCCATCCAATACCGAACAGATAGTCATGGTTCAGAATCTCATTTCGCTGCCAAAGGCCCGACCCGCCAAAGAACGCGGCGATGACGATCTGTGATACCGGCAGCATTCGGCGGAACTGTTTTCCCTGAGTCAAAAGGCAGCCCTCATAAGGATTAGACACCACGACTTGGATAGTTGGGCAGAATAGCTGTTGTAACATCGCCATGTCACTCATTGGCCGCAAAAGCGGTTTTGCGCGCTATGGCCTGATTTCGTCATTCAGCCTATTACAGGTGATAATTCGGTTTGAGGCAGCGGCGATGCAGGCCGCCTTCTCCGCCGGAGATGAACAAATGTCATTGATCTACTCGATGCTCATGTCCGCGGACGGCTACGTGGAAGACGAGCACGGGCGCTTCGACTTTGCCGCTCCCGACGAAGAGGTGAATGACTACATCAACCAGCTCACCTCGTCAATCGGCACCTACCTCTATGGGCGGAGGATGTACGAGTCGATGGTCTATTGGGAGACTGCGCACACGGTTCCCAACCTGCCGCAGTTTTTGCGCGACTGGACGCGGCAATGGCAGGCGGCCGAGAAGATCGTTTACTCCAAAACCCTTGCCGAGCCGCGCAGCGTGCGAACTCGGATCGAGTGCGAGTTCGATCCCGATGTAGTGCGGCGGCTCAAGGACGACGCCCGCCACGACATCACCGTGAATGGGCCCGGCCTCGCCGCGCACGCGTTAAGGGCTGGTCTTGTTGACGAGCTTCAAATGTTCGTCTGCCCTGCGATCGTCGGCGCCGGGAAACGGTTCTTCCCGGATCGAGTGCGGTTGAAGCTGGAATTGCTTGACGAGCACCGGTTCCGCAACGGCGTGGTCGGTCTGCGGTATGCTGTCCGTGGCTGATACGCCCGCCGTTAACGCGACATCGAAAAGCGGGCACGCGGAAGGCCCGCTCTGATCCAGTCGGCGGCTTGGCGGCAATTCGAAAGCTATTGTCAGTTGGCGAAAAATCGCCATATCACTCATTAGCCGCTCTGGCCGGGCTTTGAGCGCTATCGCCCGCTTGCGCCATTCGACTGGGATATGATGCCGAAAGCGACATAGGAGCGTACCGCTGATTCGGTCAAAGCCGCCTTTCCCAACAGCTCGGCGAGAACGGTGTTCTTCGTACTGGCGCCAAAGAATCGCGCGGCACGTGGTGATTGTACTGGCCGACATTGCATGCGTCGCACTATTTTGGGAGTTGTTTTCCATCCGCCGCGATGTGATTTCACGGCTCAGCATTGCCACTGCGTATCCAGCACTCTTTCTCACTGCAGCGGCGGTGTTTATTGGGCCTTGGAACCTTCTGCGAGGCCGGACGAACTCGGTGAGCTTTGACCTACGGCGCGATCTCGGCATATGGGCCGGCGTCATGGCGCTTCTGCACACTGGAATAGGCCTCAACGTACACCTGCGCGGGCGGCCATGGCTTTACTTCATAGATCAGCACCACAGTGTGCGACACGACTTGTTTGGAATCGGGAACGATACCGGCCTACTAGCGGCACTCTTGTTTCTATTGCTACTGGCCATCTCGAACGATCTCTCGCTGCGTCGCCTGGGCACGAGGACATGGAAATCGCTACAGCGTTGGACGTACATGGCCGTGGTACTCACGGTGACGCACGCAGTAGCGTATCAGTTCATCGAGAAACGGCAGGCAGCATACGAAGCGCTACTATGGGCTACGGTCGCAACGACTGCCGTGCTTCAGGTTGCTGGATGGTGGAGAACGAGGCGAAAAAGGAATAGGAGCTCAATGTTGCCTCCAGTCCAACAATAGATTTACTTGATGGCCTCCACCGGCCAACACAACAGTTATTGGCGAAACCTCGCGATTACACCAATCATCCGGTCCTGAGTGCAATCGCCTAGTTACAACAGTAGGCTAAACGCGACCCACATGAACCTGCTAGACTCTCCGCCATGTCGACGTTTGTCCTTGTACACGGCGCATGGCAGTCGACCGGTACGTGGGACCTGTTAGTCCCCTTGCTGGAACAGCACGGTCATAAGGTGATGACCCCGGTCCTCAGCGGCCTTGGTTCAGACCAAAATCGTCTGTCTCCCGACATTACGCTACGACAACACGTAGAGGATGTCTCGATGGCGCTGTCGAGATCGCCGGACCGGGTGATTCTTGTAGGCCACAGTTACGCAGGCATGATCATCAGCGGTGTAGCCGAGACAAACCCCTCTCAAGTGCGACGATTGGTTTTCCTGGATGCCTTCATTCCGGAAGATGGACAAAGTGTGCTGGACTTGCTTTCCAAAGAGACAGGCGATTATTTTCGGGGGATTGCGCGAGACCATGGAAACGGCTGGCGGTTGCCGGGCGGTGAGGGCCAACTGGATCTCTGGGGGCTAAAGGCAGGTCAGGCACGTGATTTCGTGCGCGCGAGATTGTGTGACTTTCGTCTGCGTTGCTTTGAGGAGCCCATCCGGCTTCCGGCCAATCGGAAGCGTGACATTCCGGCTACCTTCCTGGCTAGCGTTGCGGAAACATATCCGGCAAGACCTTTCTTCGCGCCTTTTGCCGCAAAAGCTCGTGCTTCGGGCTGGGAGGTCGCCGAACTGGAGACTGGCCACGACTGCCATGTCGAACGTCCTGACGAAGTCGCGAACATCTTGCTGGCGGCCGCAATCTTGCAATGAGATCGTCGAAAGTTGTCACGAGCCGCCACCTGGCTGACTCCAAAAACAGCCTTTCGGTTAGGCCGGATTGCGATACGGGAGTCAGTCGTAGTTGGCGAAAAATCGCCATAGCGCTCATTGACCCCTGCGACCTTGGGGGTTTTGAGTGTAATCGTCTGTTTACAGCAGTTGGATGCCACAGCATCGGCAAGATGCCAAGAAAAGCCGCCTAGAAGACATCCCGCGCGGCGTAGCCTCACTTCCCAGAAGCCGACTTCTGGCCCGCGTCGTTGAAAGTTTCTGCCGGGTCATAACTTCCGGCTAGCCCGTTACTCGGCCCTCAATCTAAGAAGCGGTCTTCAGCATCCGCGTGAAATGTGGAAACTGCCAGTCACCAATGCTTCGCGCACATCGTCAAATTTCGGGTTGGGCGAATACGAATCAGATGCACAGGCGTGAGCGCGGACCAGGGCGGTCCGCGCTTTCGTCCGCGGTGAAGTTAGCGGTTGCGCGTGTTGGCAAGCGCCCGAAGGATGATGCGGGTGTTTTCATTGATGGCATGCCGAAGATACATGGTGAGGGCGAAAATAACGACAAGGAAGAAGAGATCGACGCGAAGCAACGAATGCAATAGCCCGCCCAGAGTTTCTGGCGGGAACAGGTGGAGGTGCATCCAGATGAAGGCGACGACGGCGAGAATGCCAAGCACGACGACGATGATTCGAGAGAGACGTTCCGACCTGTCTGCGACTGCAAGGGCCTGTTGGACGAAGGTGATTTCGGCGTTCGTATTTTCGGTGTTGGGCTGTTGGAATTCGGGACTCATACTGATTTCCTTTCGAGAGTGAGGTGTTTGCGAAGTGTCGCGACTCCATAATGGAGACGTGACTTGGCGGTGCCGACAGGAATGTCGAGAATAGCTGCGGTTTCCTCGAGCGAAAGATCGTGCTGGTAGTGAAGAAGGAGGACTGCTCGGCTGGCGGGCGAGACCTGGTCGAGAAGAGAGAAGAAGGCGGCATCGGGTGGCCCGCCAAGGTCGGGATTGGGAGTGAAGGTTCCGAGTGGAGAGTCGTCGAGGGGTTGCCAGCGGTGGGCGCGTTTGAGGTGGCTGATAGCGATGCGCGAGGCGATACGGAGAGCCCAGGCTTGGAAGACGGCCGGCTCGCGCAAGAACGGGAGCTTACGGAAAATTTGGATTGAAGTCTCTTGGAGAATGTCGTCGGCGAGATCGGCGCCAGCCAAGCGGGTGACGTAGCGGCGCAGCGGCGCATGGCTGTTACGGAGGAGCTGTTCCATGGCAGCCCGGTCGCCGGCCTGGGAGAGGAGGACAAGAAGAGTCTGGTCGGAGGGCGAAAGGTCCTTCGGATGCGATGGGGCGTGCATGTTTGAAAGAGCGTTTGAAGGTAGTTAAAGTTCGGTTCCGTCGAAAAAATATGCTGGGCGAGGCCAGGACGGGCATCTGCTTAGTTTTGGCCGCATTTCCCAGTTCGCGAGTTAGTGGATCAGTTCGGCGTTTCCGGCGCTGAGCGTAACAGTATTGTCCCCGGCTTTCAGCATTGTTGGAACATCCCAGATGAGCGGACCATCGGGACCCACGGCAGAGCAGAATACGAAATAAGTGCCCTCCGGAACTGGCACGGTAAGAACGATTTTGCCCGAGCTGTCAAAGGTGCCCTTGCCCACATAATACGGGTGCATCGCAGATGCATAACTCGGGCAGCTCTTGGGAGGAAGGCAGTTCGCTGCGTATTCTATAGCGGCCCTCCCAGGGGTTTGGTTGGCTGCTATTGGCGCTCCGATCTTGCGGAGCACCGTATCAAATCGCTCAGTCATCAGGGTGATCCCTTTCCCGGCAAGCGGGTTAGCGCCGCCGGGAAACGACGAACTGATCGCGAGCCTCTTGCTCGCGCCACCCGTAGCCGCTGCACCAGACGCAGGCACAGTCGGCGCGGGCGTGGCCGCGGAGGTGGCGACGGAGGTTGCGGGTGTTGCGCCGGTATTCGGCCGGAAGGTGCCCACATCGCAAGTTTCGCTATGTTGCGCGAACGCGACATCGTCGCCGTTCATTCCGGTGACCAGTCGCCCGTTGACCGTGGTACTTCCACCACCGCGCAAAGAGTTGTCCGGCTGCAGCGCGAGGGTGAAAGGGCCGCCGGAGTTCTGAACGTGAACAAGCAGCGCGTCCGGCGTGTTATCTACTGTGTAAGGCTGGCGGACGTGGGCCTGGCCACAATCGATGACGAGCGAGTTTCCGCCGAAGTCGAGTAGAAGTCTGCCGTCACTGTACTTTCCGGTCATGCGCAGGCCAACGCCGGCGAGGAGGGCGGCGTCGCCGCCGGGAGCCATCATGTCAGCCACACCGGTAATTAAGCTAGTCAGGCCAGAGTTGTCGGCAGGCTTTGCCCCAGCGGGCGCGGGTTTGGGAGCAGGAGACATGGCGAGCGATCCAATGGCACAGCGCGCCACGGCGGGTGAATAATCGGGCACTTGACTGACGGTCTGGCACGGGCCGTTGCATTGGTCCGGTGCGGCGCGAAAGCCGTTGATCATCTGGGTAGTGGTGACGGAGTGATAACCAGTGATGATGAGGCCTTTTACGTCGACCAAGCCGGGACCAATCAATTCGCCGTCTGGGCGCATCGTCAACACGATCGGGCTAGGTGTGTTATCGATCGTGACCCTGGTCGAGCCCGGCCGCTTGTCGATGGTGTAGCTGTGGTGGTCGTCGACGAGCTTGCCGCAGCTATGAATGAAAACTCCATTTTCGCCAAAGCCGAGCGTAGTAACAACGGCGGGGTTTTTGTAGACCCCGCTGAGGACTATGCCGGCCCTGCCCGGTCCTATGAATTCGTCCTGGGCTTTGGCTCCAAAGCCGATTAAGTCCATGAAGCCGGAGGTCAGGCCTTTGCCCATGCACCCGGCGTTGGAGCCGCCAAGTTCCAGACAACGACGTGTGGCAACGGCGGTCGGGTCGTTTGAGAGTCCTGGAGTTCCCGATATCTG
>JAYWAL010000042.1:0-2384 GCA_043782485.1 Acidobacteriaceae bacterium | reverse complement strand
ACCAACACCTGGCAGGTGCACGACATGCTGGTGAAGCACGTCCACTCCATCACCGTCGTGCATCCCCCGCACGTCAAACTCATCACGCAAGCGCCGGTGATGAACGACAAGAAAGCGGCCGAGGCCCTGGCTACCCTGCACGCGGCCGGGCTTTTGCGCAGCGTGTGGGTGCCCGATCAGACAGTGCGCGATCGGCGGCACCTGGTCGCCCAACGCCACGACCGCGTCCGCGCGGCCACACAGGCTAAGAACCGGCTGCATTCGATCTTGCACCGGCATCAGATGGACAAGCCAGACTCGACGTTGCCGTTTTCGCCCAAGCGCCATGACTTCTGGCTCTCACTCCCCGTCTCGCCGGTAGAGAAGCTGGCCATCGAGCTCGATCTGGAGACGATCGACCAGGCCGATGCCCAGTGCGAACGCTTGGAAGCGTTCATGGCCAAGGAAGCTCTCTCCGATGAGCGCGTGCCGTTCCTGGTGCAGCTGCCGGGCATCAGTACGATCGGGGCGCTCACCATCCTGGCCGCCATCGGTCCCATCGAACGCTTCCCCACGTCCAAGGACCTGGTCGGCTACGCGGGTCTGGGCGGGCGGGTGCACGACTCCGGCCAGACCCACACCGGCGGGAAAATCACAAAGGCAGGGCGCAGAGACCTGCGCACGGTGATGGTGACCGCCGCCCAGGCCGCCGCGCGCAACGATGACTTCTGGAAGAATGAGCTCGCCCGGCTGGAGCCGCGGTTGGGTCGCAACAAGGCCATTGTGGCGATCGCCCGGAAACTCCTGGTGGTGGTCTGGAACGTGCTGACCAAGCGGGAAGCCAACCGCCATGCAGACCCGGTGAAGGTGGCGCGTGGTTTTTTCAATATGGCTTATGACGACATCGGGGCGAAGAACCTGCCCGACGGCCAAACCGCGCCCGAATTCGTCCGCCGCAACCTGGACCGGCTAGGACTGGGCAAGGATCTGCAACGGATCAAGCGCGGATCGCGCGAGTATGTCTTGCCGCCCAGCACGCTGCCCGGCGCCGCGCCGGCCCCTCAGCCAAACGGCAAGGGCCAACTACAAAACACGAGAGCCGCAAAGGCCGAACGCGCCGCCAAGGCCGCGGCCAAGCGCAAGGCGCTGGAAGCCAAGCGCGCCGCTGCCGAGGCCCGGATGGGCAAGCCCCGAAAGACGCGTGCGGACAAGGGAACCAAGCGAGGGCCACACAAGAACAAATAGCTTGTGGTTGATCCGCTGAACAATTGACTGGAAACGCCTTTGGCTGGCGCGAAACGGGCCGGGCTTGCCGCGGCATTGGATGGATTCAGTTGTTAAAGTTCTACTTACGAGGCGATGCGAAATTCCTACGCAATTCCATCTTGCGAGTCACGGCCGAGCGGGCTTATGATCCGGCTACCCCCAAGGGAAGGCGAGACGAGCCGGGTTTCCGGTTCGGTCTCGTCTTTCTTTTCAATTTGCCGTATTCAATATCACACGGCCAGCACTAACCGTTTCAGATGCGGTAACCCATTGAGACACACTCGCATAAGCGCGCGCGGCAATGGCCACAGCACACCAAGAGATAGCGCAGTTGAGCCGTTGAACAATCGGTCCGAAGGATCGTGACTGGCTCGAAACGGGCCAGGCTCGTCGCACTATTGGGTACTTAGAATTCCGTTCTTGCTCGCCGGGATTTGTGTCGCAAGTATTAGCTCAAATTTATCATGCCTCGTAGCTGTGGTTGAATACCTCTTTTCTGTGATGACTGGCGCATCTCAGCAAATAACCCGGGAAGGGGGCTTTCATTCGCAGCAAGCTTTTCCAGGTCTTCGTTTTGCTTTCGTAGTTCATCAATCATCAACGGAGACTGTTGAATCCACTGATCGAAAGCTTGCCTTTTGTGGCGAAGGCCCTGTACATCGCCATCTGAAGCTGAGTCTTCGCCGAAAGGAGCATTCACAAGGTAAAGATATGTGTCGAGAGTTTCAACCGCCATCCGCGCCGCAAATACTGACCACCTAACCTCGCCACCTATGCAACACTCTGCGGTATAGCTGACAGCAGAAGCCGCATTGAACGCTGTTGATGCAAAAAGGAAACCGGGCTTATCAAGCGCTTGAATAAACGCCTTGATAGTTTCCTGCAACTGAGCAAGGTGATCCGTGGGCCGCTGATTATCTTCAACAACTGTCCAGATATCGCTAAGTGCATCATCTAGGAGATTCGGTTCAGTGTTGGGCTCTGTGAATGCAAAGATCCGATAATGCGGCACTAGCCTTTCACAGCAAGATGCAGCAAAAGCAATTCGGTTACGATTAGATAAGGCTCCCAACTCATTAGACAGTTGCTTTTCATCAAACATACCCATCGCTTGCCTCTTCATCCGACCACGCGAAGTT
>JAYWAL010000041.1:0-99796 GCA_043782485.1 Acidobacteriaceae bacterium | reverse complement strand
CGACACCGCCGCTTTCCTCGCCGATCACGCTCTCGAAGGTTACCAGTCCGAGCGGCTGAAAATGCAGGTTGCGGAGGGCCTCGATGGCAAACAGCGCGGCGGTCAGGCCGGCTTTCATGTCGCACGAGCCGCGGCCATGCAGCTTGCCGTCCGAGACGGCGCCGCTCCAGGGAGGAAACTTCCAGAGGCTCGGATCGCCGATGGGAACGACATCCATGTGTCCGTTCAGGATGAGGGATCGGCCTTGGTCTCCGGAGGTGGACGACGACGAAGAGAGCGGCTTGCTTCCCGCCCAGACGCCGACCACGTTGAGGCGTTCGTCGAAGGAAACGCCGTCGTCGGAAAAAGCAGGGTGATGCTCGAGTTCGGCAAAATCGGACTTCAGGATCTCCACTTGGCAGCCCAACGAGCGCAGTTTTCCTGCCAGAAAGTGCTGCGCCGCCTGCTCCTCGCCCGGGAGACTGGGCAGCTGCACCAGACGTTGCAGGAATTCGGTCATCGGGGCGCGCAGGCGGTCGATTTCGGCGGCAATTCTCTCCGAAACGGGCGAATTCGAAACTTTCATGGAAGTTCCTTCTGAAAATCGGGGAATTTCAACGGGATCCGGCTGACCGGGCCACTTTCGGGCTGCTTGGCGATCAGGATCCAGAGCGATACGCTGATGAGCGCAACCAGTGTCCCCGAGCCAAAAGCCGCCAGCCAACTGAAGCGGGCCACCAGCACAGGGACCAGGGAGGTCGAGACGATGCCACCAACGATGCCAGCCGTGTTCATCAACCCGGAAACGGCTCCAGCTCGCTCGCCAGCGATGTGGGTGGCGGAGACCCAGAACGAAGCCTCGGCGGCCATGAGGAAGCCCACGCTGAGGCAAAGGGCGGCGACGCAGAGGACTCGTCCGGGCGCGTAGGCGGCGACGAACAGCAGGACGCCGCTGATGGTGTAGCTGGTCATCACGATGGATTTGGCGGCGGTAAGGCGTCCGCGGCGGGCGGCGATACGATCCGCGGCATAACCGCCGAGTGGGGTGAAGCAGAGGCCGGTGATCCAGGGCAGGGCTGCGACCAGGCCTCCGTTCATCATGCTAAAGCCCCTTTTTTCAACGAGATAGATATAAAGCCAGAAGACAAAAATGAACAGCAGGTAGCCCTCAGCCATGTAGCTGGCACAGAGCAGCAGGATTTTGCGATTCCGCAGAAGATTTAAGAATCCGGAAATCTCGCCCACCTGCGGCTTCTCGGGGTTGGTCAGCGCCAGTTCCTCTGGATTGATTCGGGGATGCTCCCGCGGCGTGTTGGTGCTGAAGAACCACCAGGCCATCCCCACGACGAACGCGGGAACCGAGGTGACGAAGAACGTGCCGCGCCATCCCACCCGCAGCATGAGCCAGGAAACAAAAGGCGTTGCGAAGGCCGCCGCCAGCGAAGTACCGGCGAACATCCAGGAGTTGGCATAGGCCCGCTCCGCCGGGACAATCCAGTTGTGAACCGCCAGCGCGCCGACGGGGTAGGTGGTGGCCTCGGCGCTGCCCAGGAGGAAGCGGACGGTCCACAGGGCCAGGAATGTGATTCCCACTGTGCCGGAGACGGGACCCGGGGTGAGCCCGGTGAAGATGGTGCAAACGCCCCACAATGCGGCCGAGATGGCGAGCGTGATGCGCGACCCATGGCGGTCCGCAAATATGCCGCCGGGAATCTGGAAGATGGCGTAACCGATCAGGAAGCTACTGAAAACCTGTCCGATCTGGAATTTGGAAAGGTGCAGTTCGGGACCCATCAGCTCCGCGGCGACGGAGATATTGATCCGTTGCAGATAGCTGACAAAGGCGAAGCCGGTGAGCATGGCCACAATCCACCAGCGGACGTTTGTGGGCTTCGGAGGCATATCCGGCGCTCTTTCCGATCAAGAACGACCCTCGGGGGCTGAAGCCCGATTCCATGGGGCGTTGGTGGCACGGCTGAAGCCGTGCCCTTCAAAGACGTCGAGTTTGGTGGCACGGCTGAAGCCGTGCCCTTCCAAAGACGTCGAGTTTCGGGTCGCGCAAGCGGCGCGCGATCCATCGCCACAACAAGAATTCCCTAGAACTCGAGTTTCAAGGACAGCTGGCCGGTGCGGTTGCCGCCGAAGTCGGAGCCTCGGGCCTGCGTGATTTGGCCGAAGTTGGGCTGGGTGACGTCGAGCACCGGGTCAGCCAGGTTGGTATGGTTCAGGATGTTGGTGAAGGTACCCTCTGCGCGGAGATGGATGCCTTCGGTGATGCTGAAGGTCTTGCTGAGGCCCGACGAAAGGCTGACCGTTCCCGGTCCAACCAGATCGCCGACGCTCTCCGTGCCGAAGCGGCCAATCGGCAGCGAGCCGACGCCGACGTCGCACGGAGATACCCCGTTGACGGGTGCCAAAGAGGCATAGCCCGTCTGTCCGGGGCAGGAGAAGGCGTTGTTGTTGAACCAGTGGTTGCGGTCGTGGCTGCTGTTGTTGCCGTTGCCAATCTTGTCAGGCCGCTGCGAAGCGCCGCCGAGGGCCGTACCCGAGCCAGTGCCTGAAGGGTCAATCGTTCCATTGGGCAGGTAGGCAGTCAGGAAAGGGCCGGTCTGGAACACGAAGATGTTGCTGAGCTGCCAGCCGCCGAAAGCCATATCGGCAAAGCGGCCCATGCCAGAGCCAAAGCGGCGACCACGGCCAAAGGGCAGCTCGTAGACCACCGTGGTGAGCCAGCGGTGGCGGCGCGTGGCGCTGACGTTGCCATAGTCCTGGCGTTGATTGAAGCTGTCTGTGGGGCTGTATCCGCCCTGTTCGTCGACAAAGGCGCTGCCGTTGAAGCTTCCGTAGCTACCCTGGTTGTCGGACAGGTTCTTGGCCCAGGTGTAGGCCGAGTCGAAGGAGAGCCCGTTGGTCATGCGATGCGAGACTTCCATTTGCAGGGAGCGGTAGTCGGCCGATGCGGAGGTGCTGCGGTCCGTGATTTGATAGAAATTCGGGAATGGCAGCGAGAGGGGCGATTGGTCACTGGCCTTCACGGTTGAAGACTTCTGGTATTGGTTGAACTGGGGCTGCCAAACCAGGTGCCAGGTGTGCAGGCCCACGTAGGAAATGCGACCGCCGATGTTGTGGCCGAAGTCGTGGTCGATGGAGAGATTGGTCTGAAGCGAGTATGGATCGTGCCACTTGGTATCCACTGCGCTGTAGAAATACAGGCTGCCCTGGGTGGGAGAAAATTGGCTGGCGTTGGGGGTCGTATTCGGAAAGGCGAACGCAGGCCCGCTGCTGGAATAGCTGTTGGTGAAGTTCTGGAAATTCGACTGGAGCGTCTGGGTGGTGGCGTAAAACAGCGCACCCGTGGTGGTGATGTTGTAGTAGCCAGCGCCGCCGCGGATGGCGGTGCGGTCGTTGCCGAAGGGCCGGTAGGCGAAGCCAAAGCGCGGCTCAAAGCGACGCTTGGGCGTCTGGCGCAGGCCGGTGGGCAGACCCGCCTGGTTGTTGGTCAGTACAGGCGTACAGGGGATGCCATTCAGGGGGTTGCCGGTGGCGTAGGGATTGTTCACGCCCGCCGTGACGCAAGCGTTGACATTGGCCAATTCGTCGACCGAAAGCGTAGCGGCGTGGCCTGCGGGATAGATCAAGCGTCCCGTTAGCGGCACCGAGGGATCGAAGTTCCCGGTTAACCCATTCGAGGCAGCCAAGGCGGGGTGCAACTCATAGCGCAAGCCGAAGCTGAGCGTCAGGTTCGAGGTGGCTTTCCAGTTGTCCTGGGCGTAAACCGCGTAGGCGTTGGCCGTGCCGTTGTTGTCCTGGTTGACGGTGTCCGTCTGCGAAAGGTAGGGCACGCCGACGAGGAAATCCGCGAACTCATGCCCGGTGGCGGTGGTGCCGGGGCTGGAATTGAAGTAGAAGTTGCCGTAATTGGCGGAAGCGGTGGAGCCGCCAGCTTCGGTAAAGGCGATCAGGTGGCGAATGTCGGCTCCAAAGCGAATGGTGTGGTTACCGTGCTGGAGCGTGAAGTTATCGACGAATTGGAAGATGCGCGAGCGCTCTTCAAAACCCAGGCGCGAACCGACTGAGGAGACCTGATTGAAGCCGATGTGCGGGATGCCATTGAAGAACGCCGGGGCAATGCCGTTGAGTCCAGAGGAAGTGACGAACGCAGCGCCGTTGAACGGGTTGCTGTTGCCGTCGCGTTCGAGGGTGAAGCCGAAACGGAACTCATTGGCCAGGCGGGGCGTGACGGCATAGTTGAAGCTGGTGGCGAAAATGCGGTAGTGGGCGTAGGCCGTGCTGTTCGATAGCGTAAGGTCTGCTGGCTGAAGCTGGTTGACGTCTTTGGACGTATAGCGGGCAAACATGGAGCCGCGCTGGCCAAAGTTGTGGTCGCCGCGAAGGTCAAATTGGTTGGAGCGGATGTCGTCGCGGCGCGTGCTCAGGTAGTTGTAGCCTTTGTCGGCAATGGCATCGTTGAGCGAGAGGTTAGCGTCGACATTTGCGGTGGGATAGAACTGAAGAAAAGCTGCGGAACTGGAATTGATGGGCACCTGGTTATTGGCATAAACGCCGCCGGTAAATGGGTTGGTGAGCGGGGTGGCGGTTTCCTGCGAGAAATCCCCCTGCCGCATGCGGTCGGTGGGCACCCGGGCTTGCAGCACGCTCGATTGCGGATAACGGAGGCCCTCATAGGCGGCGAAGAAGAACGTGTGGTCGGTGCCGTTGTACAGATGGGGGATGACGACGGGTCCACCGAGGCTGCCGCCGAAGTCGTTGGCGACTTTGTGGGGCTTGTTAGCGCGATCGGTGCCGTAGGGGGTGGCATCGAGGAACTGGTTTTGGTGGTACTCGTAGGCGGAGCCGTGCAGGCGGTTCGTGCCGCTCTTGGTGACGGTGGTGATCTCGCCGGGCTGGCCGTACTCGGCGTTGTTGTTGACTCCGTCGACGCGAATTTCCGAAATTGATTCGGCCGAGGGAAAGGCGTCTCCCTGGATGTTGTTGTTGGTCTGGTTCTGGGCGGAGATGCCATCGACCGTCACCTCGGTCTGCGAGGGTAAGCCACCCTGGAGGGAGAATTTGAGGCTCGGCTGGGGGTGGGTCGAGGGGGCGGGCGGGTAGCCGCTGGTGTCGGGCTGCACGCCGGGCAGGGTCTGGATGACATTGATGGGGGAAGTTGAGCCTGCACCGCGGTAGTTGGCGGGCAGGTCCAGGACGGCCTTGGGGCTGAGCGTGGCAGAGATTTGTGCGGTCTGGGTGTCGATCACTCCCGCGTCCGAGGCGTTCACGGTTACGGTCTGGGTGCCAGCTGTGGCGCCAAGGGCCACGTCGTAGTGAAGCTGCTGGCGGGCGGTCAGAATCACGCTCTTGCCCAGATTGGCCGAGAAGCCAGGCGCGGTGGCGGTGATGTCATACGTCCCCGCTTCCACGTTGACGGCGGTGTAGTTGCCGGAGGCGTCGGCATCCACGGTGCGGTCGGCGTTGGTTTCGGTGCGGTGGAGCAGGATTTTGGCGTTCGGGATGGCAGCGCCGGAGCTATCGCGCACCGTGCCGGAAATGCTGCCGAGAATCGACTGGGCCGAAGAGAGGACGCCACTGCCCAGCACGAAGCTGAGGAGGACGAGAGCCAAACGGCATGGGGCAGACCTAAGAACAACGCGGGAAAGAACAACGCGGGAAACCATGGATGTCATGAAATAGCCTCTCCAAGTCTGAATCGTAGGATCTCGATTCCGTAGCAGCAGGTCAAATGCAGGATTGCCTCATCAAGCTCAAAAAGTTATCATGCGGTGGGGGGGCGTGCAAGCCCTTTCTGAAATCCTTTGCATAGCGCTGGCAGTGTGGAGTGAGGGCTTCGATCCGGCTGGGGGAATTTCGCAAGCCTGTTATCTTCATGGGGCACAGCGCTGGGGCACAGCGCCGGGGTCTAGCGTTGGCGTGCGGGCAGTGAAGCACGGGGACATCGCCTAAGTCGAAGTTGAAAAGTTGGAATTGTTGAGAAATCAACCGTGTTCCGTATCAGCAAAAGCGCCGCCGTGGTCGGAGGACGTGGTCGGAGGACAAGGACTCTTGATGATGAGTGCAACTCGAGTCGAAATCGCCCGGCCGGAGCCGACCCGCCTCTACCGCTGGATCGTGCTCTTGTTCGTCAGCATGGCGATGGGCAGTAGCCACTACATTTACGACAGCATTAATCCGCTAGAACGGATTTTTATTCAGAAGCTGGGTTTTACTGCCACACAATTCGGGTGGCTGAACGCGGCTTATAGCGTATCGGCGATTTTGACGTTGCTCATCGGCGGCCTGGTCATTGACCGACTTGGAACCAAAAAGGCGATTGCGGCGTTTGCGGTGATTTGCCTGCTGGGGGCGGCTTTGACCGCTGCACATGGGTCTGCGGGCACGATGATCGCAGGACGAACTGTGCTGGGTCTGGGCGGCGAATCGATGATCGTTGCGGCCACGACCGTTCTGGCCAAGTGGTTCAAGGGCAAAGAGCTGAGTTTCGCTTTTGGAATTAAGATCACGATTTCCCGCATGGCGTCGGTGGCGGCTGACAATTCGCCGACCTGGGCCAGCAAGGTGTTTTATCCCCACGGACCGGGGGGCGAGCCGAGTTGGCAGGGACCGTTGTTACTGGCTGTGGGCGCCGGCGTGCTCGCCGTTCTCTGCTCGGGAATTTACTGGATGCTTGAGAACCGGGCGCAAGAGCGCTACGAGCCGGCCAAGAGCCGATCCAGCGAGAAACTCGACTTCGGACAGATTCTGCGTTTCAATCCCTCGTACTGGTTTGTGGTGGGTCTGTGCCTGACGTTCTACTCGGCGATATTTCCGTTTCGCACGTTTGCCATTGACTTCCTGACGAATCGGATTCTGACGGACAGTAGCGGGCTCGGCGCTTCCGAGGCAATGCGGGTCCTGGCTCACCAGCGCGCCGGCATGTTCAACAGCCTGCTGCCGCTTTCGGCGATGGTGGCGACGCCGCTGATCGGGCTGCTGTCGGACAGGATCGGCAAGCGCGCGTTCTTTATGATGTTCGCTTCGGTCCTGCTGATGCCTGTGTATCTATTGATGGGGTTCACGCATGTTTCGCTTCTGCTACCGCTGTGCATGATGGGAATCGCCTTCGCAGTCATTCCCGCGGTAATGTGGCCTTCGGTGGCATATATCGTGGATCCAAAGCGGCTGGGCACCGCGTATGCGCTGATGACGCTGATTGAGCAAATCGGATTCTTTGCCATGAACCTGTTGATTGGTAAAGCAAACGACTATGGGCACGCGGGACTGGGAAATATGGAAGGCTATCGGCTTGGCATGTTGATATTTTCCGTGCTTGGATTTGTGGGACTGGCATTCGCGATTTTGCTAAGGATTCGCGAAACGGGGCCGCATGGGCACGGGCTGGAAACCATTACCACCCGACCGGCCTAGAAGCGGGGGGGGTGTTCCACAATTCTGGTGTTCCATAATTTTGGTGTTCCATACTTCTGGTGTTCCATACTTTTAAGGAGGAGCGATTTTATGATGAACCGTCGCGGAGCAATCGCAGCAATCAGTTTCACAGCCTTCAGCGGAATGGCGTGGTCGCTTTCGAACCCCCTGCGGCTGCTTCAATCGGGGACCCACACGTTCGCTGCTTTTGGCACCCAACCTCAGTCCACAATTGACGACCGCTTGCGCGCCGATCTTGCACGCCTGGCTCCGCGAGTCTACTCCGAAGAAGGCATCCCGGTATTGCTGGCCTGCGAGAATTTAGTGCCCAGCAAGGATCCCCACAAGCCCGCGAGAGTTACGTTGACAGCGCAGAACGCAGCTCTTGCATCCGCGTTGCACCGCAACGCAGAAGCGTTTCAGCGCATCCACCCGGACGCGCAAGCCAAGGATGTGGCCGCACTAATTGAGGTGTTGGCGGACCGCGACTTCACCGATGGCGGCACCAAGACTGGCGAGATCAAGGAGGAAAAATGAGCGATACAGCAACCTTTGCCGAACGCGCCGCGGAACTCGAACGGTTGTGGACAACGCGCCCGCTCATCCGGGCTGTCAATTTTCATAACGCTTCGCGCGCGAAGGTAGACCAGTACGACCGTGAACTTGCGCACTATAGCAAGTTCTTCTCCTCCGTGAATCAGAACGAACTCGACGAATACCTGACTACCGGCAAGTGGCATAAGTCCAAGCCGGGGCTAATCGTCTCCATCTACGAGGGCTATCGCAACGGTTATGACGTGCTTGCGCCCCTGGTGGAAAAGCACGGCTTGCTGGGCTGGTTTTTCGTCATCACAGGATTTGTGAATTCCGACGTAAAAGACCAACTGCCCTTTGCGCTGGGCCACGATATCGACATGCTCACGCGAGAGTATCCGGATGGCCGGTACGCGCTCACGTGGGACGAGCTGCGGAAACTGGACAAGAAGCACGTGATCGCGAGCCATTCGCGCTCGCATACGCAGCTGTCACTCTTGCCAACCGCAACCAGGGAAGAGGAAATCGTTGGCGCACAGAAGACGTTCCAGAAAGAGCTAGGCCACCCTGTGCGGGCGTTCGCATCCTTAACCGGCCCCGCCTATGGCGAGAATGCGGAGACGGACCGGTTTGTGGACGCCGCAGGCTACGACTTTGTGTTTTCGAACTTTCGCATTCAGCGAGTTCAAGCGAAATAGGCTGCGGTTCGGGAATCTCCCGAGGATCTGGTGAACAAAGCGCAGAGCGGCTTGCTGGAGACGCAAGGAAAAAGCAGATTCCTCAAGCCTGAAGGCGTTCGGAATGACAATTCTTTTCGGTACACTCCAAGGGCAAGCGATTTGAGGTAGAGGTCTTGCGGCAAGGCTATGGAACCATCTCACATCGTCGTCATCTCCGATAGCTTTGCCACGATGCCGGAAGCTGTGGCCTTGCTGCAGGAGTCGGGCCACGCGGTCACTTATGTGCCCGATCTCACGCCGTGGGTGGACCTTGCACCCGGCCATCGTTCTGCTTTGGAACACGCGCAGGCAGTCATCATGGGCCGCGTCATCGGCACGGATGCCGCCGCCCTGTTGCTCGCGCCCAGGTTGCGAGTCATCGCGCTGCACACGTCGGGCTCCGACAATGTTGATTTGGAAGAGGCCACACGACGCGGTGTGCTCGTGACCAACGTCAAAGGCGTGAACGCCGAACAGTGCGCGGAGTTTGCCATCGGTCTGATGCTGTGCGTGGTTCGACAAATCTTGGCGGGGGATCGCGCACTGAGGGCTGGGCTTTGGGCGAGCCGCACCCAGACCAGCATGGATGTTTATGGGTCAACGGTCGGTGTGATCGGCTTCGGCCAGATTGCCAAAGCATTCGTGAAGCGTGCGCGCTCTTTTGGAGTGCGGATTCTGGTGCACACCCGAACTCCCGAAGCGGCACTCGCGAAGCAGTTCGAAATCGAATACGCATCTTTGGAAGAAGTTCTCACAAGCGCGGACATTGTATGCCTGTTGGCTTCACTCACGCCTAAGACTCGCCACATGATTGGCAAGCGGGAACTGGATTTGATGAAACCCTCAGCCTTCCTCATCAATATCGCGCGCGGAGAACTCATCGACCAGAACTCGTTGTTGGAGACACTAAGCAAGGGCCGGATTGCGGGGGCCGGCCTCGATGTGTTCGAAGTTGAGCCGTTACTGGAGTCTGCGCTGTTCGCCCTCGACAACGTCGTGCTCACGCCGCACCAGGCGGGGCTAACCCGTGGGGGCAAAATTGGAGCGGCGCTGCGCGCCGCGCGCAATGCGCTGGAGGTTCTGAACGGTGGCGTTCCCAGTGATGCGCTCAACCCCGGTGCCGTGGCCGCGAAAATCTTGAACCCCGAGCCTTGACGCACAATGAATGCGCTTGCACCCAATCTTTTGCGTGATAAAATTAGCTCTCGTGGACGCGAATAATTTCCCCGCGTCCGACCCTGGAGACCCTTTTTGAAAGACCGTCGGAAGCTTGTGCTCATCGGAGCCGGCAGCACCGTCTTCACTCAGCGCCTGGTGGCGGACGTCATTTTGAGCGGGCAGGCCGACGGTTGGGAATTAGCCCTGGTGGACATCGACCCCGTAACTCTGGATGCAGTCGATCAGCTGGTGCGCAAGATGCTTGCCATGAAGGGCGTGACTTTCCCCATCGTGTCGACGACAAACCGGAAAGAAGTTTTGTCCGGCGCGGATTTTGTCGTGACCACCATCGCTGTGGGCGGTCGCCGTGGCTGGGAACTGGATGTAACCGTCCCCCGCAAGCATGGGATTTACCAGCCCGTTGGGGACACGATGATGCCGGGCGGAATCTCGCGCGCCCTGCGCATGATTCCGCAAATGGTGGCCATTGCCGAAGACATCCGAGAACTTTGTCCGAAAGCTTACTTCTTCAACTACTCGAATCCCATGACCGCGGTCTGCCGCGCCATCCGGCTCAAGACGGGCGTGCCCGTGATCGGCCTTTGCCACGGCGTCCATTACGTCGAGGGCTTGCTGGCCAGCTTTCTCGGCAAAGAGCCAGGCGGTATCACGAGCTTCGGCGTGGGCCTCAACCACCTCACGTTTCTGACCGATATCCGCTGCAACGGCGAGGATGCCATGCCGATGCTGAAAGCGAAAGCCGCCGAGCAACGGCCACTTGTGGAACAGGAAATTCGCGATAAGAAGGACTGGCCGAACGCCGTCACCGGGCGCGCGCCACGCTATTCCGACGACCCACTGGCGTGGTCCATCTTCGAGCGTTACGGAGTGTTCCCAGTCGCCATGGACCGTCATATTACGGAATTCTTCCCGGAGCGCTTTCCCCGCGGCCAGTATTATGGGCGCACGCTGGGAGTTGACGCTTTTTCGATTGATGGCCGCATCGCCCTGGGGGATACGTGGTTCGACGAAATGCTAGCGGTGGCCCGCTCTTCTGATCCATTACCGAAATCATACTTCGAGAATGTGCCGGGCGAGTCGGAACAGCTGGTTCAAATCATGCGGTCTCTGTTACAGGATCAGCGGCATGTGTTTTCCGTCAACCTGCCAAACCACGGCGCAGTGCCAGGCCTCCCTTGGGACGCGGTCCTCGAGATGCCGGCGGCGGCTGGGGGAGCTGGATTCATGCCGCTTCAGTCCAAGCCACTTCCACCAGCCCTCACCGCCAAGCTCCTATCGAAGATCGCCGCGATTGAGGTTACGGTGGAAGCAGCACTCACTGGCAGCTTGAATCTGTTCGTCGAAGCGCTTCTTACAGACGGCTCAGTCAGCGACCCTGATGAGGCCGTGGCTCTTGCGCGCGACCTAATCGAAGCGCACAAAGTGTATCTTCCTCAGTTCGCTGGCGGCTGACCACTCGCAGTTCATATCATGAAACTGATCAAGGCAGACCATGATCGACGACTGGAAATAGCGGGAGTGCCTAATCTCGTCAGGCGTCCTGTGGATATTGATCAAGCACAAACGGGCTTCGCAAACCTGCGGTCGCTGAGGATCTATCGCTTCGACGCGGATTCCGTGATCCATGGGCATGCCGAGGAAGATGAGGTCTTGATCGTTGTGATGGCCGGTTCCATCGAACTCACGATGAACCAGAACAACTCGGCCGACAGCCAGGAACAAAGTTCGCGCCCCTTCACTCTATCGGTCGCAAACGATTCGCATAGCAATCCATGTGCTGCGTATCTTCCGCCCCATGCGGTCTATCGGCTCATTCCTCGAGGCGACGCGGAGGTCGCGTATGCGCGGGCGACACCGGCCGGCGGACGTCCGCCTCAGGTCTTCAACTCGAAGATTCCGTCGAATCAGGTCCGCGTGGATGATGCTGGCGTGGCAGTACTATTTGAGGAAGCGACCTATCCGCAGCGGTTGCGCCTTCGACTCGTGCAAATTAAGGCAACACAACACGAAATTAGCGTTCCGCCGATTGCGGAATTAGAAAACACATGTGAGGGGTTGGTCCATCTCAGAACAGCGCCGACAGAGCAGGCCGCAACCATGCTGAGTACAGACGCGCGGGCGACTCCCCTCGAATCTTGGGACACCGTCTCGGTAACGCCCGGCGACCACCCGACGCTGCGCGTAGCCATGGGATCGTCTGCGTTCGTGCTCGTTGTTCTTGCTACTTGACATTAATTTAGGCAAAGTAGCGTTGGCTACTTAAGACGTCAACTGCATCTTTTTCGGCTATTTCAAACTTGAGTATGCTGCCCTGAGTCGATGTGGGAGTGTGAGGGCGGCTTCAAGCAACTAGTTCAGCAAAATGGCGTTTCTAGCATTACTCGCCCTCGAAGAACAACTAACTTGCCTGGCGCGAAAGCGAACAGCAGATCGCGGCTCGTTCGCGGCGCTTCCAACCGCTAGAATCGAATCCGAAACACGTAAGCATACTTCCCCGGAGCTTGCGCGGGAAGTTGAAGATGCAATCCGTCGACTCGCTGCTGAAACGCAACTTTGGCATCCGAGCCTAGCATTTCAACCGACGTGACCGGACGCTCTCCCGCCACGTTCGCCCGCAGCGTGTGAATTACCGTTTCCGACTGGGACGGCCAGCCCAGCTCAATCGCATAGAGGGCTCCATCTTTTGCCGTGAAGCGGAAGTCTTCGGGAGTATAGGGTTGGGTATCGGTGTCATGGAACGAACCCTCGGACACCTGGGTTGGGCCTTCGCCGTAAACCTTCCACGGGCGCGTGCCGTAAATCGCATCGCCATTCTCCTTCAGCCATGCACCCACATCCCGTAAAACCTGCTGCACTTCGTCGGGAATGGTGCCGTCGGAGCAAGGGCCAATGTTCATGAGCAAGTTCCCGTTCTTGCTGACCACATCCGCCAATTGATGCACGATAAACTGCGGCGACTTAAACGTATCGTGCTCAATATAGCCCCAGGACTTGTTGCTGACGGAAGTGTCGGTCTGCCACGTCTGCGCGCGAATGCCCGCCAGCTGGCCACGTTCTATATCCAGCACGGCTGCGTTTTCCTGCATGGCGTAGTCTTTATAGGTAATCACGCCAACTGGACTCCCGCTCTGGAGCGATGCGTTGTAGTAAAAAGCGGCGAAGCGAGCGAGGTCGGCCCGCACCGACGGCTGGCCAATCCACCAATCGAAAAAAACGACATCCGGGTGATACTTCTGGATGATTTCCGCGGAACGGGCCAGCCAATCGTGGGTCCACTCGGGCGAAACGTAGGTGAAATCGTTGCTCAGCGGCGTGTGGCCATGGTTCTCCATCCACCGGTGCGCCGGCCCATAGAACGCGGCGTACTGTGGATCGTTGATATCCGAGCGAAAAGTTCGCCCCACTCCCAGAAAAAAGTTGTGCTCAACGCGATGGGACGAAGCACCCAGATGCAAGCCTTCGGCGCGAACCGCCTTGCCCAGATCTCCCACCAAGTCACGGTGCGGCCCCATTTTGACCGCCGTCCAGTCGGAGAGCCCACTGTCGTACATGGTAAAGCCATCATGGTGCTCAAACACCGGCACCACGTACTTAGCACCGGCGTCCTTGAATAAGCGCGCCCAGGCCGCAGGGTCGAACTTCTCCGCCTTGAACTGGGGGATGAAATCCTTATAGCCAAATTTGTCTGGCGGGCCGTAGGTTGCGAGGTGGTGCTTATACTCCTCCGAATCTGGAATATACATCTGCCGCGGATACCATTCACTGCCGAAAGCGGGCACAGAATAAACGCCCCAGTGAATGAAGATGCCAAACTTCGCGTCTTTGTACCATTCCGGAACTTTATAGGTGTTCAGCGACTCCCAGTCGGGACGAAACGGGCCTGACTGGTTGACCTTGTCCACCTGCTCAAGAATCGTCGCCCTGGCCGAATCGTATTTCGCGCTGGCTTTTTGCCACTCGCGATCAATCGCAGCGGGGTTGGCGGATGCGGTCGGAGCGCTGGGATCAGGCACCTGCGCCAGGCTTCGCGCAACCAGGGCCATCGAAAGGACTAAGGTAGATCGTGAAAAACGCGCTGCTCTTGGGGGAAACATGGACCATGATCCTCGCGGTGCCGGAATACAAGCCTGTTGAGTTTATACGATACAGTTAGCCCTTACTAGGGTGAAGTGGTCGCGTGAAGAACTGCATGAAAATCAAAAGACCGCGAGACTTTTTCCTCCTTGGTGGCCTCTGCTCGTTCTACAATTTTCCCTCGCTGCTAGAACCGTCAGTTCTGTTGCCCAAGATGGCAAGCAGATCTGCGCTCTAACCGACCACTGACGAAGCTCCCCGAGGAGATTATGCCGAAACCAAATTGCGTCCTGCTGTCCATTCTCGTTTGTGCCCTTGCCCTATGCGCCTCAGCTCAAACCTCTGGTACCGCAGAGACGCAGCGGATCTCGCAAATCATCTCCAATATGACCCTGGAGGAAAAAATCGATTACATCGGCGGCACCGGCTTTGCCGTGCGCGCCATGCCAGCCCTGAAACTGCCTTCGCTGGAAATGTCGGATGGCCCCTATGGCGTCCGCAGCAACGCCCGCTTTCCTTCCACCACCTATCCGGCGGGGATCGGTCTGGCGGCCTCCTGGGACCGCAAGCTGGCAGAACGGGTTGGCGCAGGCATCGGGTCGGATGCACGTGCGCGAGGCGTGAACTTTATGCTGGGGCCGGGAGTGAACATCTACCGCTCACCGCTGAACGGCCGCAACTTTGAGTATTTTGGCGAAGACCCATTTCTCTCCTCCGCGGTCGCCGTGGGCTACATTTCCGGCATGCAGACGCAAGGCGTCAGCGCCACGGTCAAGCACTTCCTGGCCAACAACTCTGAGTTTGACCGACACAATACGGACTCCATCGTCGATGAACGCACGCTGCGAGAAATCTACTTGCCTGCGTTTGAAGCAGCCGTGACCCAGGCTCACGTTGGCGCCATCATGGACTCCTACAATCTGATCAACGGAGCACATGCCACGCAAAATGGCTACTTCAACACGGAGATCGTCCGCAACGAGTGGAAGTTTCCCGGAGTCATGATGTCGGACTGGGATGCCACCTACGACGCGATTGGCGCGGCCAACGGCGGACTGGACATTGAAATGCCGTTTGGCAAGTTCATGAACCGCAAGAACCTGCTGGATGCCGTCAAAGATGGCCGCGTGAAGGAAGCGACCATCGATGGAAAAATTCGTCACATTCTGCAAACGGCCGTGCGCTTTGGTTGGCTGGATCGCGAACAACGGGATGCGGCGCTTTCCACCTACAACGAGGCGAACCATCAACTGGCGCTCGAAGCTGCGCGCGAAAGCATTGTACTTTTGAAGAACACTGGCGACCTTCTCCCACTGAGCAAGAGCACCACGAAGTCGATCTTGGTTGTAGGCCCGGATGCTTATCCAGCGCAAGTGGTCGGCGGAGGCAGTGCAGGCGTGCTTCCCTTCTCGTCGGTCAGCGCGCTGCAAGGCATCAGCCACTATCTCGGCGCATCGGCCAGGGTTTATTTCGAGCGCGGGTTGCCCACCATTACGGAGATCGCCACTTCCACCGAATTCAGCACGGAAGCGAACGGCGGCGAGCGCGGCCTGAAATTGGAACATTTCCACAATGCCACCTTACAGGGCCAACCCGCTTCCACCAAGGTCGTCCGCCACCTCAGCGAAGCTGGCTTTTCCTGGGATGACCTGGGCGGCGCGGACTTCGACGAAATCCTGAAATCTCTCGACAACCCGAAAGATGAATCGCGACGCTGGACCGGCTACTTCAAGGCCCCGAGCGACGGTGCTTACGAGTTCGTGGCCCAGGGTCCCATGGAAGGTGGCGGTTTCCGACTCTTGGTGGACGATAAAATCGTCCTCGATAGCTGGGCCTACTCCCGAGTCGTACAGCCGCACCAGACTTTGCCACTCACTGCCGGACCCCACAAGATCGTTGCCGAAGACTTCCAGCGCGGACCGTTTGGCGGACGCCTTCGGTTTGGCATCGTCCAGCAAAGCTCTCTCGTGAAAGCCTCGGTCAAAGCCCTGGCGGCAAAGGTGGACGCGGTTGTGGTCGCCGCAGGCTTCAATTCCGATAGCGAATCCGAAGGCGCAGACCGCACGTTCGACCTGCCCTTTGGCCAACTGGAATTGATCCACCAGATGGCTGCGGTCAACCAGAAGACCATTGTCACGGTAGTCTCAGGCGGCAACGCCGATGCTAAACAATGGATCGACCAAGTCCCGGCTTATCTGCAACTCTGGTATCCGGGCGAGCAAGGTGGCCAGGCACTCGCGGAAATTCTGTTCGGAGAGGTCAATCCGTCCGGCCACTTGCCGGTCACCTTCGAGCAAAAGCTGGAAGACAATCCCAGCTTTCACTCTTACTATCCGGACGAAAACAGCAAGCAGGTCAAGTTCACCGAGGGCGTCTTCATCGGCTACCGCGGCTATGAGCACAACCATACGCAGCCTCTGTTTCCCTTTGGCTATGGACTGTCCTACACGTCGTTCGCTTACAGCCACTTGAGCGTATTGCCCGTAGCTGCCGGGAACACTGGCCCGGTGCCGATGTTTACCGTGGAATTCGACGTAACTAACTCCGGCAAGCGCGCGGGAGCGGATATCGCCCAGGTGTATGTTGGACAGATTGGGTCAGCTATCCCACGTCCCATCAAGGAGTTAAAGGGATTCTCTCGAGTGGAAATTCAACCTGGCGAGACCGTACACATCTCCGTTCCGCTGGACGCTCGCTCCTTCACCTTTTACGACGCAGCGGCCAAGCATTGGCACGCTGACGCCGGGAAGTACGCCATCTCAGTCGGGCGATCTTCCGGGGAAGCCGGACTGCAGCAGGAAGTGACGCTGCCAACTGCCCTCGACGTGGCCAATAGCTACTAAATCGCCCTGTTGACACAGTATATGTGTACACATATACTGTGTCTGTGAACATCACACTCTCCATCGATGAACGATTGGTGGCCCGTGCTCGAGAAAGAGCTGACGCCCTGGGCAAGAGCCTGAACCAGCTCGTTCGCGACTACTTACAACAGGTAGTCGGTGCCAACGATCCACAACGCAGCATGGACGAGTTCCGCCGCCTTTCTGGCCTTGGCGACCCCAAAGGCTGGCGCTTTGATCGCGACGAGATCCATCAGCGAGGCAGCCATGGGCGTCAGATCAATGAGCGTGAGAACAACAATGAGCCGTGAGAACAACAATGAGCCGTGAGAGCAACAATGAGCGCACGTAGCTTTTTCGACACAAATATCCTGATTTATGCCGACGATCGAACCGCGCCGACCAAGCAGCGACGCGCCCTCGATCTAGTAGCGGAACACCGTCTCGCCGGAACCGGAGTCGTCTCTTTACAAGTCTTACAGGAGTACTTCTTCACCGCCACCCGGAAGCTGGGTGTCGATCCGAAAATTGTTCGCCGCAAGGTGGAACTGCTGGCGGAATTTGCAGTGGCTACGCCAGATGTCGCGGACATTCTGGCCGCGATTGATCTCCACCGTCTGCACGGGTTCTCTTTCTGGGACGCCTTGGTTATACGCGCAGCGAAACAGTCCGGATGCAGCGTACTGCTGACAGAAGATCTACAGGACACTCGCGAGATCGACGGAGTCCAGATCGTTAACCCGTTCCAGCCACAGTGAGCCTTCCGCCTGGGGCCACATTCCCTTTTTTAACATCATTCCGAAGTGAAGCGAGGAATCCCCAGTGTGCCGAGAACGGCCCGATACTTTCCAATTGTCTTGCGAGGACGCCGCGCAGAGAGAAATCTGGCGAGAGTTGTGCGAAGTCGAGGGTCTTGGGATTCCTCGCTTCCCTTCAGAATGACATTTTCAAAAAATAGACTCAACGCACCCGCCTGTACACAACATTCGGAGCGCTCAAGCCCCACTGGTTGACGGGACAATTAACGCTAACTCATGGGCAACTTAGGCATTGTAAACGTTTTCTGACGAAGGTAAGATAGGGCCGCCCCGGAACCCAAAACTTAGTACGAATACCCTGTTGTCCGTAAAATCCAAGTTCCGCCTCAGGACTCTCGCACCCATGCTGACCTTCCGTCGTATCGCCTTTCCGCTGGCTCTTCTCACTCTCATCGCCGTTGCCCACGCCCAATGGGAACCTATGAATCCGGTTACCGCGACGCAGCAACAGAAGGACTCTGTCATCTTCACCATGCAAACTGGAACCTTGAAGATCCAGGTTTGCTCGCAGTCCATCCTTCACATTCTGTATTCCGCCACCGCTGCGTTTCCGGAGCGTCCTGACTATGTGGTGACCAAATCGACATGGGCGGGGGCACCTTTCACCTTGCAAAACACGGATGACGAGATCGCGATCACGACGGCGGCCCTGAGAGTGGTTGTAACGCGCAAAGACGGGGCCATTACCTACACGGATCTGGAAGGCCACAAGCTGGTGCAGGAAGGTACCCGCAAGCTCACTCCCGTGAAAGTGAATGGAGAAGACACCTATCGCGCTGAGTCGTTCCTAAATATTTACGGCACGCGCGAAGGGCTCTACGGGTTGGGACAGCATCAGGCTGGCGTATGGAACTATCGCGGCGAATCGGTGGACATCTCGCAGGACAATACGAACATCGCCGTCCCCATGATGGTTTCAAGCAACGGCTATGGCATTTTCTGGAACAACGACTCGCGCAGCCGTTTTAATAACCGCTTTGCCAACTACATGTACGTCAGTTCCGACGTGGCCGACGTGATTGACTACTACTTTTTCTACGGGCCGGAGTTGGACACAATTGTCGCCGACTACCGTGAACTTACAGGCCAAGCGCCGATGTTCGGCAAGTGGGCCTATGGCTTCTGGCAGTGCAAAAACCGCTATAAATCACAGGCGGAGATTCTGGGCGTGGCGCACAAATATCGCGATCTACACATTCCAGCCGACGACATCGTCCAGGACTGGTTCTGGTGGAACCGCAAGGGCGAGTTCATTTTCAACAAGAACTATCCCGACCCCAAGAGCATGGTTGACGACCTCCACAACCAGCATTTCCATCTCATGATTTCCGTATGGCCTTTCTTCGAACCTGGCTCGAACGAATATGACTACATGGACCAGAAGGGCTGGTTCGTGGAGAAGTTCAAGTTCGCCAAGCCTCCCTACCATACCAACGGAATGGCCGTGTATGACGCCACCAACCCGGAAGCCCGCAAGTACTACTGGAACCTGATCGACAAAGGCCTCTTCAAGCTGGGCCTCGATGCCTGGTGGATGGATACCACCGAGCCGGAAACGGAAGGCTTGGAAGAGAACATTCAGCTTGGGCACAAGTTGGCAGCGGGGAGCGGCGACCGCTTCGTCAATATTTTCCCGTTGATGACAACGGGGGCTGTTTACCAAGGTCAGCGCAGTGCCTCCGACCAGAAGCGCGTTTTCATCCTTTCGCGGTCAGCGTTCGCCGGGTCGCAGCGCAATAGCGTGACCGCGTGGTCCGGCGATATCAATTCGGACTGGCTCAGCTATCGTCGCCAGATTCCAGCCGGCCTAAATTTCGCATTGTCGGGCATTCCTTACTGGACCACCGACATTGGAGGATTTGTTTTTGGCAGCCCCACCGATCCCGCCTTTCGTGAGCTATTCATTCGCTGGTTCCAGTTCGGCACGTTCAATCCAGTTCTGCGAGTGCATGGCACCCGCACTCCGGATGAGAACGAGCTTTGGTCGTATGGGCCTGAGGCGCAGAAAACGCTCGTGAACTTTGACCGCCTTCGTTACCGCATGCTGCCGTATATTTACTCGCTAGCCTGGAAAACCACAAGCGCCGGATACACCACGATGCGCCCGCTGGTAATGGACTTCCGAACCGACGTTCGGGCGCAAAACGTTGGCGATCAATTCATGTTCGGACCAGCGCTGCTGGTGAATCCAGTAACCGAACCGTCAGCCGACAGCCGCCACGTGTATCTCCCCGATGCCAAATGGTTTGACTTCTGGAACGGCACCACACAGCCAGGCGGCCACGCCATCGAAGCGGCCGCACCCATTGACCGCCTCCCACTGTTCGTCCGCGCCGGATCCATTCTGCCCCTCGGCCCCGACTTGGAGTGGTCCACTGAAAAGCCGGAAGACCCCATCGAAGTCCGCGTGTATCCCGGTGCCGATGGCGACTTCACCCTCTACGAAGACGAGAACGATGGCTACAACTATGAAAAGGGCGTCTACGCGACGATCCCGCTACACTGGAATGATGCCAAGCGAACGTTCACCATTGGCGACCGCAAGGGCCAGTTCCCCGGCATGTTGCAAAGCCGAACGTTCCGCTTGGTAATCGTCAGCGAGCACCACGGCGCCGGAATTGCACCCGAAGAAAAACCTGACAAAGTCGCGAAGTATGACGGCAAAGAGTTGACACTAACGCCGTAGCGTTCGGATTTCAAAATCTCCCGAGGAAAACCATGCGTCTCTTGCAACTTCTTTCCTGTTTAGCGGTGCTTTGCTCGCAATTCACTGTCGCGCAATCGGCACCGCCATCGCAAATTCCCGGACACGACGCAATCCTGCTCGGCACCGCCTGGTACCCGGAGCAGTGGCCAGAGTCGCGCTGGGAAGAAGACTTGCGCCTCATGGAGGCCGCCGACATCAGAGTTGTCCGCATCACCGAGTTCGCCTGGAGCCGTATGGAGCCTTCCGAAGGCCACTACGACTTCGACTGGCTGGACCGCGCCATCGCCCTCGCGGCGAAACATCATATCGCCAGCGTATTGGGGACGCCGACCGCAACGCCCCCCGCCTGGCTCACGCTCAAGCATCCGGAAGTCCTGCGCGTGGAGCCGGATGGCCAGCGCGTTACCCATGGCAATCGCGCCCACGCCTCAGCAGCCTCGTCCGTCTATCGCGAATATTGCCGCAAAATCGCCGAGCAGATGGCTGAACGTTACGGCAAAAATCCCAACGTCGTGGGCTGGCAATTCGACAATGAATACGGCTACGCCTTGATGTCCTACGACGACGAGACCCGGGCACAGTTTCGCCAATGGCTCAAGGCCAAGTACGGCACGCTCCACACTCTCAACGCCCGCTGGGCCACTGCTTACTGGAGTGAAACCTACGACGACTGGAATGAAATCCCCATTCCCGTGGGCGCACACAACCCCGGCCTGATGCTGGAATGGAAGCACTTCATCACCACGACCTGGGCCGACCATCAGCAGGTCCAGATCCAAGTCCTGCGCCAGCACATTGACCCCAGGCAGTTCATCACCGGCAATTTCATGGGCTTCTTCGACGGCTTCGACCACTACGCCATCACCGAACCGCTAACTTTCGCCTCGTGGGACGACTACGTGGGCACCGGGCATCTCGACCCCGCCTTCAACGGTCTCTCGCACGATCTTACCCGCGGCTTCAAACGGCAGAATTTCTGGGTCATGGAAACCCAGCCGGGCATGGTGAACTGGTCAAAATTGAACAACCAGCTCAACAAGGGTGAAGTCCGAGTCATGGCCTGGCAGGCTATCGCCCACGGAGCGGACGAAGTCGGATACTGGCAATGGCGCAGCGCGCTGAACGGACAAGAGGAATACCACGGCACGCTGATTGGCGCGGACGGCACTCCTGTTCCGTTTTACGAAGAGGCCAGCCAGATTGGCCACGAGTTCGTCGCCACGCAGGAGGCGCTGCGCGGCACCGCGCCGGTCTCCGAGATTGCTCTGCTCTATTCCTATGACAGCCATTGGGCCATCCAGTGGCAGAAACACAACCAGCAATATGACGACATTGCCCTGCTCAAAAACTACTACGCGCCGCTGCGGAACCTCGCCCAATCGGTGGATGTCGTCAGCGCCAGCGCTCCGCTCGACAGCTACAAACTCGTGGTGGCACCCAGCCTGAACGTGCTGCCCAAGGATGTAGCCAACCATCTTCTGGAATACGTTCGCAATGGCGGGCATCTGGTTTTAGGCCCGCGCTCCGGCATGAAGGATGAATTCAACGGCCTGCTGACCCAGCGTCAGCCTGGCTTTCTGGCCGAGGCACTCGGCGGCCGCGTCGAACAGTTCTATGCCCTCGAGAAGAATGTTCCAGTCAGTGGAACCTGGGGCAGCGGCGAAGCCAGCATTTGGGCCGAGCAGTTAAAAGCGCAATCGCCGGAGACACAAACACTGCTCACCTACGGCAAAAGCAACGGTTGGCTGGACAACCAGCCAGCTGTGCTCACGCGCACTTACGGCAAAGGCCGCATCACCTACATCGCCGCCGTTCTGGATGAGAAACTAACCACGGCCGCAGCCCTATGGATGATCCAGGACAGCGGCGTTCACCCCGTATTTGGGCCAGTTCCGGATGGAGTGGAAGTCAGCCGCCGCCGGGGTGCGGGAAAAGACGTCTACTTCCTCATCAATACATCGCAAGAGGCTCGAAGTGTGTCGCTGCCACGCACCATGAAGTTGCTTCTGGCCGGAAACGCCGCCGCCACGGTGGCCCTTGCCCCCTACGGCGTAGAAGTCCTCTTGGAAGATAAACGCTAAACTTCAGCGGTCACCCGAGAGCTCCCGCTGCTAGCCTCCGCATCTGAAGCCTTGCGCTGTAAAAAAAAATCTAGATTCCCGCGCATTACCAAATGGGGCGAAAGCATCAGCTGCCTGGTGGAACACTCCCCTTCCACCAGAAACTCCTGCAAAAGCCGGAACGCCATGCGACCCTGTGTCCGAGGCCGCTGATAAATGGTCGCTTCCACGGCGCCAGAACGGATTTCCGGCACCAGCGCCGGAAATAAATCCGTGGTAATTACGGTCAACCTGTCCAGCATCTGAGCGTCCCGCGCCGCTTCCAGAACCGGAATCGATGCCTCCGTCGTGACGTACATCCCAGTCAAATCAGGGTGAGCCTGAAACAGCGCCCGGCACTTCTCATAGGCTTCCGACGCTACGCCGTGCTCTTCCAGGATATCCACCAATCGCATGTCCGGATAGAAAGAACGCAAGGTTCCCCCGAATGCATGACACTTTTCCGCATGTTCCTGAATAGCTTTGGCGCTCAGCGTTACCGCCACCTTTCCTGAACCTTGCAAAAACTTGCCGAGCAAGTCCGCCGCCAAAGACCCACTGACCATCGTATCCACGGATACCACCGCCTGCCGTCCACTTCCGGGCGCGTCCGTGGCCACGCAGATCACGGGCACCTTGGCCCGAGTCGTGCGACGCATCCATTCTTGCAACGCTTGCGGACGTGTCGGGAAAGTAATGATGCCGTCGACACCGGCACCCAGCGCCGCACCGAATGCCTCTTCTTCGCCCTCGCCCAGCCGCGGATAGGTGCGGAAATCCAACTCAACATTCTGTACGGGTTGGGACTGGGCTTCCTCAGCGATTCCGGCCCGCACCTCGTCCCAGAAGGAGGTTGTTCCCTTTGGGGTGTTAACCGAAATGCGAAACGCGCGATTGGATTTTAGAAAACGCGCGGCCAAATTCGGACGGTAACCCACCGCCTTTGCCACCTGGCGCACCCGAGCCTTAGTAGCAGGTCGCACCGAGTCGTGGTCGTAGAGCGCGCGATGGACGGTGGCCGTCGAAAGGTTCAGCGCCTTCGCAAGGTCCACCAACGTCACCTTACGATTCAACAGAAGCTCCCGAGCAACGCCGCTTCCGAGGCATCACGCAAGGCCTCTTCCGGAGGGCTTGGCTCGGCGGCGCATCCCACTTTGAGCACCCAATCGCCCCCGCAAAATCGATTTAGTACATCCGACTCTCGAAGATAGCCTTGAGCTGCCAGAAATGCAAGCTTAGTCGGAAGCGTGCCAGTACATATCCCAACCCAGGTAACGCGAAGCAGCTTCATGAACTGACGCCGCAACCGACGACAAGTTGGCCGCTACGTGGTGCTCAAAGCCGTTTTCGCAAATATACCGCAGAAGTTTTTGCAGGTTGGGAATCTCCACCACTCCTGCTCCGCCAAAAGTATTCAGAGCGTCGTCAGTAAATCGACCTTCCCCCACGTATCCTCGCATCTTGCCAGCGGTGTCATCGGTGGAGAACCGAGCGAAGCTCATCTTCTCCGGCTTAATCAGGCCTACGCAGGTTCCATAGGTATTCTCCTTGCCCACCGTCCCCGCAATGATTTCCTGAAAGTCCATCTTCACCGAACGGAAAAAATGCTTCGGCAAGTTCGAGCAGTGGAAGCAGACCGCCTTATTGGGATCAGCACCGTAGTTGTTATTCCAATCCAGCAACGCCGAAGGCGTTTCGGAAGCCAACCGCAGGGCATGCATCCCCAGAACACCACAAATATCCACTTCGCATGCGCTGGAAAGCAGGCTGTCGCTCATCATGCTCATCACGGTGCAGGGCACCACGCCCAGATTTTCTTCAATTGACGTCCAGCACTGGACCGCGCTGATCGCCACCTCCGTCGAGGCCATCCACTGGTCCACCACCGCTCCCAGCTTGGCCATCTTCATCAACGCCGCTTCTGGAACACTGCTGGAATCGACATATTTCTTGATCGACGCCAGCTTCGCCTGCGCCAGGTCTTCGCTGTCTTTCATGCGCTCGATTCGGCCCAGCACTTCGGAAAGATCAAGCGTTTCAATGGAAATCCCCTGCGCCTCCAGTATCTTTTCGCTGTAGCGCACGGTGTTGAACGCCGTGGGCCGCGCCCCAATCGCCCCAACACGCAAATTGCGAAATCCATTCACCACACGGCACACGCCAGCAAACCACTGCAAATCGCGAGTAAATTCCGGAGAGTCCAGCGCCTCCGTGTGCAGGGTCGTTAACGAATATGGAATGCCATACTGCTTCAAGTTGTTGCACGCCGACATCTTGCCGCAAAAACTGTCGCGCCGCGCCGCTATCGTCATCTTCGTCGGATCGTCGGGCGTGGCTTGAACCAACACGGGCACGCGCAAATCTGCCCACCGCAAGGTATCGGCAACGGCTCGCTCTTCACCAAAGTTGGGCAGCGTCACCAGTACGCCGTCGATTCGATCCCGGTTGCGCCGGAAAAGGTCGGCGCATCGACGCGACTCCTCACGCGTTTCCACCGCCCCGTATTTGCTTTCCTCCGGGGTCAGCGCCACCACATCGATTCCAGCCGCCGCCAACACGCGCAGCACTTCTTCGCGGCCAGTCTTGGCCAAATGATCGGGAAAGAACCCACGATTGCCCACAATCAGGCCCATCGTCATTTTTTTTGGCGCCATACATCTCCTCGATTGAAAATCCGTAACTTACGCTGCGCGCTTGGGCGCGAATTTATAACAGTACAAAGCGCCAAATGCCGCCAAAATTGCTCCCCACCAGACGTTTGCATGTAAATGAAACAGCACAATCGACGTAGTCGCCGGCGGATTCAGCACTTCCCAAATCCCCGCCCCAAAGATCAAAACGCCGTTCACCAGCAACGACAGCCCGATAAAGAACCAAATTGAAATTCCGCTTTCATGCATCCCATCACCGCCTTCTTAAGGAATCGATCACGACCGCAATGCAGCGTTACCACATGACGATATTCAGAATGATCAGCACAATGCTCACCGCCACAGCCCAGAAAATTGGTTTCTGGTAGAGCGGGACATCTCCAATGGACGGCACCTCAGTCAACCCGTAGACGAGCCCCGTCAGCTCGGAATCGGCCTTGGGTTTGGTCATCAGGCTCACCACCACCGTCACCGTTACGCACACCAGGAACGACCACAGTGCCTGATACATATCCTGCGCCAGAGCCTTTGCGTCGGGTGAAAGGGCCACGTAACGCAACGCAGACGGGTCCAGCTTCACCCAGGTCCACATTCCAATTGAGGAAGCCGTCCCGCAGAGCAAGCCCCAGAAGCCGCCCGCGCTGCTGGCTCGCTTCCACAACATGCCCAGAATCACCGTGCCAAACAGCGGCGCAATAAAGAAGCTAAACAGCGCCTGCACATAATCCATGATGCTGGCGAACTGCATCACTAAATAGGCAGTACCCACGCTAATCAGCACGCCCACCACCGTCGTCCAACGGCCCATGTTCACATAGTGTTGGTCGGTTGCGTCCTTGTTGATCAACGCGCGATAAAGGTCATACGTCCACACCGTTGTAAAGGCGCTCACGTTGCCCGCCATGCCAGACATAAAGCCAGCAATCAGTGCAGTAATCCCGAGGCCAAGTAGACCGGGGCCGCAATAACGCGCCAGCATTAAAGGAAGTACGTCGTTGTAGCTATGTCCGCCTGCCACAACCGCCGATTCCGCCGTTAGCTTCATCGGCAAAACAGCCAGCCCAAGCAATCCAGGCAGAATCACAATCAGCGGAACAAACATCTTGAAGCCCGCCCCAATAATCGGAGCCATCTCCGCGCTGCGAATATCCTTCGCCGTCAGAATGCGCTGCACCACCAGGAAGTCCGTGGTCCAGTAGCCCATCGAGATAATCGCGCCCAAACCAAACACAATCCCTGTCCAATGAATTCCCATGGGATTGCCGCTAAATGAACCCAGGCCCGACCACATATGTACGTACTCATTCGAGGCACGCTGCGCAATCAGGACTTTCAGGTGACTCCATCCGCCAGTCTCGTAAAGACCCAAAATCGGAATTAGCAATGCCCCTGCCCAAATCAAAAAGAACTGCAAAACCTCATTGAAGATGGCCGACCGCAATCCACCCAGCGCCACATACACGGCCACCGTCAGGGACGACACCCAAATGCTGAAGTTAATATCCCAGCCCAGCACAATCTGCATGACCTTGGCCATGGCAAACATGTTGACACCGCTCATCAGCACCGTCATAAACGCGAACGATACCGCCGACAGCGCGCGGCTCGATTCTCCAAAGCGCAACTTCAAATACCCCGGCACCGAATGCGTCTTGGAAATGTAGTAGAAGGGCATCATGACCAGAGCCAGAAACAGCATGGCCGGAATGGCCCCAATCCAATACCAGTGCGTGGCCAGAATTCCGTATTGGTAGGCCGACCCGGCCCAACCCATCAGTTCCAGCGCGCCCAGGTTGGCGGACAGAAAGCTCAAGCCCGCTACCCACGCCGTCATTTCGCGTCCGGCCATGAAAAAGTCTTCGCTCGTATTGGCGCGGCTGCGCAGGTAGAAGCCAATGGCCAATACCAACGCAAAGTAGAAAATGATGATCACAAAATCGACAGGCGACAAATGCACAAGCCTGTCCACTAGCAACAGCATCATGGCTGCCATCATTGGGGGTCCTTTGGTTGCCCGTAATATGCGGTGCTTCCGTGCTTCCTTAGAAAATGCTTGTCGTGTAGTTCCCGTTGCAGCGGAGACGCCTGCGGCGAAATGCTAATTGTGTACAACGCCATCCGCGCCACCGATTCCAGAATGACGGCGTTGTGCGCGGCCTCAGCCGGGGACGCACCCCAACAAAAAGGGGCATGTCCCGCCACTAGTACCGCCGGAACGCTTTTGCTATTTGAGTTCTCAAACAGCCGACAAATCGCCGTGCCGGTGTTCTTTTCGTAGTCCGTGGCGATTTCCTCGGCCGTCAGGTCCGCCGTCACCGGTACCGGTCCATAAAAATAGTCTGCGTGGGTGGTTCCAAAACAAGGGATGGGCCGCCGCGCCTGCGCCCATGCCGTAGCAAATTCCGAGTGCGTATGAGCCACGCCGTTCGCCTCGGCAAATTTCTTGTAAATTTCCAGATGCGTCGGCAAATCCGAAGACGGCCGCAACTTGCCTTCCACCACCCGCCCGCTCAAATCTGTGACCACAATGTCCGCCGCCGTCATGGTCTCGTAAGGTACCCCACTCGGCTTGATGGCAACCAAGCCATCCGCCCGGGAAATCCCGCTGGCATTGCCAAACGTGTATAGCACCAAGCCACGCCGAACCAGCTCCAAATTGGCGTCTAAGACTTCCTTGCGCAATTCACTCAGGAGCATAAATTGGAAGTCCACCGATCCAGCAAAAGCGCAAGATTGCCAACGGTAAACGTATTCATTTCGTTCGTCAACGACAAAATCTTAATTCTTGCCGCTGGCCAATTGCGTTGACTCCCGCAACACCAGCTGCGTCGTCAACACATACTCCATCCCCATCGTCGCGGGCTTCTCACGGCGCGTTTCCGCCAACAACGCCTCAAAGGCCAGCCGCGCCAGTTCGGCCTGCGACATCTGTACCGTGGTCAAGGCGGGCAGAACGAATTGCGCCAGATGAATATCGTCATAGCCAATCACACTCAGGTCGCGCGGGATGGAAATTCCGTCCTCATAGCTTTTCCGCATCACGCCCAGCGCCGTCATGTCGTTCGAACACAACACCGCCGTCGCCCTCTTGCCTGTGCGTTGCAACTTTCCGAAGGCCGCGATTCCACCCTCAATCGTATGGTTCCCTTCCACGATCAGGTCCTGATCCACTTCCAGACCGACCTCCATCATGGAGCGCAGAAACGCCTCGCGCCGCGCCTCCGCGGACTTGATCCGCATCGGTCCCGATATAAACGCGATCCGCCGGTGACCCAGCGCTGTCAGGTGCTGTATCGCCTGACCAATTCCATGCAGGTGGTCAACCCGGATATTACTGACCTGCGGCCGCGACAGACCCACGTCCGCTAGCACCAGCGGCACCCCTCGCAATTTCAGATCGTCCAGCAATCCTTCTTCCATGCCAAACGTCATCACCGCCACACCCTCAACGCGTCGCTCAATCATCCGCCGCACCGCATCCTGCACTCGCTTCGGATCGTGCCCCGTCGAGGTCAGCAAAATTTCATACTGATTCTCCACCGCGATCCGCTCAAACACCTGCACAATCTCCGGGAAAAACGGATTCGTAATCTCCGAAATAATCAGCCCAAAAATCCGGCTCTTCCCGGAAACCAGCGCCCGCGCCTGCGTATTCGGAAAATACCCAAGCTCATCCACCACCTTCCAAACGCGCTTCGCCAACACCGGGTCCACAGTAGGCACGCGGTTAATGGCCCGCGACACCGTAGCTGTCGACACCTTGGCCCGCTTTGCAATCTCGCGAATATCCATTGGGGGAACGTGCTTCGAATCAAGAGCGCCGTGCACAACCCACGACGCCCCTATTCCGGTTTATTTCTCAGCCGAGAACTTGTACACGGTTGTCGTGTGGTAGTGCGCTCCCGGTTTCAGCAACGTCGAGGGAAACGCGGGATGATTCGGCGAATCCGGAAAGTGTTGCGTCTCCAGACAGAAAGCCGTCCGCCGCGCATAGGGCTTGCCACCCTTCCCGGTTCCCGTTCCATCCAGGAAATTCCCTGTATAGAACTGCACCCCAGGCTCCGAAGTCCAAACTTCCATCACTCGTCCGCTCTTGGGTTCATGCACCACCGCCGCCAACGCCAGCGCGCCATTCTTAATTCCCCGCGTCAGCACAAAGTTGTGGTCATAGCCCATGCCCAATTTGATTTGCTCGTCCGCCTGGTCAATCCGTGCCCCAATCGCGGTCGGCTTCAGAAAATCAAACGGCGTGCCCTTCACCGCTCGCAATTCCCCCGTCGGAATCAGGCCCGCATCCACCGGAGTAAATCGATCCGCGTGCACCAGCAAATGATGCTCGAGCACATCGCCGCTTCCCTGCCCGGCCAGATTGAAGTACGTATGGTTCGTCAGGTTCACCACCGTTTCCTTATCCGTCGTCGCCGAATACTCAATCTTCAGCGAATTCTGCTCCGTCAACGTATAGACCACCTTGCAGGACAAATTTCCCGGGAATCCCTCTTCCCCATCCTTACTGAGGTAGGTCAGCTCCAGCGCCGCCCCGCCCGCCCCGGAAACATCCTTCGCCGTCCACACCCGCTTATTGAAGCCCACATTGCCGCCATGCAGCGTGTTCTCGCCATTATTCTTTGCCAGCGTGTAGTTCGCCTTGCCAATGGAAAATTTCGCCTGACCAATGCGGTTCCCATAGCGGCCAATGATGGCGCCAAAATAGCTCTTGCCCGCCTCGTAGTCGCTAATCTTGTCGTACCCCAGGACTACGTCCTCAAATTTTCCTTTGGCATCCGGCGCCTTCAATGAAACCACCGTCCCGCCGTAGTTCGTAATGGCCACTTCCATGCCATGCGCATTGGTAAGTGTGTATAAATCGACGGCCACGCCGTCCGCGGTCTTGCCAAACTCCTGTTTCTGCATTTTCGATTTCGCCTCGGCTCTTGGGCTCGACATCACCACCACCATCAACAGCATCATCGCAGCAATCGTTATCCGGAATTCCTTCATCACACCTCTCCTGTTCTCAAATCCACCAACCACCCTTGCAGCCAACCCATCGCTCCCAGCCAAAGCTGAGTTCACCTTCACCAATCCAGCGCCCGAGAATCCCAACTAGCATACCCGAGAGTGAAACAATCAGTGCTAGCAAGTGCGACTCTCGCTGAACTCAATGCGATGGCTCAGTAAACGTTTACCAGCATACTCCAAACTCCGCCCTCGGGCCCACGTCATCTCAACCCACCCCGCCTCGCCGCCCCACCCAGAGGCCACCACAAACACCCCAAAAACCCACCCTTCTCAGCCCCAGTTTCTCTTATCTTTTCCATAAGAAAATACGATTGGACGCGCCGCTCCCCACCCCCTAGGGTTAACCTATGAGCGCCCTGTTGTCCGCTGAAAACATCGAAGTCGATTTCCTCCATGAACTCAGCAGCCGCATTGCCGCCGCCGACCCCCTCCATGAGGTTCTGGGCCGCGTCGTCGAGTTCGCCGCCGCCCTCGTCAAATGCGACTCCTGTCTCGTCTATGTCCAAGAAAACGAGGAGCTTGTCCTTCGCGCCTCCAAAAATCCGCACTCTGAAGTCCTGGATCGCCTGAAGCTCCAGGTCGGCCAAGGCATCACCGGATGGGTCGCCGAACACCGCGAGCCAGTAGCTGTCTCCCGCAACGCCTCCCAGGACCCACGCTTCAAGTTCTTCAACGAACTACCAGAAGATCGCTACGAAGCCTTCCTCTCCGTCCCACTGCTCTGCCGCGGCCGCTCCGTCGGCGTCATGAACCTCCAGCACCGCCAGCCCCACACCTACACCAAACGCCAGATCCAGCTCATCTCCATGATTGGGTTCCTGGTCGGCGCGGAAATCGAAATGGCTCGTTTGGAAGGCGAGAATTCCCACCTCGCCCGCCAACTCGAAACCCGCAAACTAGTCGAGCGCGCCAAAGGCATCCTGCAACGCGAGCTGGGCCTAACCGAAGAGCAAGCCTACCTGGCCCTGCAACGCCAAAGCCGCCAAAAGCGCCGCACCATGAAAGAAGTCGCCGAGGCGGTCGTGCTCACCGACGAAGTGAAACGCAGCTCCCGCAACCCCGACTAAGCGAAACTCTGACCCATTCTTTCAGCGATTCCCTGGCATCCCCGTAAAACTACGATTCGTCGCCCAAGTAGGATTCGTATCAGGCCACCGCTTCAGTAGCCTGCCCTGAGCGCAGTCGAATGGGTGGCGTAAACGCTGGGATTTGAGTGCGCGTTCACAGGCTGCTGAAAAATTCGCTCTTCCACCAGCTTTTGGGCGGCGCAGCACTTCAGTGCTGCGATAAGCCTTTTGTAATGAATGGGCTTTAGCCCCCGCGGTAAGCGGCTGATTTGAACAAATGACTTTTTTCAGCAGCCACTTCAGGCGCTGGGTTCTAAACCCCGACTCTTACCTAACGCTGCCAGCCCTTGGGACTTGAGAAACCGAGTGAGAACTCTCACGCGGCAGACACGGTAGCGCGGGCCTTCAGGCCAGCGTTACGAACACAGAACTAGGGGCTTTAGCCCTCGAGGGATGGGGTTGATCATGGGAAAGGCAATTATTTTCATCACCAGCTGAGGGCTTCATTCTCACAAAAGCTCAGCGACAACCCGACCAAACCCGCAGCCCTGCATCATAATTCACCATCTCCTGGTCTCACTGTATCCATGGTGAATTACCCTAAGCCCGGGTCCACTGCATCACAACCCGAAAATCGAAGAGCTTGCACCAGTCTCCCGCTCTCTCCGTGTCTCAGTGTCTCCGTGGTGAATTGCCCTACAAAGCCCGAAAGTGCTATCAAGCGCCCGTCCCAAGGCCATGCCCCGACGCTACCCTTGTTCTTCTTGCACAACAACTCCCAGTCCAGTACCGTTAAGCGGGTACACTTCCGTATCTTTTTTCCAGAACACCGACCGCTTCCACAAGGAGCACCAACATGATTCTCTGCCGTCGCGCGGCTCTAGCCGCCTTATTCCTCAGCGTAACGCCCATGCTCTTCGCCCAAACCTTCCAAGGCTTCGTTGCCACTGGAATGCATCCGCAAGCCATCGCCGTCAACGCATTCACCGACCGCATCTACACCATCAATGAACCCGATAATTCCGTAACGGAATTCGATGGCGTAACCAACACGGCGACCACCACGTTTTTAGGCCTGAACCCGCAAATGTCGCTCAACGGCGAGTTGGCCATCAACCCCTTCACCAACACCATCTATGCCATCGATGCCGCGAATCCCTTTCTGGCTGTAATTGACGGTGCCACCAACAACTTCACCCTGGTCACCACAGGAGCTGGCCCCTACGCGATAGCCGTCAATCCTTACACCAACAAGATCTATGTCGCGAACTTCACGGATAACAGCGTAACCGTGGTCGATGGCGCGACCTTGGGCACTACCACAGTCAAAGTCGGCGTCGAGCCCTCCGCTCTGGGTATCGATTTCAAGGCCAATAAGATTTACGTTGCCAACAATCAAAGCAATACGGTGACCGTGATTAACGGCATTACCAATACCACTAAGACTGTGGCTGTCGGAACCTATCCCTCCGTCATCGCCGTCAACCCTGTAACCCAATTCGTCTACGTCGGGAACCTGCTCAGTAACAACGTCACCGCCATCAACGGCAAAAACAACTCCACCCAAACCATTCCGGTAAATACCTACCCCGCCGCCATTGGCGTCAACTCGCTGACGAACAAGATTTATGTCGCGGAAATCGCAGCGAACAGTGTCGCCGTCATCGATGGAAAGTCCAACAGCTTCGTCAACATTCCGGCGGGCCCAGCCGAACGAGTCGTCGTGGATGAATTGCGAAATCAGATCTACATCCTGAATGCGGGAGATACCGCCGATGTCATCGACGGTAAAACCAACGTTGCCACGCTGTTTTATACGAACGGCCAGGGAGCAAACAGCATGGCCCTCGATCTCCTCACCAACAAGATCTACGTCGGAAACCTCAGCAGCAATAACGTGTCGGTCTTGAACAGCCCGGCAGGTGTTCCACTCCCGCTCTTTCAGGAACTCACGCTGGCACCGAATAACGGAAAATAAACCACCACACCCGGCTGCCCCCCTCTAGTCTGCTATGGAGACTGGAGCGGGGCTTTTCCCACGCTCAGCTTTTGGGCGGCGTAGCAACTTCAGTGAGTCCGTGAGAACTCCTTGCCAATGCCAGACACGGTAGCACCGGGCTTCAGCCCGGTGACATAGCCCTAAAAATTGAGGGGCTTTAGCCCCAGACGTATGGGGTTGCTCTTGGAAAGATGATTTTTTCAGCAGCGCCTTCACAGGCTGCTGCAAAAGTCGTTCTAACATCCGCCTTTGGGCGGCGCAGCACTTCAGTGCTGCGATAATTCCTTGGTATAAAGTGGGCTTCAGCCCCGGAGGTAAGGGGTTGATCTGGCAAAGACTACTTTCCAGCAGCAACTTCAGTCGTGCCGCCCGGCAGCGCTTTCACCACCCATTTATGCAACAAACTCTAGAAATCTCCAACACGCTGTCCGCGGTGAACCACCCGAAAATCGAAGCGCTCCCCGGAATCTCCCGAACTCTCTCCCTGTCTCCGTGGTGAATTGCCCTAATCCCGCGCCCACTGAATCGTCCCGAAAATTGAAGAGCCTGCGGTGAACACCCCTAGGCCCGCTTCCGCTTAGGCGTCATATCCAAACTCTTAATCAACCGAAACAAATGATTCGCGTGCACACCCAGGATCTTCGCAGCCTCCGTATAGTTGCCCCCAGCCTGGTCAATCGCCCGCTCAATCAGCACTTTCTTGGCATCCCGGATTCCATCATGCAAAGCCGTCGCCGCCTTACCGTCCGGACCCGCATGTTCCACAATCGACTCCGGCAAATCCTCCGGCAGAATCATCTCCGATGACCCCAGCACCACCGCCCGCTCAATCGCGTTCTCCAATTCTCGGATGTTGCCCGGCCAGTCATAGGCCATCAAGGCCGCTCGCGCCTCCGCTGAAATCCCCCGCACATCCCGCTTCATCTTCTCGGCGCAGCGCTTCACAAAGTAGTTCGCCAGCACCGGAATATCCTTCCGCCGCTCCCGCAACGCCGGCATCCTCACCGAAACCACATTCAGCCGGTAATACAAATCCAGTCGAAACTCTTTCTTCTCCGCCGCCTCTTTCAAATCCCTGTTCGTCGCCGCAATCACCCGCACGTTCAGCGGAATCGTCTTCACCCCGCCCACCCGCTCAAATTCGTGCTCCTGCAACACCCGCAAAAGTTTGGCCTGCACACCCGGAGCCAGCTCGCCAATCTCGTCCAGAAAAACCGTGCCACCCTCCGCCATTTCCAGCTTGCCCTTCTTCAAGGCCACTGCGGACGTGAACGCTCCTTTCTCGTGCCCGAACAACTCGCTTTCCAGCAGCGTATCCGTAATCGCCGCGCAGTTGATGGCCACGAACGGCTGATTGGCCCGCGAACTATTTTGATAGATCGCGCGAGCCACCAGCTCTTTCCCCGTTCCACTTTCGCCCCAAATCAGCACCGTGGAATCTTGCGGCGCTGCCCTCCCAATAAACTGTTTCACTCCCGCCAGAGCTTCGCTTTCGCCCACCATGTCGTGCTCAATCTTCAGCTCTTGCTCCAGCCGATCTTTCTCGCCGCCCAGCCATTCCACGTGCCGGGCGTTCTCTAGCGCCAAAGCCGCCACGTTCCCCAGCGCCGTCAGCAGCTCCAGCAACTCCGCATCGAAACGCACACCCAAAGCGTTCGCGTCCAAATAGATCGCACCCAGCACGCGCCCTTGCACCTCAATCGGCACGGCCAGTACCGAGCGGATTCGCGCTGTTACCAGGCTCTCCGCATCGCGCAACTCCTCATCGCTTTCAATGTCATTGCAAATAACGGCAATGTTTTCCTTGAATACCCGTGTCAGGATCGTCCGGCTCACCGGAATTGCTTGTTCCCCCTCCGCTCCCCGAGCACGCCCCACCACGTTGACGAATCCGTCACTGGCATCCTCGCGATGCACCAGCGCCGCCCGTTCCGCCGGGGATACCTCTAAAGCCGTTTCCAGGATTTTATGTTCCAACGCCGCCACGCCGTCGAGCGCATTCAACGCCCGGCTAAAGTCCACCAGCGCTTTCAAGTCCCGCACGGTTCGCGCCGTGGCCGGCAAGCTGGCCCGCGATTGCGTCCGAAGATACAGCGCATCCTGCTTGCGCAACACAAACGTCGCGCTCTCCCCCATCGCCGCCAGCCCAACTTCCGCGGACGTGGACGAACCTGTGTCCACACCGCGCAACACCAGCACGGAATTGCCCACGCGGATTTGATCTCCAGGCAGAAGCGGCTGCTCCTGCACCGCCACGCCGTTCACAAATGTCTGGTTCGGACCGCCCAGGTCCACAATCTGGTAAGAAGCTCCGTCGCGCCGCACCACACAGTGCCGCCGCGAAACCAGCTTATCAAGGAGAAAAACGTGATTGGAGGGATCGCGCCCGATCGTGATCTCGTCGGCGGCAAAAGCGAACGATTCGCCTTCGCGAGGCCCCTTCAGGGCTTCCAGCCGGACTTCGTCGGTCAATCCAGCCTGCCCATTCCGTTCGAGCGCCACCTCAAAAGTATACCAACCGCGCTTCGGTTTCGGCACCCCATCTGCCAACCGAAACTACGCCACCTAACAAAAACGCTAGGTGACCCAACATTGGCGCTAGGGTTTGCCCGCTAGCAGCCAGACAGACCAGCTCATCGCCAATCCGCTCGAAACATCTATCTGCCTTAATATCAACACGATACAAGCATTTCACTAGTCCCCTGACCTCGCCGGTTACTTTGGTACCCATCTTGCTTTAACCAAAGTGCACCACAGATTCCCAGTCTGAACCCCGAGGAGAACAACATGAAGATCAAGACGAACACGAAGGCCGGCAGCGCAGTTTGGGGTGGCTAAACCCCCAAGGGCCGCCAGCCTCCTCCGGGTTGGCGGCCTTCACCTTCCACGAACTTCAACCCTTCAAAAAACGAAAGAAAGGAGCCCACCAATGAAGATCAAGACCAACACCAAAGCTGGAAGCGCCGTCTGGGGTGGCTAAGCTAGCCCGGAACAGTTAGAAACTTAAGAAATTCCGAGACCAAAATTCAAAGGAAAGGAGCACACCAATGAAAATCAAAACGAACACCAAAGCCGGAAGCGCAGTCTGGGGTGGCTAAACCAATTCGCACTCCAACAGCAACACCAATTCAAAACACCAATTCAAAACACAAATTCAAAACAAAGGAGCCGCACAATGAAGATCAAGACGAACACCAAAGCCGGTAGCGCCGTCTGGGGTGGATAACAGTTCCCCAACCTTCTCCGGCGCAACGCCGCCGGGGGCAACCACAACCCAGGATCTCTGTTAAGCCGATGTGATCCTTCAAGAAGGAGGGCTCAATGAAGATTAAAACGAATAGCAAAGCAGGCAGCGCAGTTTGGGGTGGATAAGCAACGCCTTATTCGAGTCAGCGCCAACGACTTACGATTTCCCACTTTCAGAGCTCTACCCACGAATCTTCGATCCAAACAAGGGTGCTAGCAGCCAGTCAGCGGAGGGGCCTACCGCGACTGGCAACTAGCACCCTTAAACTTTCCCATCACAACGCCCCGCTTCTGCAATCTGCCTTCTGACTTCCCCTACTCCTCCCGCCCAGCCTTAACCGCCCGCAAATCAATCCCCAACAACTCAGCCTTCTTATAAAGATGACTCCGCTCCAGCCCCAACGCCTTCGCCGCATTCGTCATATGAAACCCATGCCGCTTTAACTCCCCCAAAACCTGCTCTTTCTCAAACCCATGCACCCTCTCCGCCAGCGACCCAGTCGCCGAAGCCAAAACCTGCCCCCCAGGCAAAGCCATCTCCACCGTCGCCAAATCCACCACCCCATCCGAAGCCAGTAAAATCAACCGCTCCACCACATTCCGCAGCTCCCGAACATTCCCTGGCCAAGCCATTCCTTGCAGCACCCCCACCGCCTCCGCCGAAAACTCCATCGCCTTCCACCCATTCTGCGCGCACACCTGCCCCGCAAAATGCTCAATTAACGCCGGAATATCCTCCCGCCTCTCCCGCAACGCCGGCAGCAACACCGGAAACACATACACCCGATGATATAAATCCTGCCGAAACTTCCCTTCCCTCACCAGATGTTCCATATCTCGATGCGTCGCCACCACCACCCGCACATCCACCTTCACCGCCCGGTCTCCGCCCACCCGCTCCACTTCCGACTCCTCCAGCACCCGCAAAAGCTTGGCCTGCATCGTCAACGGCATATCCCCAATTTCATCCAGAAAAATCGTCCCCCGGTTCGCCTGCTCAAACTTCCCCAAATGCCGCGCCCCAGCCCCCGTGAACGATCCCTTCTCATGACCAAACAATTCCGACTCAATCAACTCCGCCGGAACCGCTGCGCAATTCAGCGTCACAAACGGCCCCCCACTCCGCCCGCTCTTCTCATGCACCGTCCGCGCAATCAGTTCCTTCCCCGTCCCCGTCTCTCCCAGGATGCATACCCGCGCCTCACTCGCCGCCACCCGCTCCACCTGCGCCATCACCTTCCGCATCGCCTCGCCCGACCACACCGCCCTATGTTTCCCAACTCTCCGCCGCAGCTCCGAATTCTCCGTCTCCAATCTCCCCAGCTTCAGCGCATTCTCCACCGTCAGCAAAAGCTTCTCCGTCGAAATCGGCTTCTCCAGGAAATCCAGCGCCCCCAGCCGCGTCGCCTTCACCGCCATCTCGATATGCGCCTGCCCCGACATCATCACCACCGCACTCGTCACCCCCGCCACCTTCAGTTCCTCTAATAGAACCAACCCGTTCTTCCCCGGCATCACCACATCAGAAAGAATCAAATCAAACACCTGTCCCTGAGCCAGTTCCAGCGCCTTCGCCGCGTTGTCACACACCACCGCCTCATGCCCCGCCAGCCGAAACGCCCGCGCCAACGACGCCAACGTATTCGCTTCATCATCCACAATCAGCAACTGCGCCTTAGCCATCTACTCTCCTCCACGGCAAACGAATTCGGAACGTTGTTCCCGAGTCAGCACTCTCCACCACAACATCCCCGCCATGATCACTCACCACCGACTGCACAATCGCCAGCCCCAGCCCCGTCCCATGCTGCTTCGTCGTGTAGTAAGGAGTAAACAACCGTTCCGCCTCCTCCTTCGACATCCCCGTTCCAGTATCAGACACGGCAATCTCCACCAACCCATCCCGCCCGGAAGTCCCTAACCGCAGTCGCCCTCCCGAAGCCATCGCATCCACCGCATTTAGTACCAAATTCGAAACCGCCCGATGCAGCAACTCCGCATCCGCCAACACCAGCGGCACTTCCCCCAGCGCCATCTCCACCACCACCCCGCAAGCGGACAGCTGCGCCGCATGTAACCGCTCCACTCCCAGAACAATGTCATTCACCGAGATCAACGCCAACTGCGGCTGCGGCATCCGCGAAAACTCACTGAACTTCCCAAGAATCGCCTTCAAATTCCCCAACTCCGCCAAAAGCGTCCCCGTACTCTCCTCAAACACTTCATCGAACTCTGCTGAAGACAGCCCGCGCGAACGCACCAAATTCTCCACCGTGACCTGTAAAGGGAACAGGGGATTTTTCAACTCATGCGCCAACCGCCGCGCCAATTCTCGCCACGCCGCCACCCGCTCCGCCTGCACCAGATGATCCCGCTGCGCCCGCAACTCCCCCGTCATCCGGTTAAACGCCTCGCCCAATTCCCCCAACTCATCCCGCGACCGCACCACCACTCGCGTCTCCCAATCCCCCGCCGCCACTCGCCGCGCTGCATCCGCCAACGTCACCAGCGGCTGCGATACCCGGGCCGCCAACCAACTACTCAACAGAATCGCCAACAACAATCCAACTCCACCCACCAACAACGATGCCGATACCACCCGCCGCTGCAACTCCACCAACGGCCTCCGCGATGTCCCCACCAGCAACACGCCCAGCAGTTCCGATTTCGCGCCAGTCAACGGCAACGCCCGAAAGCTCTCCGCATCCACTCCATCCGCGCCCCACTCCACCACCGCGCCAGCCTCGGCGCCGCTAGCCTGAACCGACCGCACCAACCCGCCCAACTTCTCCCCGCCGCTCACGGACCCCCGCGCATCCACTAACCGCCCAGCCGCAAACGATTGTTCTACGTTCGGATATAGCAACACTCGCAACCCAGGCGGCAACTCCAATGACGCCAGAACTCCGCTCCCCAGCGTCTGCCCGCCCAAAACATACAACGGCTTCTCCCCCACCCGCGCCGCCCGCAGCGCAAACAGCCCTAACGACGCCCCTTCCGCCACTTCCTCCCGCCGCAGAAACGCCCCGGGGCCCGCCCTCCACGCCACATCCGTCTTCCTATATCCAAACTTCGCCGGCCACTGCGCCGACGACACAATCACTCCTTCATCATCCACCAGCTCCAGAAAATCCAAATGCTGCCCCGCCGCCAACTCCGCGGCCGTGTCCACATACAACCCGCGATCCGCCGCGCCACGATTCAAGTCCAACGCAATCCGTTCCACCGCCGGGCCGGCCGCCACCGCGTCCACCCGCCGCCCAATTTCCTCTCCGCGCCGCGCAAACTCCCCACGAAACTGCGCCGTCAGCGCCTCCGCCTGTCGCTCATTCGCTTCCTGGAACGACCGCCGCAACATCACCCACACCACCGACGACGACAACGCCACCACCAACACAATCGTCAGCGCGAACAGCAACAACAATCGCTTCCGAAAACTCATAAATATCCGGGTGCCCCGTCCTTGTCGCGAAGCGACAGGGCGGGGGTTTTTCCCCTCCAGATAACGATGAACCCGAAACGGCCGATCAATTCCCTTCCACCCACCCCTCCTCCAACCCCCACCAACCCAACTTGTCCGCCGAAAAGCCGCGCACCCGTTCCCCGGTCAACGAAGCCGAAGGAAGATGAAACAGAGGCACCACCGCCCCCTCCTCCATCAATTTCTTCTCCGCCAGATAAATCTCCCCCGGCGCGCGCAACCCCGCCGCCACCTTCACCCCAACCACCCGTCCCACTTCCCCCAACGCCACGCCAGCATCCCCAGACCCCAACGGAATCCGCATCAGCCGCAACTCCCCGCCGCTCGCCACCACCTGCACCGTCAACCCAACTTCCCGCGCGTTCAACGCCACTCTTTCCGCCAGCAACCTGGCCAAACCATCCCCCGCCTCGTAAGACAGAGTCAAAGCTCGCGTAGGGGCTGGCGCCCCCGCCCGCCCGCTCTTACCAACCCCAACCAAACCCCTGCCCAAATCCACTTGTACCGGAAACAGAACCCCAGTCCCACACATCCATTCCGGCAGCACTCCCCCAGTCGCCTCACTCCCGCCCCGCAGCAACACACTCTGAATTGCCTTCCGGTCCACCGCCAAAGACAAAGCCTGCCGCACATTCGCCGATCCCCCAACCAGCGCCACCAGCTCCACCGGCAATGAAATCTGCGCTTTCCTGCCCTCGCTCTCCACTTTCCCAATCTGCTCCGCCCCTACCTCAATCAAGTCCACTTTCCCCAATTGCAATGCAGTCATCTGCTCCCGCGTTGGCTTTCCGAACTCAATCTGTACCGCATCCAGAAATGGCCTTCCACCCCACGACCCGTCCTTTGCCGCCAAATCCAGCGACTTCCCCGCCACAAACGTCTTCACTACAAATGGCCCAGTCCCCACCAATCCCGCCGTTCGTCGCACCACCGCATTCCGCGCCAACGCCAGCTCCGCCAGCAATCCAGGCCGCGCCGCATCACTCTCAATCACCACCAACTCGCCGTCCACCCGCGCCTTCCATTCCGCGTGCCCGCCCAGCGCCTCCACCACAGCCGCTGCCGTCAGGGGTGTTCCATCACTAAAACGAACTCCGGGCCGTAACCAGAACTGCCACCTTTGGAAGGACCGATCCGCCTGCCACGCCACCGCCAACCGCGGATGCCCACGCCCCTCGGCATCCACCCGCACCAGCGTGTCAAACAAAAGCGGCGTAATCCGCGCCCGCGCCACCGCATCCCCAGAATTAGGAGCACTAGGCTCGGCCGGGTCCAGCGAAACCAACGACCCCGCCATCGCCACCCGCAACGTCCCCCCATAGCGCGGCCTCACCCCAGCCCACGCCGGCAGTGCTGCCAGAGCTAACGTCACAACCATCCATCTAAAAACGGATTCCATGTTTCCCTCGGCCAGCTTCAATAGCCTTCTTTGGGCGGCATTTTTGTGAATTACTCTCGGGCGATATTCCACTCTCGGGCAGCAGTCCACTCTCGGACAGCACTCCGCTTTTGGGCGCCGCAGCGCTTCAGCGCTGCGATATCCATCCCTAAGCTCTGCGGCTTCAGCCGCTGAGGCTAGGTTTGCATCGGGACGACCATCCTCGGCCGTCCCCTCCTCACAACTACTCGCCGCAAGCAAATGTAACCCTGTAAGCCTCATACCGCCCAGCCTCTCCATTCCGCACCACCGCCAACGCCTCCTGAAGACCCCCACCCCACAACGCCGTTATCCTCCCCGGAAAACTCAATCCCGCGCTCATCGCCAAAGGTTCACGATCCGGAACATCATAAACCGTCAATTCATCCTTCCCCGTATCCGCCTTCCCCGCCGCCACCACCTGCCACCCACTACCACACCCCGTGTGAACCGCCGCAATGTCGCTCCCCCACGGCACTCCACGCCACACCTGGTCCGTCATCCCATCCACCGCATGAACCGTTCCATCCGTCGCCGCAAACACCCACAATATGTACTTCTCGCGAGGCAACGCCACCGCCGAATAAAACGCCGGCACCGACTCAATCCTTCCCAGCCCCGGCGAAATCACGCCAGTAAAATAATTTCGCTTCGCATCAAACCCTGCCCGCAACCCACCCTCAATCGGCCACGCCTCATCATTCGCCGCACACTCCAGCGCCAAACCACCATGCTGCACAGTCGTACAAACCACCCCCGGCAAGTACACATCCAGCAAATGATCCTTCCCCACCACCAACCGCCCCCGCAAATCCCTCGGCCAAGCCTGCTCATGCCCTACCGGCAACTCCTGGTCCTTCAACCACTTCCCTTTCTCGAAATGCAACAGCGTTACCTTCGCTCCATCTAGCACAGCCATATGTGTCCCGGAGTTCTTGTCAGGAGCATCCAGCGCGGCCACATCCAAAATCGCCTCTTCCTGCGTCCACAGCAGTTGCTTCCGCATCACCACGCCACTCCCGGATGCCTGCACCGCTCCAGCCTCCGGTCGCGCCACCGCCACCATCACCACAGCCTTCTCATTCTTTCCCACCACAATTTCCGCCACCCAAACATACTCCCTTACATTTTCCGCAAGCGTAACCACCACCACCGCCGCCGCTTGGTCACGCCCGGCCAAATGCACCCCACTTGCAGCCAGTTCCGTTTCCACCACCACCTTCACCGCCGCCACATCGCCCTTACTCAACGACGACCGGTTCCCCACCTCCACCGCCACCGCTCCAGGCCCGGTAATCTCCGCAATCTTCCTCGCCAAGTCCCGCCCCGGCTCCCCCCACGGCGACGCCGCGCCAGCCGACCCCGCAAACACGAAAATCAACATCGCCCCAAAAACAAATCTTGTCATTCCCACCAACGGGAGCAATCTACATCTCAGCCGAGCCTTTGCTCTCTCTTGCCACTCACAGACAAGGGGTGCCCCGTCCTTGCGCACTCTGCAACGGCGGGAATAGGGAAGCCAACTTGAGAACAGGTCGTCCAGAGAAAAGTTTGTCATTCCCACCAACGGGAGCAATCTGCTTTCAGGCTTGTGGATCACAAACCTGTTAAGCCAACTCACAGAAATATGGACCAATCCCCTCAGAACTCTTATCGTTCGCCAATCACGGTAGAGTGGCGCTTCAGCGCCGCGTTCCAACTCAATAAAAACAGGGGGCTTTAGCCCCCGAGGTAAGGTCTCAACGCGCCCAAAATAATCCATCATCCAGGGAGTGTCCAAATTATATCCCCCGCCCCTCCCCAACCTTTTCATCATCCTGGTTCCCATGGTTTACTCTCACAATATGACCAAATTCGACCACTGGCCCCTATGGCTCCAGCTAGTGATCGGTCTACCCCACGCCATGTTCCTGGCCGTCATGCTCTGGATCTGGTGGCCAAAAACCAAACAAGACTGGCTCTTCGGCCTCGCCTGCCTCACCTACTTCGTGGCGTTCTATTTCATCCTCATCCACTAGAAGTTAAAAGCGTTGTCATTCCGACCGGAGCAGATGCTTCGCGCAGCCAAGCATCTGCGTAGTCGAGAGCCTGCCCTGAGCCTGTCGAAGGGGACCCCTGCCTCACCAATTCGCTCAACCGTAACCGGGGTGCCCCGTCCTTGTCGCGTCAGCGACAGGGCGGGGCTTTTGACCTCTGCAATCCTATCTCTGCAATCTAACCAGCTCGTCTAAATTGTCATTCCGAAGCGAAGCGAGGAATCCCCAGGGTGCTAAAAGCACCCGACACTTTCCAGCTTTCTTGCGACGATGCGACCTAACAAAAAGGCTGGCAACCTCAGGACGATTCGAGCGCAAAGGATCCCCGGAATGACAGCCTTGAAAATAGCCTTCTCACTTGCTCTCCGCCTCCTCCGCCTGCGCCACCCTCCCCGCCGACATGCTCTTCATCACATCATTCGTAAAAAAGAATTTCCCATCCGCCGGAACCATCATGATCTGCAACTTGTCCGACAACCTCTCCGCAATAATCTTGTTAATCAACAGCGGATTCTCTTTCAACACAATCGCCTCACTCTTCATCCGCTCCGCATCCGCCACGGCCGTAACCCGAATCCTCTGCGCCTCCGCCTGCGATAGCAGATTCCGCCGCTCCATCTCCGCCTTACTGTCAATCACTTTGGCCTCCGCCTGAGCCTCAGCGTCTTTCACCGTAGTCTCCTTATGCGCCTCCGCCTCCAACCGCGACTGCTGAATCTGCTTCTCCTTCAAAGGCAGCAAATACTGCATCGCGTCCGATTCCCCCTTCGCCTGCAATACCCGTATCGCCGCCGCGCCCTCTGCCTGCTTCACCTGCCCCACCTTCGCCGCCTCCGCATCATATTCAGATATCTTCACCTGCTTCTGATGCAGCTCCGTCTCCACGCCCATGCGGTCATTTTCTTGCTCTTTCAACAGCATCGTTTCCAGGCCCTTGGCATACTCCTCCGGCAAATCCACATCTCGCAACATCACCTCTTTCACCACAATGCCATCCTGCGCCAGCCGCGCCGTAATCTGGTCCGACGCCTTCTTCCGCACTTCTTCCCGTTTCGCCGAAAAAACATCCCTCACCGTATAAGTGGGAATAATCTCCCGCCAAACCGTCGCCACCACCGCTGGCACAATCTCCTTCTCCACCGGCTGCGGCAAATTCGCCTGCACATAGTCCAGCTTCTTCGCGTCAATCCGGTACCGCACGGTGATCGCCAGCCCCAGGTTTAACCCTTCCTTGGCCTGCACCCGCAGGAATTCGCCTTTGGCGTTCTTCGCGCCCTCCGTCACCCCAGTCGTAAACAGCTGGTCCCTCGTATTGAACAACTCCACCCGATCCACCAACGGAGTAACAAAGTGCGCCCCCGAATACAGAGTCCCCGGTAAAGTCCCATCCGTCTGCGACACCCTCACCCCAGCCATCCCACTCGGCACCACCACAATCCCCTGCGCCAAAATCAAAGGCAGTACCGCCACCCCAGCCAGCCCAAGCCCCCTCTTCCAGTTAGACACCGGACGACGCAACCCAACCCGCGCCTCCTCCGGCAACATCATCTTCCGCCGAAACTCCACCATCAAGTAAGACTCATATCCCAACAACCCAGCAGCTCCCACCATCAGCAAGCCACCAACCAGTTCCAAGATGTACTTCAGATACAGCATGTCAGCTCTCCTTATCCTCAATCACAAAAGATTTTCGTGGGGACGGCCGCCCTCGGCCGTCCGCCAGCAATCTACCTCGGTTCCACATTCGCTCCCGCAACTCTGTTCCCAAACACCATCCGAAAAATCTGCCCAAACAAAATTTCCTCAATCAAAATCGCCACCGCAAACGAAAACAACAACCCACCCCCAACCACCAGGCACTTCAACACCGTCTCCATAACGCCCTCCCCCATTTCCAAAAATCTCAACCTAAAATGCTCTGTCATCCTGAGCCATGCGAAGGGACCCCTGCCCCACCCGCGCCCCGGGTGCCCCGTCCTTGTCGCGTTCTTTGCGACAGGGCGGGGAATTCCCTAAATCCCCGCTTCCCTACCCACCAACTCCTCCACCCCCCCATCCCCAATCTCCACCTCGTCCCCCACCCTCACCAACTCAAACAACTCCTCCGCATCCCGATTCCTCATCCGAATACACCCATGCGACGCCGCCTTCCCAATCGACCCAGGAGCGTTCGTCCCATGGATCCCATACCCCGCCTCATCCAGCCCAATCCACCGCGTCCCAATCGGACTCTGTTCCCCAGCCGGAATCACCACCCCAGCGTGATAATAAGTGGCCTCCGGAATCCGCGTCACAATCCGAAACGCCCCCCGCGGACTTGGACTCACCCTCGCCCCCACCGCCACCCGCCAAACCTTCACCACCCGCCCATCCGCCACCAACACCAATTTCCGCTCCGGAATGCTAACCACCACCCGCCGCACCTTCCCAACAGCGTGTTCCGTATGCGATACAACCGCCTTGCTCAGTGCGCCCTCCGGCTGCACCGCAGCCCACTCCATCGCTTCCGGCGCGCCTACGGGATGCATCCACACCCACACCATCGCCAAACTCACCGCCCCAACAAACAACCCAACCCCCAACCCCATCCACCCGAAACCCCTCATAAAAACCCTCCAAGAATGGCCCACACCATACCTGGAGGCACACCTCTCCCCAAACGCTAAATCATTGATTACAAGAGTCTTACAGATTTAAGGCAGGTCAGAAACCGTGGCTCCGCCCCCACGCCGTGTGCCTACCAACACACCAAAAGCGGAGCATCTCCGTCGCACGAACATTGCGCTCGTTGAGGCCGCACAGAAAACTGGAGCGGGAGACGGGGATCGAACCCGCAACCCTCAGCTTGGGAAGCTGATGCTCTACCATTGAGCTACTCCCGCTCGGACAGGGGTCGTCGTTATTGTAGCATTGGGTGATCTAGAATGGCGGGGCGTTCAATTCATCTGGAATGAGGGATTATGGCATCGACGGCGGTGGAGTATGCTCGTCAGAATCAGGCTAGGTTTTTGGGGGAGTTGAAGGATTTGCTGCGGATTCCATCGGTTAGCACGTTGGAGTCGCACAAGGGGGATGTGAAGCGGGCGGCTGAGTTTGTTGCCGAGGATCTGCGGCGGATTGGGTTTGAGAATGTTGAGGTCATTCCAACTTCGGGGCATCCGTTGATTTATGCGGATTGGATGCACGCGGCGGGCAAGCCTACCGTGCTTTGCTATGCGCACTATGATGTGCAGCCGCCTGATCCTCTGGATGAATGGATCTCGCCGCCGTTTGAGCCTACTGAGCGCAACGGGAATATTTATGCGCGCGGGGCGGTCGACGACAAGGGGCAGCTTTGGATGCAGTTGAAGGCCTTTGAATCGCTCATGCGCGGGCATGGCGGGAAGTTGCCGATCAACGTCAAGGTCATCATTGAGGGCGAAGAGGAAATTGGCGGCGAATCGATTGCTGCGTTCATTCGCAAGGAAGGCAAGAAGCTGAAGGCGGATTTTGCCCTCGTGAGCGATACGGAATTGTTTGCCCCGAATTTGCCTACGTTGTGCGTTGGGTTGCGCGGGCTGGTTTATACGGAACTGGAATGCACCGGGGCGAAGACCGATCTGCATTCGGGAATGTATGGCGGGGCTGCGCCGAATCCTTTGTTTGCCTTGATTGAGATCATCAGCAAATTGAAGGACGCGAAAGGCAAGATTCTGATTCCTGGGTTTTATCAGCATGTGAAGGCTCCGTCGAAGGCGGAGTTGGCGGCCTGGAAGAAGTTGCCGTTCAAGGAAGAGCACTTCCGCAAGACGGAAGTAGGGTCCAAGGTTTTAACCGGCGAGCCGGGGTATTCGGTGCTGTATCGGACCTGGGCGCGTCCCACGCTCGAAGTCCACGGCATGCCGGGAGGCTTCACCGGCGGAGGAGCAAAGACTGTGATTCCGGCTCGCGCGTCTGCGAAAGTCTCAATGCGACTGGTGCCCAACATGAATCCGGACGACATCGTGCGCAAGTACACCAAGTTCGTGCAGAAGCTGACGCCCAAGGGCGTGGACGTGAAGATCAAAATTCACAGCAAAGGCGCAGCCTGCGTGGTGGGGACGGATAATCCCTACGTGAAGGCGGCTACGGCGGCGATGCACGAGATTTTCAAGAAAGATACCGTGTTCATCCGGTCGGGAGGATCGATTCCGATTGTGGGCGATTTCCAGAACGTTTTGAAGCTGCCTACCCTCATGATGGGATTCGGCTTGCCGGACGACAATCTTCACGCTCCGAATGAGAAGTTCCATATTGCTAATTTTCATCGGGGGATCGAGTCGATTGTGAGGTTGTTGGAGATTGTTGGAGGGTAGGGAGGGCGGAAATTCGAAGTCAGAATGCAGAAGTCAGAATGCAGAAGTCAGGTCCAAGGCGTTGCTTGGTGGTGCTGGCATGGACTTTTGGATTAACACTTTGGGGATCAGCCCTTTGGGTCATCGAGGAGTGGGCTGCGCGTTTGAAGAGCCCCATGCAAGCCAAAAGAGGGCTTGCATGGGGCACTGGTTGTGATTTTTTTGCAGCGAAGAGTAGACTGAGTTTATGGAAATTCACCTTCGGCCCTTGATTGAGAAGCTCATTCAAGGGGGCGTGCAACGCGGCCCTTATCGGAGCGTGGAGGAATTCGTGGAGCATGCTGTTTCGGAACTCCATGATCGGGAAACATGGCTCGCTGAAAATCGAACGGAGATTTCCGCGAAGATAGAAGAGGGCTACGCGGCAGCGCAGCGCGGAGAACTGATGGACGCCGAGGAAGTGCGCTCCCGGCTGAGCGAACTGAAACGGGCCCGAGCTTCTCAATCTTAAAATGCGGAACTGTAACCGCGGGATGTAGATCATGAGCGGGTATCAATTCACACCCCAAGCTCTGGGGGATCTTCTCGACATTTGGAGCTTCATTGCGCGCGATAGTTCCGAAGCGGCGAACCGGGTGTAAGCTGCCGTACTTCGGGCCTGTGATCTTTTAGCGGCGTCACCTCTGGCAGGACAGATCCGGACGGATCTGAGTCCGTTGCCGTTGCGATTCTGGGTGGTGCAGCCGTATCCCAAGTACCTTGTGGTATCCGATCCCGCGAAGAAGCCGCTGCAAGTGATCCGAATTCTTCATGGGGCGCGGGATATTCGGTCCCTGGTGAGGTAGTATCCCTAGACCCCTCCGCAGCACATTGCGGAAGTAGAGGTCACGGGGACACTTGGTGGCGTTGGCGTGCACTCCGGGATCAGCACTTTGGGGATCAGCCCTTGGGGTCATTGAGGGGCGGACTGCATTCTTTAGAGCCCTACTCGAGCCAAAAGTGGCTTGCATGGGCCACCCTCGACGCTGCGATCTGGAGTTGATTCGCCAGCGATTGCTGGAGGCCGGACAAATTGCCAAGAGGATGAAGCCGTGAATAAAAAAGGCTATGAAATCGGAAGCGGGAATGTTTTCCAAGACCTCGGCGCGCCGAACGCGGAAGAACATCTGATTAAGGCAAAACTTGTTTTCAAAATCGACACGATTCTGAAAAAGCGCGGGCTGAAAGCAGATGGAAGCCGCTGAGTTGCTTAGCGTTCGGCAGCCGGATGTATCCAAGATGCTGCGCGGGGAGTTTCGTCAGTTTTCGGTGGAGCGGCTGCTGCGGTTTCTGGTGGCGCTGGATCAGGATGTGGAGATTGTGGTGAAGCCGCATCGCAGGCGGAGCGAGGGTGCGGCATTGCAAGGTGGTCTGAAAAGAGTAGAAGTTACAGCAAGAGTTCCATTAAAGAAAACTCTGATTCAAGCTTCCTCCGGTCAAAAACGGCTCCCTGCACCTCTTGGTAGTATTGGTCTTCACTTTTGGATCAGCACTTTGGGGATCAGCCCTTTGGGTCGTTGAGGGCGGGCTGGATGTTGGCAGAGCCCCACTCAAGCCAAAAGAAAGCTTGAGTGGGCCACCGCCTCGGAAAATTGTTCATTTGCTTAAGGGTATCGAAAAGGCGTCAATAACCTTAAAGTCTTTCTCTTTGGCAAGTCTGCCCCAAGTCTTGACGTCAATCTTCTGGTCCGAAACTACGATCTGGACTTGACTATACGCAGGTGCATGTTTCGCGACTGGCCACGAGTCCGGCTGCCATTGGAACGCAGCCGGCTTTGGGTCAAGTGGTGATGCCCCTCCTCCACCGGCAACGAGTAGTACCGGAGCTACGGCCTGCAGGTTCCCGCCTGCTGGGCCACGTCGCTGGTAATCGTGGACATGGCCGAACACCCACAGGGCGACCCTGTGTGGCTCTAGGCTGATGTACTTCTTCAAAGGATCATTGTCATGGAGGCCCCAGCCCAAAACTTTGTCCCACGGTTTCCCTTCTGCTTTGTAGTTCACGGGCGGATGATGACCGAATACGATGATTGGTCCCTTAAATTTAGTGTCATTCACTTCAGCCTCAAAGAATTTTTGCTGTGTTACCGAATCGAGGCAGTTCGTGTCGAGCGCAATAAGCTTAACCTGCACACCGCCCTTCGGAACGTCCGGCACAAGAGTCGAGTAGTAGGAATGACCACGGAGGAGCGGTTTCAAATACCCATACTTTGCCCGCAACAGATAGTCGTCGGCAAAGGTTTTCGTATCCGAGTCGCACCGCCGATCGCCCAGGGGCTCGCCATAGAAGGTGGTCTGCAAATGCCGCTCGAATTGCCCGAACTTTTCAGCATCCTCGGCGTTGCCTTGGGAGGCGCCCCGCTCCCATCGCTTCAGCGTGGCTTGCCCCCTCTTTGAGTTTGGATCCACGAACGACTCTGACTTTCCCCCAGGGCCAGGAGTATCGGTGTCCATTGGCATCGACTCTTCGCCTAAGTCATAGGCTCTCGACAACTGATCTTCGAGGCCAAAGGCCTCAGCTTTTTCCAAGCGAGCGAGCTTGACCGCTATCGAGTCGTCAATCGTCAGCCCAGGAATGAAGTCTGGCAAAACCTCATGGTTCCCCAAGGATGGGTAAAACTTTATACCGGCGTCGCGAAACCGGTTCGACTGGCTGAGAAAACATCGCCAATAGGCGCTTTTCCACAGAAAGAAATTTGTCATCACGGCGTCACCCGTAAAGATTACGGCATCAATCCTCCCGTCGTTCTTAAAAATGTCGCTTACAACCTCGCCGTGAATGGCCTCCCTCGCGTTATCCCCGAGACCAAACAGCGATGTTCGCGTGTCCCCGTAGGCGACAATGGTCACGCTAGCGTCCGTGGGTGTGGCTGTGAGCAAGGGCTTTGCCATCCGTGCTTTGGGATAGTGACAACAACCTGAAAGAATCGCCGCTAGGGTACAGATCGTGGCGAACTCGAGACGATGTTCTCGGCAACACATTAGTTCCTCCCTATCCGAGGGAATGGAAATGGGTTTTCTCTTGGATGTGGACTATCTGGGCGAGACGTCCCTCGCAGAGAAAACACACGAGAGATTTACTGAACTGAGAGGCCGAACACGAATCTCCTCACTGCGATTTCGCTGGCTTGAACAAGGATGTGAGATTCAACGGGAAGCCCACGCCGAAAAAGATGCCGCTGCGGTAGTGGGACACGGTTGGATCGTTCGGAAACAGTTTGGTCGTGGTGACACCCGAGGCGTTGTAAACGAATAGCGGGAATCCGTCGAAGGCAGCAGGGTAGTCATTCAACAATGAAGTGGGATTGTACCGATTATAGGGTGCAAGTGAGGGGTTATCGGTTACGATTTTCGCTGCAGCGATGCGAAAACCTCGACTCACCTCCTGGACCGGAGTAACCGAATAGCCCGCCAGTAGCGACAGGTATTTTGTGATTCTGTAACCTCCCCCCAACACAAATCCATTGATGCTCTGGTCGCTGGCGGGAGAGAAGCGAATGCTGACAAAAGCCTCGTAGGGGCGATAGTTCTTGTACGCGCCACCAATTTGGCAATCCGGAGACACGTCTTTGGGGGTATCGACAGGTGCCTGGACTGTCACTTTCTTCGTCTGGCCCGTTTTTTGCTTATCTACAACGACGGGCACTGACTTTCCGCAATAAGAGTTCTCAATCCATCTCCCGCCCTTGTGCCACGGAAGTATAAATCCCCCTCCTAAGAGAATTTCTGGCGTCTTTCGTCCAACGTTGGTGGACGAAATAGCATCGTTTCTGGTCGTGTAGCTGGTTGCCTCTTTGCCTGCCAGAACCGCGCCGACGCCGGTCAGAACTTCAAAGTGACTCGGGTCGAACTCGGGAGCCGCCACACTGAACTTAGCGTCACCGCCAGCTGTGACGGAAGATGTCGTGGCCTTGGCGGCGTCGTTTGGGCCTGGCTTATCGACATTAACAACGACGACCGCCTCGCCAACCGCAGACCCGGAAGGGACGGTAGCGATGATCATGTTATCGTCCCAATGACTTATCTTCGCCGCCTTTCCGTTAAATGTAGCTGTTCCTTTTCCCTGCTCTTTCCCGAATCCTCTGCCTTGGATTGTCACACGAGAACCCGGCGAAGATGGGGACGGGGCGATGCTGGTGATGCTGAGTTTGTCCGTGCTGGACGAATTCGTCTCTGGATCTTGGGCACCAGCCTGGACGGTTAAACTCAGCAGTACAAAAATGGCAAATCGGGCAAACCGCATCTTAGGCTCCAAATTGATTCTGTCGCATGGCGGATGGCCTTGCGTTGGTCCCACGCCGTCACTTTGCTATGAAACCGGTTGCTTAAAAATGAACTCAAAAAGACCTGGACCCGCCGGAACTACGCAGACCAGTTCCCAGCTCGCAGCTCCCAGAGTGGCGAGCATTGCAGGAATCGGCATGTAGTTGCCACCCACATTCGCCTGCGGACCGTTGGTGGGAATCACTTGATATCGCCAATGCAATTCGCTTCCCTTTCCTGCGTGACATCTCAGGGAACTTAACGCCTGAAAATGCCATCGCTTTCAAATCAACCCCTTACCTCGGGGGCTAAAGCCCCTCAATTTTTATGGCCATGTCACCGGGCTGAAGCCCGGTGCTACCGTGTCTGGCATTTGCAAGGAGTTCTCACTGCACTCTCTAAAGCCCCTTCATTTACAAAGCACTTTATCGCAGCACTGAAGTGCTGCGCCGCCCAAAAGCTGGTGTTAGAACATTTTGTCTGCAGCGCCTGAAGGCGCTTTGAACGCACTGCTTCTTCGGTATGGCTGAAGCCATACCCTGATACGAATCACATTTCTGGGGCCCGATTGCGGACGTGCTGGTGAGCGAACTTTTGCTTGCGTTCTAGCGCTTTTGCGCTTGCGCTTTTGTTCTTGCGTTCTTGCGTTCTTGTGTTCTTGTGTTCTTGTGTTCTTGTGCTTTTGTTCTTTTGTTCTTTTGTTCTTGGTCGTTCAGGCGGGGAGGGGGTGCCCGCTGCTTGCTTGGAACTTGTTGCTGTTCCAGATCGTGTTGTTTCATTTTTGGTTGCTAAAGACGAAAGTCACGTTAGTGGAACGTGGGGTGGTTTGTCAAGGGTTATTTTTGGGATTTTTTGGGGGGGGATTTTTGGGGCGGGATTTTGCGTGGGGATTTCGGGTTGAAAACGGCGGGTTGGTCGCTGTTTTAGTCCGCTCGGGGCGCTTCTGAGGTAGGGGTCCCTTCGGCAGGCTCAGGGCAGGCTCTTCGACTACGTAGAGCTCAGGATGACAGGCCTTTTTACTGAATGGCAGGCCTTTTTGGGGGCGGACAGGAGTTGTCCGCCCTACATTTGGCATTTGGTGTTTGGCGTTTGGCGTTTGGTGTTCAAATCGCGTTTTGTGTGCAAAGTTTTGCATAGGGTTCTCGGTTTTGGAAATGCTTGTCAAGCCCCCTGGAGGGCATTTTTTCTCCTAAGTTCCGGATTCCAAAGGAAATAGAGTTGCAAGAAAAAGTATAATCTGACCCCCTTGACATGATATTCTGGACATAAGAGTAGAACATAGAACATCTGCTCTCGATTCTTGTAGGCGCATGCCCGGTTTCCGGGTCTGCGCCTTTTGTGTTTTTGGGCCTGGAGTTTCATTTTTGGCGAAGGAAAGGTGAAGGGTATGAGCAAAACTGGGCGGCTGGGGGATCGGGCTGAGGCGGCGTTTTTGTGTCGGGCGATGGAGGAAGGGTTGGAGGTGGCAAGGCCTTTTAGCGCTAGTCTGCGCTATGACTTTGTTCTGGATAATGGAACGGCGCGGCTGCTGGTGCAGGTGAAGTATACGGCGCAGCAGGTGCGTCCCGGGGTTTATGTGGTGCGGACGGCGCGGCAGGAGCACTCGGGGAATCGGCGGTCTCCGAAGACGGTGCTGTATTTGCCGGGGGAAATTGATTTTGTGGCGGTGTTTTTGGCGGTGGAGCGGTCGTGGTACGTGCTGCCGTTTGCGGCGCTGCGCGGGCGCAAGAGCATTACGCTGTATGCGCCGGGGCTGGAGGGGCAATCTCCGGATGGTGTTTATTTGGAACGGTGGGATTTGTTCTGGAAATGGGTTGGGGGGCGTCGGCTACTGAAGGCGTCGGGCGCGAAACTGGTAGCCAAGAAGCAAAAGACCGGAACCGACTAAAAGGACGGTGCTGGGCTCGGGGACGGCTGGCGGCGGTGGGTGGTGGCCTCCTCCGCAGATGGATTCGCCTTTGTCGTGGTCGTGCTCGGCTGCTTCCTGGGCTTCGGTTTCACAGGGAGTGCCGCCTCCGCCGCCGATGGGCGGGCCGATGCCTCCAGGGGGAAAGCCCGCGGGGCCGGGGGCGGAAGGTCCGTTGGCGACGAGGGGAGGCTCGAGCGAAGAGTGGTTGGCGAGGATGGCGGGCGGACGGACGGGGTCTCCGGCGACGGCGACGGGCTGGCTGAGCTCGGCTTCGGAAGGCTCGTCGGGGGCGGTTAGGCCCTGGGGCTTGGAGGCAAGGCGGTTGCCGCAGCGCACGCGAGCGGTGACTTTGCCGTCAGTGATGACTTTTTCTCCGGCGAGAATCAGGTGCGGAGTTTTGGTCCAAAGAATGTGGCCGTGGCGGCGATAGGAAATGTACATCTTCTGGCTGGCGGGCAGGCGGACTAGATGTGCGCGGCGGAAGTTGAAGCTGGCGTAGTGGAGGGCGACGTCGGGGTCGTGGGCGACGGCGCTGGAAAGCTCGGCTACGTCTTGGACGCCGCCGGGGACTACGGAATATTGGTAGACCAGGCGCGGAGTTTTGGGGGCGGCTGGGGGGGCGGCAACGGCGGTGGGCTGCGGTTTTGTCGGGGAGGGAGAGGCGGTGGTCCAGGTGGAATTCGCGGCGATGCCGTAGACGAGCGCGAGCAGGGGGACGGCCAGGGCGAAACGGAGCGCAGGCATCCAGTTGCGGCGGGGCTTGGGCGTGGTGGAACGCCAGCCGGACGTCTTGCGAATTGGGGAGGACCTATCCACAGTTTCCTTCGTCTGGGGACCTAGAGGCTAAGAGCAGCACTTTGCCTGCCCATGCTGGGCTGGCTAAGTTGCTGATTCTAAGGCTTTTGGCCAACGGATGACGTGTTCGGACGAACCTTAAGAGAAAATAAATTGCCAGTTTGTGAAAACTTTTAGCTAAGGCAGCTCTTTGGCTGCTTCTGGAGCTAATGATAGCGCTTTCTATCGATGATGCGCTACGTGAGCGGGGAATGCTAGTCCACTTTAGTTCTACGGGGAGCATCCGATTTGCTATCGCCGGCGGATGCTCCCTGTGGAAGTTAGGCGGCTGGGATTTCCAGCTCTTCGCCAACCTTGATCAGGTCGGGATTGTCGATGTTATTGGCCTTGGCAATGACGGCGAACTTCTGGGCATCGCCGTAGAAGTGTTTGGCGATCTTGGAGAGGCTGTCGCCGGACTGGACGGTGTATTTCTGCGCGCCAGCCTTGACTTCGATGTCGTGCTTGAGGTCGGCGAAGGTGGGATCGACGTGCTTGATGGCGTCCCAGATGCGGTCCTTGCTGGATTGGGAAACGGCAAGGGCCTTGAGGAAGAGCTGGTTGCCGTCAAGGTTGAGGTTCATGAGCTGCGCGCCTTCTTTGGTGATGGCGTCCAGAACGGGTTGATACTTCTGCTTCAATTGCTCGAAATCTGCCATAAAAATTCTCCTTGGGGGTGGACGCTTGCAAACATCCGGCCTCGTAGATCAAGGACTCGGTGGGCCGCCATTTCGTCACTTGGCAGCCTCAGGTTTGATTGCGAGGGAGGGATAGCACGGGGGCCGAAAATTTTGGCGTGATCGACATCACGATTGCCCTAGTGATTTCGAGAAATTGACTACGCATTCATGGATTCACGCAGGATTCACGGGATTGTCATGGGTCTTTAATCTAGGTCTCGGAAACTGGCTGGCGGAGTGGAGAAAGCATCCGGCGAAATTGCGTCATAAGCGCCTTTGCTTTCTGCAGTTTGAAGAAGTTCGACGAAACCTTAGGTGCGGGCCAGCCGCGCTCTTCCCCGAAACCATGCCCCAGCCCCATGCCAACGTCGCGATTATCGGAGCCGGAATTCTTGGACTGGCGCACGCCTACCTGGCCGCCAAAAGCGGCAAGTCCGTCGTCGTTTTCGACCGCAAGGGTCGCGCCGAGGGTTCCTCCGCGCGTTCCTTCGGCCTGATCGCTCCGATCACCCAGGCCGCCGGTAGCGACTATGCGCTGGCCATTTCCAGTCGCGAAGTTTGGATGGAGCTATTGCAAGCCGCCCGCCTTCCCTACCAGCCCTCCGGCTCGCTCCACCTGGCGTACCACGCCGACGAACTCGCGGTCCTGCGGGAGTTCTCCAATCTCGGCTTGGGCCTCGGCTATCTCTGCCAGCGCCTGGACGTCCGCGGCGTCGAGGCCCGCACGCAAGCCGTTCTCTCCGCCGGTCTTCTGGGCGCGCTCTGGAGCCCGACCGAGGTCGCCGTCGATCCTCGTTTGCTCCTGCGCAAGATTCCCGAATTCCTAGCCGAGCGTTACGCCGTGAAGTTTTTTTTTGGAACAGCTGTCCGCAGCATCGACCTACCGCGGATTGAACTCGCGCGATGCGAAAGCGGCGGCGAGTGCTGGACGGCCGACGCCGCCATCGTCTGTGCCGGTGACGATTTCGAAAGCCTCTACCCCGGCGCCTTCACCGGCAGCGGATTGCGCCGCGGCAAAACGCAAATTATGCGCACGGCTCCCCAGCCCGGCGGCTGGAAGCTGGGCCCCGCTCTGTTCGCCGGACTCTCTCTCCGCCACTCGCGTGCCTTCGCCCTCTGCCCTTCGCTGGGACTGCTGAAGGAACGCATCGCCCGCGAGATGGGCGAATACGACGCCTGGGGCATTCATGTCGCCGTGGCCCAAGCTCCAGGCGGCGAACTAACCCTGGGCAGTTCTCACGAAGATGCCGCATCCGACTTTGTTAACAAAACGGAAATCGATAACCTGATCCTGCGCTATCTGCGCAATTTCCTTCAGGCTCCGAACCTGGATGTGGACGAGCACTGGCATGCCGTCGTTGCTCTACATCCGGAACACGCTTACTGGACCGGCAAGCCCGCCGAAAATGTGCGCGTGGTCACGGGCCTGGGCGACGCCGATCTGACGCTGTGCATGGGTCTGGCTCGGCGCGTACTGGGCGAGATGGGACTCTAGCGTCCGCTGCGAGAACCGTTGTCGCATCAGCTCGTCAGCTTTTGGCTCAATCGACTTTTTCTGCGGCCGGTGAAAAAGTCGTAGTTGGCGGATCAACCCCTTACCGCTGGGGCTGAAGCCCCCTCAATTTTTGGGGCTGTGTCACCGGGCTGAAGCCCGGTGCTACCGCGTCTGGCATTGGCATGGAGGTCTCACGCACTTTGTTCAGTGCTGCGATTCGCGCATTTGAGTGCTGCGATTCCCGGTTTGTGATGAACGTGGGGCTTTCGCACCAGAGGGAATGGGATGGGGCTGCAAAAGATGATCTATTGAGCAGCAACACTTGAGCAGCATCGCTTGAGCAGCATTGCTGGAGCAGCATCGCTTGAGCAGCATCGCTTGAGCAACAACGCTCGCCACAAATGGAAAAGGCTGTGACATTGGTTATGCTCTAGCCGCCAGCTCCTGCGAGGGAGCCTAACAGCGTGGATGCATGTACCGTCACAGCCCTTGATGCGACCACCGCTTTCGCGGTTCCCAACCCCAACGAACCCCTCGCAGAGCCGTCGGTTTTTTCAGGTTTGGAAGCTCTCCAAGTTGCCTTTTTGAGCTGATCACCCAGTCTACTTCGGACCGGAGAAACTTTCGTTTCCGCCAACCCTTTCGACCGTCGACGTTCCCGAAGTTAAACAGTCCGGTCGAAAAAGTCAATGCCGTTTTTCGGTGCAAACTCGACATTTTTCGGCGCTGTCTGTGAAAATCCCCAAAGCATTGCAAATGTTGAACCTGCGCTGATCCCGAGGAAAATCATCCCCGGTTTTCCACAGAAAATCGCACAGTCCCCAACGAATCTCTTGACGAACGTTTCCGCATGCTTCATGGTAAAAACATGTCGAATCTAGTGGCCTACGTCGATGGTGGCTCGCGCGGCAACCCCGGCCCTTCCGGAGTTGGCGTGGTCCTAAACGGCGCAGTCGTGAACGGCACGGCCTGCGGCACCATCCGCATCGCCAAGTGGATTGGCCGCCAGGATAACAACGTCGCCGAATACATGGCGCTGATGGAAGCGTTGCAGTGTGCGGTCTCGCTGCGCGCCCAGTGCCTCCACGTCTATTCCGATTCTTTAGTCGTGGTCAAGCAGATGACCGGCGAATACAAGTGCAAGAGTTCCCTGCTCTATTCCCTGCACTGGACGTGCCGCAAGTTGGCGCGCGCCATCGACTTCTCCATCTCGCACGTCAACCGCGAACAAAATGCGGAAGCCAACGCACTGGCTCACGCCGCGGTAAACGACCGCCTGACGGCGTAGCGATACCACATCTAAACTTTTTGCCATTCTGAGCGTCAGCGAGAGCTTCGGAATGACATTCAAAAAGAGTGCCAAGCCACCCACCCTTGACTCCCACCCCTGCTCTCATAGAGCATCGCCACATGCCATTTCGAACGTACCCAACTCTTGCCCTCTTCCTCTGCCTCACATCCTTACTCGCTCCGGCCAAGCGTCTGCTCGTCCCTGACGATATCTACCGCACCCAGGAAGTCCACGAGGCTCGCGTCTCTCCAGATGGAAAATGGATCGCCTACGTAGTCACCACCATCGACCGTGACGCGGACAAACTCCGCAACACCATTTGGATGGTGAACTGGGAAGGCACGCAGGACGTGCAGCTCACCTTTAGCCCCGTCACCGCGAACTCTCCGCGCTGGAGCCCGGATGGCAAGTACCTCTCGTTTCTAGCCGAAGCCCCGGCCGACGCAAAATCCGACGACAAAGAAGATGCCAAGTCCCAAGTGTGGCTTCTCGATCGCCGTGGCGGCTCGCCTCGCCAGCTCACCGACGTCAAGAGCGAAATCGAAGACTACGCATGGTCTCCCGACAGCAAACGTCTGCTGCTGACCATGCAGGAAAGCGACGACGAAGCTGACGAAGCCAAGAAGGACGGAGGAAAAACCCCAAAACCCAAAGCCCCCAAACCCATCGTCACCGAGCGGTACCACTTTAAGGAAGACATCGAAGGTTACCTCACCGGCGCGCACCCGCCTCACCTGTACCTGTTTACGATTGAGAACAAGAAGCTCGAACCCCTCACCGGGACCCATGCGGACGACAAAACCTTCGCCGAGCGCGACGCCGCCTGGTCGCCTGACGGCTCCCAGATCGCCTTCGTCAGCAACCACGCCAAAGAACCCGACCAAACCGGCACGGAAGACATTTTCGTAATGCATGCCCGCGGCGGAGATGCGCCGCGCCTGGTCCACACCACTTTCAGCCCCAACGGCCAGCGCCTGGAGTGGAGCCCCGACGGCACGCTGCTCGCCTTCCTGCAAGGCTTCGAACCAAAGTTTAACGCCTACAACTGCGACCGTCTAGCCGTGGTTCCGGTCGCTGGTGGCAGCGCCCGGGTGCTCACCGAAAAACTGGATCGCGCCGCTTCGCACCACGAATTTACTCCTGATGGTTCCGCCTTAACATTCCTGGTCGAAGACGACCAGCACTCGTACCTTTCCAAAGTGGCCGTCAGCGGCGGCACCGCTGAACGCGTCAGCCACGGCGACGTCGTCTTCAATGGCGTGGCCAGTGGCGGCGGACATAACGTCGCCGTGGGAGCCACCGATCAATCGCCCTTCGAAATTTACGCCCTGGAAAACGGAGAGCCGCGAAAACTAACCTCGCATAATGACGACCTTCTTTCCGAATTGCGCCTGGGCGCTGTCGAGGACATGAACTTCCATAGCAAAGATGGAACGGAAATCCACGGCCTGCTCATCAAACCGCCCGACTACGTGGCCGGAAAAAAGTACCCCACCATTCTCTGGATTCACGGCGGCCCGAACGGCCAGGATGAGCACGCCCTCGACTTCGGCCTGTATCCTCTACAATTGGAACGGCAACTGTTTGCCGCTCGCGGCTACGCCGTGCTGGCCATCAACTACCGCGGCAGCAGTGGCCGCGGCGCGGAATTCTCCCGCAGCATCTGGGGAGACTGGGGCAACAAGGAAGTCGCCGACCTGCTGGCTGGAGCGGACTACGCCGTGAAGCAAGGCATCGCCGACCCGGATCGCCTCGGCATCGGCGGCTGGAGCTACGGCGGCATCCTCACCGACTACACCATCGCCTCCGACCCACGCTTCAAAGTAGCCATGAGCGGCGCGGGCAGCGCCAACCAGATTTCCATGTTCGGAAGCGACCAGTACGTCCTGCAATACCAGAACGAACTGGGCCCGCCATGGAAGAATGAGGCGCTCTGGATCAAGCTCTCGTACCCCTTCTTCCACGCCGACCGCATCCACACGCCCACGCTTTTCATGGGTGGCCAAAACGACTTCAACGTCCCCATCATCGGCGGCGAACAAATGTACGAATCCCTGCGCACCCTGGGCGTGCCGACGCAACTGATCGTCTATCCAACTCAGTTCCACATCTTCACCCGCCCCAGCTACATCCACGACCGCCTGGAGCGCTACGGAGCCTGGTTCGACAAGTATCTGAAAGCGAGCCACTAGGCGGGTTCGGCTGAAAATTACGGCGCGAGAACTTGGGGGTGCCCCGTCCTGGTCGCGTTTCTCAGCGACTGGGCGGGAATTTTTCCGATAGACATGGGACTACACAATCACCCGGCCATGGCACCCGGCCATGGCACCCGGTCACGGCACCCGGTCACGGCACCCGGCCACGGCACGCATTCCGAAACGATCCAATTTAAGGTGTCTTCACGGGCTGCTTCCAAAGTGGTTCCCGCACCAGCTTTTGGGTGGTGCAGCACTCCAGTGCTGCGATCAATCCTCTGCGATGAATGGGCTTCAGCTCCCGTGGTAAGGGGTCGATCTGGAAAAGCTTCGTATCAGGGCGTGCCTTCAGGCATGCCGAAGAGAGCCATTTAAACGCGCCTTCAGGCGCTGCGCGCCGGCGTAATTCCACAATCCGAATGGCTTTTTTATTCCGTGGCGAAGCTACGAACCCCACCACCCCCGGCGGGCCGTCCCAGCAAGGAGCAGCCCCACGGCAAGCCCCAGAGGGGCTGATCTCCGAAGTACCCCCGCAACCCCTTGCCATCCCAAAGTGTTAAAATTAAAGAACGATCAACCCGGCTTTTGGGCGCTGTCTGCCCCATATTTCAGTTGCGAGGCGCAATGGATTCAGGACCGATAATCCCGGCCACCAGCCACATCCTCCGGGAAGTGCGCCCTAGTTTTTCTGACCCAGGCCGTCCCGGCGCTTTTTCCGCGATCTCTGTCACCGCCCACGAATCCGCACTCCGTGACTACCTTCGTGTCCTCGACAAGCGCAAATGGGTTGTACTGGCCTGCTTCATGATCATTCCCGCCCTCGTCGGCATCGCCAGCCTGCGCATGACCAAGCTTTACGACGCCGTCGGCAGCATCGCCATCAATAAGGTCGATCCGGTTTCCATGGCCGTGGGCACCGGCAACGCGCCCAACGACTACTACGACCCCACCGACATGGACACCGAGACGCGCATCTTGCAGAGCGACACTCTGGCCCTGCAGGTCATTCGCGAACTCAACCTCGACAAGCGTCCCGACTATGGAGCAGCGCCAGCCGCTCTCCAAAGTCATGGCAGCATCGCTGCCGATCCGCTCACCGCCGATTCCGGTCGCGTCACTTCGCTGCTCGCTCACTTCCGCGGGGGACTTCACATCGTGATCCCGCCGAACACCAGAATTATCGAAATTCACTACACCAGCCCAGACAAGGCCTTGGCGGCTTCCATCGTCAACGCCTTGATGACCACTTACAAGGAAGAGAATTACAAAACCAAATTTGAATCCACCATGCAGGCGTCCGACTGGCTGTCGAAACAGCTTGTGGATTTGCAAATTAAAGTCGAGACCTCGCAGGAGAAGCTGGTCCGCTACCAGAAAGAACACGAGATCCTGGGCACGGACGAGAAGAGCAACATCATCACCAGTAAGCTGGATGAACTGAATCGGGAGCTGACAACCGCCGAAGGCGACCGCATGCAGAAAGAGGCCGCCTACCGGCAGCTGCAAACGGGCGATGCCTCCAGCGCCGCGGCCGTAGCGGGGGGAAGTTCCGCGCCCGGTGGCTCCCAACTGGACCACCTCCGCAGCCAGCAAGCGGATTTGCGCATCAGAATCGCCGAAGCTACAACCCAGTTGGGTCCGTCTTATCCCAAAGTTGCCGAACTGAACAACCAACTCAAGCAACTCGATACGGAAATCCAGAACGAAACGACCAAAGTCATCAACGGCGTTCGCGATCAGTATGAGGTCGCATTGCAGCACGAAAAGCTGCTCTCCGCGGACTTTGAGGATCAGAAGCAGCAAGCCAATAAGCTCAACGAAAGCGCCATCGAATACAGCATGTTGAAGCGCGACCTGGACACCAGTCGCCAGCTTTATGAAGGCTTGCTCGAAAAGATGAAGGAAGCGGGTGTCAGCGCTGGCTTGCGCTCCAACATCTTCCGCATCGTCAACACCGCCCGCGTCCCCACCGCCCCGTCGGAACCGAACATCCCCCGCAATCTATCCTTTGCCTTCGCGCTGGCCCTGACCTCGGGGATCGGACTCGCGTTCTTGCTGGAAAGCCTCGATAACACCGTTCGTACCACAGAACAAGCACAGCACATCTCGCAGCTTCCCTCGCTCGGCCTCATCCCCATGGGTACTCGCGCCGACGATGGCAAAGGCTCTCGCCGTCTGGCCCTGACACCCTCGAAGGAATCGGTCGAACTCATTACCACGGCCAAACCCCAGTCCCAGATGGCGGAAGCCTATCGCGCCCTGCGCACCTCCCTGCTGTTGTCCTCTCTCGGCGCGCCCCCGAAAATCATCCTCGTCACCAGCGCTCTGCCCCAGGAAGGCAAAACCACGACCAGCATCAACACCGCCGTCGTCCTCGCCCAGAAGGGCGTCCGCGTCCTCCTCATTGATGCCGATATGCGGCGCCCCAGCGTCCACAAAACGCTGGGCATGACTGGCCCTCTGACCGGCCTCAGCAACGTCCTGACTGGCACCGCAACCATTCAGACCGCCGTTGTTCCAAGTCCGCAACTTTCCAACCTGATGGTCCTGCCCTCGGGCAATCCGCCGCCCAACCCCGCCGAACTGCTGGCCTCCGCCAACATGCGCACCATGCTCGCCCAGCTCCGCGAGCAGTACGACCACATCGTCATTGACACCCCTCCCACCCTCTCGGTAACCGATGCTGTAGTCCTGTCCACCCGCGCCGACGCCGTAGTCCTGGTAATCCGTTCCGGGCAAACCACCAAGACGGCCCTCCGCCGGGCTCGCGACCTCCTGACCCAAGTCAATGCCCGCGTCTGCGGCGTCCTACTAAACGCAGTAGACCTAGCCTCCCCCGATTATTATTATTATTATGAGTATCAGGCTAAGTATGGGGGGTCTTATTACCGGGGGGATGAGGTGGAGGAGACTGCGCCGACTTCGGGGGCAATTTAGTGGGGCGGGGGTGGGTGGTTTTGGGGTTGGGATTGGCGGCGGGGGTGGTGGGGTTTGGGTTGGTGGATTTGGGGGCGGATGTTGCGGCTGGGCATCCTAGTGTTGGGAATTTGCGGTGGGCGACGCGGCTCGCGCCTGGGAATGCTTCGTATCACAGCGAGTTGGGGCGGTATTTGCAGGTCACGAACGGGGATCTGCGGCAAGCGCTGAGCGAATATGAAACGGCTGTGCGGTTGAATCCGCGGGATGCGGCGGCCTGGTTTGATATTGCGCGTTTGGAACAGGTGCTGGGGGATTCGGCGAAGCAAGGGGAGGCGCTGCGGCAGGCTGTGCTGGCGGCTCCGAGGAAACCGGATGTAGCGTGGGAAGCGGCGAATTTTCTGCTGCTGCGCGGCGAGCGGGACGCGGCCATGCGGGAATTCCATGTGGTGCTGGAAAATGATGCGGTCGCGGCTCCGGCGGTGCTGGATCTGGTCTGGCGGGTGCAGCCGGACGCGGATGCGTTGCTGGATCAGGTGGTGCCCGCCAATCCCGACTCTTATGGTGCGTTTCTTTCCCTGCTGGTTTCCAAAGGAGATACAGGCTCGGCGGCGAAGGTTTGGGCGGCGCTGATTGGGTTGCAGAAATCATTTCTGCCTGGCACAGGGCTGAGGTACGTGGACTACCTGCTGCAGCGGCGGCTTCCGGAAGAAGCACGAAATGCCTGGCAGGAAATGGCTCCGCTGTGCGGGCTGACGGAATACCTGCCGGGCCAGAATCTAATCGTCAATCCAAGATTCGAACAAGATGTGCTGAATGCCGGGTTCGACTGGCACTATTATGAGCAGGGTAGCGTGAAGATCACGCTGGACACGAGCGACTCGGGAAGGGGTCATGGGTTGCTGGTAAATTTTTTGGGGCCTGGATTCGCGGAGACGGGACTGTTCCAGCAGGTGGCGGTGCAGCCGAAGACGCAATACCAGTTCAGCGTGCACTTCAAGACAGACGAACTGGAAGGGGCAGGTGGGCCGGCATTTGTGGTACGGGATGAGTTGAGCGGGGCGGTGTATTTGACTACGGAGACGCTGAGGAATCCGGGGAGCTGGCGGGAAGTGAGTGGGCATTTTGAAACGGGGCCGGAGGCGAAGCTGGTGAGTGTGAGGATGGTGAGGATTCCGGCGGGAAATGCGATGCGTGGGCATCTTTGGCTGGATGACGTGCAGTTGAGTCGGCTAGAGATTTAGGGGATTTGGGTATGGATTTTGATGATTGGGCTTCGGTAAGTCAGATTGCGGAAGTCAGATTGATGAAATCGGGTTGATGGTTTGCGAATTGGCAACTTGCGTGAGGGATTCCTGAAGTGAGGGTGGTATCTTTCGTGCCGCTTCGCTTTCTGACTTGGCATTCTGGCAAGAAAGTTGAAGAGATTGCGTGTCGAATTGAGGGTGTAGGGAACCATCGCTGGGCTCAGAATGACAAATCTTTTCAATGACAAACCTTTACGAGGATGACTCAGGGTATTGTTTATGGCTACATCCACACAGGTGCTTGCGGAACTGGAGAATTTGGAGGGGCGAACGCGCCTGTTGCCGCGGCGGGACTGGATTGTGCTGTATGGATGCGTGGGGTTGTTGCTGTTTGCGCCTTTGGCATTTGGGGCGGTGGAGACATGGTCTGGTTTTGTGATGGAGGCTGGGGCGGCTGGATTGTTGGCGGTTTGGTTGTGGCCTGGGTTGGTTGGTAGTGGATTTGTGGGCAGCGATCTGGCGGTACGATGGAATCCCTTGTTTGCGCCGATGCTGGCGTTCGCTGCGCTGGTGGCGTTGCAACTGATGACGGGAATGACTTCCTACTGGTACGCAACCTGGACTTCGATGTTGTTGTTTTCCAGTTTTGGCATATTGTGTTTCCTGCTGACGCAGGTGCTGCGACGGCCGGAGGAACTTTCCCGGCTGAGTCTGGTGATGAGCCTGTTCGGGTTTGCGGTGGCATTTTTCGCGGTGATTCAAGACCTTTCCAGCAATGGACGGATTTATTGGCTGCGGCTGCCGCGCTCCGGCGGATGGATTTACGGTCCCTATGTGAACCACAACCACTATGCCGGGCTGATGGAAATGCTGTTTCCGATTCCGCTGGCGATGTGCTTGAGTCGCAAAGTGGAACGCGGAACGAAGATTGCGCTGGGCGTGGCGGCGGTATTTATGGCGAGTACGATTGTGCTGAGCGGCTCGCGGGGCGGGGTGGTGGCGCTGGCGGTGCAACTGGCTCTGGCGGCGGCTTACGTTGCGATTCCTAGGAAGAGTCCTCGGGTGGCGATGGTGCTGGGCGCGGCGTTGGCGCTGGGCGCCTTGTGGACGCTGATGGTGGGCGGCTCGAGTGTGGCGGACCGGCTTTCGACGTTCCACACAGAGGCGCACACGGAACTTTCCGGCGGACTGCGGTTGACGGTGACGAAGGATTGCCTCCGGATGCTGAAAGACCGTCCGCTATTCGGATGGGGGTTGGGGACGTTTCCAACGGCGTACCCTCCGTACCAGAGCTTTTATTCGAACATTTTTGTGAATGAAGCGCACAACGACTACATGCAATTTCTGGTGGAAATGGGATTGCCCGGGTTGGCGGTGATGGTTTGGTTTGTGGTGGTGCTGTTTCGAGGGGCTTGGCGGAAGTTGAAGGGCGGGAAGCTGGGTGTAAATGGCTGTTTAGCTCTGGCTGGGTGGCTGGGGTGCGTTGGGATTCTGGTGCACAGCTTTTTTGATTTCAATTTGCAGGTGGCGGCGAACGCGGCGTGGTTTTATACATTGGCTGCGATGGTGACGGCTCCGGCGGTGAGTGAACCGAAGGCACGGGTGATGAGCGGGAGCCGAAGAGAGGTGAGGTTGTAGTGGTTGAACATCACAGGTTGAGCATTACAGATCGACGCCTTCCCCCAGGGTCAAAACCCCATCATCCCATTCGCATTTATCGCAGCACATCGAACCCTTACCGCAGGGGCTAAAGACCCTTACTTTTTAGGGCTGCGTCACCGGGCTGAAGCCCGCTGCCACCGTGTCTGGCATTTGCAAGGAGTTCTCACGCACTCTCCAGAGTGCTGGGTGGCCCAAAAGCGGGTGTGAGTCTGATTTTTTCCCGGCCGTGAAGGCGGTTGGTGTCTGGCGCTTCTGGTATGCGTAATCGCAGAGTGACGCATAGGGCGGGCTGCTCAAGCCGTGACTGACCCAAGATACTTTCTAACGCCAGTTCTAGAACTTGACCCATCGATGATTGGCGGAACAGCGGACATGCTTCGTGCAGCGGCTGAAGCCGCGAGAAGTTGGGTGCCGGACGGTCCGGCTGAAGCCGTGTCCTGATACGAGGCGTTTCTGGAATACGCCCTAGGGTTGGCTCATGGGGCGGGTTGGGGCGGAGACGAGCGTTTTGGCGTGGTCGCGCATGGGGACTACCTGGAAGTGGCGGTGAAGCGATTGCAGAACCTTGCGGGCCACTTCCAGTTTTGGCGCGGCGGGCGTTTGCATGGCTGGAAAGAAGGCTAGTTCGGGGCAGTCTTCCTGGCCGAGAAAGTCGAGTGGGTGGAGCAGTAAGGACGGTTGCGTGCGGGTGAGGCGGCAGAGCGCGAGGGCGGTGTTCCAGTACGCTAACGCTACAGCGCGGGAAAACGTGGCCAGATAGAGCACATAGCTGAGATGGATGGGGACCCGGGCTAGCGGCATTGTAGTGACTGGGATTTCCGTTAATGGGCCAGAGTCCGTTTGCCAGCGATAGGGCTTGAGCGGGCGGAAACCCTCTCTGGCGGAACCGAAGAGGGCTTTGCGCTGCGAGCTTTGTTCCTGGCTGAGGCTGCTTTTCGCGAAATAGTACATGCGCGCGAGTGGGCCAAGGAAGGTGGGAAAGGTGGATGCGTCATATTGGTAGCCGCGGCGGGCTAAGAGGGTGAGGAGTTGTGGGCTGAAGCTGAAACCGGGTCCGCGGAATCCGATGGTTTGTTGACCGGTGGCCTGGAGGATAGCGATTTCTGCGGCAGTCATCTCCTGTTCCAGCTCAGCGTCGGTATAGAGATGGAGCCAGGGTTCGTGCTTGTAGGAGTGGTTGCCGATTTCATGGCCGGCATCAGCGATGGACTTGAGGATGGGTTGGCTGGCGGGTTGGGCGGCGTCGATGCCGACGATGAAGAAGGTGATGGTGAGGGATTCTTCTTGAAGAATTTGCAGGACCCTGGGAACGATGATGGGAAGGTAGGAGGGATATTGTTCCCAGCCTGGGTCGCCGTGGGTCTTCATATAGGACCATTTGTTGTCGAGGTCTAGGGAGAGGCTGGCTAGGGGCTTGGTCATGTTGTTCCTTGGTTGCAGCGGCTAAAGCCGCGATGTAACAGAAATGCTCTTGGCACGACTGAAGCCGTGCGCTGATACGGAGCTTGGTTGTGTGCTCATGGATGCTCGTTGGCCCATGCTTGCTTGTTCGCTCATGCTTGGTGCGTGCTTGAGATTGATGAGTCGCCCGAGCCTGGTTGACCACTGAAGCTTCCCTTGACGCTGGCACTTTCAGCGACGCGCTGATGCTGTTTCATAAATTTAAGACTTTCGGCTTTGGCTCTGCGAGAGAAGGCGTGGGATATGGCGTTCGGCCAATTGGACTGTATCATTGACGTTGAGTGTTCCATTCACTATATGAGCGGAGTTGAGGATGTGGAGACCGGGGATGCTGGTGGTGACGGGCGGAAGATTTTTCGAATAGTTGAGGGTGGGGATGACAAAGACCTGACGGACGCGGCTGACCTGGAAGGTGAGGAGGTCGTCGTCGGTGAGGGTGGGGTGCATTTTCTTGAGCGCTCCGAAGAACGCGTTTTGGATTTCAGCGTCTGTGGCTTCGAACATCGGATCGTCAGTGGGTACGTATTTGGGAAGGTAGACGAGGTGGCGACCTCCGAACTCGCTGGGGTTGACCAGGGCGGTCATCTCAATAACGGCGGTGAAGGGCAAGCCGGGGTCGGTGATGTTCGTGACGTAGAACGGCGTGAGGGGGCGTTTGAGCAGGAGGGAGGCGCAAATGATTCCCTGATATTCGATGCCGCGGAGGAGGCGTTGTTCTTCCGGGGTTAGATCAAGACAGAGATTAGCGGCAGTGGTGGCGGGGCCGGTGAAGATGGCTTGATCGGGGGTGATGCGGGAGCCATCGGCAAATTGGATAGTCAGTTCCGCTTTGCGAATGGCGGTGACGCGGGAGTTGAGACGAATGGTGACGCCAGCCTTTTGCAGGGCATCTTCCATGCGGGCGAGGATGCGGGCGTAGCCTCCGGGAAGGTAGCCGAACATTTCTTTTTTTAGCCCGGAACGACGGGCGGCGTACATGCGGGCGATGGTGGCCCAGATGAAGGCGGCGCTGGCCTTGGTGTAGTTGGCGCCGAGCTTGGCGCGGAGGAGCGGCAGCCAGATTTTGGCGGTGGTATTAGTTCCGGACCACTTGCGGAGCCATTCCTCGACCGGAACCTGCTCGAGGGCGTGCCAGTCGTTGATACGAGAGGCATGGAGGATGGTGAGGGCCAGGCGCGCCTTGTCGATGAGGTTGATGGGCGGAAACTTGAGGAACTCCAGGCTGTTGGACATGGAGACCATGCGGCCGCCGGTGTAGAAGCCCGTTTTGGTTTGTACCCATTGCAGGTCGTATTCCAGGTTGAGTTCGCGGAGGAGTGAGCGGTTGTGGGAGTCGGAGAGGAGGGTGACGTGGTAGTGGCGGTCCCAGGTGATGTCGCCGAGCTGCCAAGCGCTGGCGAGGCCGCCGAGTTCCGGGGCCGACTCGTAAAGGATGACCTTCTGGCCTTGTTGCGCAAGGCGAAGAGCCAGGGTCATGCCGAGAATTCCGCCGCCCAGGACGGCCCAATTTTGGGGTTGAGGCATAAGAGCAGTTTCCAGTTGCCAGCTTTCAGTTGTCAGTTAGCTCGGCGGATTGAGCTCGGTGATGACGCCGTTGTTGAGGGCGTAGTTCAGGCCGCAAGAGCAGCTGATCCGTGGAACGACCGGTTCGAGATCGACAACCTTGCCGATGGGCGTGCCGCAGCGGCAGACGTAGCCGATCGTGCGGGCTGGTACGCCGATGGCGAGATGGAAGTCGCCAACATTTTTGGTGACGAGCGCGCCCATGCCGATCATGGCGAAGCGTCCGATGCTGAGGCCGTTGCCGATGGTGCATTGCGCGCCGATGGTGGCTCCGGCGCGGACGAGGGTGGGGAGCGTGTGTTCGTCGGGATCGGAAGAGCGGAGCTGTTTCAGATCTGGAGTGGTGGCGCGGGGGAAACGGTCGTTGGTGAAAGTGGTGCCGGCGCTGATCATGACGCCATCTTCGATAGTGACGGCGGCGCAGATGTAGACCATGGCGTTGATTTTTACGCGATGGCCGATTTTGACATCGTAGGCAATGTAGGTTTTTTCGCCGATGATGCACTGATCGCCGATGGATGCGCCGTGGCGGATGTGAACGGAATCCCAGACGGAGCTGCCGGGGCCAATGGTGACGCCGGGTTCGAGGATGGCGGTGGGGTGGATGCGGACGTTGGGGTAGTCGGGCATGTTTCTATTACACCTTACCTCAGCGGCTAAAGCCGCATTCTAGCTCGCTTTTTGTTGCAGCCCTGAGGCGCTGAAGCGCTGCTCCACCCAAAAGCTCTGTCTTCCAACCTTGCGAAAGCCCCACCCTTTCGACTTCGCTCAGGGCAGGCTCTGTCGCTTGCGCGACAAGGACGGGGCATCCGTTCTATTCTGCGAAATTTACTGGATGCGCTTGGGCATTTCCGGGCGGTCGTTCTCACGGCTTGGGGCCAAAGGGATGGCGAACCACTTGGCATCGCGCAGTGAGGCGTAACCGGCTTCGACGACCTGGACGGAGGCGAGAGCGTCTTCGAGCGTGACGACCAAAGGCTCGGAGCCGCGGAGCGCGCGGGCAAAGTTTTCCAGTTGGCTGCTGAAGGCCTGGACCTTGTTGTAGCCGTTGCCGAAGACCTTCCATTCTTTGGAGCCGGCCATGAGGAATTTTGATTCCTTCCAGCCGACGGAGATGGTGCCGGCCGAGCCGTAGATGCGGAGGTAGCTTTCGAGTTCTTTATTGATGGACCAGGAAAGATCGACGGTGCCGAGGATTCCGCTAGTGGAACGAACGAAGACGTGGACGGTTTCGTCGACGGGGAGGCTTTGCGAGCGTTTGCCTTCGACGACGTGGATTTCGCTGAGGGGGCCGAGGAAGTAGCGCATGATGTCGACGGAGTGGGTGCCGTTGTCGATGAGGACGCCGCCGCCGGAGATTTCGGGATTGGAATTCCAGCGTTTGGTCATATCGACGTGGGAGGTGAAGAAATTTTCGATGAGGACGACATCGCCGATTGCGCCGGAGTTGACGAGCTGGCGGGCTTTGACGACGTCATCGACGTAGCGGAATTTGGAGGCCATGGTCATCATGACGCCGGCGCTGCGGGCGGCGAGGATCATGGAACGGGCGGCGGTGGAGTCCTTGCAGAGAGGCTTTTCGCAAAGGATGGCGATGCGGCGCTCGATGAAATCAGTGCAGACGTCGGGGTGGGTGTTGGGCGGAGTGCAGACGAGGACGGCGTCAAGTTTTTCGGCGCTCGCCATGGCGGTATGGGAGGAATAGGCTTTGCAATTGGCCTTTTGGGCCATGGCTTCGGCGGCGGCGAGGTTGGTGTCGGAGACGGCGACGAGTTGGACCTCGGGGCAGTTCTGGAACGCTTGCAGGTAGGATTGCGCGATGGCTCCGGCGCCGACCAAACCGAAGCAGACGGGACCTTTAGTGATATGAGTAGACATTAGCGGAGCGCCTCCACGCACTCACGGATGGAATCAGCAATGTATTGGATGTGTTCGTCGGTATAGAGTTCGTTCCACGGAAGGACGAGAACGTCTTCCAGGGCTTTGAAGGTCATGGGGAACTTGGCTTTGTCGTAATCCACGGCTTCGGGGCGGGCCAGGTTGAAGGGGTATCCGCTGGTGCCGAAGGTGCGACGTTTTTGGAACACTTCACACATGAAGGAAGGCTTTTGGATGTAGCGCGGCGCGGATGCGATGCCACGCTCTTTCAGCTTCCCTGCCAGTCCAATGGCGCCGTCCTTAAGGACTGAGCCGTCCACAGTGAGGCAATATTTCCAGTATGTGCAGACATCGCCCGGGGCAACGCGGGGGGTTTGGACGCCGGGAATGCCAGCCAGCATTTTGGTGAGCTTGTTGGCAGCCTGCACGCGGCGGTCGGCGACGGAGTCCAGCTTTTCGAGCTGGGCCAGGGCCACGGCGCTTTGCAGTTCGCACATGCGGTAGTTCAGGGCGGCGAAGTAGTGGTCGGGTTTTGGGTCGCCGTATCCCCAGGCTTTGTTGATCAGCAGGAAGCAGCGGCGACCGAGGGCATCGTCGTTGGTGACGACCAGGCCACCTTCGCCGGTGGTCATGTGCTTGCCTTGCTGGGTGCTGAAGCAGCTGATCGTGCCAAAGGTGCCGACGAACTGGCCATTGGCTTTGGCCATGAAGGCCTGGGCGCAGTCTTCAATGACAGGAATGTTGTGCTTGTTGGCCAGTTCCATAATCGGGCCCATGGCGCAAGGGTTGCCGAACAGGTGGGTGACCATGATGGCTTTGGTCTTTGGGCTGATGCAGGCTGCCAAAGTTTCGGCTGTGACGTTCAGCGTAACGGGATCGACTTCGGCAAAAACGGGGATTGCGCCTTGATAGAGCATCGGCGTCAATGCACCCATGTCGGTGATGGAAGTGGTAATGATTTCGTCGCCCGGGTTGGGGTCCAAAGCGCCAATGGCAATGTGGATGGCGGCGGTGCCGGAAGTGCAGGCGTAGGCGTGCTTGATGCCGATTTTTTTGGCGAAGCGTTCTTCCAGGCGCTTGGTATACGTGCCCTTGGTGCTGGTGAGTGTTCCGGTGGCAATCACTTCCTTGAGCAGGTCAATTTCGGCTTGGCCCAGGTCGCGGCCGGTGTGATCTTGGTCATTGGGAAGAGACATAACGGGACGAGCAAGAGTGCTATTCATGATGAGGGACCCCAGTATGAGATGGCAAAACCGGTAATTCTGCCGGGGGAGGCGTAGGTATTGCGGTACCAAGTTTACGGGAAAGGAAGTGCCCGTCGTGATCGAGAAGGCGACGCATTTGCCGCATGCGCCACAGGTTTTTAAGATGGCCAATGATGTTGCGAGCAACTTTCATTTTCGACTGGCCCAGGATACGAACGTATAAAGTGGTTGGAAATTCGCGAATGTTGTGTCCGCGAAGATCGAGCAAAGCCAAAGTTTCCGAAACGCCAAGAAATCCAGTTTCTTTCAGTTCCAGGTCGGCCACGGCGCTGCGGCGGTAGACGCGGAAGCAACTGGTGTAGGTATGCAGCTTGTGGCGCAGCACCTTGCTATAGAGCCACGAAGCGCCCTTGGAGAGCACCAAGCGCCACTGCGGCACGTTCATGACGCGGCCACCCTGGGGGTGGTAGGGTGAGGCGGTGACCAGATCGACTTCGGGCGTGAGCAGCGGAATCATGGAAGCCAGCTCGTGCGGGTCGTAGGTGCAGTCGCAATCCATGGAACAAACAATTTCGTCGGAAGAGTAGCGGATGCCGGTGAGAATGGTAGCGGCCACGCCGCGATTGACTTCATGCTTTACCAGGCGACAATCTTCGCGCGCGCCAAACAATCGGTTGAGCAACTCCCAGGTGCCGTCGGTGCTGCCATCGTCGACAAAGACGAAGTGCGGGTCATAGTCCTTGGCCAGCAGTTTGCTGACGCTCTCCAGGGTGTTGGAGAGATACGGCAGCGCGGGCCGCTCATTGAAGCAGGGGACGACAATCGAAACGGGAATGCGCTCCGCGGGAGGCGACAGCACTTCCACAGGCGCCACCGGCACTGCGACCCGGGCGGCTTTGTGCGTTTCTAAGTTGTGTGTTTCCAGCGCAGACGTTTCCGGCGTGGTATCAATTTTCAGAAAATCCGCGATGCTGCCAAACTTGTATTTCGAAAAGTACTCAGCCAGAACCCAATCCATTTTGGTCAGGTTGCGGTACTGGCGGGTGCGGGCCATCCAGGAAGCGGCGCTGATGCGTGGCTGGTCGGGATCAAGTTCCCACACATGGAAATACATCATGAAGGGTGTATCAAACTGGCGCTTCCATCGCGCCACCGCGTGGTGCAGCAGTGTGTGCGGAATCTGGCGAAAGTAGTTACCGCCAGAGATGGGGAGCAAGTAGCCGGCCAGGTTCATGGTGGCGTGGGGAAATTCCCAAATCTCGCGGCCTTCGCTTTCGTCAACAAAAGCGCCGCGGGTGGCGCGGTCGTATTTGTAAGGGACGACGCTGGAGTCGTAGACATAACCCTCTTCGGCCAAAACGTCGAGCACCCAAAGGTCGGCATCGGAGCGCAGCCCCTGAGGAATGCGAAAGCCAATGACGCGGCGGCCGCTGGCGATTTCCAGCAAGTCGCGGGAACGGCGGGCATCATCGCGGAACTCGTCGCGCGTCATTTGTTGCACGTCGCGGTGGGCGTAGCCGTAGTTGGCGATCTCGTGGCCCTGGCGAGCAATTTCTGCCACCAGTTCGGGCCGCCGTTCGGCAATCCAGCCCAGCACAAAGAAGGTCGCCTTCACGTCGTGCCGCTTGAGCAAATCCAGAGCCTTCAAGGTGTTGGATTCGAAACGGGTTTCAAAACGATTCCACTGGTGCGGACTGATCAGGCCGCGCATCGCGCCGACGTGGAAATAGTCTTCGAGCACGACCGTGATGAGGTCGCGCCGATCTTTGCTCAGACCTGCTGTGCCGGGCTCAACTTCTGGGGCGCGCGTCATAGGGCCGCCTGTGCTCGTGCCGAAGATGGTAGCACCGATTGAGCCAGTTCCCGGCTCAGAATTTCCGCGATGGCTTCACCCGCCATTCCGTTCCCAAAAGGGTTCACGGCGGTGCGAACGCGCTCGGCCCAAGCGCCGTCGGTGCGGGCGGCGTTGAGCAACTGTTGCAGGCGACCCGGCTCGTCGCCCACCAGAATGGCGACACCGGAAGCAACGGCTTCGGGGCGCTCGGTGTTACTACGCAGGATGAGCAAGGGCTTGCGCAGCGTGGGAGCTTCTTCCTGGATGCCGCCGGAGTCGGAAACCAGCAACCAGGCGTGCTGGAGAAGATGGATGAAATCGGGATAGTTGAGAGGCTCCACCAGGTGAATGCGTTCCTGGCCGCCCAGTTCGGCTTCGGCGGCGGCGCGGACGTTGGGGTTGGGGTGCACGGCGAAAACGGCGGCCACGTCTTGATTTTGACGAACGAACTCGCGAAGTGTCCGCAAGTGTTGTTGCATCACTCCGCCAAAACTTTCGCGGCGGTGGGTGGTCAGGACAATCAGTTTTTTGCCAGCGGCCAGTTGCAACACCTCGGCGGCGCGCTCGGAGGGCTGAGCGTTCTTCAAAATGAATTGCAAGGAGTCGACCACGGGGTTGCCGGTGACAAAGATTCCGGCTTCTGGAATCCCTTCTTGCAGCAAGGCGTCGCGGTTCCCTGCTGTCGCCGCGAAATGGTAGGTCGCGATTTGGGAGACCAAGCGCCGGTTCATCTCTTCCGGAAACGGGCTCAGCGGATTGCCGGAACGAAGACCAGCTTCGACGTGGCCCACCGGGATGCCGTGGTGGAATCCGGAGAGCGCACCGGCCAGAGCCGTGGTGGTGTCGCCTTGCACCAGAATCAAAGCGGGCTTCTCTCGTTGGATAACAGCTTCCAGTCCCGCCATCACGCGCGCGCAAACCTCGTTGGGTGTTTGGTTGGGCTGCATCACTTGTAAGTCTTCATCCAGTTGGATGCCGAAAAACTTTAAGAACGGATAGAGCAGGCTGGTGTGCTGACCTGAGCTGACGACTAGCGTCTTGAAATTCGAGCGGCTCTGCAAAGCGCGCAGCACGGGTGCCAGCTTGATCACTTCCGGGCGGGTGCCGAACACACATAGCACTCGCGGCCGGGAATCACCGGTCTGCTGGGAAGCTCCGCTGCTGTGGGAATCAAAGGTCTGAGGGGGGTGGCCTGATTCCTTACTCAATCGTAAGGTTAAATTGCTCATCCGAGTGAAAGGGGAAAGAACTCTTTCTCGTGCAAGCTGTACGCCAAGTTCCATCCTTCAGCATACGACAAGTCCGTTGTTACATATAGAGTTACAAACCACCACCGCGGGAACGTAAGTCCACTGTGCAAAACTTTGCACATAGTGGAGGGCTGTCCGTTCTGGTGGGTGCTGGTGGCCAACTTCGGGGGCATAGATGAATGGTAATGGCGGGTGGGCGCGGCTGCCATCCCCCCGGTGTGCTATGGAGGCTACACGATGGTTATCAGCGGATCCCCTAGGGGCGCAGATTCTTCGTAAAGATTGGTTTTCCGAGGGGTAGCGCCGCGAGGCCCAAGGAAAATGATTTTTCTCTTGGCTGGACAAAAGGCATTCATAATAGGCGAGTTCTGGTTGGGCATTTACAGAATGGGCGGAGTCATTTGAATTGAGCGAGCGGATGGGAAATATCGGGTGGAGGGCCGCGAAATGGCCAGACTGGAGGGCCAGCCTAGCGGCTGCGGCATTGGTAGCCGTGGCCGCGCTGCGCGTGGTGTCCACATACCACGACTTCAACCAGGCCTACGACGAGCCGGCGCACATCGCGTGCGGCATGGAATGGCTGGACAAGGGAACCTATTCGATGGAGCCGCAGCATCCTCCGCTACCTCGGGTGATGTCCGCGCTGGGGCCTTATTTGGCTGGGCTGCGATTGCCAAAAGTGGGATATGTAGGCGGAAATAAGGCCGATGGAGCGGACTTCTACGGTGCTGGGAACCAGATTTTGGCGGCTCGTGGGCAATATTGGCACAATTTGACCCTGGCGCGGATGGGAACGCTTCCCTTTCTGGTGTTGGCGGCTTGGGTAACATTTTTATGGGCGCGGAGCCTTTTAGGGGAGTGGGGCGGCGTGCTGGCGGTGTTTTTGCTGAGCGCGCTGCCGGTGGTGCTGGGGTACAGCACGCTGGCGTATGTGGATCCGGCGTTGATGGCGCTGTTCCCGGCGGCGCTGCTGGCGTGGGTGCGCTGGCTTGAGTCGCCGGGATTGCGGCGATCGTTGGTGCTGGGAGCGGCGCTGGCCGGAGCGGCGTTGGCCAATGCTCCGTGGATGGTGTTTTTGCCGCCGTGCCTGGTGGCGATTTTGGCATGTCGATTCTGGGCTGGGAGGAAGAATCCGTGGAGGCTGCGGCCATGGTTGTGGCGCTGGATTCCAGCTGGGATTCTGGCGCTCCAGGTGGCGTGCCTGGTGGTTTGGGGAGGGTACAGATTCTCGGTGGAACGGCTGGACCGTGTGTTTGAGAAGCCAGCGGTGGTGGTTCAACACTTACATCTGCCTTCTCCGGTTAAAGTGTTGGCGCTAAAGACAATCGCTTGGAATCCCGCGCTTCCGGCACCGGCGTTTTTTCAAGGGATTGGCCGCGCGGTGGGGGAGAATAGCAAGCTGTATCCGGCGTATTTGTTTGGGCAGGTGCGGCGTGGGGGGTGGTGGTATTTCTACTTCTTCATGCTGGCGTTTAAGACGCCGCCTGGGTTTCTGTTGCTGGCGTTGGCGGGGCTGGTATGGGGGCTGCGGGGGCTGTGGCGGGAGAGTGACTGGCGGCTGGCGGCTCCGGCAGTTGCGGTGGTGGTGATCCTGCTGGTGGCGGCAACGATCCGGGTGAACTTGGGGGTGCGGACGATTCTGTTTGTGTATCCGCTGCTGGCGGTTTTGGGGGCGGCTGGGTTTGGGGAGATCTGGGAATTGCGGGAGAAATGGCCTCGGGCGGTACCTCGTGTGCTGCTGGGCGTGCTGGCTTGGCTGGCTCTGGATGGAGTTGCTTTGCACCCGAACTATCTGACGTATACCAGCGTGCTGGCGGGCCGGCAGCCCGACCAGAGTCTGGTGCTGGATGCGGATTTTGATGCTGGGGAGGACGTTACGAAGCTGGCAGAAGTGCTTCGAAATCATTATGTTGAACATATAAAGCTAAGGCTTTACACGAGTACGGATTTGACGCTGATGGGATTGCCGCTGTTTGAGACGCTGGCTCCGCGGGAGCGGGCGAAGGGGTGGATTGCGGTGAGCGTGCATCATTTGCGGACTGGGGAGGGGCCTTGGTATCCGGAGCTGGCGGATGGGTATGCTTGGCTGGAGGCGTATCCGCCGGTGCTGTCTGGGGACGGTGGTTTGGATAAGACGATTCGTTTGTATTATTTGCCGTGAGGTTGAGAGTGCTAATCCAGCGCCTGAAGCGGTAGCCTGATGCGAAGCCTATGCTTAAGCCACGGGACAATCGCGAGTCACAGGGTAATCGCGGCTAGTGCGTGGATTCCGGGTGGACGGTAGCCGGACTACGATTCCGCTCTTGCCCGGCTGCTAGGCAGCTTCTGGGCGGTCGGTGGCTGGGCGCTTTTTCTCTGCGCCGGGGAAGGCCAATGTTCCTGTCGGCGCGACTAAGCGCATGCGCAGGCCCCAGAGTAGCGTGAATACGCCGAATACTGCGAGCACGGGCAGCTTGAGAAGGAAAATGGGGCGGGTGGCGTTGATGACATGGGCCATCCAGGCGGAAAAGGGCTGGGGAATGGAGAGCACCGCTGCGGCGCACAGGAAACCGACGGTCCACCATTTGCGCTGGGTGAAGAAGCTGTTTTGCAGGAGGCAGGAAATGACCACGGCCACCGGTAGAACCAGCATGACGAGATAGTGATCCCAGGAGACGGGCGAGAGCACGGGCAGCAGGGCCATGAACATGGCGAATTCGAGATCCAGCGTGACCTGTCCGGAGGTGTCGCGCGAGTTGCGGGAAACGGTCCAGGCCAGGAGAGACAAGAAGCCGACGAAGCAAATCTGAGCGAGCACGGCGGCGTGGCGGGCCAGGGGAGCGATTCCGGCGAACACGGAAAGCAGAGAAATATTGGCTTTGTAGCCGCGGTAATATTCCTGCACGAACTTGGCCACGCGGAAATAGTCGAGCGTGTTGTGCCATCCCACGATGCCGAAGCAGAACAAGAGCAAGGTGGCGGCGGTGATGGCAGCGGGCCAGAAGGCTTTGCGACGACGAATCAACAGGTAAACCAGCAGTAGGCCAGGAAAGAGCTTGAGAGCTGTGGCCAGGCCGAGGCAGAGGCCAGCGGGCAGGTTTTTGTCCTGGCGCAGGAAATACCAGGTCAGGGTCATGAGGAAGGTGAGGATCATGCCGACCTGGCCGTTGCGGAGGACCATCCAGAAGGGGAACCATCCGACGAGGGCGAGGAAGAGCGCGGTGGTCAGGCGAGGAATGGCTGAGAAGCGTAGGCCTTTGCCTAAGACGCTCACGGTGCCGGCGAGCGCGGCCAGCGAGAGAATGGAAAACATGAGTTGGATGGCGCGGACGTGCATCCAGCCGACGAACAGGGCGAGGAGGAGGGTCATGCTGGCGGGATGCGCCTGCGCCCAGGGCTCGTTTTCGACGCGGCGGGCGGAGGTTTGCTCGATTTCCTTGAGGCCGAAAATCCAGCGATCGGCGGTGGCTGGTTGTGGTTCGTGTTCCAGCGTGTCGCGGATTTCGTCGGTCATGTTGAGGGGGAAGGCTGGCTTGCCTTGCCAGAAGAGCTTGGCGGACTCGACGTCTTGCAGCAGGTCGCGGGGGACCTCGTAGCCGAGGTAGGTGGCGGTGCCGACGTTGAAGATGGCGCTGAGGGCGAGGACGATGAGGATGGGGGAGGATAGGACGAAGCGCTTGAGGCGGTCATTGGCGCGGGCCAGATCGCGGCGGCGGGCGAAATGCCAAAGCCAGACGGCAGTTCCGGCGGCGGCGACGAGGAGGGTGCCGTTGAGCGCCCACACCAGGGAGGACCCGGACTCGGCGCTACCGGGGGGAAGCTCAAAACGATGGGCGAGGCTGTGTAAGTTCAACATGAATTCAGGGGATTCCGAGGTCCGGCGCTGGAGCAACTGGAATGGCTGGACGAGTCGGCGAAAACTGATCGCGATTATAACTGGATTCGCACGGATTGCAGCCGAAGTTTGAAGGATTTATCGAGTTTTCATGTGGTTTTGCAGGCCTGCGACGGATGGAGAAGGGTTTCGTCCGGCTGGATGGGGAATCGTGTGCATTTTATTGGTTAATAAGGGTAAATTGTTGGCGAATTGGGCGGGTCATATAGGTCGGTCCCGTCGAGCGTGGGGGCAGGAGGGCGTTGACGGCTGAGGAAGAAAACGTTTACTGTGATGGTCGTTTGTGTTCGTGTCCGTTCATATCGGGGAGCGTGTTATGGCGGTCGTTATCGGCGTAGATTTTGGAACCTTGAGCGTGCGCGCCTCGGTGGTGGATAGTGCCAAGGGGTTGCTGGAGTCGGCGGTTGCGGAGTATCCACTGCACCGCTCGGCCAAGGACCCTGAGTTTGCCACGCAGTCACACGCCGACCACATGCGTGCGTTGGCCGAAGCGACGCGGGCTGTGCTGAAGAAGACGGGCGTGGCTGGCGACCAGATCGCAGCCATCGCTCTCGATACGACTGGCTCGTCCGTCGTTGCTGTCGATAAGAGTATGCAGCCGCTGGACGACTACTACCTTTGGTGCGACCACCGCGCGAAAGGCGAGGCGGGGGAAATTACCGAGGCGGCGCATCGAGAGGGCCTGGAGGCCATCCAGTGGTGTGGAGGGATTTACTCCTCCGAATGGGGATTTTCGAAGCTGCTGCACTGGCTGCGGCACAATCCGGAGAAGGGGGCGGTGTTTGCCTCGGCGTTCGAGCATTGCGATATGGTGGCGGCTACACTATGCGGCATCACCGATCCGAAGAAGGTGAAGCGTAGTGTTTGCGCTATGGGACATAAGTGGCTGTGGAACCGGCAGCTGGGCGGGTTGCCGTCGGAGAAGTTTTTAACCACCGTCGATTCCCTGCTGGCGGGTGTGCGCGAGAAACTGGATGGCGAGTACGCGACTTCGGACCAAATTGCGGGAACGCTGTCGCCGCATTGGGCGGAGCAGCTTGGGTTGAAGGCTGGAATTCCAATTCCGGTGGGAGCGTTTGACGCGCATTGGGATGCGATTGGCGCGGGATGCCGCACGGACGACATGGTGAACGTGGTTGGGACGTCGACTTGCATTATTGGAATTACTCCGTCGGTGAATCTGGTGCCGGGAGTTTGCGGCGTGGTGCAAGGTAGTGTGCATCCTGGACGGACCGGCATTGAGGCCGGGCTTTCCGCGGTGGGGGATATTTTTGGCGCTATCGCGGGGCGTGCGGGTGTCACCGTGGAAGCGCTGGGGCGTGGATTGAAGGACTACCGCGCGGGGCAAACCGGTCTGCTGCGCATGACGTGGGACAACGGCGACCGCACGGTGCTGGTGAATCCAAATCTACGAGGCGTGACGCTGGGGTGGTCTTTGCAGAGCACCGCTCAGGACGAGCTATTTGCGGCCATTGAGGGCACGGCGTTCCATACTCGCGTGATTCTGGACCGCATGACCGAGCATGGCGTGACGATTCGGCGCGTGATTAACGCTGGCGGGATCCCGCAGAAGAACAACGTTTTGAATCAGGTGTATGGGAATGTACTGAAGCGTCCGGTGCTGGTGCCGGATGGCAACGTGGTTGGATTGGGTTCGGCGATCTTTGCTTTCCTGGCGGCGGGGATCTTCAAAACTGTGGAAGAGGCGCAGCAGGCGATTTGCCCCTCGCACAAAGTGTTTGAGCCACAGGCTTCGGAGGCCGGCGTTTATGATGAGATGTTTCCGCTTTACCGGAACTTGTATTTTGCTTTGGGAACGGCGGGAGAGTCACCGTTTGGGGATGTTTTGCCGAAGTTGATTCGGTTGGCGGCGGACGTGAATCAGGCGTCGGCGGTTGTGTCGTCCTAATAACTCGCGGTTAAGCTCAGGTTTCACAATGCAGCGCCTGAAGGCGCGTTCCATTTCATGGACTTTCGGCACCGCTGAAGCGGTGCCCTGATACGAAACTCGGCCTCGGCGACTGAAGTCATAGTTCCACGAGCTGTAATCGCAACGCTGAAGCGCTGCGCCGCCCAAAAGCTGGAGCGGAACTCTAGCTCGCTGGACGGCCGAGGGCGGACGTCCCCACGCGAGCTTAGAACCATCTCCGCCCTGTCGCTGAGGAACGCGACAAGGACGGGGCACCCGTTTTCTGGATTGTCCTGATACGAAGCCCTAGCTAGACCAATCGAAGAACCAACTTCGTCACTGAAGCGGGAGCAAACGTATAGGTCGGGTTCCGCCCCTTGAGCGATAGTTCTTTCGATTCCGGATGGATGGCATCTTTTTGAGCGAAGGAATTGTGGGCGTGGATGTCGCTGCCGCTGAGCACGGTGGCGGTGGCGGACTCAATCACGGCGCCGCGAATTCCGATTTCCGTTTCGCGCGGTTCGCTGACGTGTGAATTCACGACGGTGAGGATCAGAGTCTTATCGCGCAGCGAAGCCGAGCCTTTCAATCCCCAAAACGATGCTGGCTTGCCGTCGCGGTCGTAGTGGATATCCGGCGTGGAGAAAATCGTACGGAGCGATTGCGCACCCTGGTGAGCGGAATACATATCGAACACGTGGCCGACGGGGGTGATGCAGAAATTATCTTCGTGAGCTAGGTAGAGACTATTGAGGCAGTTGATGAGCTGCGCGCAGTTGGCCATGGCGATTTTTTCCGGATGCTGGTGGAAAAGGTCGAGAGTCATAGCGCTGAAGACGGCGTCGCGAAGCGTGGGCGTTTGTTCCAGAATGTCACTGGGCGTCTGCTCGCTGCCCGGGCGGTACCACGGACCCCATTCGTCGATGACGAGCTTGGTGTGGTGGCCGCGGTCGAATTCACCCATGACCTGCCAGTGGCCGTTAATGAGCGACTCCATGACCTGGCCTTCGCGCAGGAGTTCATACCAGTCAACGGCATCGAACTTGAGGGCGTCGCCCTTTCCAGCGTCCCAGTCCTTGGTGCGGCCTCGGCTGAGGTTCCAGGTATAGTAGTGCAAAGCAAGTCCGTAAATGGAACGGAGTTGGTCCGGGTCCTTGCGGACAATTTCATCGAGAAAGCCGCGAGTCCAGTCGTAGCTGGCATCGCTGGGGCCGGAGGCGATGAAAGCGAGATCTTCGCCAAAGCGGGGCACCCAGGTGGCGTAGCGGCGGAATTCGACGGCATACTCCTGCGCGGTGAAGTTGCCGCCGCATCCCCAGGACTCGTTACCGACGCCCCAATACTTAACATGGAACGGATCGGCGTAGCCGGCGGCGGCACGCATTTCGGCGAGCGTGGTGCTATTGGCGGGGGCATTGCAGTACTCGACCCAGCGATAAAATTCGGCGGCAGGCAGGCTGCGGACATTGGCAGCCAAATACGGCTGGCTACCGACGAGCTTGCAGAAGTGGACGAATTCATTGGTTCCAAATTGATTTGGTTCGTACTTGTGGGTGGCTGGCGAGGCCGGAGTTTCAATGTCACTCCAGAAATTGGTGCGTCGCGGGCGCTTGTCGGCGGGTCCCACGCCGTCGCGCCAATCGTAGCTGTCTGCAAAGCAACCGCCGGGATAGCGGATGACAGGGGCTTTGATTTTGCGCATGTGGTCGACGAGATCTTTCCGGATACCGTCGATGTTGGGAATTTTCGAGTCGCGACCGACCCACACGCCGTCGTAAATGACGCCGCCGAGGTGCTCGGTGAAGTGGCCATAAATGTTGGGCGAGATGGTGCCGAGCGGCTCGTCAAGGAGGATTTCGATGCGCGAATCGGCAGGCGTTTGCGCGAGCGCGGCGCGAGCGACGAGGAGTGCTCCGGTGCCTATTGCCGTGTTGCTGAGGAATTGTCTGCGGCTGATCATGGATTCCCTCTCGTTACATCCCCGCCCTGCCGCTGCCGCGGCAAGGACGGGGCACCCGCGGCTTGTGCACTTACGCGCCCCATTGAATTACGGTGTACGAGCGCGCTGGGACTTCGAACTTGGTGCGTCCGTTGGCCGTGGTGGGCTTGTCGAACGGCTGCGGCGCTACCCGGGTGGGAGCGTCGAAGGTATTGAATGCTTTGAGATCGCTGCCTGTGAGCGTGGTTGAAGTGAGTACGCTGCCTGGAGCCTTGTCTTCCCAGTTCAACTCAACCGTGTGGGCTTTCGCCAGGTCGCGATTGAGCACGAATAACGCGGTTTTGCCGTCGTCCGATGCGGTGGCCACGCAATCCAGATATGGAACTTGCCCCATGCCCGCAACCTCGTAGCTCGGCGATTCAACGAGCAGATTGAGTACCTTGCCGCGGGCCATTTGCAGCGCCCACAAATAAGGATAATAGATGGTCTGCTTGAGCATCCCGTTCGGGTTGGTCATGATTGGGGCGATGACGTTGATCAACTGCGCCAGGCACGCGATCTTAACGCGATCAGCGTTGCGCATCAGAGTGTTGAGGAAGCCGCCGACGAGCAGCCCGTCTTCGAGGTTGTAGATTTCCTCCAGGAGATGGGGTGCCTCTTCGCCGTGTCCGCGCAAGGCATCACCGCTGCGGGCGCGGTACCATACGTTCCATTCATCGAACGAAAGCCAAAGCTGCTTCGGAGAGCGCTTATGGCCTTGCACTAGATCGCACACCGCCAGCGTTTCGTGGATTTGTTTCTCCATGCTCAGGTTCATGGCCACGAACTTTGCGCTGTCGTTGCCGGTTTCATCCGTGGTGTTCCCGACATAGCGGTGCAGGGACAACGCATCCACATACTCGTAGCACTGCTCGAGGACTTCCCTGTCCCATTCCAGATAGCTGGGCATGCCGGGGCCGCTCGATCCGCAAGCAATCAGTTGCAGCGATGGGTCAATGTAGTGCATTTGCCGGGCGGCGTCTTGTGCCTTGTAGCCGTATTCTGAGGCTGTCATGTGGCCGACCTGCCAGGGGCCATCCATTTCATTGCCCAGGCACCAACGCTTGATTTTGTAGGGCTCAGCGACGCCATGCTTGCGGCGCAGGTCGCTCCACTTGGTGCCTTTTTCCAGGTTGCAGTATTCGACGAGATTGGCGGCGTCTTCGGCTGAGCCAGTTCCGAAATTGAGACCCATCAGCGGCTCGGTGCCGACGGCTTTGCACCAGGTCATGAACTCGTTGGTGCCGATTTGGTTGGTGTTCGTGGCGTTCCATGCCTTGTCGAGAACGCGGGGACGGTCCTGCTTCGGGCCGACGCCGTCGAGCCAGTTGTAGCTGGAAACAAAATTTCCGCCGGGATAGCGAATCAGCGGCACCTGCATTTGACGCACTTCGTCCATTACGTCCTTGCGCCAGCCGTTGGCGTCCGAGAGCTTGGACGCCGGGTCGTAAATCCCCTCGTAAATCGCGCGGCCCAGGTGTTCCAGGAACGATCCAAAGATGTTACGGTCGAGCGGCGCAATGCTGCGGCGGGCATCCAGGTAAACTCTGGCTGGGCTAGCGCCGGTCTGCCCAAACGCAACCTTCCCCAGCAACGAGCCGGCAGACAAAGCAACTCCAGCGTTGGCAGCTTGGCGCAAGAAACGGCGGCGGGATGAGGACATAGCGATTCTCCTGATTCGTCGTGGAAAGTGGGAGCAAAAGGAACCCGCACATAGTAAACGTTTACTGGGGGATGGCGCTACAAGAATTTGCGGAGATGCTCTCGAGAACGCTGGCTTTCAGGCTGGGAAGGGATGGTGCGGGGCACAGGACTTGAACCTGCAATGCCTTGCGGCGGCAGCTCCTAAGGCTGCTGTGTCTGCCAATTCCACCAGCCCCGCATAGGGTTATCGTACCATTGCGCTGGGTGCTCTGGAAGGGTGGAACGCTGGAGTGCAAGCGGTCCAATTTCCGGATTGCGCGGGCGAGGACGCCCGTGCCTGCATTGGCGCTGCTTGCTACCAGCCTTGCTTCGATCCCTTGTTTTGCTCGTCTAGCCACTTTTGTAACGGGGCGAAGTACTCGAGGATGGGGCGGGCGTCAATTTCGCGCTGGCCGGTTAGGGCTTCGAGTTCGTCCTGCCACGGTTGGCTGGTACCCATGGCCAGCATCTTTTTGAATTTGGCTCCGGCTGGTTTCGAGTTGTAGAACGTGCAGCGGTTGAGCGGGCCTTGATAGCCGGACTCTTTGCACAGGGCGCTATAGAACTGGAACTGATAAATGCGGGCCAGGAAATAACGCATGTACGGCGTGTTGCTGGGAATGTGGTATTTCGCGCCCGGGTCGAAGTCGGCCTCTGTGCGGGCAACCGGCGGGGCGACACCTTGGTATTTCAGGCGCAAATCCCACCAGGCTTGGTTGTAGTTTTCCGGTTTAATTTCGCCGGAGAAAACCTTCCAGCGCCATTGGTCGATGACCAGGCCGAATGGCAGGAAAGCGACTTTGTCGAGGGCCTGACGCAGGAGAATGGGGATATCGGCTTCGGCTGGGGGCAGGGTTTCCAGCAGGCCGATCTGCTTCAAATATTCCGGGGTGATGCTCAGGGCCATGGTGTCGCCGATGGCTTCGTGGAATCCGTCGTTGGCTCCGTTCTCGAATAGAAAAGGTTGGTTTTTGTATTCGCGATAGTAGAAATCATGGCCAAGTTCGTGGTGGATGGTGACGAAGTCCTCGTCGCGGACCTGGATGCACATTTTGACTCGGAGATCGTCCTTAAAATCGATATCCCAGGCGCTGGCGTGGCAGACGACATCGCGGTCTTTGGGCTTCGTGAAAAGCGAGCGCTCCCAGAAAGTGGGCGGGAGCGGGTCGAAGCCGAGGGATTTGTAGAAATTCTCTCCGTACTGGGCCATGCCTTTGGCGTCTAGGTTCTTGTTTTGGAGCAGCTTGGTGAGATCATAGCCGCTGCTGTTTTCGGGGAGGCCCATCAGGTCGAAAATGTGCCCCCACTCCTGCGCCCAAGGATTGCCGAGCAGGTGAGCGGGAATCGGGCCATCGGGCGGGACGACCTGCGGGCCATACTTTTTCACCAGCCGTGCGCGGACATACGTGTGCAGCGAGAGATAGAGCGGGCGTAGCTGCTGCCACAGGCGTTCGGTGGTGGCGCTGAATTCCTCGGGCGACATGTCGTAGCCAGCGCGCCAGAGGGTGCCGGTGTCTTTGAATCCCATCTCGCGCGCGCCCTGGTTGGAGAGTGCGGCGAAGCGGGCGTAACGCGGGCGCATGGGCGCTCCGATGTGGTGCCAGCCGGTCCAGAGGTCTTTGAGGACTTCGGGATCGCGGCTTTCAGAGAGGATTTTTTCAATGGCTGTGATGTCGAGACAGCTGTCTTTGTCGTCTGGTCTTTTGCAGTACTTCGCTTTGCCGTATTCCCCGTCGAGCCAGGAAGCGGTCTGGGTCATCTCCTGGCGGAGCTTCGGGTCCTTGGGAGTTGGGGCGGTGTTCTGGAGCTTGAGCAGCAGAAATTGCCGCGCCAGCGCGGGCGGGAGCTTAAGGCCATCGAAACGTTTCGCCTGCTCGATGAGTTCCGTGGTGGCGGCGCTCAGCTGGTCGTTGGCCTCGGCAGCCATGGCTTCGGTGTCGTCGGTGATGAAGTTTTCCTGTACCCAGGTGGCGCGCTGGACCTTGATGGCCAGGTCGCGGAGGCGGTCTTCGGCGTGGGTCATGAACCGGGCGGCCTCGGCAGCGGAGGAGGCGGAGGCGGCATGGAGTGGGGTCGCGAGTAGGACGCCTAGTATGAGAATGTGGAGTTTCATTGAGTTGTGTTCTCCTGCGGAGTTTTCCTTGGGGAGAATTATGCCTTAGGGTGGGGTGGGTTGTCAGGTGGGGCTGCTCAATAGACCGCACGTCTGAGAAACGATCCACGCAAGCCAATCAGGGCTTCCCTCGGCAACTCGACTTCTGATGAGATTTTAACCGCTGTGCGCGGTGAGGGTGCCGACTGGGCATTGGGCGTGGCGAGGGGCGAAAGTGATGCCGTCGTTGGTGGAGCCGCTGACTACGCGGCCTTCGACGTCTGTGGTGGCGGGGCCGGTTAGGGTGCCGTTGGGTTGCATCGCTAGGGTTAGCGGGCCGCCGGGTTTGTTGAGGGTGATGCGGAGGGCTGTGGCATCGTTCGTCACGTTGTAGGTAGAGGCTACGTGGGCTTCGCCGCAATCGATTACGGCGGCTTCGGAGGCGAACTGGATTTTCAGACCGCCGGGGTTCTGGTAGGTGCCGGACATACGCGGGCCGGCTGGGATGGTTTTTATTTTGGAATTGTCCCCGGTCATAATTGAGGTCAGCGCGGGGAGTAGATCGGCGGAAGGAACTGGGCCGGTAGAGCGCAGGGGGCCGATGGTGCAGCGCTCGAGTTTCGGGGCGTAAATGGGTTCGGCAACGTCGTGTTGGCTGCCTTGAACGATGGTGTTGTCGCTGACGCGGCGCTTGTAGGCGGTGTAGTGGCGGTAGCCGGTGATGATTTGTCCCTGCACGTCGGTGGGGCCGGGGCCGACAAGATTGCCGTCGGGCCCGAGGGCGGCGGTGAAAGGCTTAGGGGTGTTAGCGAATTGAATCAACAGCGACGGGCCTTGCCGGGTGACGGTGTATTTAAGCGGTTGTCCGACTAGCTTGCCGCAGCTGGACAGCGTGGCCTCGTCGTCGGCGAACCGAAAGAAGACGACATTTTGGCCGCTGTTCTGACTTTGGTAGACTCCGGCGACTACAAGTCCAGTGCGGACGGCCTTAGCGGCAGGGTCTAAATTCATGCCGCCCATTCCCAGCATGTCCATCAAGCCGGTGGAGAGGCCTTTGCCTACGCAGTCAAGGTCGCTGCCGCCGAGTTCGACGCAGCGGCGGGCAGCCAAAGTGCCGGGGTCGTTGCGGACGAAGGGAGAGTTGCCTTTGTTGGCCTGGGCGGTCTTGGACTGAGCGATCTGGGCGTCGGTTGGTCCCTGGCCGATACGCTTTTCTTCTTCGAGATGCGCTTGGTACCACTCGTTGGCCGACCGGTCCATCTTGCGGTACTCCTCCATGAACCCGGGGGAAAAGAGCTTGAACATATCGCGGAAGAACGTGGCGTCCTCTTCGTAATCGTTGTGGATGCCGTAGAAAGCCTTGGCTTCCGTGGGGGTGTGCGTTTTTTTGTAGCTCTCCTCCAATTGCTGGGCCGCCAGAATGTATTGGCCGCAGACCTTCTGCTCATCGGGGGTGACGTCGTGGCGGTGGCGGTCAGCGATGAGAAAGCGCTGAGTAACCAGGGGCAGCTTATTGAGGACGGCGACCTGGCGGGCCAGGGTGTCGGTGGGGTCCTTGCCTTGAACTTCGCGTTTGACTTTGTCGATGGTCGGCATACCGTTCAGATACGGTGGGTTAAGAGTGCCGGTTGGCCAGGCGGCATTGGTAGTGGGCTGCGCCGATGGCAAGGGGGACGCGGCGGCGGTGGGCTTGCTTTGAACTTTGCAGACCTTGAGCCATCCGTCCATTTGGCTGCGGATGTTGAAGCGCTCCCCGATGACTTGGCCGTTCTTTTCGTCACGCCAGACGCAGACTTCGCCGCGGGCGTTGGATTGGCAGCGGGTGATGACCTTGTCGGTGCCATCCTCGCAGTGGTAGGGCACATTGAATTGGAGAGGTTCCTGTCCGGTGACCGATGAAAAAGAGAGACCTGCGAACAGGAGGCTTGCGGCCCAGCGAAGCGATTGCACAAGGCGGTGGCGGGGACTGACGTGGTTTAGAGACTCGCCGGGGCGTGTATGGGCCATTGGCATAACACCGAAATTATGCAAGCACGGGAGCTCAGCGGCAAGGCCCAAAAGTGGCATAGTCGCCGCGGAGCAATCCCAAGTACCATCTCCGCCAAGGAGGGTCTATGGGTAATTATCCGTGGGGACCGCATGGACCGCAGGCGGGTCCAAATGAGGTAACGCCGAATCCAACTCCAGCCTATGTGCCACCACCGATGCCGGGTTATGACGCTCCGGCGTACGGTTCGCCGAGTCCCGTTGCCGGCGGCGGAGGATTCGTGGGGTACACGGGACCTCGCTATAAAGGCTACATCGTAGCCTTGATTCTGGCGCTTCTTTTCGGGCCGCTGGGATTGTTTTATGCCACCCGGAAGGGGGCTCTTGCGATGCTGGTGTTTCTGGTGGGCGTTCCTGTGGGCTTGAGTGCGATTGGGGTGTTGCCTTTTGGGTCAGCCAGCCATCCTTTCGCAGTGTTGGACCACAGCTCGGTGATGGACGGAATGTGGAAGATTTCCGTGGTGTTCTCGATGGTATGGGCAGTGGTAGCGGTGAACAGGTATAACGCTGCCGTGAAAATTAAAAACTCGGTCTAGCTATCGAGTGAGAGAAAGCGGCATGCGGACTTCTGTTATTTCCTTGTTGACTGTTTGGGCGGGTAGGCTGGTCACACCGCGTTCGCGCCAGACGGCGTAAATGGCCGGGTAGACGAGGAGTTCCAGGGCGAAGGATGTGAGGATGCCGCCGACCATGGGGGCGGCGATGCGCTTCATGATTTCCGAACCAGTGCCGGTCGACCAGAGGACCGGGACCAGCCCCAGGCACATGGTGGCGAAAGTCATGAACTTGGGGCGGAGGCGTTTGGCCGCGCCTTCGACAATGGCTTCGTAGAGATGTTCCCGACTGAGAATGCCGTAGCGGCGGCGGGCCTTGTCGTAGGCCAGGTCGAGATAGAGCAGCATGAAGACGCCGGTTTCGGCATCGACGCCGAGCAGGGCAATGACGCCCACCCATACGGCGACGCTAAGGTTGTAGTTCAGGAGGTAAACCATCCAAAGCGCGCCCACTGCGGAGAACGGCACGGCCAGCACGACAATGGCTGTTTTCACAAAGGAGCGGGTGTTGGCGTAGAGCAGGAACAAGATGATGGCGATGGTGAGCGGAACGACAACGAGCAAACGATGATGGACGCGCTCGATGGATTCGTATTCTCCGCTCCATTGCAGGCTGTAGCCAGCGGGGAGACGCATTTGGTCAAGAGATCGGCGGGCTTGCTCGACGTACGTGCCAGGAGCGACATCGCCGGGATCGACGAAAACGTAGCCGGTTAACAAGCCGTTCTCATTGCGGATCATCGCTGGGCCGTTCAGGGTGTGCAGCTTGGCCAGTTCCGAGAGCGCGACTTGCGTGTCGCCGGTGACAGGGATGAGGACGCGACCAAGGGCTTCCAGGTCGGAGCGGAAATCGCGCAGGTAGCGGACATTGATGGGGTAGCGTTCCCTGCCCGCAATGACTGTGCTCACGTTCTCGCCGCCAACGGCGGTGGAGAGCGCCTGCTGTGCGGATTCGAGCGAGAGGTTGTAACGCGCCAGGGCGTCGCGGTCCCAGACCACGTCGAGAAAGTAGCCTTCGCTGGCGTGCTCGGCAAAAACGTTGCGCGTACCGGGGACGGCGCGTAGAGCCCCTTCCACCTGGTGGCCGATTTCCTGAATCTGCGCCAGGTCGGCGCCCTGAATCTTCAAGCCGACGGGCGTGCGCAGACCGGTGCTCAACATTTGCGTGCGCCCGCGGATGGGCATGGTCCAGGCGTTGGAGAGACCAGGAATTTTGAGTGCGGCGTCCATCTGCGCAATCAGTTCCTGGAACGAAACGTGGTCCGAGGTAAAGCGGCGCAGGACAGGCTTCAAGAACGACGGTGCCCACGAGGAATACCAAACATCTTTCGAACGCCACTCGGACTGCGGCTTGAGCACGATCACCGTTTCCAGCATGGAAAGCGGCGCGGGATCGGTGGCGGAATCGGAACGGCCAGTCTTGCCCAGAACGTGATCGACCTCCGGAAAACCCTTGAGAACCGCGTCCGTGGCACGCAGCAGTTTTTGCGACTCTGCGATGGAGATGCCCGGCATCGTGGTGGGCATGTAGAGGATTGCGCCTTCGTCGAGCGGTGGCATGAACTCGGAGCCGAGCTTCCAAACCAGCGGCAAGGTCACGAGCACCAGCAATACTGCCCCGGCGATCACCTGCATCTTGTGGCGCAAGGTCCAGCGCACAATGGGATCGTACAACCGGATCATCGGGCCGGTGATAGGATGGTCTTCTTCGGAGCGGATGGGTCCCCCCAGGAGCGAATGCCAGGTGCGGCTCAGCCAGCCGGGAGACGCCGAACCGCCGGGCTTCTGCACGAGCAGAAGCCGTAGAACCGGATCCAGGGTGACGCAAAGGACAGCCGCCGCCAGCATGGCGAAGTTTTTGGTGTAGGCCAGGGGCTTGAAGAGCTTCCCTTCCGGACCTTCCAGTACCAGCACCGGCAGGAACGCTACCGCAATCACCAGTAATGCGAAAAAAGTTGGCCCGCCAACTTCTTTGACGGCCTGAAGAATCACTTCCTCGTAGCGAAAGGGCTGGCCCGAGCGCTGCGCGGCTTCCAGCTTCTTGTGAGTTTGTTCCACAACGACAATAGCCGCGTCCACCAGGCCACCGCAGGCAATGGCAATGCCCGCCAGCGACATGATGTTGATGCTGACGCCCGCCAGCGAAAGCGGAATGAAGGCCAGCAAGATGGCGACCGGAATCGTAACCAGCGGAATCACCGCGCTGGGGAAATGCCAGAGAAAAATCAGAATAATGAGGATCACAGTGGCGACGACTTCGATCACGGTCAGCCGCGCGCTGGAAATCGAGCGCCGGATCAGATCGGATCGGTCATACACGGGCAGAACCGAAACGCCGGAAGGCAATCCGGGCTGAATTTCGTGCAGGCGAGCTTTTACGCGGTCAATTACGTCCAGAGCGTTGCTGCCCTCGCGCATGATGACAATGCCGGAGACGGCTTCACCCGTGCCGTCAAGGTCAGCGGCCCCGCGGCGAATGTCAGGCCCCAGGACGACTTCGCCCACATCTTTCACACGAATGGGTGCGCCCTTGACCGACGAGAGGACGGTGTTTTCCAAATCCTGGACAGAGTGGACATACCCGCGCCCGCGAATCATATACTCCGCGCCGCCAAATTCCAGCAGGCGCGCGCCAGATTCGTTGTTGCTGCCCCGCACGGCCTCGGCTACGCGCGAAATGGGAATACCATAAGAACGCAGGCGATTCGGATCAACGTTCACCTGATACTGCTGCGTGAACCCGCCCACCGTTGCAACTTCGGAAACCCCCGGAACGGCCTTCAGGTAATACTTCAGATACCACTCTTGGTAGGAGCGCAGCTCAGCCAGACTGTGCTGCCCAGACTTATCTTGTAGGACATATTGAAACACCCAGCCCAAGCCAGTGGCGTCAGGGCCAATTTCGGCCTTGGCGCCCTCCGGTAAGCGCTCGCGCACGCCGGAAAGGTATTCCAAGGTGCGGGAACGCGCCCAATAGATATCCGTTCCCTCCTCAAAAATCACGTAAACGAAGGAATATCCAAAATCAGAAATACCGCGCACCGCCTTCACCTTGGGGGCGCCCGTCATGGCCGAGATGATGGGGTAGGTAATCTGATCTTCAACGATGTCGGGGCTGCGGTCCCAACGGGAAACGACGATGACCTGCGTCTCGCTAAGGTCGGGCGTAGCGTCCAGCGGCAGGTGCGTCATCGACCAGATGCCCCAGAGGCACCCGGCCAGCACCATGGCCAGGACCACAACTTTGTTACGGGCCGAGATGTCGATGATGCGGTTGATCATTCCAGGCTCCGCTTACAGCGCTCCCGCGTGAGTGGCACTGGAGGATTGCCCGTTCTTGCCAGCGTACTTATCCGGGTCGCCCTCAAACTTCTTTTTGCATTTCTCGGAGCAGAACACAAATTTGTGACCGTGGTAGCTGGCGCTGTACTTCGCATCCGAGGCCGAAAGCGGCATACCGCAGGCCGGATCGGTCACGGACTCGGAGGCGCTCTGTTTCATCGCGGTTGCCTCCATCTTCATCGCCGTGTTCGGCTGTACCGATGAATCCACAGGAGCCATGGCACTCTGCGGCACTGCTTTTTGTTCTGTTCTCGGCACGGGCGCCTTCATCCGGCTTTCCGAATCAATCATAAAATTCCCCGCCGTAACCACGCGGTCGCCTTCGTTCAACCCCTTCTTCACGGCGATGCGGTTGCCAAACGCGGCCCCAACCTCCACCGTGCGCGGCTCAAACACGTTGTCGCTGGTTTCCACGTAGACAATCTTGTGCATGCCGCTGTCCAGCACAGCCTCGGCGGGAACGGAAATCCCAACCGGAGCCGCCGAATTGAACTCCACATCCACGAACATGTCCGGACGCAGCAAGAAGCCAGGATTATCCGCTTCCAGCCGTAGTTTGAGAGTGCGCGACATGGGATCAAACAACGGCGGAGCGCTGCTGACCGTGGCAAGAATCGTTTTCGAAAGCTCGCGCACATTCACGCGCACACGCGCGCCGGGCTTCAAAAGGTGGGTATCGTCGCCCAGCATGTCCGCCAAAATCCAGACTTTGCTCAGGTCGGCAATGCGGTAAAGCTCCACGTGCCCTTCAAAGCGCTGCTCCCGTGAGATATTGCGTTCCAAAACTACGCCATCAACCGGGGAAGTCACTTCAATGTCACGCGTAATCTGCTTGGTGCGCGCCAGCTCTTTGATCTGCGGATCGCCCATGCCCAGCGCGCGCAGCTGCTCTTCGTTGATGCGCAGGTTGGCGTCGCTGCCCCCGGTCTTGTCATCGGTGTCGCGCCCAGCGTTGCGCAGGCGCTCCACGCCGGTCAGCGAACCCAGGTAAGCTTGTTCCGCGTTGCGAAATTCTTTGCTGTAGAACGTAGCCAGCACTTCGTCCTTCTTCACCAGCGCCCCGGCCGGGTTGTCGCCCAGCGACTGCACGCGGCCGTCCGTCACAGCGGTCAGCCGGTACACCCGGTTGTCGTCGGCCTCAACGCGGCCTGTGGTGCGAATCACGCGCGAGCCTGAGCTTTTGGCCGCGGCTTCCACGCGAGCGCCGATCATCTGCTGTTTTTCCGGGCTTAGGACCACCGCGCCGGGTGCCAGTTGCAGCTTGGCCGTCGGTTCATCGCCTTCGTAGACCGGCTCCAGGGCCATGCCGCAGTCCGGAGCCGTACCCGGCTTATCGGAGCGGTACGCGGGATGCATCGGGTCCACGTAGTAGAGCACTCGCTTCGCGGAAGGCTGGGCGGGAGTAATACTGCTGGAATAACGCCCAGCCACGAACGCAGCTAGGCCTAAGACGAGTACGGAACCGACTGCCGCCGGTTTATTCATGATATTCCCCCACGACACACTAGCTGAGCAATTTTCATGCCGCCAGCGCCTGTCGTCAACGACCGCTCAAGGAAGCGGTAAGGCCTTTGTTTCGGCCAACTTACGGACCTGATGAGGGGGATTCACCAAACCATCGCAGGGCCACCTGAGAACCTGACAGACCCTGATGGACACAAGATTAGCACATTTTAGGCAAATTTGTGAGACGCTTCCCAAGGACGACGCGGCCGGCGCTAACTCTCTTATTTCTAATACTTTAGGGGTATCTCTCGGCACCAAGGGCGGCCCCTCTTTACCTGGATGCCCCACCCTTGGGCCCGGCTCCCGACTTAGGGCCCTTTTTCTTGGGCTTCATCTGATCGTACCCAGCGGGCACCTCAAACAAGGCGGAGGAGAGCTTCTCTTCCTGGGTGATATGGCGAAGTTCGGCTCCCGTCTTTGAATCCTCCCACTTGACCACGAAGTTTACGGTGGGATCGATCCAGATAGTCGATAAGGGCGACGCCGGAGTTGCAGCTTTATTCTTGTATTTCACCGTCTGGCGACCATCCACGGTTTCATGACCCACCTTTTCGCAGTCCAGTTTTCGGTCGGACGCCTTTTGCCAGTCTGGACAAGCGTTCTCGGCATCTTCTACATGGAAGTACTGTGTTGGGCCGGAAGCCAGGGGCTGGAAGGCCTTCTGCCCCGGATACAAAACCATAGCAGCACCCGCCTCGTAATCCACCAGCAGGATCGTGCCGGTGATTCCGTGAGTCTCCAGGCGCATCTTGCCTTTTGTCACAAATAGCTTGGAGGGCTCATGAGACGAGGCGGCGACGCCATCTGGGGCTACGTAGACGACGTCAGCGGAGAAATCCTGCGCTCGGCATACGGTCGGGAGGCTGGTTAAGAAGAGTGCAGTTAGAAAGTTGATAATTGTGCGGTTCATGATCTGTCCTTAAGGTTTACGTTGCGGCGATGCTGGAGTTTTGGAACCGGTCTCGTGCGGTGTCGTGGCCTTGATCCAATCTTCCACGCTGCGCTGGGGTGTGTCGGCGGCGGGTACTTGCCGAACCATCATGGGATCGTATTTCTTTCTTTGTTCATCCGTGAGAACGGCTCGGATTTCCTTGATGGTGCGATCCTGCAGCGCGCGAAACTGGCCGATGCGAACATCCCCAGGCGCCCCTGAGTTGCGGATGGCCAGCGTTGCCTGCTGACGCTGCTCAAGGATTTTCTTTACGGCAGTACGCTGCGCCTCCGTCAGATTCAGGTTCTTGCTCAAAACGGCGATCCGTTGATCCGGCGTCGTTCGGACGCGGCGGCTCGAAGTGTGACGCTGCGGAACGATTGGCGCCGCGGGATCTGTCGGCGGAGCCGCTGTCTCCGGAATGACAGTCTCCGGAACCACAGTTTTTGGAATTGCGGACGACGGTGTAACTGCTGCCGCCACCGCGGGTCCACCAGCCTGAGCTAAGGCAGGCTTGCAGTGAAGCGCCAAAACCAGAAGAAATAAGCTACTTACACTCCTGGCCAATTTTTTACTGAATCGCATACGGCCGGCCCCCGAGAAACGCTAGATCCAGCTAGTTCAACTTCGCGAAGCGGCTATCATCCAACTTCGGGTTGACGGCAATCTTCTCGACCTCGATTTTTTCCGTCTGCTTTACTCCCTGAGTTACCGTCTCCATCAGAAACGGCATCATGAGTCCATTCACTGGGCGATAGTCACGATAGTAGACATCGACCGTGTGCATTTTGCCATCGAGGCGGCGGGGTGCACCTTCGATCTTGGTTTCCAGGAACGTCTTCGCGTTCACCCACAGCTTCTGGGATTCGCCGTTCTTATAAATCAGGTTCAGGCGGTAGTTGTCTTGACCCTCCACCTTCTCAATACCTTCCATCTCAATCCTGGTACCTTTGGAGGCATAGTCCACCAGGGGTCCATCGACATCGGACTGACGCGCGGCCGCCTTGAGCTCTTCTGGTTTATAAGGTTCAACCTCGTGCCGGTTGAGGAACAGACGCAGCTTCCAACCGTTGGTCCCGTCATAGACCTGGACATTGGTCTTACCTTGAAAATCCAGCTCCGTGCGCTGCTTGCGAGGACGTTTCAGCTCCGTTCGGAAGGGTAGTTTGACCTGCTCGGCGGGACGCTGGGATGGAACTGACGAACTGGCTACCGCTCCGGGAGCCCGCAGCGGTGCGACGCTGGTTCGCTGGTCATTGCCGCCGACCTGCATCTCTCCGTTCATCGAGAGGGTCTGGACCGCCCTCCATGCCTGTAGGCCGCCCCGCGCCGCAATATTTTTCTCCACCACCTGTTCGGCGGTCAGCTTCGCTGCCGTGGACGAGGTGTTCTGGGCTTGCGCAAAAGAAATGACTACGGCCAACAAACTGCCTACTATCGCCGTTTTTCGGGACATTGGTGATCGCTCCTATATCTCGGATGCAGAATTTGTCGGGGGAGGATTGCCAGAATTACAGACTCAGAATTACGAATTGCCAGATGTCATGCTGCCAGGATTTCACTCCACTACCAAGCCATCCGCCTTGAAGGTCCCAATGACCACGCTCACGCGGTGCCCTTGCTTCACCTTCCGGCCTTTGTTGGAAAATGCCATCCAGTAGACCTTGCCAGCCTCCGGCGTCATGGTCTGACGCAGTTGACCAACCTTCTCCATGGATGGAACGACCAGACTGACGCCGGCTTCCGGGTCGATCAGGGCAGGCTCCGATTTCTTGTTGTTCAGCACTTTAGCCTTGGCCGGATCTACCACGCGATAACTGAAACGAATGATTTCCCCCGATTCCACCGCCTTGACGGAGAAGGAGTCGGCACCCCAAAGCAGACTGTAGTACTCCTTGGCGCTTTTCGGGAGGGGATGCGCGGTGCGGTACCGAAACGGCTTTACGCTGGTCGGCTTGGTCGGCACCGGTTGAGCAGTCTTGGCAGGCGCGGCTGGCTTGGGGGCTGTGGCGCTAGGTGGCGGTGTTGACGGAGGTGTTGTCGGAGCCTGAGCACCCGACCAAGCGACGGCACATGCCAGAAAACCTCCCAGAAGCGCCGCTTTCCTGCTAGCTCTTGCCCGAATCACCATAGCTATGATTTTACTCTTTGCCTTGCGTTCGTTCAATCTCGCCTGCAGTCCCGGAAGTAACGTCCCGCTTTCCGCCGGGAGACGCTGTTAGGGGCGACCAGTTTCGGTCGCCCCTAGGTCAGCTTGGTTGGTGGTTAGCTTAGTTCACTGTGAACGGGGCGGTGTTGCTGAGCCCCGCCGGGGTGGTCACGCCGATTTGCCGCGTGGTTCGCGGGGCACCGTTCGTGATGGTGAAGGTAGCCGTGATCGTGGTCGAATTCACCACGGTCACGTTGGTAGCGTTCAGGCCAGCAACACCCCGCAACGTGGTTCCGTTGGTTGTGAAGTTTGTGCCGCTGATGGTGACGGCGACGCTGGTACCGTGGGTGCCGGCGTTCGGGGTGACCGAAGTCACCGTCGCTACCGGCGGATTGGTGATGGCAAACGGCATGCTATTGCTGATGACGTTGCCCGGTTTAGTGACTGCGATGTTCCGACTACCAAGGAAGGCGTTCGGCGAGATGGCGAACGTCGCGCTAATCGTGGTGTCGTTCACCACCGTGAATCCGCTAACGTTGACCCCGAATCCACCGGTGATGTTAATGCCCGTCGCGCCGGTGAATCCGCTTCCTGTGAGTACGACCACAACCCTGTTGCCTCTAAAGCCCGAGTTCGGGGCAATCGAGGTAAGGGACGGACCCGCAGGTACCGTGACTGTAAACGTAACCGCATTGGTAGTGACACCAGGTACGGTCGTTATCGTTACGTTCCTGGGGAAGAGTGATGCCGTGTTCCCGATCGTGAACGTCGCCGTAACCGTGGTGTCGTTGACGACCACCACATTGCTGACGGTAACGTTCGTTCCCGAGACGGTCACAGCGGTGGTGCCGGTCAAGCCCGAACCGGTGAGAGTCACTGGAACCGCGCTGCCTCTGACGCCCGATACTGGAGCAATCGACGTGAGTCTTGGCGCGGTCACGGTGAACGCTACGGTTCCGCTGGTTCCTCCCGGCGTGGTGATGCTGACATTCCTCGCCGTGAGCTGCGCGTTGACTGCGATGGTGAAGGTTGCCGTGACGGTGGTGCCATTCACGACCACCAGGTTGCTGGCGGTGACGCCGGCTCCTGACACCGTGATCGCGGAAGCGTTCGTCAAGTTGGTGCCCGTCAGAGTGACCGGAACCGCTGTACCGATAACGCCCGAAGCGGGTGAGATCGAAGCCAGCGTTGGCGGTGGCGGCATGAACAGGGACTCGACTGCGCCCACGTCGACCGCGCCGTTGGTCTTCCTCGGTGTTTCGAAGAAGTCATTAGACGGAGCCGCCAGGTAAGTCGCAAAAGAGTTGGCGCTCGTCACGTAGTTAATTACGGGCGAAGTGTCTGCCAAGCTGTAGTCGCTTAACTGGGCACCCGTCTTGGGATTCGTCATCGCCAGAGGACCCCAGCTAATGCTGACCCAGTTATTGCCTTCGTCCACCGTCGCGCCTGCCGTCAGGTTGAAGACCGGGTTCGGCACGTTGGTTTCGTTGGTACCCGGCGGCACGCTGTATCCGCAAGGGATAGTCGCACCGGTGTTGTTGTCTTTGCAGACAGCCTCCGGCGGACGCTTCGACCCGTTGCAGTACTGTTGTTTAACGCTCGGGTCGCTTGCCGTGTTGACGCGGAATCCGTTCCCACCACCCGTGTAGCCAGCGACGCTGGTCAGCACAGATGCCTGCGGACTGAAGGTAAAGCCCGAGCCATGGTCGGTAGGACCGGAGTCACCGCGGAGACCCAGATCCCAGTAGCTGGTGGTTGGCAAGCTAACGCATTGACCCGTGGAGCCTTGGTTCACAGACGGGGTCAGCGTCACGGTTGCTTGATTGACACCGCCGGTCGGCTGGGTCACAACGACGTTAAAGGCTCGATTCTGCCAGAGAATATCGTTGTAGATCATCGGTACGGACACGGTTCTGCAGGCACCATTGTCAAGGCCCCCTTGACCCGTTCCACCGGCACCGTGGCCAGTCGGACAAGTAATGGTTCCCGGAAGCGACTTCTCAAACTCGGAAGTATGCTCGGCTGAAGAGATACCAGCAGGCTGCGGGGCCGTGAGGGGCACGCAGTTGATGTTGGCACCGTTGGCATCGCGCGGGCAGGGGGTTGGGGCGCTGGCCTGCGAGGCAAAGAAGGCGCCAAACAAAGTCCCTGACGACGCAGTGGAATCGTTGGAGATGATCGTGTTGTTGATCAGGTTCACTCCGATGGAGTCCTGGAGCGAGATGCCGCCGCCGTCCCAACCAGCAACGTTGTTGGCAACGATGTTGTTGGTGAATTTGACGGTGTACCAGAGACCAGGGTTCGTCGGGAACGTGGAGACCTCTACGCCGTTAACACCCTGGAAGCGCACGCCGCCACCGGCACCTGCTTCCGCAGCGTTACCCATGATCAGGTTGGCGTTGAT
>JAYWAL010000040.1:0-17124 GCA_043782485.1 Acidobacteriaceae bacterium | reverse complement strand
CATCCCTACGGAGTCGTCCAGGTATCCAATGGGATCCTGGGGAAAAACGGCTCCAAACTTACCGTCGTCGCGGCATGTTCACCGCTTCGCGGCAAGAGTGTTAAGAAGTAGGCCAAGAAATGAGGCCCAACAATCCACTCCCAGGCCACGCGATCCGCAAAAACGGTCGACCTCGCAGAAGTGTGCCCAACCCAACCATATATTTTTTAGGCCTGTCATCCTGAGCGCAGTCGAAGGACCCCTGCTCCCGAACCACCCCTGGGCTCGCCCAAAGCACCCCACCCCAAAGCACCCGCCCCTCTACCCAACCCGCTCCCGCACCCTCTCCATCTGCCGCAAATGCCGCTCCAAATGCAACGCCACGTTCAGCATCCGATGCCGCCCGTCCATCACCCCCAGAAACGGATGCGTCACCCGCACCCTCAGCCACCGCCCAGGATCAGCCTCCGCCAACGCAATGATCCCGTTCCGCACCCGCGAAAACTCCGCCAGGAACGCCTCCCGGTCCACCACAACCCCAGTGGGCCGAAACGGTTCAGGCGCGGTGAATTTGGACTTCGCCACCGGCACCCCCGCCACCATGCGCTCCTCCAGTTCGGAGGCAAATTGGGGCTCCAGCGGCTCACTGTCCGTGAGTTTCGGCAGCTGTTCCGCTACCGCCTTTTCCACCAGCAGAACGTGCTCGCAATTTTCGGGGATGGACCATCCCTCAGCCGGATGAAAACTCCACTCCCCGCTGCTGAGCGAACGAACAAACTCCGTCAACTCCAGCAATGACCCCCGCAGCCGCGCCACCGGGTCATGTCCCCGGCCAACCAACCCAACTTCCCGCACTGAGAACCACCTTGCTCGAACGAAGATTTTTTGCAGCCGCAACTGCTTCCCATCAATGTTATGCTTCGGCGTTATGCTTCGGCGCGCCCGTTGAGTGCAAGGTTGACCGCAAGCCGCCCCACCCATAAAATCAAACTAGCGGCAATCTGCGCCGACACAAGCACTGCCCCCTCGTTCAACGGTAGGACATCTGCCTCTGGAGCAGGGTATCGGGGTTCGAATCCCTGGGGGGCAGCCAAAACCTTCCGTTTCCATCCCACTCGATAACCACCACCACTCGCCTGGCGGCAGGTGCCCTCGTCTGCGCTAGCCGAGCGAAGCTCGGCGAAATTGATTCAGACCAAACACACCAAACAACCCTAGATCACCCCTGCCCGATTGCAGTTCAGCTCAGCCTTTCCCGTCCAGAAAACACCGTAAAACCAAACCAATCAACAACTTACCAGTTCATCTCTAAATCCGCCCCAGATCCTTTGACGATTGTCTGAAGTGCCTCCAGAATCACGACTGCAACAGACTTTCCCCGCCAGGAGAATTGACACAATGCTTGCCTACACGACAGCAACGCTAACAACCATCGTTCGACTATCTCTTTGCCTCTTGCTCGGCCTCTTCATGGCCGCTGGACAATCAGCCTCGGCCGCATCCAACCGCCAGCAAATTCAGCATCGGCCCTTTCCCAGCCTGATCCCCTTGCCGCACGGGTCGACGGCGAAGGCCTTATCGTCTCGCCCATTGGCAACCGCACCTTTGCAATCCGCAGCCGCTGCCAAGGTCTACAAGTTCGCCACCGCGGACTTTCCCGGTGCTGCTTACTCGGGTGTTCAGGACGGTAACCTCACCACCACCATCGGCGACTTTTACTACGATCCTAGCGTCGTGACCGAACAGGAGAAAGCGTTCATCCTGAAGAATGGCGTTTACCAGACGTTGACCCGACCCGGGACGGCCTCTCTGGTTGTGGTGGGAATTAACACGACCGGCCAGATTGCTGGATATTCCTACGACCTTGTGACCAACGCTCCGCATGCCTTTCTCTACTTCAACGGAACCTTCACCAACATCGATTGTCCGGGCGCGACTGTCACCGGCCCCTTCGGCATTAATGACGCCGGACAAGTTGTGGGCGGTTATACCGACGCCAGCAACGTTTCTCACGGTTTTGTGGAGACTGCGGGTGTCTGCACCGCCATCGATTTTCCCGGCGCTACCTCCACAGAGGCTTTTGGTATCAATACGGCGGGCGATGTCGCCGGTATTTGGGTGGATGCGAGCAGCAACATCCACGCTTTTGTACTCCAGGGCGGCACCTTTAACTCGCTGGATTATCCATCGGCAACGACCACCGTCGCGCTAGGCATCAACGACTCCGGGGAAATCGCGGGGTATTACGAGGACAGCACCAACTTCGCCCACGGATATCTCTACTCAGGAGCCGTGTTCAACCGGGTGGACGTGGCTGGAGCCAAAAATACGTTTTTATTCCGCATCAAGAATAACGGCAACATCTTTGGACAGTACACTGACGCTTTGAATGAAGCCCATGGCTTCAAAGGTCACTGATTCCGAGCCAACGCGGCGGGGCCCCAAGCCTATGTGGCGCGTGCGCCCCGCCCGCGAGTGCCTCCGTCGAACTGCGCTTCGTATCAGGGCATGCCTTCAGGCATGCCGAAAAACGCCTGCCCTGATGCGCCTTGAGGCGCTGCGGATATCCGGACGGAATGGCCTCAGCCCCAAAGCTCCATGTTTTCCGCGGCTGCCACAACCTCCACAGCGCACTCCGCCGAGTCGTTCTTAGGACTGTTCACCAGCGGACTCACCTCATATCGCGTCATGACCGCAGCTTCGAAAGGCACCAGCCATTCCACTAGCTGTTCCGCTTGCCCCAGCGGGACCGTCAGCCACGCGTCGTAACGCGCTTTGGGGAGGATCACCGGCATGCGGTCGTGAATGTCCCGAACCAGCTCGTTCGGCGTCGTTGTTAGGATGGAACAAGTTTCCAGCATCTTTCCGCCCGGCGTGCGCCAATCGTCCCAAATCCCGGCGAAGGCAAACAGCGACCCGTCCTTCATGCCGAAGTGGAACGGGCGCTTCGCTTTTCCCGAACGCTTCCACTCGTAAAACCCATCCGCCGGGACCAGGCAGCGCCGCTGCCGGAAGGACTCGCGGAAAGCTGGCTTTTCCAGCACCGTTTCGCTGCGTGCGTTGATTAGGCTGCTGCCAATCGAAACATCCTTTGCCCAGGACGGCACCAGCCCCCAGCGCAGGTGCGACAGCACGCGGTTCGGCAGACCGTTCGACGCGCCTTGACGAATGGCCGCCACTGGCTGCGTCGGCGCGATGTTGTAGCTGGCGCGGAACTCTTCGACATCGGCCTCAGCCTCAAAATATTCCGCCAGCTTGTCAGGCCGCGAGAGTCGAAAGCGTCCGCACATAACCAAATTCTAACTGCTCGGCACAAAGCTCGTTAGAGGGAAAGTCTGATTCAGTTGGAGAAAACTCCACATTCTGTCATTCTGAGCGCAGCGAAGAATGCCTTTACCCTCGACCTTACGGCACGCTGTCCGGCTTCCTGACCAGGAATTCGTGGCAGAAAAGCTGGAAAGATTGACTCTTGCATGCGGAGTGTAGGATTCTTCGCTGCGCTCAGAATGACAAGGCTTTAAGGATGTGAGAGCAATGGGCGCACTCACGTGCCGCGCGCAAAAATGCGGGCTGCGCGTGAGCGCAGCCCGCCTCAGCAAGAAACAAGGAACGGCTATTCGTCGCCGCGGCCGAACAGGTCCGACATCGTGTTCGTGCTGGCGTCGCAAGCGTGGTTCAGGCAGCCCAGCCCCAAACCTCCCTCAATCGTCTTCAGCAGCGAGAAGTGGTTGTAATACGTCGCGCTGGTCTTGCCACGGTGGCCGTGGTTGGTTTCCACGACGGTCATGACCTGGTTGGTGTTGGGAGCGAGGCTGTAGTCGTTCTCATCCCACATCAGGACGATGGCGTTACGGCCTTCCTTCCACGCTGGCGAGCCGTGGATGGCGGTGACGATACGCTGGATGGTCTGATCGCCTTTGATGATCAGCGCCGGGTTCAGTCCGGCTTGCGAACCGTCGGAAGCCGGATCGTAGTTGCAGTACGGGCCGGCGTTGCCGCGGCCATGCTGGTCGTTGCACTGGTTTGGAGCGATGAAGGAATAGGTTGGCACCTTCCCGGTGGCGAGGTCGCCATAGAGGCCGTGATCGCCTTCAAAGCCCACAGTGTTCTTCAGGCTCAGTGCGCCTTTGCCTTCCTGCACGCTCTGGAAGTAAACGAACGGATTGTGCTTGACGGCATAGAGCTTGACCACGTCGCCCGAAGAGAGCGGCGGGGTGAGCTGCGGGAAGATATTGCTGAAGTCGGTGGCGTCGGTGAAGAAGCCGTCGCTGTTGTTGACGCCATCGGCGCCTTGGGCTGGAAGGCTTTCCTGGTAAGACTTCCAGGTCTTTCCGGCAGCGACGAGTTGGTCGGCGATGCTGATGCCAACGGTGTTCGGGTTCGCGTCATAGGAGCGCGTGCCGTCGATGTTGATGGTCTGCTGGCCCGGGGCTTCGTTGGTGGTGTCGATGGCCGGTGTTGCCGCATCGGCGCCGCTTCCCGCGATGGGACAGATAGCGTTGCCAGACGACTCGTAGTTGGGAGTCGATGCCAGGTTGGTCACGCAGGTGGTGCTGTGCCAATCCGGCGAATTGTCGTCCTGCACGCCGAAGTTGGAGCCGCCTATGGTTTCCAGGTAGTTGGTCAAGCTGGGGTGCGCCACGGCGAAGTAGTTGGTGGCGAGGTTCGCGGACTTGGCGTATTGATTGGTGAAAGCGGCGTTCGGGTTGTTGAGGATTTGCGAATACCCGTGGTTTTCCATCATGATCACGAACACGTGATCCAGATGGGAAACGCCCTTGGGCACCGGCCCTTGTTGCGCGAAAGCCGCGCCCGTCAACGTGGTGGCCAGCAGGCCAGTTAGTACTGCCTTCCTATTCATGTTGGAGGTCTCCGTGAAAGTGAAAAATTGATTTTGGCCGGGGAGGCGTAACCGTGTTCGCAGACGCCCGGAGTCTCCCAGCGCCTTCAGCATAGGCGGACGGCGTTACAGAGCCGTTACAGGAGAATCAAGGTTTTGTGAATAAGGGTGGGAGCGGGCGGAGAGTTCCCACAGGGCTGAAAGCGGGGTTTAGGAAAGACGGTCGCTTTTTACGGGCGAGGATGGTTCAGCATCATCAGCGCGAACAAGATGGGCAGGTAGATCACCGAAGCCTGGAGCAACTGCCGAGCCAGCTTCTTGCTGAGGCCCGGAGAAGGTTGCAGGCGCGATTGGGTCAAACGCCAGCCGAAGTAGAGCAAACCCAGGCCCAGGACGAAAGCCCCGACCAGATAAACAGTTCCCGACATGCCAACCAGGAAGGGCAACATGCTAACTGGGATTAAAGCCACGGAATAGAACAAGATGCGGCGCGAAGTGCGTTTACCGTCGTTTTCGACGACCGGCATCATGCGGACGCCACCGCGGGCGTAGTCCTCGCGGTACATCCACGCAATGGCAAAAAAGTGCGGGAACTGCCAGAAAAATACGATGGCGAACAGGACTAAAGCTTGAATGTCGAGGCGACCCCGGGCGGCGGTCCAGCCGAGGACGCCGGGCATGGCTCCGGGGAATGCACCAATTGTGGTGCACACCGGGGAGATTTGTTTGAGTGGAGTGTAGATGGCCAGGTAGACCGTGGCGGTGAGCAGTGCCAAGCCGCCGGTGAGCCAATTGGTGGTCAGCCCGAGGTAAAGAGAGCCTCCCAGGGTCAGCAGTAGGCCTACGAGGGTGCCGTGGGCCATGCTCATACGCCCAGCGGGTAGCGGGCGGCGGGCGGTGCGCTGCATGCGAGCGTCCACCTCGCGCTCCATGACTTCGTTCAGGGCTGCCGTGCCGCCGGAAACCAGTCCGACGCCAATGATCGAGGCCAGCATTTGCCAGGAGAGGGAAGAGAAGCCGCCTTTTTGCGCGCCGAGGTAAAAGCCGCAGGCGGCGGTGACGACGACCAAGGTGGTGACGCGCGCCTTGACGAGTTCGGAGTAGTCGCGCATGGCGACGGAGAAGCCATTGCGTGGTCGGATTGCCAACCGTGCTTCTTGCGCCGGAGCTTCTAAAGTGCTCACCACTGAACTCATGCCAGTATCCCGTATGCCAACATTCGCGCTCACCAGCCCAGGTCCGATTTTTTGGACTCGTCGCCATCGCGCTCGACGGCGTCCTGGTGAAAGCGATTCCTTCGTTTGTACGCCGTGACCATCAAACCGGTGCAGATTCCCATCGGGGGAAAAATCAGGATTAGGATGCCGCTCTTTAATGCTGCTTTCAGCTTGGAACCGCTGCCAGCGGCCTGGGTGTAGCAAAGGGCGCAGTTTTGAGCGTGGAGCGGGACTGCGGTCGCCAGCGTGAGGAGGAGCAGCGTTTTGTAAATGGCGGAGCGCATGTCCTAAGTCCTTCCTCGGGGGCCAAAGCCCCTGATTGCTGTTGCTGTAACGCGGGCTTGAAGGCCCGCTCTACCGTTCGTGCAATTCGTGAAAGTTCTCGATCCTTTACGGATGCATTCTGAACAAGCGGAAGCTGTCGGACCAGATCATATTCATCATAACCAAAACGAAGATGGTTGTGGGGATGAGGGCGATGATCAAGCCGCGCTTTTCGTCGCGCAGGTGCATGAAGAAGGCCACGGCAATGCCGCCCTGCACCAGTGCCAGGGCCAGCATTTGCAGCATGAGCTGGGTGCCGGGGGCGCTGTGATAGGCCATCAGAACTTGCAGACCGGCAATGGCCAGGATGATGACGTAGATTACAAGGTCTTTGCCCATGCTTTTCGGTGTTGTGTCGGTGCTCACGGTGTCTCCTCTGGCAGCGCCTGAAGGCGCGATCGCATAAGCCTGTTGCGGCACAGCTGAAGCGGTGCCCTGATACCAATTTTTACCTCAGCGGCGGAAGCCGCCATTTTAAGTTGCCCAATATCACAGGGCTAAAAGCCCTGCTCCGTCCAAAAGCTTACTGTAACTCCCTCCCGCTGGTCGGGGTGCTCGATGCGAGATGACATTGGAATTAAAAGACTAGCGGGCGATGTTCATCAAATACACCATCGGCACTACGAACATCCAGACCAGATCCACAAAGTGCCAGTACAGGCCCCAAAGCTCGATGTCGTCGGCGGTGTAGCGGCCTGTGCCGTAGCGGGTGCCGACGACCGTCAAGGCGATGACGCCGCCCAGGACGTGCGTCAAATGCAACCCGGTGATGGCATAGAACGTTGCGCCGAACATGGGCGAGCCCCAGGGGTTCGCGAACATGTGCACGCCTTCCGCCGACAGGCCCGACCACTCGCGCAAATGCAGAATCGCGAACAGAATGCCAAGGGCGGCGGTGATGTAGGTCCAGCGGATGGCTTTCTTCTTGTCTTTCGTTATCAAGGCGGCCTTGGCGTGACCCACGGCGACTAGCATGGTCAAGCTGCTGCTGACCAGGACGAACGTCATCAGCAGTACGTTGGCGATGCTGGGATAGAACTTGAAAGGGGACGGCCAGTCAACGCTGGCGTTCTTCAGGTAGCCGTAGGCGAACAGCATGGCGCCAAAAGTGACGGCGTCCGAGATAATGAACAGCCACATGACCAGTTTTTTCGAGGGAATGGCGAACGGGCGGGCTTCCAGAATGTCGTTCATTGGGCCTGCTCCAGGCGCTCCCATGACTAGATTGGCTTCGCTCAAAGTTCCTCCGGGGGATTGCTTGTTACAGCTTGATCCAGATTACGAAAAGCAGATAGATCCAAAGGCCTCCCATGAAGTGCCAGTAATACGAGGCGGAATCCATGGTGCTGCGGCGCAGCGCAAAAACGGGTCGCCGCAGTTTATTGATGACGTACAACAATCCGCCCAGGCCGCCCAAAACGTGGACCACGTGAACGCCGGTGAGCACGTAAAAGAACGAGCTATTCGGATTACTGGCCAGGAACAAGCCCTGCGCCCTCAGCCCTAACCACGCCTGATATTGCCCCGCGACGAACAGCAATCCCAGCGCCAAGGTGGCATACAGCCAGCGCAAAGGTACGGATTTGTCGGAGGCAAGACCCCGGCCAAACGCTGCGGCGCGTCGCCGGGCGATTTCGAGAGTGAAACTGCTGGCTACCAAGACCAGCGAATTCAGATACAGAATTCCTGGTACGGCCAGGTGGTGCCAATCGGTGGAGGACGACCCCTCGCGCACAAACAACGCGCTGGTGAAGGCGGCAAACATCATGCCAATGCCAGCCAGAGCGACCCAAACGCCGGTACGTACCGGTTCGCCGGAAGGCTCCAACAACGCACGCAGGTCCGTGTTGTCCGGGATGTTCCCGCCCGGAGGTTCGTTCCCGCCGGAGGTGGGCCGGGGCGCGACGGGCGGATTGTGCAAGATGGTTGCCATAGGTTTCACCGATAGAACGAATACAGCCTAGTCGCCCGTTGGAGACCTTTCCGGCGAAGTTTGCATGATGAAGTCTCTGCCGTCTTCACTTTTCACGTTGTACTGATAAGGATCGTGATAGACGACCGGAGGCGTGTCAAAGTTATTCCACGGCGGAGGCGACGGCATCGACCATTCGAGCGAAGTACACTCCCACGGATTCGGCGGAGCGACCGCGCCCTTAAAGCGGCTATGGATCAGGTTGAACAGGAAGATAAACTGCGCCAACCCAGTGAGAATCGCCGCCCAGGTTATAAAGCGGTGCACCGGCAGCAGCGGCAGCAGGAAGTCATCGGTAAAGGCCGAATAGCGCCGGACGTTACCCGCGAGACCCAAATAATGGAACGGCATAAACACGCAGTACGCGCCGATGAACGTCAGCCAGAAATGCAGCTTGCCCAAAGTTTCGTTCATCATGTGCCCGGTCATTTTCGGGAACCAGAAATACGTTCCGGCGAAAACTCCGAACAACGACGCCACGCCCATCACCATGTGGAAGTGCCCGACCACGAAGTAGGTGGCGTGCAGGTAAATGTCGATGGAAGGCTGCGCCAGAAACAATCCGCTGACCCCGCCGCTGACGAACATCGAAATGAATCCCAGCGCAAACAGGGACGCGCTGGTAATGCGCAGCTTGGCACCGTACAGGCTGGCCAGCCAGATCAGCGTCAGAATCGTCGCCGGAATCGTGATCACCAGCGTCGGGAAGGTGAACTCCAGCGACGAATACGGATTCATCCCGCTGACAAACATATGGTGTCCCCAAACCATGTAGCTGAGGAAGCCAATGCCGATCATGCAATTGATGACCACTTTATGGCTGAGCAGTGGCTTGCGCATGCTGTTGATGAGGATGTGCGACACAATGCCCATCGAGGGCAGAATCGCGATGTACACCTCGGGGTGCCCGAAAAACCAGAACAAGTGCTGCCAGAGCAACGGCGAACCGCCCGCATGCGGTTGCAACTTGTCGCTAATCACCAGGCCTGCCGGAATAAAGAAGCTGGTCCCAGCCACGCGATCCAAAATCAGAAGCAGGCACGCCGGCAGCAGTACCGCGAATGCCAGCAGGGAGATGCAAGAGGTAATGAACCAGGCCCAGGAAGGAATCGGCATGCGGGAGAGCGTCATGCCCTTGGCGCGCAAATCCAGAGTGGTGGCGATAAAGTTCAGCGCGCCCAGCAGGGAAGCAATGCAGAACGTAAAAATCGAAAGGCCCCACAACGTCTGCCCCATGCCCAGTCCAGGGCCAGCGTCGGAACCGACAGCGCTCAAAGGCGCGTAGGCGGTCCAGCCGGAGATGGGCGGGCCATCGGGCACAAAGAACGCCGCGATCAGAAAACAGAACGCGATGAAAGTGGTCCAGAACGACATCATGTTAAAGCGGGGAAACGCCATATCTTCCGCGCCAATCTGGATGGGCAGAAAGTAGTTGCCAAACGCGGCAAAGGGCGCGTTGGTCAGGACGTAGAAGACCATCAGCGTGCCGTGCATGGTCATCAGCGACAGGTAGTACTCCGGGGTCATCACGTCCCCTGGCGCGCCCACCGCCGAAAGGTAATGCAGTCCCCAGATTTTACCGTTGGGGTCGATCAAGTGCAGCCGCATGAGCCAGGAAAGAAACATCCCGACGAAGACCGAAACCAGCGCCAGTCCGTAGTACTGCTTGCCGATGACCTTATGGTCGAGGCTGAAAACGTATTTGCGGAGGAACGTCGTCGGCGGTCCGTGGTGCGCCACATGCGCGGTTGCTTCTGCCATTGCTATCACCCTTGGGAGTAGAGCTAAAGTTGTTTACTGCTGCGCTGCTTTATCCTTGATCCATTTGTCGTAGTCTTCCTGCGACAGAACGTTCAAGTACGCCTTCATGTTGTAGTGGCCCAAGCCGCAGAGCTGCGTGCACACAATTTCGTAGCGTCCCGTTTGCGTGGCAGTGAAGTGCAGGGAAAGGTCGAGTCCCGGAACGAAATCCTGCTGAATGCGCAACTCGCGGACGTAGAAGGAGTGGCCCACATCCTTGGCATGCATCAACAAGTGGATTTCATGGTGCACTGGAATCGCCATTTCGCCGGTCACGATGTCGTCGCGGGAATCCACGTCATTGGCGGGATCGAGGCCAAAGAAGTTCTGGTTGCCTTCGTCAATTTTGTCGGGATGCAGCGCGCCGAATTTGCCGTCCGGCCCGGGATAGCGAAAATAGAATGCGAACTGTCCGGCTTGCGTTTGAATCTGGATGGCATCGGGCACGGCGGGACGGAAATAGACTTCCGCCCAGGCCTTCTGGCCGAAAGCGCCCAGCGCGACCACTTCCGTTCCGACAAGAACCAGCGCCGCGATGACCAGGACTTTTGCGCCGCCAGGGAAGCTCTTAATCGTGCTGTTGGCCGACGAAGACTTCCAGACAAACAGGGCCAACACGAACTGCGCTACCAGGAAAGAGATGCCCACTTCCATCATGGTGTCATTGAGCTGCTCGTCGATGAGGTGGCCGTGGGTGGAGATATCCACCGGAGGTGCCCATGTATGCCGCACAATCGGCACGGCCGATGCGATGGCCAGAATCACTACCACTACCGCAAAAAACTTACCCATGCCGCCTCGCTGTTGCGGAATTTCCGCAGAACCTACTGGGGATTGCGTGAAAGCGGCGGCCCGTTGCCGGGCCGCCGTAAGAAACCGTAAGAAGCTAGTACGCTTTGGCCTTGAGCGCGAAATCCACGCTCTTGGTTTCCGTGCCGGTAATGGTCACGTCGGCTGTGGTCGTGCCGTAGTCCTCGTGCCAGGCGGTCAGCGTGTACTTGCCCGGCGGCAGGTTGGGCAGCTCAAACTTGCCGTCGCCCTTGGAGATGGCATAGTGCGAAGTCTTCAGCACGGCGAAGTAGCCGCGCATCCAGGGATGCACGTTGCACTTGACCGGGATGAATTCTTCCTTGTCAAACCTTTCCGACAGCGGCTGGGTTCCGGGCGGTTGCGACTTGTTCCACTCGCGGTTCAGCTTGGCCAGGGGGTGAATGTTGTGCGACGTCTGGTCCGAGTTCACCACCTTCAATTCCTGGCCCACCTGCATGGCCAGGACGTGCGGCGTGTAGCGGCAGTTCTTCTGTTCGAATGTAACCGCCTGCGTGGGAGCGGCCTTCTCGTCGGGCGCGCCCGCTGAGATGTATACCACTACGTTGTCGAGCGTGCTGCCCGCCCCGCTCACAAACGATTCCGTCAAAGCCGGTGTCGTGTAGGCCTTGGCGCAGTTTGGTTCCTTGGACATGTCAATGGATTTCGGCTTGGCCGGAGTCCCTGTGAAAGTAACTTTTCCGCTCACCGTGCCCGCCAGCAAAAGGCCCGGACACATTACGACTAGTGCGGCACTGATCAGATTCTTGTGGAAACGCATAGTTTACGAACTCCTTGAAGGTGTTGGATCTTGTACTCAATCTACCTTCGGCCACCCTGGGGCTTGGCTTCAGGCTGAGCCTCCGGGGTTGCCGCTGGCGCCGTGGCCGGGGCCGCGTCTTTAATTTCAACTTTCGGAATCTTGCCGCCTGCCGCGCGCAAGACTTCATTTTCCTTGCTGTGGCGGTTGATCTGCAACGTGCGCAGGTAGTGCACCAGATCCCAGGCGTCGTTGGGCTGGATCACATCCGCAAACGCTGGCATGGGCGTACCGTCCACGCCGGTCATGAAGATTTTGTAGATGTCCGCATTGGCCGCTCCGCACTTAAAGCGCGAATCGTCGGTGCCGGCGGAAAAGTTGTAGGGGCGGATGGGGTTGTCTTTGCTGTCAGTCAGCGTGGAGGCGGAGGGGCCATCGCCGCGTCCCGCCTGCCCGTGGCACTTCCAGCATTCTAGCTTCTGGAACAGCGCCGAGCCATGCGCGATGCTGTCGATGGTCACCGGCGTTTCCGCCGGTATCTTCAGCACATCGCCGGCTTTGTCGGTCTTCCAGCGGTCGGAGAAGGTCTTAATGTAGGCGATCAGGTCCACGCGATTTTGCTTGGTGAGCGAATCCCAGTGCGGCATGTTCGAGTTGGTGAAACCGCGGGTGATGGAATTGTAAAGGTCCTGGTCGGTCGGCAGCGTGCCGGTCGGCGTCGAGCGGCATTTGAAGGTGGCGGCGGTAAAGTCGCGCGGCTTCGGCTCTATCCAGGCCGCGTTCTCGCCGTTGCCGTCTCCGTAAACTCCATGGCAGCCAATGCAGCTGCGCTGGTACATCTTTTTGCCAGCGTCGGCATGGCCGGTTAAATTGTCCACACGCGTCTCCTGAGCCAGCGCCGGAAGGGCGCAACAGAGAAAGCTCAGCGAAAGACTCATCCACTTCGCGCGATTCAGTTTCAACATACAGGTCGTCCTCATGGTGGTTCGTGCAATCAGGTGGTTCTCAACAGGGTGGTTCTAAAAAATAAAGTCAAAGCCAGCGAATACGCTGCTGCTGGTGGAATCCTGGTTGGGCGTGGCGCCGCCGGAGAAGATGCCGCGCGTCCGCAGAATGGAATACTCTTCGTGGAACGCGAAGCCGTCGCGGCTGTGCATGAACGGGTAGTAGCGCGTGCCAAAGGTGAGCGCGTCGATATTTCCCAGAGTCGAAGTGGACGCCGGATCGCTTTGCTGCGACATGCGGATGGCTTCGTAGCGGTTGACCAGAATCCAGCGCGGATGCACCGTGTAGTGGGTCTCGATTAGCGCTCCATTCCAAACGGCGTCACGGGCGCCGGTGGGCAGCGTTCCGGTCGAGGGCGTGCCTGTCGCCAGGTAAGCGCTCTCGGTGTTGTGCGTGAACATGGTGGTAATGTCCAGCTTCTTCAGGTACCACATGCCATAGACGCCTTCTCGCTTGAAGCCCTTGTAGCCCTGGCCAGCGCCGCCAATGGCCGCCCCGCCCTGAGTAAGGTTGTAGGTCGGCAGTTGGCCCAGGTAGGCAAAACCGCCCACGCGCTGCAAGCCCAGGCCGCCCACTTCAAAAGCCTGGCTGCCGGCGAGGAATACATCGTAGGAGTTGCCCGTGGGCAAGCCGACGTTGCCGTCATTGCTGCTCAGCACCGAGGCCGAGTAGCGCGTGTAACTGTTCTTGGAGTGGCCCATGACTTCCAGGCCCAGTTGGTTGTCGCCGATGCCGAAGGGGGTCGTCTGCGCGGACACCGAAGTGACGGGCTGGAAGTGATAGATCTGGTAGGGACCGCCATTGTTCGAAAGCGTCAGGTTTCTCTTTTCCGAGAACACGTTGTCGAGCTCGAACTTGCCCATCTTCACGTTCAGCCAGGAAGTCTTCAACAGGTTGTCGAAGCGCACCCAGACGGACTCAAAGTGGAAGGCTCCAGTGCTGTCGGCCGAAGGCGTCAGCAGGAAGGAAATATTCTTGTTGAGCGTTCCCGCCGTGAGAATGTCGAGTCCGGAAAGGTCGAAACCGTGCGTGGTGATGGAGCGCACGCCCGACGCGGCCTGGTCCACCTGCACCTTGTCGGTGCTCTCGCGGTGCCAGTTCGGAGTCATGCGGAAGCTGACCGGCCAATAGGCTGGCTCATGGTAGATGGGCGCGTCTTTGTCGTTGCCCAGTTGGTAGCCATTGTCCTTGAACACTTGCCCAAAGTTGTTGAGCTTAGGCCAGGCTTCGTGGCAGGCCGAGCAGGGCATCCCATACTTGCGGGCAAAGGCGGGAATGGCCTCCGCGCGCTGACTGCTGGAAACCACGAAAAGGCAAAGCGTGAAAGCGGCCAACAGCCCGACAGAGGCGACGCGGCCTCGGCGCATATTCCGAATTTGCATACCATCTCCTGAAAGCGAAACCTGTGAGAGCGAAATTTGTGTGAGCGAAGCCTGTGTGGGTGAAGCTTGCATTTGAAACGAACTCTGTAATTGGGAGGAAGCCGGGAAGCTGGAACTGAAGTTGGATTCGATGCCGGGGTTGGGCGGGAATAGCGATTGCGAGGTTTCGGTGGGTAGGGACGTTAAACGTTGAACAACTGTGGAACAACAACCCGAGATTGCCGTAATTACGTCCAAAGCGCCGCCCCCTGGGCCAAGTCCGAGTGGTAAGACCACTGGACAATAAAACCAACCAACCGACCGAAATAGTAGGACGTTTGTCTTATAAATGCAAATATTTTGTAAAATATTTGTAACTCCTAGCGCTTGGCGGGGATTTTTTGGGATTTCTGTGATCTTAGAGAAACTTATAGGCACGTAAATTTCACCTCGAGCAAGCAGATTTTTTTGCTGGCGGCTAGCAGGGTTTCAGGCTTTAACTGTTGAGATTGCGTTTGGTTACCGTCGGCGGGGCCGGCGGGCCACACAGAAACTCGCTTAGATCCCCCAAGGCCGTGTATAGTCACGCCAAGAATTGCACGAACCCTGCCATGGATTCCGTTCGACATCAAACGAAGGTATGGGGCTGGCTTCACCCCAGCGCTGCTCGGTTCCAGATGTGTGCTTGGGCTTGCCTGGTCGTGGCGCTGACCTTTCCCGCAGCCGCTAAAATCAAGGCGAAACCGCCCGCGCCGACCGGTTCCAATATCGAGCTTTCCGCCACGCTGGACGACGCCATCAAGGCCATTGAGGAAGTTGCCGCCGATCCCATCCTATATGGAACCTACGTCTACGAACGCGACAAAACGCTCACTGGAGCACATCCAGTGGAGACTTCTTCCGCTTTTGGGAAGGACAAGCCGCCGGGGCGGGCCTTCTATAAAGTCGTCGACGACGTGATTGCGCCGCGCTTCTTCAAAGAAAGCGAAGACAGCGGAACCATTACCGTGCGCTACGTCGTCCGGCAAGTGAGTCCGACCAAGGTGGCGCTGCGAGTCGATGCCGTGTACGTCGAATCGGCCCGGCGCACCGTGCACGCTTCCGAAGGCGCTGTCGAGAGCGCCGAATTCGGCCAGGTCCAACAGCATCTCGACCGCGTCCAAGCCCGCGAAAAGGAAATGCAAGCAGTTGCCGAGGAAGACGCCAAGGCCGAAGCCGACGAGGTGGCCCGACCCGAAAGCAAGCGGATTCCCCAGCCTAGTGCCCAAATCAGCCGATCTACGCCGACGCCGCCATTGCCTTCCGCCGAGGCAGGCGAGGCGACCTCGCCCAGCGCAATAACCGCCCCGGCGCCCACACGCACCCCCGCTCCCATCCCTGCTCAGGCGTTTCCCAGCCCGACCGGCTCCGCTGACGCCCCGGCCGCCGCAGGCTCCGTTGCTGAACTCGAGCAGCGCGTCAACCGCCTGCGCCATCAGGTCGAAGCTCGCGTAAAAGCCCCCGGCGCTCCCCTGAAGTCCGCCCCTTTCCACACCGCCACGACCATCCAAACGGTTCCGCCCAATGCCGAGGTGGCAGTCGTTATTCTCACCCCTTATTGGTATGGCGTTCAGACTACGGACGGTCACACGGGTTGGATTCAGCGCAGCCAGCTGGAGGCGCTGCCATGAGGCGTAGGATCATGAGGCCTATGAGCAACACGATGAAGCTCGCTTGGCTAGGGGTCGCCCTATGCGCAATCCCAGTCTGGGGCCAGACCGCCACGAATATCCCCAGGTCGATTGCCCCCCCTACCGAGCGCACGTTCCAGGCTTCCAAGGCTGAGGTCGACGCCGCACTCCGCGCCCTGCGCGCCGCCGCCGGAGGAACCCTGCCCACCGTGGATGGCTTCGTCAGCATGCCCAACCCAGGCTCAGACAGCTTCCAGCGTCCCCACTATTCGTATGACATTCGGGTCCTGGAAAGGCCAGCCGGAAGCACGATGGTGCGTGTCACGGCCAGGATCACGGTATGGCAGGTTGGTCCGAACCCCGGCACGGGATACGCGGAGCTGCCCTCGAACGGTCGCCTGGAAGGTGATTTGTTGGACCGTCTCCAGGATTTTCTGGCACAAAAAGCCCCTCCCAAAACGGCTTCTGGGGTTTCCTCGTCCACTCCCCCCAAGGATCCTCCGGCAACCGCAAAGAGCCCTAGGTTCACCACACCCAGACCTGGCGCGACCGTGTTGCCGCCGCGTTCGACTGCTGATGGGAATACTGACTCGGGGGGCGCGCCCCAACCGCGCGATTCAGCAAACTACGCACAAGCTCTGCGTGAGCAGGCGGGGACGCTCGAGGAAATTCTGCGGAATCAGACGCATCCCACTGATTTAGCGGCAGTTAGGCAAGCCAAGACTCCCGTCTACTCGCGCCCATCCGAAGATGCGGAAGTATTGTTCCTCGCCGACGCGCAGGATGAGTTTCAAGTGCTCAACACGAATTCTGAGTGGGTGCATGTGCAGATTTCTGGGCTGTCGCGCGGCTGGATTCGGGGGCCTGCGCTGGAGCTGCCCAATCGCGTCGTCGCCGCGCCTAAAGCCTCTGCCAAAGCCACGCCGGAAGCCGCGTCCGGAGTCGCAGGCGACGTCAATGCCAAGGCCGCTCCGGCCGGAGCTGCGGCAGGACCGGCTTTTCGGCTGGCCAAGCAGGAAGTGAACACCTATCCGGGCGACTGGGCACCGCTACGGGGGAAGCCGGTCAGAATCGCGTCACTGCTGCCAACGGGCGCCGTCGCGTCCACTCCGGGCCAGAAATGGGACACGGCCAAAACTATGTTTTACCGGTTGGCGGCGCGCCTGGCTGCGCCACAGAAATCGCCCGCTGCAACGACCGTGGAAGGGGTAGTTTTGGTCTTCGATTCGGCCGACGGGGGAATGGCTTCGGCTACCGTGACGTCCTTGCAGGAATGGTTCGCCGGACGCATCACGGATGAGGCGTTCCGCGGTCAGTGCTCGTTCGACCCGCCTGAAGCCTTTCAGTAAGTGCAAAGGCACGGGCCGCAGCCCGTGCCTTCTAAGTTGC
>JAYWAL010000039.1:0-17149 GCA_043782485.1 Acidobacteriaceae bacterium | reverse complement strand
TTTTCTCATGGAATCGGAAGAGCCGAACACGGTCTTCTGGATCGAGCGGCGCGGAGGGCGCGGTCGCAATAACGTGTTTTTGCAAGCCACGCCGATCGACGTTTCGCCCATTCTGAAGGAGACGCTTTTCGCCCGAATGGATTCGGTCGTCCTGACCTCAGCCACGCTCGCAATCCGCGGCGGTTTCGAATACATTGAGCGCCGACTCGGCATTGAGCATGCCCGGGATTCGGTGTTGCCTTCTCATTTCGATTATGAAACGCAGGCTTTGCTGTATGTGCCTCCCGACCTGCCTGACCCGAGGACGCCCGAGTTTGGGTCTCTGGCTGCTGATCGCATTCGCCGTCTGCTGGAAATCACCCGTGGCCGCGCATTCGTGCTCTTCACCAGTTATGCCCAGATGAATGACATCTACCAGCGCCTACTCGGCGTGCTCGGCTACCCAATTTTGCGCCAGGGCGATGCGCCCAAGAACGCGCTACTAGAGCAATTTCGGCTCACGCCCAACGCGGTTCTGTTCGGCACGTCATCGTTCTGGCAGGGAGTGGACGTGCAAGGGGAGCAGCTGAGCTGTGTCATCATCGACCGCCTGCCGTTCGCCGTTCCCAGCGATCCAGTGGTCGCGGCGCGCGTCAAAGCCATTGACGCTGAAGGTGGCAATGCGTTTTTCGACTATCAAGTTCCGGCCGCTGTGATCACTTTGAAACAAGGCTTCGGCAGGCTCATCCGCTCGTTGCATGATCGCGGCTTGCTCGTCCTCATGGACAACCGCATCCTCAAAAAACAATACGGCCGCGTGTTTCTGGAGAGCTTGCCTGCCTATGCCAGGACGACAGACCTTAAGAAAGTAGAAGAATTTTTCGGCGTGGGGGGGGATGACGGGTCAACCCCCGATTCACCGCGGAGGCTCGGAGACACGGAGGAATCTTAAAAACTCTTCGATTCTTCCGGATTTCTCACTCTTCGATTTCTCGCTTTCATTTTTTCGCTCTTCTCGGTGTCTCAGTGTCTCCGTGGTGAGCCGGCTCTAGCTCTTCACCCGCACCCGCACCATCGTCCCCTCGGGCAACTCCCCACTCAACAAAATAATCTTTCCACTCTGCACAATGCCATTGAACTCCCGCGCCTCGGCGACAACGGCGGTCCCCGCCGAACTCTCCCTCGCCACGCCCTCCGGATGGTCCCCGCGCCGCATCCCTCGGTCCATGGCCTCATTAGCCAGCCGGTCCGCGTCTTTGTTCTTGGCCCGCAACACATGCTCAGCGCGAAACCACTCCAATCGGCGAATCATCGTCTGCGCCTCGTCGTAGAGCAGCTTCAAATCCGGACTCTTCACCTTGTATTGGCCGTTCAGCTGCCTCACCATCAACTCGGAATCGCTAATTACTTTCAGCGAGCGCTCATCGTGCTTCAGGCAATACTGCAATGCCCCCAGAAGTCCGCTGTATTCGGCTACGTTGTTGGTGCGGTGGCCAATGTATTCGCTTAACTCGGCCACGCGTTTGCCGGAGGAATCGGCCACGGCCACGCCATAGCCCGCTGGCCCGGGATTTCCTCGCGCACCACCGTCAATGTGCGCGATGATGTATCGCTCCGGGGTTGGAGCGTTTCGCGGAGTAAACAAACTGGAGGGAGCGCTGCGGGGAGGAAGCGTGCCAGACATGCCGTCAGTTTACAACGAACTCATCGGCCGGTCGCCAGCCGGACCGCCAACCGCGGCGGCAATCCCGCCGCCAGAATCTTCTCTTGCGCCGTCTTCACGTCGTAGGGCACACGATGAAATTCCATTACCTGCCGCTCTGTATCATAAACGGAAAATGCGGCCCGCCAGTCATCGTCGCGCGGCTGCCCCGCCGAACCCGGATTGATCAAATAGCGCACACCTTCCCGCAGCGGCATCTCCCAAACCGATTTCCCTTCCGTGGAGGCCCACACGGGATGAATCACATCCGTGCCTTCTTCATCCAGGCTGAAACCGCCCTGCCGGTGGGTATGACCGAAAAACGTAACCGGGGTGGCGGCGGTCAGCAAAGGCTCTTGTGAATCACGCGCGCTAACCAGGTATTCATCCTCGTCCAGGGGCGAGCCATGCACAAACTGGGTATTCTCCAGCCCCGGCATGCGAATGGGCCCTTGCGGCAAGGCTCGGAGCCAATCCATGTTTTCCGGGGTCAGTCGGTCACGCGTCCACTGGGCCGCCATGCCAGCCATGGGATTAAAGTGCTCCAGCGTCATCACGCCGGAAACCGCCTTGTCGTGGTTGCCACGCACCAGCACGGGATTTTGCGCGCGCACGCGGTCGATGACCGCATTGGGATCAGCTCCATAGCCCACCACATCGCCCAAATTGACCGCGCAGTCGAACTGCGGAGCGGCATCCAGACAGGCGTTCAGAGCTTCCAAATTGGCATGGATATCGCTTAGTAGAAAAATTCGCACTCAATCATCCGGTTTAGGGAAGAACTGTCTGTAGCAAGAACTGTCTATTAAGAACATCGGAGTATAGCCCCCCAGGCATGGTTCTGCAAAGCTAACTGGGGGCCTCAATCAATTTTAGAGCCGGAGAAACACCCGCGGGTTGCACGATGGAAGTTGCACTAGGGGACGCTGACTGCGGGAAGTTGCACCACGGGGCACCGACTCCAGTGGCCCGGTGAGACCTCCAGCAGACTGGGAAGCGTCTTGGAACAGGCTGGGATGCGAAATTTGCAGCGCGGTTCAAATAGGCATCCCGGCGGCAGAGCGCGCAACGGCGGAACGCTGCCTTCAATCACCGCAAGCGGACGCGATCGATCCGTTCTCAAAGTTGGAACAGCCCGCAACAGGCCCTGAGTGTAAGGATGCGCGGGTGCCTGAAAAATATCCTTCCGCGGGGCCATTTCCACCAAAGCGCCGGCGTACATGACCGCCACCCGGTCGGCCACCCGCGAAACCACCGCTAAGTCATGGGAAATAAACAACATCGCCAGATGGAACTTCGTGCGTAAGTCCTGCAAAAGCTCCAAAATCTGCGCTTGAATGGTCACGTCCAGCGCGGTTGTAGGCTCATCGGCAATCAGCAGCTGCGGCCGGTTCACAATCGCCATGGCAACCATCACGCGTTGCCGCATCCCGCCAGAAAGTTGGTGCGGATAATCGCGCGCGCTCTTTTCCGGTTCCGGCAGCGCCACCTCGCGCAGCGCCTCCACCGCCCTGCGGCCCGCTTCCTGCTTGGAGGTTTTGGGGTGATGCGCTAGCACCGCTTCCGCCACCTGCTCGCCCACGCGCATCACGGGATTCAGGGCCGTCATCGGCTCCTGGAAAATCATGGCCATCCGCGAGCCGCGCAAGGCGCGCAGCTGGTCGCCGGAAGCCGACAACAAATCCACCGGAGGCTCGCCCGCTGCGGCTAAAAGTGCGGTTCCGGATATCCCAGCCTGCGGCGGCAGCAATCCCATCAAAGCCAGGGAAGTCACTGACTTGCCCGAGCCAGACTCCCCAACCAAGCCCAGCACTTCGCCCGGCGCCAGCGAAAAGCTCACGTCGCGGACAGCGCTGAGAGCGGCCCCGTCACGGCCGGTGCCGGGGAACTGCACAGAAAGATTCCGAACCTCCAGCAGCGGCGCACTCACGGCCCCATCGTAGCAGCCCGAGAGCCTTAGGCAGGAACGCCCGTCCCCAACTCGCAACACCCTTCAGAGTCCGCTCGGCTTGCCAACTACTCCTGACTAAAGTAATTTGCGTATTCCCGCCCCGCAGGTTCCTAATGCGAGTGGTTGGGCAAAGTTTGCAACAGGACCCGCCCATGTCTGCTATACGTATCTTGATAACAAAAATCGGCATCTAAAAATTCAAGACGAATTTAGGCGCGAAGAAATCGGAATCTTATGGCTAAGAAGATCGACGAAAGCAAAACCTGGGAAGAAGCGCTAACCTGGCTCCGCGAGCATGGCTTCGGCCTGCTCGAAGCTCCCGGAACGCAGAGCCGCGTGTTTTTGAAGAAGTTGGGCGTTTCCTGCGCCATTGAAAAGAGTGGCGCGGACGGCGTCAAGATTTTCGCTCACCCCGGATTCCTGGTCAGCGGCGAAATTGCCAAGCTTATTAACAAGGGCTACCAGCAATTTTTTAAGACTTCAAAGACGGAAGTTGCCGCAACTGCGGACGCCTTGAAGGCCCTGCACCAGTTTTCGGAAGAACTGAAAGAGGCATTAGGCCTGCCCAGTCTTTACAACGAATCGCTTGGGACCACCAGCACTTCGTACCAATACGACCGCGTGGTGGACCGCGACAAAGCCGAACCGGAGCGCCCGAAGCGCCCGTGGGAAGTGGCAGCCGTTGCAGCCGCGCCGGGCAAGGGCAAGCGGGCTTAAGCAGCCCCAGAAGCAAGCGTAATTCTTGTCAATCCAGCGCTTCAGTAGCCTGCCCTGAGCGCAGTCGAAGGGGCGGCGTAACGGGTTTTGATTTGAGTTCGCCTACACAGGCTGTTTAAAAAAACGTCTTAGCCTCAGCTTTTGGGCGGCGCAGCACTTCAGTGCTGCGGTAAGTCCTTTGTAATGAGTGGGCTTCAGCCCCTGAGGTCAGGGGGTCGATCCAGGAAAGATGACTTTTTCAGCGGCCACTTCAGGCGCTGGATTTTACATCCCGACTTTCACCACGGGCTGTTCAGCTCCCATGGAACTCCATCCGCTTTATACTGGCCGCCTGATTTTGGGCGGCCTTTGCTTTTGCGGCTGAGTGCCCAATGGCAGACCGCAGAACAAAACTTCAAATTGGCTATTCAGAATCTGGGTCTTTCTTTTCGACGCATGGAGGCGGCTCTTGACGGTAACAAAATTGTTCGTTTCTCTCGGCGTCGCAGTCTTGGGCGCAGCGCTTTCTTCGGCGCCACCCAACCCGGAAGCCGATGTCCGCGCCCTCCTCGCACGCCAACAAGACGCCTGGAACCACCACGACCTTGAAGGTTTCATGGCGGGCTACTGGAAATCGGATGACCTAACGTTCTACTCCGGCGGCAACGTGACCCACGGCTGGCAACCAACCCTGGACCGCTACCGCTTGCACTATCAAAGCGCCGGCACGGAAATGGGCACGCTGGAATTCCGCAACCTGCGGATTGCAATGCTCGGCGCTGATGCCGCCTTCGCTCGCGGCGAATATCACTTAGCCATGACGAACGGCAAACCGCATCAAGGCATTTTCACGCTGGTTCTCCGCCGCCTCCCGGAAGGCTGGCGCGTGGTTCACGACCACACTTCGCCGGTGGAGTGAGAAATTTGGGTTCTAATGACCAGCGCTACGGTTGAACAAAGCGGATTCGCGATCGTTCCCGAAGTCCTGTCCGCTCAGCAAATCGTCGAAATTCTTGGCTATCTCGAAGACGCCACGCTGCGGCGCAGCAGGGCTGGCGTGCGCCATGCCTTCGATAGCGCAGGAATTGCAAGGGTCGCCCGCTGTCCGCAGCTCTTAGAAATCGCCCGCGCCACTCTGGGCGACCAGGCATTTCCGTTTCGCGCGACGGTGTTCGACAAATCCCCCGCAGCAAATTGGCTCGTAGTCTGGCATCAAGACACGGCACTGCCAATTCAGGAACGACATGAGACGCCGGGATGGGGCCCATGGTCAACAAAAGAAGGCGTAATTTACGCGCATGCTCCCGACGAAGCTCTTTCGCAGGTGCTGGCCTTGCGTGTCCATCTGGACGATTCCACCACGAAAAATGGGCCTCTTCGCGTCTTACCGGGAACTCATCAAATGGGCGTCCTGAATGACGACGCAATGCATGCGCTCGCAGCCCAAATCGCGCCTATCGATTGCGTGGTATCGCGTGGCGGCGTTTTGGCAATGCGGCCTCTGCTGGTTCACGCATCCTCAAAATCGCAGATTGACGCCCCGCGACGAGTTCTGCACATCGAATACGCAAGACTGAGGGCGCTCTCGGAAGACCTTACGCTAGCGGTGGCAGGACATGACGCTCTCATTACCTCCGGTCGTCAAGGAAGTCCTTTAGGAATGCCGGCCCGATCCAAGTCCGCAAAGATTTCTTCCCAATCTCGAACCGGTTGCGACAGAATCAAGTCGCCCGTTTTGGAGTCACATCGAACGAGGACTTCCTTCGTGCCGAACCGAAATTTCTCTGGAATTTCGACGAATTGGTCCATCCCCCGCATAAAAACTCTCGCCCTTGAGGTCTTTTCCATAGCGATTCTCCGATTTCTCTATTCGATGCTCTCGGGCCTCGGTTTGGCAAGGCCCTGCTGCCCTATCGCCTTTTCCCTAGTAAAATCAAATCATCATGTACGAAGTCACCGTGGAAGACACTTTTGCCGCAGGACACTACCTGCGCAACTACAAGGGCAAGTGCGAGAATCCGCACGGGCATAACTACCGCGTCCGTGTGACGCTGGCTGGACAGGAACTCGACCAGGCCGGGCTGCTGCTCGACTTCAAGAACCTGCGCGAGGTCATGAAGCCAGTCGTCGACCGCCTCGACCACCAGATGATCAACGACCTGGAACCGTTCACGAAGTTGAACCCCTCGGCGGAAAATTTGGCGAAGTATTTTTACGACGAGACCAACGCGAGGATGAAGACGCAGACGAATGGGCGGGTATTTGTAAAAACGGTCAAGATTTTTGAAACGGATGAAACAACGGCTACATACTTCGAGTAACCAGCAGCCAGTAGTCAGTTGCCAGCAAGAGCGGGCCCTTCCTCAAAGTTAGTCCGGAGGTTCATTCCTGGGGCGATGCTATCGGGATCTGATTGTTTGGCAAAAAGCAATGCAGCTTGTAACCGCAATTTATCGGGAGACGGCGAAGTTTCCCCGCGATGAAGTGTATGGACTCACTTCCCAAGTCCGTCGGGCAGCAGTTTCAGTCCCCAGCAACATCGCAGAAGGGCAGGGCCGCCTCTCGGAAAAAGAATTTCGTCACTTTCTTGGTCTGACTCGAGGATCTCTGATGGAAGTTGAAACGCAATTGCAGATTGCCGAAAATTTGGCATACGTCGAACAGGAACCTTCGCTGCAACTTCGGCAATCCGCCGCTGAAGTCGGAAAAATATTGAATGGCCTAATCGCCAAGATCAGTAGCCAGTAGTCAGTTGCCAGCAAGAGCCATCTGGAGGCTGGCTACTGGCTACCGGAAGCTACTATGCAGATTACGGAAATCTACAAATCGCTCCAAGGAGAGTCAACCCACGCGGGCTTGCCGTGCGTCTTTGTGCGTTTGATGGGGTGCAATCTGCGGTGTGCCTGGTGCGATAGTGAGTACACCTTCACCGGCGGCCACAAGATGTCCCCGGAAGAAGTGCTGACGGAAGTGGAACGCATCAGCCCCAGCGGCGGCTTGGTCGAAATCACCGGCGGCGAGCCCATGCTGCAAGAGCGCGAAGTCGTCCCGCTCATGCAGCGTTTACTCGATGCCAAATACACCGTACTGCTAGAAACAAGCGGCGAGCGCCCGCTCGAAAAGGTTCCCGCCACAATTATCAAGATCGTCGACGTGAAGTGTCCCCACTCCGGCGAGCCGGACACGTTCCGCATCGAAAACCTAGATGCCCTGCAGCCGCACGACGAAATCAAATTCGTCCTCAGCACCCGCGGCGACTACGAATTTGCCCGCGACTTCAGCGCTAAGCACAACCTCGCCGCCAAGGTGAATGCCGTGCTCTTTTCCCCAGCCTTCCGCAAAGACGCATCGGGCCGCCGCGACGCCGCGCACTGCCTGCTCAATCCGCAGGAACTCGCCGAATGGATGCTGGCCGACAACGTCTCAGCGCGCCTCGGTTTGCAGCTCCACAAATTCATCTGGGACCCGGCGGTGAAAGGTGTATAAACCAAAAGCCGTCGTCCTGCTCTCCGGAGGCATGGATTCCTGCGTCTGCGCCGCCCTCGCCGCGCGCGATACCCATGCCGCGGCGCTGCACATCAGCTACGGCCAGCGCACCGAAGCCCGCGAGCGCCAAGCTTTCCTCGCCATTTGCGACCACCTCGGCATCCACACTCGCCTCATCGTCCGCAACGAGGCCCTCCGCGCCATCGGCGGCTCCGCTCTTACTGATCCCAACATCGCCGTCCCCAATGCCCCACCCGAACTAGCCTCTCCGCAACTGGACCAGCACGCTCCGCAAATCCCCATCACCTACGTCCCCTTCCGCAATGCGCATTTCCTGGCCGTCGCTGTCAGCTGGGCGGAAGTGCTAGGCGCGACGCAAATCTACATCGGTGCCGTCGAGCAAGACAGCTCCGGCTACCCAGACTGCCGCCCCGCCTACTATCAGGCGTACAACGAGGTGATCCGCACCGGGACAAAAGCTGGCGAAATTCACATCGTCACCCCGGTCATTGCCTTGAAAAAGAGCCAAATCATTCGCCAAGGCCTTGAACTGGGAGCGCCCTTGGATTTAACGTGGTCCTGCTACAGCCAGGAAGAGCGAGCCTGCGGCACGTGCGATAGTTGCGTGTTGCGCCTGCGCGCCTTCCAGCAAGTCGGAGCCAGCGATCCAATCCTCTATGAAACAAAAGGGGTTGCACCACGGCCAGAAGCATGAAAGCATCCTTTCCGCAGTCCTACGAGTCGAACTTACAGGAGCCTGGAGGCCCCGAAATGAAGATGAAGCAACGTTGCTTAGCCCTGAGCTTTGCCCTAGTACTGGCCGTTTTGGCCGCTGCCGTTTTTGTACCGCAAGCATCCGCGCAAACCGGCACTGTCAAAGGCACCTGCAAGAGCATGGACGGCAAGCCCTTCGTCGGTGCCGTAGTTGAATTCACCGGTCTGGAATCCGGGCGCAAGTACACGCTCAAGACCAACAACAAGGGCGAATACTTTTCCCTGGGCATAGCCCCTGGCACCTACAACATCGCGCTTTCGCAGGATGGCAAGGAAATCTATCGCCTGAACAAAGTGCCGATCAATTCCGACGAAAACGTCAATGATTTTGATTTGAAAAAAGAGCAAGCCGCCGGTCAGGCGCAGATGTCCGAAGAGGACAAAAAGAAGCTAGCCGACGCTCAAGCCAAACAAGACAAAGAAAAAATGGACGTCAAGTCCCTGAACGACAAGCTGGCAGGTGCCCGCGCTGCCATTACGGCAGGTAACTTTGACCAAGCCGTCGCCACCATGACCGAGGCCACGCAAATTGACCCGGCCCGCGACCTGATCTGGTTCACCATGGGCGAAGCGCTCCGCGGCCAAGCCAAGAGCAAAGAGAAGACCGACCGCCCCGCTTCCAAAGAAGCCTACGGCAAGGCGGCAGAGGCTTACCAGAAGGCCATCGCCATCAAGCCGCAAGGCGCTTACTACAACAACCTCGCCGACGCATACGCCCACGCTGGCGATGTTGACGGCGCGGTGAAAGCCTACAACGAAGCCGCCGCGCTCGACCCTCCAGGCATGGGTGGCTACCAGTTCAACATCGGCGCAGTGTACACCAACGCCGGACGCGTCGACGAAGCCGTCAAAGCCTTCCAGGCCTCCGTCGCCGCTGACCCCACCAAAGCTGAGTCCTACTACCAGCTCGGCGTAAGCCTGGTGGGCAAGGCCACCACCGACAAGAACGGCAAAGTGGTTCCGGTTGCGGGAACCGAAGAAGCTTTGAACAAGTATCTGGAACTAGCTCCGAACGGCCCCAACGTGGAAGGCGCCAAAGGCTTGCTGACCTACATCGGCAGCACCGTGGAAACCACCTTCGGCAAGCAGAAGAAGGGTGCGAAGAAGTAGAGCAGCTAACAGCGGTCAGCTATCAGTTTTCAGCGAGAACCAAGGCTGACGGCTGATAGCTGACAGCGGAACCCTGTTACTTCAGTCCCTGACCTTGCAGTTCTATCCCCGCTCCGCAATCCCCGTTAGAGTTATTTCTAGGCGCGCCAACCCGCGCCCACTTCCCTTCCCCAATTTGACGACTCGGAGAGAACCTTGCCAGCCTTGGGCAACGGTGTGGGCAAATCGACCACCGCCAGTACCGCTGCGCGCAATCCACGGGGCAACCTGGATGCGTTGTTGCAGGCCATGCTGGAAACTTCTCCCAACGTCAGCGACCTGATTTTTTCTCCGGGACGCCCGCCACAGGTGGAGGTGCGCGGACAGTTGCTGCCTTGCGCGGGTTATGGCGCGGGAACGCTTTCCTCAGACGAAACCAGGCGCATTGCCAGCGAATTGCTGGGCAGCAACCAAAACGCCGTGGCGGCGCTGCGCGAACACGGTTCGTGTGACACATCCTATGGCCTGATCGGCGTTGCGCGTTTTCGCGTGAATGTCTTCATCCAGCGCGGCAGTTGCGCGGTGGTGATGCGGGTGATTCCCACGGCCATTCCGGACTTTGCGGCGCTGCACTTGCCCGCCCATCTGGCCGAAATTGCTAACTTGCGGGACGGGATCGTGCTGGTGGCCGGGCCAGCGGGGTCGGGAAAATCCTCGACGCTCGCCGCCATGCTGGACCGCATCAACGAAACCCAGAGCTACCACGTCGTCACGGTGGAAGATCCCATCGAATTCCTGCACAACCACAAGAAGTGCACCATCCATCAGCGCGAGTTGCACAGCGACACCCCCAGCTTTTCGCTGGCCCTGAAAGCCGCACTGCGCCAGTCGCCAAAGGTGATTTTGGTCGGCGACATTCGCGACCGCGAGACGGTGGCCACCGTGCTGGAAGCGGCTGAAACCGGGCATCTGGTGCTCTCCAGCCTGCATGCCAACAGCTCCGAGGAGGCGATCGAGCGGCTGCTGGCATCGTTCGCGCCGCATGAGCAGCTGGCCGTGCGCGGACGCTTTTCCCGCTTGTTCCGTTACATTGTTTGCCAAAAGCTGCTGCCGCGCCGCAACGGCGAGGGTCGAGCGCTGGCGGTGGAGATTGTGAAAGCCAACCCGCTGACGCGCGAAGTGATCGAACTGGGCGCTCATGCAGGACGAACGCTGCCGGAAGCGATGCACGCCGGCCCGGACCAGGAATTTCGCTTTCTGGATCACGAAATCGCCAATCTGGTCCGCGCTGGCGAGGTGGACTTGGAGACGGCCCTGCTCCACGCCTCCAGCGCGGCGCATTTGCGCGAGGAACTCTCGCTAGCCAGCGGCGCGGCGGGACGGTAGTTTTTTCGCTTGGCTCTAAACCAGGTCTTCCACCCGCAATTGCGTGTCCGCCTTCTTCCAGGCTTCCTGGAATTGCTGGTCCACGAACTGCGCATCATAATTGCGCTTTTGCGCTTTCAGCGCCGCGCTCAGTCCAAACAACGATCGCGGATTCCTCGGATTTCGGGCCAAATCGTCCCGAAAAACCTGCTCAGATTCTGTAGCGTTCCCGCTTAGCAACAAAGCCGCGCCCAGGGACTCGCGCACTGGGTAAAGCCAATCCTGCGGCTCGTTGTAGTTCAACGCATCCTGCACGGCAACGGCTTCACGCAACTGCGCAATGGCGGAGGCATTGTCTTTCTTCGCCAGCGCAATCTTCGCGCCCAGAGCATCGCGCGCAATCGTAAAGATGTCTTTCGTCTTGTTGCTGATGGGCATGTTGAAAATTTCGTCCGGGGGCGTGCTGGCTTGCTTTTCGCTGACCAGCTTGTATTCCGCCTCGGCTTCCGGCATTTTGCCCTTACCCACCAGAGCCAATCCGCGAGCAAAATGCCAAAAACCCGTCACCGTTTTCATGGCAGCTTCGGGGGTCGGCATCGCCAGAATTTCGTCCCATTTTTGGAATCGCACCCGCACCATCACAGGAACGGTCAGGAAGCCCTCCAGCGGAGGCATGTCTTTGACCGCCGGAGCCACGTGCGCTGCCAGCTTATCTGCCGCCTGCCAGGAATCCGCGTACCGTCCTTCCATCGCTGCCGCCGTGGCGATGAAATGCAAATTGTGCGAATAGTACATCATGGAATACATGCCCTGCGCGTTGCTGGCGGCGAAGTAGGCTTCATCAGCCTTGGCCGCGTCGACATTGGTTTTCTCGGCCGCGTCAAAGTCTCCCGTGCGGATATACGTGTGGGCTGGCATATGGACCAAATGCCCAGCTGCCGGGGCCAAAGCCGCCAGCCGATTGGCTGAGGGCAACGCTCGCTCGGGATGATTCGACGCTTCCACGGCATGAATGTAGTAGTGGTTCGCGCCCACGTGGTTCGGGTCGCGCTGAATCACGGATTCCAAAGTTGTAACAATTTCTTCCGTGCCGACCTCCGGTGTGCCATCGTGATGCCATAGCTGCCAGGGCCGCAGATTCATGCCGGCTTCGGCGAAGAGCGTGGCCGCGTCCAAATCGTCCGCGTTGTGCTTCACCAACTCGCGCATGGCGTCGTGGTAGGCCTCCGCGGCCTTCTTGTAATACGCGGTTGGATCACCCGCCGAAGCGTCCGAGGGAAAGCGCGCCGCCATCGCCGCAATGTATTCGCGCTCGCTCGGCGTGGCATCCTGCGAGAGGCTCAGAGCCTTGGCAATGGCCTCGTGCGCTTGTTTGAAGCGGTCTTCGCTGGCCGGATCGTTGTAGTTCGGGCCAATGGCTTCAGCGACGCCCCAGTAGGCCATGGCCAGCTTGGGGTCAAGATCCGCCGCGCGCTGAAACGACCGCGCCGCCTCCTCATGATTGAAGGCGTAAATGTAGCGCAGCCCTTGGTCGAAGAACTGCTGCGCCGCCGCGTTGGAGGTGCTCACGGGATGGTGTTGCTCACCAATTCCGCTGACCAAGGTGGGCGCTTTTGCCGACACGGCCACCGTGTCGGCATGCTGCGCCGCCGCCGTCGCGCACGACCAAAATATGCACAGAACCAAGTTCCTCATAGCATCCTCCAAGATTTTCTGCGGCGACGACCAACCCCGACCATCCTCGACCGTCCGGCCCGAGTCTAGTCTGGAGAAGGTGCGCATGCAACCGCCAAGTGCGTTACACGGGACCGCGCGGGATACCATAGTCCCATGCGCCGCGTCATGCTTTTCTACAATCCGCATTCCGGTCCCGCTCCCGGACGAACCCGTGCGGCGGTGGAACAAGTCACAGCAGTGTTCCGCCGAGCGGGCTTGGAAGCGGTGATCGCGGAAACGACATCGGCCTCTGAAGCGGGGCAGCAGGCGAAGGCCGCGATCGCGCAAGGCTATGACACCGTTTTCGCCTGCGGCGGCGATGGCACCGCGCAAGATCTGGCGCAGGGGCTGGTGGGGAATCCAGGAAAGTTGGGCGTGATTCCTCTCGGCACTGCCAATGTTCTCGCCAACGACTTGGGCATTTCCCGCAACCCGGTGGCGGCCGCACAAGCTGCTCTTCTGGCCGTGCCGATGCCCGTCAGCGTCGGCCGCGTGGCTTGCCGCACCGCCGACGGAATGCTCGTGACCCGATATTTTCTGAGCGTGGCGGGCGTGGGGCAAGATGGCTATATTTTTCATCAACTTGGGCGGAGCAAGAAGCGCACCTTTGGCATCGCCGCATATTTTTTGAAAGCGTTGCAGGTGTGGCTAACGCACCGTCCGCTGTGGTTTTCCGTGACCCTGGGAGTTGCTCCACCACGGCACGCCACGCAAATTCTTGCCGTTCGCCTGCACAATTTTGGCAATGTGCTGCGTGACCTGGCCCCCGGGGCGTCGCTGCTGCGGGAAGACTTTCGCGTGGTTGTGTTCCAAACATCCAGCCGCTGGAGCTACCTGCTGAGCATCCTGCGCGGAATGATGGGCGGGCATTGGAAAACTCCCGCAGTCACGCTAGAAGATGCAACACAAATTCGTATGGCCCCGGAAAGCAACAGCCCCGTTTACGTCGAGGCAGACGGCGAACTCGTGGGTCAGCTGCCCGCGGAAATCTCAGTTGTTCCAAATGCGTTAACGCTGTTGGTGCCCCCGGAGTTTGCGTCGCGGCAAGGGCGATTGTTCCTCCGTGACCCCGCGAAGAGCCCCGCTTAGACAAGTCGCCGGATGTTTTGGGCCACTTTGACAACTTCACGTATTGTGAAATAGTACGCCTGAAGGCACATAGTAAAGACGACGGATGAAAAGACGATGCACAAAAAACAGACGGAAGGTCACCTTTACATCCGGTCGTTTTTGACGCACAAGGAATACGACAACCGCAACAACTGGGATCGGAGATTTGGAACAAGATGACCATAGCTCTCGCCAACCCGGCGGAAATGATTGCGAACGACGCTCCCCGCGTCACCCACAATGACAAGGAACTGGAAGCGTATACCCACGCTCTGTTCCGTCTCACGGCGCTGAAAGGCCCCTCAAGTTCGGAAGCGGAAGCCATCGAGCTGCTAACCCTCCTCGTGGAACGTTACGAGCAGCAGCACTCCCCAATTCCCGCGGCCGACCCGGTTTCCGTGGTGCGGTTCCTCATGGAGCAGCAGCGTCTCAAACAACGGGACCTGATCCCGCAATTTGGTTCGGAGAGCGGGGTTTCGATGTTCCTGTCAGGGCAACGAGATCTCACTCTGGAACAAGTGCGGAAATTGAGCGCACGGTTCCAACTCCCCGCTGATATCTTCATTGCCAAGGCAGCTGCACAAGCCAAACCCTAAACATAGCCCCGATGTCATACCGATCCCGATGTCACTCCGATGAAGTCTCTCGGCTTGGTGAAGGCCACGCGGAAGGATGTAGATGCGTGTATGAGGCAAGGACGCTTCTCTACCGGCTGGTGAAGGTTTACGCAGAGGCCGCAGCGCCGCAGAGGCCATAGCTTAGACTGAAACTACATGCTCAACCGGGGCTATGCCTACACCACAATCATCAGCCGCCAATACCATGGACAACCCCTGCTCTCCCACTTGACAAGCCTGTACCCCCACTCAACACCACAAGCCTGGCAACAAAAACTGGACAACGGCGAAGTCACTCTCAACCGCGTCGCCGCCACCGGAAGCGAATCGGTCACCGTAGGCCAAACCCTGGTCTGGAACCGTCCACCCTGGATCGAACCAGACGCTCCTCAGCACTTCGAAGTGCTGTTGGAAGACTCCCATCTGTTGGCCGTCAACAAACCCAGCGGGCTGCCCACCCTCCCCGGCGGCGGCTTCATGGAAAACACCCTGCTGCGGTTGGTGCGAAAGGAAACCCCCAACGCAAATCCGGTCCACCGGTTGGGCCGAGCCACCACCGGCATCGTCCTCTTCGCCAAAACACCGCAGGCGGCCTCGAATCTATTCGCAAACTGGAACACGGCCAAAGTTCAAAAACTCTACCGGGCACTGGCGCAGGGCATTGCACAGCACGACGCCTACGAAATCCTCACACCCATCGGCCTGGTACCGCACCCGCTCATCGGCTCCGTGTGGGCCGCCAACCCAAGCGGCAAACCGTCAAAATCATTGGCCAAGGTGATCTCACGGGCGCCAGGCAGGACACCTAGCAGTACGACCAGCACCACAACATTCGAGGTAAGCCTAAATTCGGGACGCCCTCATCAAATCAGAATCCATCTGGCATCCATTGGCCATCCCCTGGTAGGCGATCCTCTGTACGGCTCAACCGGCCAGCCTCTTGAAAATCTCCCCGGCCTCCCGGGCGATGGAGGATATTTCCTGCACGCCCAATTTCTGAATTTCCAACACCCCATCACCGGAGAACCAATCAATCTTGAGGCGGCTTTGCCGTTTGGATTCTCATTGCATCAGTATTGATCCAGCAGTTTCTTGAACGCGTTCTGCTTGGTGCCCCAGGTTCCGCGTAGCCGAAGGCGAGCTAACCTGGGATTGCCGAGGAATTCAAGATTTTCGGATGGTTTAAGGAGGACTCCGCCCAGGTTGCGCCCCAAAACCAGAGAAGTAAAAACTGCAGGCGTCATATGATGGGGCGCGAACCTGGGGCACCAGGCAGCGTTATTGAAACACGCCCCTAAGGGTTTTTCCTTTTTGTAAATGGCTCCATCGTTTGCCCCAAAAAACCTGGCGCAATGGTTTCGCCGTCCAGACCGTAAGCCTCCGGCCACTCCTCTGGGTAGTAATAAGTTCCAAAAAGCTTATCAACCCAGGGGAAATGAATGGCGAAGTTCTTGTCGGTGCCCTCTTTTTGAGAAGTATGGTGCCAGTGGTGGTATCTGGGCATGACCAAATACTTTTCCAGCCACTTGATGCTGGGCCTGAAATTGCAATGACTCGATGTTGCGTGAACGGTGACAAAAACCAAATACGCCACGATGATCGGTTGCGAAAAGCCGAGCACGAGAGGAGTCAGAATACATGCGCGGATGACCGTGTCGTCCACAAAGTGGCCGCGTGAACCTGAGAGCCAGTCGAGCGCCGTCGAAGAATGGTGTATGGAGTGGAACCGCCATAGAAAGGGCACTTTGTGGAAAGCCAGATGAATGAAATATTCAGCAACGTCCGCGACCAAAACCGCCAGGAAAAGTTGCAACAACCACGGCATTCGGGCGATGGATTGTTGCAAAATCGGAACACCCAGATATCGGGTGGCCTGGGTTACTGGCAACAAGATCAGAAAAGACAAAACCTGCAGCGGCAGATGGGTGGACATGAAATACACGACATCCAGCGTCCACCCTTTGCGAAAGGTCCCTTGTTCGGGATGCTGCGGCCAGAGTCTTTCAAGCGGCACGTAAATGAGCGCCGTTAGAAATAAATCCAGCAAAAACCAGTCCAGGCCGATTGCAGGACCATCGTGGAGAGTCTCGTTAATTCGTACGCTGGATCCGCCCAAAGCTGTTGCCGCAATGGCCAGCAGCATTCCGATCATCGCCAAAGTCTTCTTCTTGCGCAGAATCGAAGCAATCACTCCGAACAGAATTGCCGACACAATGAGACATTGGATCAGAACGCGCAGAGTGTGCATTGGATAGTGCGGACGCAATTCCGGAGAGGTGAGTAGCTGAGGAAAATGCAGGCACAGAACGCCTCCGAACGAGAGAAATCCGAAGAACGCCGACAGGATCCCGCTCCACCAACCCGTTCCGAAGCTCGTAGACTCGGCATCGCCAAAGAATTCGTTAAGCCTTTGCTCGATCACGGCACCTCCTCGTTAGACTTGCGCTCCGGGACTCGAGCACGCTCTTACAAGATAGCGATACGGAGCTTTCACCGACAAGAAGTGAAACCATTACCGAAGTTCACCGCGCTCGGCTCAGAGAAAAATTGAGCTTGGAAAACGCTGCCAGGTGCCCCAGGTTCGCGCCGCACTTTGGCGCTAACCTGGGCCGAGAAACAGTCTTGCGGATCCGCCGGAAGATAGCATTTCGCGATCGTGCGCGG
>JAYWAL010000038.1:0-17150 GCA_043782485.1 Acidobacteriaceae bacterium | reverse complement strand
TAATCTTTTTTCGCCAGCACTTCCGCGCTCGCGTCGCGGTTGGGATCGAGCCAGGTGCCGGCGGCTTCTGCCGCGCCGAAGCGTTTCATACCGGATTTTAGGATTTCCGCATCGGGCACCTTCACCAGCGGCGTGTAGCGAGGGTGGTGTGAATCTTTGTAGGGATCGTTGCGGGCGGCGTTGTAGCAACAGATCATGGACCAGCGCGGGTTCTCCGAACGGTTCTGGTCGGAGCGATGCAGCAGGTTGGCGTGGAAATACAGCGCATCGCCGGGTTCCATTTCCACGTAGACCAACTCCAGGCGCTTCAGAATTTCGTCCACCCGGGCTTGATCGGCTCCGGCTTGTTCGCCGGTCAGAACGTGCTCGATGCGGCCCAGCCCGTGCGAGCCTCTAATAACCTGGAGGCAGCCGTTTTCCTTGGTGGCCCGGTCCACGGCGATGTAAGCGCTGGTCAGCATGGGGAACAGGACGCCGTTCTGATACCAGTAGCCGTAGTCCTGGTGCCACGCCCAGGCTCCGCCAACGCGGGCATCCTTCATGATCATCTTCGAGTGGTAGTGGTAGACCTCGCCGTCCAGAATTTTCTCGGCTGAGCCTACGACTGATTCGCAAGTGGCAATTTTTCCATAAATGGTGTCGGTGGGATGGTTCCACAGCGAGAGGCGAACGGTGCCGCCTTCGCCATCGGCGCGGCCGAACGAGTGTTCGTCCAGCACCTTGTCTTCACGGGCGGCGCGGGAGAGCAGGCCCACTTCGTCGGCGCTCAACATGCCGCGCACGAGCACATAGCCATCCTTGTGGTAGGAACTGACGTCAGCGGTGCTGATCACGCCCTTCGCCATAAAATCTTCTCCTGTTGCGAGTCTTGTACTGAGTCCAATGAGACCGGTCCCATAATACGCCTTCAGGGGCGAACGCGCTCTGCCATTTTGGCGCGGGCATGGGGGTCATTCCAAAACGCTTCAATTTCCTCCAGCGGCTTGTTCTTGGTCTCCGGCACGAAGAAGTAGGTGAAAATCGCCTGGGTCAGCGCCATCGCCGCCAGAAAACCGAACGTTACGGCCTTCCCGATGCGGTTGAAAGCATAGGGGAAGAACAACACGACCAGGGCGTTGGCGGCCCACTGCGTTAGCACCGGAACCGTCATGGCCGTGCCGCGAATGTTGTTGGGGAAAATTTCCGGCACCAGCGTCCAAAACACCGGCCCGATGCAGGAGCAGAAAAACGCCAGATAGAGCAAGATGAGCAACAGCACGACCATGCCCTGAAAGTGCCCGGTTACGACAGCGATGACCAGCCCCACGAGCGCCACCGTCATTCCCAGCGAACCGATCATGTAGAGCGGCCTGCGACCGTAGCGGTCAATGGTCCAGAAGGAAACCACCGTCAGACTGAAGTTGGTGAGGCCAATTACGAAAGTGGAAAACAGCGCGGCGTCAATCTTGAAACCGGCCGAGCGAAAAATGGAGGGCGCGTAATCGATGATGGTATTGATGCCGGAAACGTGGATGAGAATCGCGAGGCTAAACCCGACAAACACGGCGCGGCGGATGCCAGGGCGCAGCAGATCCCGCCAAGTGCCGCGTTTCGCGTGGAAACTGGCCTGAATTTCCTTCATCTCCACGGCAGCATGGGCTGGCCCGGTGATGCGTTCCAGAATCGTCAACGCTTCCTGCGGACGGCCCGCCATCAGCAGGTATCGCGGGGTCTCCGGGGCGCGCAGGAGCAGGAATAGGAAGACGATGGAGGGAACAACGCCGCTCAAGAACATCCAGCGCCAGTTGTCCGGCCCGGTATTGCGCAGGAGATAGTTGATGCAATACGAGACCAGAATTCCAGTGACGATAGCGAGCTGGTACAGCGTACCCATGCGTCCGCGCAAGTGCGGCGGCGAAACCTCCGAAATATACATCGGGGAGACGAGCGACGCAGTGCCGACGGCGAGTCCACCGAGGAAACGGGCAACGACGAAACTGGTAAAACTGAAGGCGAGTCCCGTCGCAGCGGATGTGATGGCGAAAAATACGGCTGCCCACAGAAGCACCTTGCGGCGACCGTAAAGGTCCGCCAGCCTGCCCGCCGCGCCTGAACCAACAATGCAGCCAAACAGGAGCGAGCTGAAGGCCCAGCCCAGGCTAAGATCATTCAGGTTGAAGTGATGAACCAGAAACGGACCGGCGCCGGTGATGATGGCGATGTCAAAGCCAAAAAGAAGGCCGCCCAACCCGGCGGTGGCAGCCAGCAGAATTACGTAGCGAACATCCACTTTTACTTGCACTTTCACTTGCAATGGGAAGCCCTCCGCACGCGGCCTTCACGGTTTCCCGCAAATCGCCCAGCGAGTCTACATCAGTCTTTCGCGCGGGGAGAAACTTCTTGCCTTGCCAATGGACCGCGAGCGACGAATTCCCGGAATCCTGAGAGCGCCCGACACTTTTCCGCTCTCTCCTGGGGACGCCGCCCCAGAGAGAAAGCTGGCGAGAGTGTTGACGAATCAAGAGTGCAGGGATTCCCCGCCTCGCTTCGGAATGACAGGTCACACAAAATTGAAGGACCATGTTGAGGGTTTCCCTTAACCACTAACAAATCGATTTAGCAATAGCTCCACCGGAACGCCAACTGGTATGATGCTGTCCGGCAACACCAATTCTTGACGATCATAATTCTTGATGAATCACAGCGGGGGTACCGGATCGTGCGCAACGTAAAATATCTTGTTTCAGTTTCGTTAGTACTAGCATGTGGAGCTGTGGGCCAAAGTGCTACCAAGCTTCCGACCACCGGCATCTACGATCCCAGCCTCGACGCTAAAGTAGACTCGCTGCTCGGCCAGATGACTTTGGACGAGAAAGTTGGCCAGTTGGCCCAATATTCCGCCGGGCAGCCCACCGGACCCGGCACCGGTATGACGGATTACAACGACATGCTGGCGAAGGGGCAAATCGGCGCGTTATTCAACATTTCCACCGCCAAGGAAGTCAATGCTTACCAGCACGTCGCGGTCGAGAAGTCGCGTCTTCATATCCCGGTGATTTTCGGTCTGGACGTGATTCACGGATTTAGAACGGAATTCCCGATTCCGCTAGCCCTGGCATCGACCTGGAATCCTGCGCTTGTGGAAAAGGCTTCGCGCATTGCGGCGCGGGAAGCCTCCGCCAGCGGCGTGCGTTGGACGTTTTCGCCCATGGTGGATATTGCTCGCGACCCGCGCTGGGGGCGCATGGCGGAAGGCGCGGGCGAAGATCCGTTTCTGGGCTCGGCCATGGCGGCTGCCTATGTACGCGGCTACCAAGGCCAGCGGCTGGACGCGCCGGATAGCATTGCCGCTTGCGCCAAACACTATGTCGGATACGGCGCTGCTGAAGGCGGCCGCGACTACAACAGCACTGAAATTTCCGAGCATACGCTGCGCCAGTTTTACCTGCCACCGTTCCACGCCGCTGTGAATGCGGGTTCGGCCAGCATCATGAGCGCATTCAACTCGCTCAATGGCGTTCCCTCCTCGGCCAATCCTTTCACTTTGAAACAGGTTCTCCGCAAGGAATGGGGCTTCCAGGGCATCGTCGATAGCGACTGGACCTCAGTCATGGAATTGATGGCCCACGGAATCGCCAATGACGGCGAGACCGCCGCGCGCAAAGGGTTTCTCGGCGGCGTGGATATCGATATGGCCAGCAGCCTGTACCACGATCACCTCGCGCATCTGGTCCAATCCGGAGCCGTTTCGCAAACGGAACTCGATACCGCGGTACGGCATGTGCTGCGCGTGAAGTTTGCCCTGGGGCTTTTCGAAAACCCGTACACCGACGAAAGCAAGGAAAAAGCGGCTCTGCTGCGCCCGGAGTATCTCCCTGTGGCGCGGACCGCAGCGGAACAGTCTTTTGTTTTGCTGAAAAACGCACCCGGCCCGAGCGGAGCGCCCCTGCTGCCTCTTTCGAGCAGCGTGCATAGCATTGCGCTGATCGGCCCGCTCGCCGACGACCCCGCCACCATGTTGGGGGCTTGGGCCGGTCTCGGCCAGGGCGAAGATGTCGCCTCTCTCGTTGCTGTTCTAAATATGCGCCTCGGCGCGGCCAACGTTTTTCGCGCCAAGGGCGCGGGCTTTCTCGACGGCACCGACCAGGGCATCGCCGACGCTGTAACGGCGGCCAGCAAAGCGGATGTGGTCATCCTCACTTTAGGCGAGCACCCATGGGAGATGTCCGGCGAAGCATCTTCGCGTTCCAGACTTGACGTTCCGGGACGACAACAAGAACTCATGGAAAAAGTCGCCGCCACCGGCAAACCTGTTGTCTTGCTCATCTTCAGTGGCCGGCCGCTCACGCTGCCCTGGGCGTTCCAACACATTCCCGCTGTCATGGCATCATGGTTTCCGGGCATCCAGGCCGGACCGGCCTTGGCCAGCGCTCTCTTCGGCGAATCGAACCCCAGCGGCAAACTCGTCGTCAGCTGGCCGCGCACCGTAGGGCAAATTCCTCTCTACTACAACGCCCTGAACACGGGCCGTCCGGCGGACAAAGCCGACCTCAACAAGCCGCCCGGGGACGGCGACAACAAGTATGTCTCGCGCTACATTGATGAAGTGAACAGCCCGCTGTTTCCCTTCGGATTTGGCCTTTCCTACACGACGTTCGGATTCGGAAACACGGAAATCGATACCAGGGAACTTTCCGCAGCCAACCTGAATGGCGCGCTGGCTAGCGGCACTGCCGTATTGACCGCGACGGCATCCGTGACCAATACCGGCAAGGTGGCGGGCGACGAAGTCGTTCAGCTTTACGTGCGCCTGCGCGGCACCAGTGTGGCGCAGCCTGTGCGCGCGCTAAAGGGCTTTCAACGCATCACCCTGGCGCCGGGTGAGACTAAAAAGGTTACCTTCCCTCTGGATGCCGAGGCGTTCACGCTATGGAACGATCAAAACCGCCTCGCCGCCGAGCCGTCGAAAGCCACCGTATGGATTAGTCCGGATTCCGCCAGCGGCACCGCCGCGGAGTTGAACATTGTCCCTTAGCAGCCAGTGGTGAAAGTAAGATTTGTATCAGGGCCTGGCTTCAGCCGTGCCCTGAGGGCTAAATTTTCACTCGCCTTTAGGCGCTGCGATTTAGAAATTTGAGTTTCACCACGGGCTGTTAAGCAGTGATCCCGCAAGAAGGCAGGCCATCATGCAACCCGATCAACCTCTCACGCGCCGCCAATGGCTGCGCCTCTCGGCCCTGGGGATAGCCGGTTCGGCGTTGACCGGCTGTGCTCCCAAGACTCCAGTCACGTCCCCCGACCCGCCCTACGGCGCTCCCGACGACCAGTTCCTGGACGAAATCGAACGCGCAAGCTTCAGCTATTTTTGGGAGCAAGCCAGCCCCATCACCGGGCAAATCCTCGACCGCTCTCTCCTGAACGGAAAGGAAACACGCAAAATGGCCAGCATCGCCGCCACTGGCTTCGGTCTCGGCGGACTCTGCATCGCCGACCAGCGCGGCTATGGCAAACCCGCGGAGATTGTCGACCGGGTTCAGCGTACCCTCCGCTTTTTATGGAAGGACATGCCGCAAGAACACGGCTTCTTCTACCATTTCCAGGACGTGAACACCGGAGCGCGCTGGGACAAATGCGAGCTTTCCTCCAGTGACTCTTCCCTGCTACTCTGCGGCATCCTCACCGCCCGCCAGCATTTTGCCGATCCGGAAATCAAAGACCTCGCCACCAAAATCTACGAGCGCGTCGACTGGCCCTGGATGCTCAACGGCGGGCAGTCCTTCTCCATGGGGTGGACTCCGGAAAGCGGTTTCCTGGAAGCGCGTTGGGCGCACTACTGCGAACTCATGATGATCTACCTGCTTGCCCTCGGTTCCCCCACGCACCCGGTCCCGGCGAGCACGTGGGAATCCTGGACGCGCCCCGTCATCCACTATCAAGGGCTGGATTTCATTTCAGGAAGCGACCCCATCTTCACCCACCAGTACTCCCAAGCCTGGTTTGATTTCCGGCACAAGAGCGACCAGCACGCCGACTTCTTCGAAAATTCCGTAAAAGCAACAAAAGCTCACAAGCTTTTCTGCCTCTCCCTGCACGACCGCTTTCCCGACTACACCGAAACTCTCTGGGGCATTTCCGCCTCCGACAGCGCTCACGGCTACACCGCCTGGGGCGGCCCGCCGGAAATTGGCGAACTCGATGGTTCCATCGTGCCCTGCGCCGCTGGCGGCTCGCTCCCCTTTGCCTTTGACGACTGCATCAAGGTTCTCCGCGAAATTCGTGGGCACTACGGCAAGCTGGGCGCCTGGGGACGATACGGCTTCGTTGATGCTTTCAATCCCCTCACCGGCTGGTACAACCCGGACGTCATTGGCATTGATGTCGGCATCACCATGCTCATGGCGGAAAATCAGCGTTCCGGATTCGTCTGGGAGACTTTCATGAAGAATCCGGAGGCGCAGTCGGCAATGGACAAGGCCGGGTTCCGGCGCACTCCTGCCGCGAGCACTCCCGGCAAATAGCAATGTTTGGAATTCTGAACAATTAGGATTACATGATCATGTCGCTCCGCACGCTTTCAAAATACTTCGTCCTCGCGCTATTCGCCATTCAGCCCGCCTTCGCCGACGACTACTATCGCCACACGTTCTTCGACAACAGCCTCACCGCCGACTCCTACTTCTACAGCTTCGGCGAAGCCAGCGGAGGCAGCACGCTGGCCTGCGTGGGCGAGAACCAGCGCCTCCCGCTCGAAACTAAAAACGTTCTCACCCCGCCCAATGCCCTCCGACTCGATTGGCAGTCGAAGCCCGGAGGGAACTGGCAGGCCAACGTGCGCATCATCAACTTCCGCAACCGCTTTCCCGGACTCATCGGATCCAATCTCTATTTCTGGATCTATTCCCCGGAAGCCATTCCCGCCGCGGCGCTCCCACGCGTCGTGCTGTCCAACACTCGTGACGGCCTGCAAGTCGCCGAGTTTCCCGGCAGCTTCACCGAGCCGCTGCCCATCGGCCCCATCACCGGCGATCTTCCCGCTCACCAATGGACCCAGGTTCGTATTCCATTTTCGGCATTTCACACCGCTTCCGTCTATGAGTTCCATCCCGCGCAATTGCAAAACATCATCTTCCAGCAAGATGCTGGCGATAACACGCATCACGTTCTAATTGTGGATGAAATCCGCGTGGATGAAGTCCACGTCAATGACGACCTAGCCAAAGCCGCCGCTCTCCCCGCCCCGCAAGGCATCCAGGCCAAGGGCTACGACCGCCACGTCGATATCTCCTGGCAACCTGTCGCCGATCCCCGCTTGCGTCGCTACATGATTTACCGCTCGCTCGACGGCAAAGACTTCACACCTGTCGGCATGCAACTGCCCAACATCACCCGCTATGCCGATTTCCTCGGCAAATCCGGCGTCACCGCCCAATACAAAGTCGCGGCCTCGGACGAAACTTATGGCCAGTCGCCGCTTTCCACACCTGCCTCGGCCTCCACCCGCGAACTCAGCGACGACGAACTCCTTACCATGCTCCAGGAAGCCTGTTTCCGCTTCTACTGGGACGCCGCCGAACCCAACTCCGGAATGGCCAAGGAAAGCCTCCCCGGCGATGATCGCGTAGTCGCCACCGGAGCCAGCGGATTCGGCATCATGGCGCTGGTCGTCGGCGTCGAGCGCGGCTTCATCACCCGCGAACAGGGCCTCGAACGCCTCAACCGCATCGTAACGTTCCTGGAACACGCTGACCGCTACCACGGCGCTTGGTCGCACTACATGGATGACAGCACCGGCAAAACCATGCCCGTCTTCGGCATGTTTGACAACGGCGCGGACGTTCTCGAATCCTCCTTCCTCGTGCAAGGCCTCCTCGCCGCCCGCCAATATTTCCATGCCAGGAACGAAAAGGAAGAAGCCCTCTACCGCCGCATTTCCAAACTCTGGGAAACCGTCGAGTGGGATTTCTACCGTGAAACGCCCGACAGCCCCAACCTCTACTGGCATTGGTCTCCGCAGTGGACCTGGGAAATCCATCACCCACTCTTCGGCTTTAATGAAACGCTTCCGGTTTATCTGCTGGGCATTGCCTCTCCCACGCATTCCATCCCCGCCAGCCTCTACTACACCGGGTGGGCCAGCCAGTCACAGCGCGCCCTCGAGTACCGCGCGGGCTGGTCGGGCCAGCAGGATGGCAATCACTACGCCAACGGCAATACCTATGAAGGCATCAAGCTGGATGTCGGCGTCGGCAATGGCGGCCCGCTCTTCTTCACCCACTACCCATTCCTGGGCCTTGATCCGCATAGCCTGCATGACAAGTACACCGCGTCCTATTTCGTGAACAATCGCAACATCGCGCTCATCAACCGCGCCTACTGCATCCGCAACCCGCACCACTTCGCGGGCTACGGAGCCGATGCCTGGGGCTTGAGCGCCAGCGACGGCCCGTTCGGCTATCAGGCGCACGCCCCCGATGAAGCCAACAGCTCCGGCACCATCACGCCGACCGGCGCACTGTCGTCCTTCCCCTACACGCCCGACGCCTCCATGCTCGCCTTCAAGCATTACTATCGCGACCTGGGCGCGACCATGTGGGACGTCTACGGCCCTCGCGACGCCTATAACCCCTCGCAAAACTGGATCGGTCCCAACTACGGCGGCCTCAACCAGGCCCCCATCGTCGTCATGGTGGAGAACTACCGCACCGGCCTCGTCTGGAAGCTGTTCATGTCGAATCCGGAAATCCAAACCATGCTGGAAAAACTGAATCAGGAAACTGAAAAGCAGCGCTAGGACTAGCTCCAGGTAGGGAAACCCTGGTCAAGTTCCCTAAAAGGTCCCTCCTCGCACGCGCCTTGAAAGGGCACGGCTTCAGCCGTGCCGCCAAAGCCTCATAAAATCAGGGGCTTTAGCCCCCGAGGCTCGTTCCTGTCGTGCCCCGTTGTTTCGCCAAGGACTGAATCAGACCCTCCCAGGCAGATCCCTAAACTCGACTAGCAAGACTCTGAAGTGGTTCTTGTTTTGCAACTTTTATTCCGAGCAAAGCAAGAGCCTGCCCTGAGCGCAGCCGAATGGAATCCCCAAGGTGTCGGAGTAGTCCGACACTTTCCAGCTTTCTTGCGACGACGCCGCACAGAGAAAAAGCTGGAGAGAGCGATGTCGATTCTAAAGGATCGGGATTCCTCGCTTCGCTCGGAACGACAACTCTCGGAATGACATCTGAGAAGCCACCAGCCCCCAACCCAACCAATCACTCCCCCTCGAATGGAATCGAAATTCGGAGTGTCCTGATTCGACGCCCACGCAATCCCCCGCTTGTTTTGCGGGCACGCTTATGGGACACTGCCTCTCGTGCCGTCCAAGAAAGCGCCTCGCGTTCGGGCCCCCAAGCCAGCCAAAAAAGTCAGCCTTAAGTCTCTGGCGGATCGTCTCGGGCTCTCCCCGGCCACAGTTTCGCTGGTCATGAACCGCTCAGCGGTCGCGGATTCCATCCCGCAAGACACCAAAGATCGCATTTTCGCGGCCGCCGCCAAATACAAATATCGCCCTAATTTCGTCGCCCGCTCGCTCCGTACGCAGCGCAGCTTTATGATCGGCGTGCTCGTCCCGGAAGTCAGTGAAGGCTACGCCGCCATGGTGATGAGCGGGATCGAAGACCATCTTCTCCACGAGGGATACTTTTATTTTGTCGCCAGCCATCGCCATCGCGCCGACCTAATCGACGAATATCCCAAGCTCCTGCTGGCGCGCTCCGTCGATGGCCTCATCGCCGTCGATACCCCGTGGACCCACGACAACCTCGGCATCCCCGTTGTCACCATCTCCGGGCACAACCACGTCAAAGGCGTAACCAACATTTTGCTGGACCACCAAATGGCCGCCCGCCTTGCTCTGGAGCATCTGGTGCGGCAAGGTCACGAACGCGTGGCGTTCATCAAAGGGCAGGAGTTCAGTTCCGACACCCAGGTGCGCTGGAACGCAATCGTCGAAACCGCCGGTCGGCTCCACCTGAAGATTCACTCCAAGCTCACCACCCAGTTGCGCGGCGACCAGCCCACTCCGGACCTGGGTTACCACGTTACGCAAAAGCTGCTCGCCAAGGGCGAGCCTTTCACCGCGCTCTTCAGCTTTAACGATATTTCCGCCATTGGTGCCATCCGGGCCCTGCGGGAGGCTGGGCTTCGCGTTCCCGAGGACGTCTCCGTGGTCGGCTTTGATGACATTACCGGCGCGGCGTTTCAAAATCCCAGCCTGACCACCGTCCGGCAACCGCTGCGCAAGATGGGCGTCATCGCCGCCGAACATCTGCTCCAGCGCATCGCCCGACCCAACTCGGACTCGTTCCCCAGGCTGATTACGGTCGAGCCGGAGTTCATGGTTCGCAACTCGACCGGCCGAGCGCCCGGGCAGAAACTATCCCTCCGGAAAGTGAAGTAAGAGTTGGCCGCTCTTCCAGTTACAGGCAGCGTTGCAGGCGGCATCCAACCGCGTCACTCGTCTCCAAAGCCCCTCACACTGCTAATCCACGCCGCCTTTGTCTTAACCGGGGTCGTGACAGTACTTCTGGGTCCCATGTTGCCAATACTCTCCGCGCGCTGGGCACTGAATGACGCGCAAGCCGGACACTTGTTTACCGCCCAGTTCGCGGGTTCCATGGCGGGAGTCGCGCTTTCGGGCTGGCTGGTTCAGCGCTACGGCTACCGGAGCGCAATCGTCGCCGGACTGGGAACGATGGCTGCGGGGGTCGCGCTGCTGGCGCAATCTTCGTTGGCGGCCACAACGACAGCGACGGCAACGACGACTTCCGCTGTCGGAAACTCGATGCTTGGAATCGCCGCCGTCGCGGGCTACGGCATCGGGCTGGGCTTGGCCATCCCTGCCTCTAACCTGCTCATCGCCGAGATGCATCCGGACCGTCGCGCCGCAGCGCTCAATTGGCTAAATTTTTCCTGGGGAGCCGGAGCGGCGGCGTGCCCTTTTGCCGTTGCGGCGCTGGCTCCCGCGCGGCACACGAGCTGGTTGCTCTTTGGTTCAGCGGCGGCTTCGATTCTGATTGGTGGTGCTCTACTTTCACCGTCGTTGGTTCTGGCGAATGCCAAGCTGTTGCCAAATGCCGATCGCTCCTCCAGCGCATCGCCCCCAGCGTCCAGCCCCTGGCGAGACCGCTATGTACTCCTGATGGGCTGCCTTTTCTTTCTCTACGTCGGAACGGAAAACTCCATCGGCGGGTGGATCGCATCCTACGCGCAACGGATTCAGAGCCTACCGGGAACGCTTTGGGCAGCGGCGCCGGCGCTGTTCTGGGGCGGTCTGCTGGCTGGCCGGGCGCTGGCACCCAGCCTGTTGCGCGGCATCCACGAAAAAATTTTAGCTCAATTGGGTCTGCTGTTGGCTTTGTGCGGGGTGGGCACGCTGCTCGCAGCCCACAACTTTGCCGCGCACAGCATGGAAATCCTGCTGCTGGGAGTCGCCATCAGCGGCCTGGGGTTGGCGCCGGTGTTTCCCATCAACATTTCCCTGGTCTCCCTGCATTTTCGTGAGAACGCGCCCCGGGTGGGCGGACTCATGTTTGCCCTCGCGGGCCTGGGCGGGGCCATCCTGCCGGGGCTGGTCGGCACCATCTCCAGCCGCTACGGCAGCCTGCAAACGGGCCTCGTATTGCCCTTGCTGGGCGCTCTTTTGATGCTGCTGCTACTTTCCTCAATTCAACCTCCCGGGCAAAATTCCTTTCCAGAGCCGTAAGCGGGCGACTCGAGATGTGCGAATGTTTTGCACTTTCTGTGAAAGAGTTTGCACATAACAATTGTTGCGATTGTTTCTTGACATAGGCCCTGAATGGGCCAAGAATAGACATAGCGGTCTCTCTTCCCCAAGAGTGAACGTGGTTAGATTCCGCTGGCGTTTCTCTCCCCAAAACCGCCTCAGGAAATGCCTGGATGTGCGCTCCACAAAGATGTGCGTTCCAGAAACAAGATAATGAACCATCCGCCGCAGTGTGCGGACTCAACGAATATCGGCCGTTTAGAGCCGAATTTCGAACACCGTTGCAAAAATTCTCTCAGGTCTCGCTTCCTGTCTTACGACCGACGGCGACCTCACGAAAGACGAGTTGGTCATGAAAAGCCGAATTCTGTGTGGACGTGTGTCTTGGACCGTAGCTGAATCCCTGCTGCTGATGGCACTGCTGACGAGCGTGGCCGGAGCGCAGGCCGCATTCAACTTTAGCCCGGGCGGATTTTCTGCCAACAACGTGTGCGCCAGCAGCGCCCCTGGGTCTTGTCAGGTCCTGACCAACACTTCCGCCCCGGATGCGAACAATCAACCTACCGGCATTCTGCCCTCGGTGACCAGCGGCGGCGCTCTCCGCCTGAATTCGGCGCTGCAAAACCAGCACGCGTCCGCCTGGTACTATGCGCCCGTACCGCTGAATACCGGCTTCACGACCGCGTTTCAGTTCACGCTTTCGGGATGTAACGGATGCGGCGATGGGATGGCGCTGGTGATTCAAGGCGACCCGTCGGGTCCCGCCGCGATCGGCTACACCGCCAACGGCAGCAACCTGTCCTATGGCAACAATGACATTTCGGCGGCGACAGGCCCCAACAATGCCATTTTGAACAGTTTGGCCGTCGAACTGGATACCTACCAAAACACGGAATTCGCGGACCCCGACAGCAACCACATCGCGGTTCAGAGTTGCGGGCCAGTCAATGGCTCCGGCTTAAGCCCGAACAGCGCGGACCACGCTTACATTTGCGCCAATGGAACCCCGGCCAACCTGGCCCTCCAGAGCCTTTCCACCGTCCCGGGCCTTTCTGGCGTTTCGCTGGCTGACGGAAGCACGCACACCATTACCGTCAACTACCTTGCGCCGGGCACCTGCACCCAGGGCTGCAACAATTTCTCCATCTACCTCGACAGCGTGCTCGTGCTTCAGACCACTCTGGATATCACCAAGCAACTAGTTCTGGATCAGAGCAACAGCGCCTACATCGGGTTTACTTCGGCGACCGGCGCGGCCGTCGAGAACGCTGACATCGTGAGCTGGTCGTATAGCCAGTTGCCGTTAGCGCCGATCACCATCACCCAGCCGCTGCAACCCACCAGCACCGACTTCAACTTCACGTCGACACTCAGTGCCTCCATCGACTATTCGCAGAGCGGCTCCACCACCAGTGGCGTCTTCATGCAGGGAACGGTGCAAGCCATTACCGACCAGCAATTTAGCGATCTTGTGGCCAACACACCCTTCCAGGGCAGCACCTGTCTGCACCAGGATCTCGGCAACAACACCTACGCCTGCGTAACCACGACGGTTCTTTGCACCACCTCGTCCAACACGACGCCGGCGGGTAGCAACTGCCCCGATTCCGGCAATAGCCCGCTGATCGGCGCGAATAACGTCTTCCACGGCGAACCAGCGCAGAAGCCGATCACCGCTCCGGGCTACCTGATGGGCAAGGACACCGCGCTCAGCTGCGCCATCACCGATGCCGCTTGCAAAGGCTTAATCAACATTTTCACCGGCATCGTCGGCGACCCCACGGTTTCCGGAAAGACCAAGAACTTCAACTCTGTTTTGATTCCAGTGCAAGGCGTACCGACGCCATTGACTCTGGTGACGCCATCGCCGATGTTGACTAACTCCTGGACGAACCAGCCGGTCACGCTGACGTTCAGCAGCTCGGTGGTTGCTCCGCCGCCGTCGATAAACTCCAACCCGTATTCGCCCTTGCCCGCGGTGGCCAGCATCAACTACAGCGCGACGGGAGCCAACCCGCTGGCGGCGGCTGCGATCACGGGTCCGACTGGTAGCGTGGTCATCCCCAATACCAACGAAGGCACAACGGTAGTCACGTTCTCTGGTACGGATGCGGTGGGCACGGTGGAAACCGTAGTCACCAACTCGACGGACTCGACGGGCACCAAGGTGGTTTCCACCGCGCCGCCCACCTTCACCATCAAGACCGACAAGACACCGCCGAGCGTAAGCTGCGTGGCACCGGCCGCCGTTTGGCAAATGACCGACGTAGCCGTTCCCTGCACCGCCAGCGACAACCCGACTGGCTCAGGACTGGCGAATTCCTCACAAGCGAGCTTTAGCCTGACAACCGCCGTGCCCGCTGGAACCGAAACCAGCAGCGCGTCGATTGCCGCGGTCACGGTATTGGACGTGGCGGGCAATAGCGCCGCGCAAGGGCCGTTTGGACCGTTCCTGGTGGACAAGAAAGCGCCCACTATCAGCGGGCTGACGATTTCTCCGGCGGCACCAACCGTGGGCCAGGCAGTGACCGCCAGCTATAGCTGCGCGGATGGCGGTTCGGGTGTGGTGCTGTGCGGACCGAGCGGAGCCTCGACGATCGCCGCCACGGCCAACACAGGCACGCTGACGAGCGCCGCGGACGGCACCGTCGGCACCCACACGTTTACCGTAAGCGCCCGCGATCTGGCGGGTAATTTAAGCGCTCCGGTTTCAGTGAATTACACGGTGGCCAATTCGCCGCAGCTGAGCATTACGCCCAGCAGCATCGCATTTGGCACGGTGAAGAAATTCAGTCTGACGCTCAAGACCATCACCGTCCAAAACACCGGGACCCTGCCGGTTGTCTTCCAGAGCGTGAAATTGACACAGACGGAAAGCGACGGCGGCGTGGGACGGCAGTTCCTGATGCTGAACGGATGCCGATCGCAGCTTGCGGCGGGAGCGAGCTGTAACGTCAAGATCCTGTTTGCGGCGAGCGAAGTTGTTTCGGCGACGGGACTTGTTACGTTTGTCGATAACGCGCAAGGGAGTGCGCAGACGGTTTCCATCACCGGCAACGTGGTGAAAGGCAAGAGTTAAGACGGGTTGCGTTTGCGCCCGATTTGTTTTGGTTTTCTCCGCGTCGGGGTGGTGGATTTTGTTCGAACCAGACCGCAGGTGGGGGTGCCTGTGGCTACGCGAGCAAAACCTTGGGCTACGCCTGGTTTGTTGGCTTTCTCCGTGTCTTGTGTCTCCGTGGCGGATTTTGCTTGAACAAGACCGCGAGCGAGGGCACCTGCGGCTAGGCGAGCGCGAGTCCGATATATTATTGGCATGACCGCGAAAAGACCTACCCGGCAAAAAGCTCGCGCCGCCTCTTCCAAAGCACGCATCATCTCTTCCAAAGAAGCCTATCGAGGGCCGGTATTTTGGGTCACTTCCGACCAAGTGGTGGAGCCGGGGAACATTGAGGTCCGGCGGGACATTGTTCGGCATCCGGGGTCCGTGGTGGTGCTGGCAGTGGATGAGAGTGGCAAAGAGCCGCTGGTGCTGCTCGAAGTGCAGTACCGCTACACCGTCGGCAAAAAAATTTGGGAGCTGCCCGCTGGGCGCATTGATCCCGGAGAGACCGAACTGGTCGGCGCCAAGCGCGAACTGCTGGAAGAGACTGGGTATACGGCGAAGTCGTGGAAGCGAATTTTGAAGTTCTTCGCCAGCCCTGGTTTTCTGGCGGAGACCATGGCGGTGTTTCTGGCGCGAGGTTTGAAGGCGGGAATTGCTCAGCCGGAGGCGGACGAAGTGATTGACGTGCGATTCGTTCCCCTCTCGAAGGCGCTGAAGATGGTGGAAAGCGGGCTGATTTGCGACGCTAAGACGATTTGCGGCGTGCTTTGGTTGAAGCAGTACGGGAAGAATCTGTAGCCCCCAAGCCCGCAGTATCGGCAGTGCGGATTCCCACCCTTTTTTCGCAAAGAACGCGAAAAAAAGGATGGGGCATCCATTGTCCGGTGTCCGGATGGCGTTGACGAGATCAGAAGCGGCGCGCTTCTGAGAACATCCCACATGTTCATTTTTGAACAAACTTGACATGCTTTGTAACTGGTAGGACAATCTTCGGCATCCTTCCGGAGGGGGATACAGAAGTGGACCGTATTAAAGGGACCGTGAAATGGTTTAACAATGCCAAGGGTTTTGGGTTCATTGGCCACGAAGGTGGGGCCGATGTGTTTGTACACTACAGTGCCATCGCATCCGACGGGTACAAAAGCCTCGCAGAAGGCGATCCGGTCGAATTCGAGATCACACAAGGGCAAAAAGGGCCCCAAGCAGCGAACGTAACGCGAGCCAGCTAGAGGCTCGGCAGCAGCTGAAGACTTCTTCGCCAACGGCCCCCCCGTACGCTGCGAAGAGATGTGAAGGCGCAATGGTTCCCGCTACAATCGGAGGCGGGAATCCCATGGAAAATAAAGGTATTGCAAGTCTGCTGTACGAAACGGCGGACCTGCTGGAAATTGACGGCCAGGACGTGTTCCGGATCCGGTCGTACCGTCGCGCCGCCGAGGCAATTGACGCGTTGCCCCAGCAAGTTCGCGATCTAATTCAAGAACCGAAAAAGCTTCTGGAAGTTCCCGGCATTGGCAAGGGGATGCTGCTGAACTTGCAGGAGCTTTTTGCGTCTGGGAAAATCCCCATCCACGAGGAGATGCTGGCGAAGTACAAGCCCTCGATGCTGGATTTGCTGAAGGTGCAAGGGCTGGGGCCGAAGACGATTGCGCTGATCTGGAGCGCTTACCAGGTGGCGGACATCGATGGCGTGGAGAAGCTGGCGCAGGAAGGGAAGATCCGCATCCTGCCGCGCATGGGGGAAAAACACGAACAGAAGCTGCTGAAGGCGATTGAGAGCTACCGGAAGCTGACGGGGCGGTTTTTGATTAGCACAGCGGCGGAGACGGCTGAGGCGCTGGCGGAACACCTACGGGCATTTAAGGGCGTTGAGAAAGTGACGCCAGCGGGTTCGCTGCGGCGCGGGCGCGAGACGGTGGGCGACCTTGATTTGCTGGTCACCGGGAAGGCTTGCGAGACGGAGGAGTCTCGGCAGGCGGTGATGGAGCACATTCTTAAATTTCCCGGCCTGACGGATGTGATAGCGCGTGGGGATAACAAGATTAGCTTCCATTTGCGGAATCACATGCAGGTGGACGTGCGCTTGCTGGCGGCCGAGTCGTTTGGGGCGGCGCTGGTGTACTTTACCGGGTCCAAGTCGCACAACATTCTGTTGCGGCAGCGGGCGCTGAAGATGGGTTTTACTTTGAATGAGTATGATCTGGCGCGGCTGGACGACGACAAGCGGGTGGCGAGCCGGACGGAAGAAGATATCTACAAGATTCTGAAACTGGACTATATTCCGCCGGAGTTGCGGGAGAGTCTGGG
>JAYWAL010000037.1:0-2463 GCA_043782485.1 Acidobacteriaceae bacterium | reverse complement strand
TGACGAAGGAGAAGATGCGCCAGTTCATCGTGGAACGTGGAGGCGTCTTCATTGGTGCGGAAGTAGCCGTCCGTCATACCCCAGTCGCGGATGGTTTCGGCCACGCGGCTTATTAACTGGCGGACGCCGGTCTCGCGTTCGCTGGTGCCAACTTTTCCATGAAGATATTTGCTGGCCACGATGTTGGTGGCGGTCATGGACCAGTCTTTGGGGGTCTCGACGTCTTTCTGCTCGAAGATCACGTTGCCCTGGGCGTCGGTGATCTGAGCGAGACGGAGTTCCCATTCGATTTCGTCGTAGGGGGAAACGCCGGACTTGGTAAATAGGCGGCGGAAGGAGAGGCCGGGGGCCTTCTTCTTGTTAGGGGTCGACGTCGGGGTTTCCGATCTTTTCACTTGTTCGCGCACTTCGGGCATTTCTCTCTCCTGATTAGATGATGGCGGTGGTGTTTATGATCTTCATGCTGGCGTCGTCTTTCGGTCGTAATACGGTGCTCCAAGCTGTTTGGAGCCACGGGAATGTTCTTCCGCCCCTTCGGGGCTCTGTCGATTTCCGCTTTTACCCACGGCTTGCGCCGTGGGCTGTATTCTTTCGCCGCTTCGCGGCTGGGGCATCGCCTTACGCTTACGGCTTCGCGGTGCCGAAATTTCAAGGATCGCAAAACGGCTCGGCCCGCACGCGGGACGCGAGCACAGTGGGGCAAGTCTTTCTATCCGCAATTCTCAGCGTAAGCCGGTGGCTTACGGAGTGAGAATTGCTTCTTTACTTTGCCGGTAATTGTGTTCAGCGAGTTTTGCGGGGATGGGAGCCTCGGACGGAAGGCGGGATTCGACTGGTTTCGGCTCGACGGTGGGACATTCGATACCGTGGCGGGCAAAACGGTCGGTTACGAGTTGGATCAAACCATCCATAGGGGGCTCCTGGTGCCGCAATGAATCTGGCCGGCTTGATTTCACCGGCGTGCTTCTGTTGATGAGTCCCCCCGAGGGGATGCCTGGCGCAGGCCAAGCCGGGGGAAGTCACCGCTTGTCTCTTTCCTTCTTACTTCGTACTTCTTATGTTTCCATCCGTTTCGGAGGGATGGATCTCCGCAAATAAGGGGGTGATCGGAGCCACCTCGACTACGTATCGCCCCTAGTTTTTCGTGTCCTGGCCCCTTGGTTCGGGGTCTCAAAACTGCTTCGTGGATGCCTAACGTACTCCCGCCCGTTGTGCCTGTCAAGAGAATACCTCTACATATGGTGGCCTGAATGTGCCATAGGTACCGGGTTGGCAAAGAGCAGTCTGCGAGCTTCGGGCTACGAGCTGCGAACCAGGCCTCCTTTTGCGTGGGCGGTCGCAGTCTGTACCCAGGGTGAAGGCGAAATTGGCGCGGAGCGATGGTCCGACAGGGGAGCGCCGGACGATGCGTTCAGGGGTACGTAGATGTCCTCAAAGAGATGGCGAGGAGTGATGCGGCGCATGCCGTCGGAGGACTCGACGAGGTAGTCGCCGGACTGGCCGGAATGTTCGCGGCCGAGGGCGTCGGTGAAGACCAGGGGGCCGGGGAGTTGACGGGCGTGTACGACGAAGCGAGTGCGGTAGGCGGTCCATGGTCTTTCAGCGCTCATAAGAATCCATCCCTTGGGGAGGGTTGCTGTTCCTTTGATTTCTGGTTGACTGATGCGGCAGTTGCAAAGCGTCGCTTGAAAAACGTTGTGCGGCCGATCGCGGCCGCGCGGGGCTGGTTTCTCTGGGTGCGAAGCGAAAGCGACTCTACGCGGCGGGAGGGAGCGGGTCAATACGCAAGAGTTGTGCAAGAGGGAAATTCTTCTCCGCGGATTTACGCGGAGGAAAGGGGATCAAGGGAAGGGTAAATTGGGCTCGCGGGAGGCGCTGTCGATGGGCATTTTGCGGACTTGAAGGAGTCGGATTTGAGTCTCCGTTTGTTTCCTCCGGCGGAATTTGCACAGACGGTGCACAGGTTAGGAACAGGGCGGGGAGATTGCAGAGGTCAGATTGCAGATTGCAGAAGTTAAAACCGGGCGCAATATGGAATGATGGAAAGGTCGCGGCGGGTGCACCGGGTGCGGTGGTTGATGAGGCTACCGAGGGTACGCATGCGGAAATGCCTTTGTTCAGTTTGGCGGCGGTTTGGCGCTAAAGCGCCAGTCAATCTAAACGAGCTCACGGCACAGCTCTAGCTGTGCCCTCCCGAAAACCTGGTTGAAAACATGAACGGAATTATGGCGCTGGGACTGATGGTTCTCTTGCTCCTTCGCGGAGTGGGTATTGCGGAGGGGAAGGTTGCCGGCGGCGCAGAAGTGAAATGCAAAGTCTTTATTTCGACGGCAGGGCATTTGAGTGTCGGCGGGCCGGACAAGAGTGTCCGACCCACACGCGCATTTCCACCCGGGCATTATTACTTTTTGCTGGATTGGTAGCGTTTGTTGATTTCGTCCCAGTTGATTACGTTCCACCACT
>JAYWAL010000036.1:0-43175 GCA_043782485.1 Acidobacteriaceae bacterium | reverse complement strand
CGATTCGTATCAGGCCACCGCTTCAGCGGTGGCGCAACTGCTTTGCTTTGAGTGCGCCTTCAGGCGCTGGATCTTAAACTCCGACTTTGACCACAAGCTCCCACACCCCTGCGCAGCCAAACCCCCCGCATGATCAGCTTTGGGGCGGCGCAGCACTTCAGTGCTGCGATAAGCCCATTAAAATGAATGGGCCTTTAGCCCCAGAGGTCAGGGGTCGATTTCGAAAAGGTGCTTCGCGGCAGACGTAGAATTCGTATCAGGCCACCACTTCAGCAACTGCTTTGCTTTGCGCCCGCCTTCAGGATTTTGAACTCCGACAGCGGCCCCGCAAGACCCTACTGCGAGTTCGCCCGCCCTGCCTCAACCCGCGACGTCATCGCGCTATTCGGATTCAGCAACTTTTCGTTACTAGGCCCCAACCCCAGCTTGATCAAAGCCCGCGAATCCGGCACCACCTTCGACTGCCATCCATTCGCCGCCTGATATCGCCGCAGCGCTTCTTGCGTTTTCGCATCCCAAGCCCCCGAGGGCTCCCCATCCAAATAATGCGACTCGATCAAAGCCTCTTGGATCTGCTCCGTCCGCCGCCCGTCCACGGTTTGCTGCCCACGATGCCGCCAGGCACCTCGCCGCGAATGCTTCACCCGCTTCGCACTCGACCGCTTGGCGCTAGACCGCTTCGTATTAGAAGACGACACCTTATGATGCTTGCTCTTAGAGCCCGTCTTCGCCACCGCGGCCTGGGGCATCATCCCCAGCACCACCGCCAACAGCGCAGCCCAAATTGTCGTCCGATTTCTCAATTCAACCCTCTGCGGAATCCATCCCAAAACCCGACCGACTCTATCACAATGCCGCAACGGACCGAAACCGCATCCTCCTATTCTAGGACGCAGCTCCGGCCCGCGCAGGTTGTTTTACGTTACGGGAGGGTGTTGCCCAAAAGTACAGTCGAGCTCCCTCGACCCCGCGGCTTCACCAGGAAAACCACATCCTGACCGCTCTTCAAGCCCGACTCAATGCGCCGGAATTCGTCTTCATTGTTGACCGGCTGCTTATTAATCTCCAGGATAATATCGCCTCGGTTAACACTAACGTCCTCCGCAAACGACCCCGGTTTCACCTCTTGCACGATCACGCCCTTACCCGCCGGAACGTCCATCCGCTCCGCCAGGTCGGCCGTCACCGGCTTCACCGTTAGCCCCAACTTGCTCTCTTTCGCCTGGGCATCTTCTCCGTTGTCTTCTTCCTCACCCAGCCGCGCCGCGAACAGCTTTGACCGGTCCGCAATCGTCACCGATGTTTCCGATGCCTTGCCATTCCGCATGTATCCCAGCTTCGCCTTGCTCCCCGGTTTCCGCGAAGCAATCTCCGCCACCAACTCATCCCCGTTCGCAACCTTCTTGCCGTCCACCGACGTAATCGTGTCCCCGACCTTTAAACCAGCCTGTTCCGCGGGGCTTCCCGCTACTACATCGGAGATCGTCACGCCTTCGCCATACACCCGCGACACCGCCTGCGACGGCTGCGCCGAGAACTGCACCCCAATCGATCCCCGCGTAACTTTATGCTCCGGCCCAATCAACTGGTTGTAAACATTCGCAATCGTATTCGAAGGCATGGCAAATCCCACCCCCGCATACGAACTCGTCTCCGTATAAATGGCCGTGTTAATCCCAATAATCTCCCCAGCCATATTCACCAACGGCCCCCCGGAATTCCCCGGGTTGATGGCCGCATCCGTCTGTATAAACGTCTGAAACTGCCTCCCAGGCACAATATTCCGCCCCTTAGCAGAAATGATCCCCGCGGTCACAGTTTCGGTTAAGCCGAAGGGGCTGCCGATGGCCAGGACCCAATCGCCTACTTGGACCGAGTCGGAGTTGCCCAGCTTGGCTACTGGCAGGGAGTGGTCGGCTTCGATCTTGATGACTGCAAGATCGGTCTCCTGGTCCATGCCAATGACTTTGGCTTCGTGCTGCGTTCCTGCGGGATCATCCATTAGGTGAACGCGCACGCGGTCGGCTTTTTCGACGACGTGGCGGTTGGTCAGGATGTAGCCTTTGGAATCGACGATCACGCCAGAACCGAGGGAGCGCTGACGAATTGGGCCTGGGTCGGGGCCGCCGCCACCTTGGCCACCCTGGCCGCCTTGGCCGCCAAAGAAGCGGTCAAAAAAGTCGTCGAAGGGGCTGCCGTCCGGGTTGGTTCCTTCTTCGCCGCCCTGGCTGCCCGGTGCCCTGCGCAGGTTGCGGTGGGGGTTCTTGACGGTCGATTCCGTATTGATGTTGACCACGGTCGGCTCCAGTTGCTTCGAAATCTGCGAAAACGTATTCGAAAGCTGCTGGGGCGCGGGAATCGTCAGCGGCGTGGCATCGCCCGATTTGCTGTTTTCCTTGCCCTTGACGTTGGCGGAGACGACGGTACCAATCAGGATGCCGACAGCCAAAGTGGCGGCAATCGTAACGGAATAAGCCAGGCGATTCGCCTTAAGCCGAGACCAAAAAGCGCCTTCGAGCGCGTCCATAAGCAACTACCCTCCAACGAAATAGGTGTGAATTCCTAATTATACCCGCACCGGTAAGGGGTTAGACGCAGGAAGTAGGGCAAGAGTCTACCTTAGCGCGGCGTTTTGCTTAGCGCGGTCGGAGTTCAAAATCCAGCGGCTGAAGGGGCTGTTGAAAGAGTCTTTTTCCAGATTGACCCCTTACGGCAGGGGCTGAAGCCCCTCAATTTTTAAGGCTGTGTCACCGGGCTGAAGCGCGGTGCTACCGTGTCTGGCATTGGCAAGGAGTTGTCACGCGCACTGTAAAGCGCCCTCATTGCAACGGGCCTATCGCAACACTCGAAGTGCTGCGCCCCCAAAAGCTGGTGCTCGAGCGAATTTTTCAGCAGTCGGTCACGGGCGCGAAAGTTCGCGTCTGTGGGCGGGTGTGCAAAGTTTTGCATAGGGAGGGTTGTTTGGCAAAAAGCTTGTCAAGCCCCCTCCAGGGGTGTTTTGCTTGTAAGTTGTTCATTCCAAAACGAAAAAAGTTTGAAAATAAAGTATAAAGTGGCTTGTTCCATATGTTATACTTAACTTAAGAGTAGGAAAAAGAAACTCTTGCAGGCGCAGGCCCTTACCGGGAACTGCGCCGTTTTGTTTTTCTGGGCCTTTTTGACCATTTTGACTGATTGGCGGAAGGAGATGTGCAAACTTATGCGCACGATGAAACAGGCGGGGGAGGCGGCCCAGGCGGCATTTCTGCATGAGGCGCTGGAGCGGGGATTCATCGTGGCGGAGCCGTATGGGGATTCGGAGCCTTTCGACACGCTAGTGGGACATGGGGGGCGATTTTTGCGGGTCCAGGTGAAGACAACCAACGTGAAACATGGGGATGGGTCGTACCACGTGAATATATCGCGGACGTCGCGGACGGGGAAAACCAAGGCGTATACGTCGGCGGAAGTGGACTTCATTGTGATGCTGGTGGGTCCGGAGCGAACCTGGTACGTGGTACCGATTGCGGAGGTGAAGGGAAGAATCAGCGCGACGATTCGCCCGCAGATGTCGGCGAAGGGTGGGCCCTGGCGTCCGTATCTAGGGGCGTGGCATTTGTTTCATGATCCGAACATACCCGAGGTTGTGGTGGTCGCGCCGGCGGTCGGGAACGAGGCGGAGGCTCCGCGGGCATCGTGCTCCACGTGCAAGATGATTCGCACGTTCTTGAATGTGCGAGCGGAGAGTCCGCGAAACGGTAAGGTGCGACTGGACGAGGGGTCAGCCGTTGGGGCCGGCGAAGATTCCAAAAAACAATCCTGTGTAGGTGGCGACGACGAGAAGGAACACGCTGGTGGCGGTGACGAGCAGGGTGATGAAGCCGAGGCGGGCGCGAAATCCCGCCAACCCGAGCAGGGTGGAACCCAGGAGTTGGGTAAAGACGAGCAAGGGGAAAATTAGGGCGGGCCAGGTGAATATGTGGGGTAGGGCGGGGGTGGTGAGAAAAACGAGGACAAAAATCGGCAGGAAGGCGACTGCGGGAAGGACGGCGAGGGGTGCGCCCAAAAGGAAAATGCGATCTCGGCGTTGCCATTGCATTGCAAGATGAGTTTACGTCTTTTGGGCGGATTGAAAAAAGGGTCTAACGATTCGCGGAGTGCGCGGTCTAAGTGTAAAGAGTCATCTTGGCCGGATCAACGCCTTACCTCGGGGGCTGAAGCCCCGGGTCATTTCCCGGGTCATTTATGGAGATTGGCGGCACGGCTGAAGCCGTGCCCTTGCAAAGATTATTCCATCGGGGCTGGATAAGTCGGGTGGCAGCCTAGGGTAAGAGTGAACAAATTTTTATTGAGGGACGCTTGTGAAGGTTGGGTGGCATGGATGGAGGGTTTGGATGGGCACTGCCTTTGGGCTGGTGCTGGTGATGCCTTTGCATGGCAAGAGCAGGGATGGGGGCGCAAGTGAAGTAAAAACTCCGTTTGCCACTTTGCATATTCCGCATTTGGATCAAACTCCTGGGATGAATGATTTTATGGGCATGCAAGCGGCGGAAGGGGTGGCCAGCAAGATGCTGAAGATTGAAGGTTTTCAGCAGAGAGATCCCAAGGATGGAGCGCCGATTTCGCAGAAGACCGAGACTTATCTGGGCTATACGGATAAGAATTTGTACGTTGTGGCGATTTGCTTTGACACGGAGCTGAAAAACATTCGGGCGCGGCTTTCGCGACGCGAGGCGATCAACGACGACGACCAGTTTGGGTTTGTGGTGGACACGTTCCACGATAAGAAACATGCCGTCTTCTTTTACCTGAATCCGCTGGGCGTGCAGCAGGATGGAATTTGGACGGAGAATTCGGAGCCGGACTTTTCCTTCGACATGGTTTGGAATTCCGACGCCAAAATTACGCCGAAGGGCTATGTGGTGTGGTTTGAGATTCCCTTCAAGTCGCTGCGCTTTTCTCCGCAGGAGAATCAGACGTGGGGGATTTTTTTTGAACGGGACATTCGACGAAACAATGAGTTCGCGTTTTATCCGCATATTTCCAGCAACCAGCAGGGGTTTCTGAGCCAGGAAGGGCAGATGGATGGAATGCGGAAGATTTCGCCGGGGCGAAATTTGCAGTTCATTCCGTACGCATCCATGCGGACGTTTCGGGAACTGGATGATCGTGATCCGAGCCATCCGCATTTTCATGGCAAGCATATTGAACCGCGACTGGGGTTGGACGCGAAAGGAGTGATTCACGATTCGCTGGTGCTGGATGCGACGGTGAATCCGGATTTCGCGCAAGTGGAATCGGACGAGCCGCAAGTGACGGTGAATCAGCGGTTCGAGGTTTTGTTTCCCGAGAAGCGGCCGTTTTTTTTAGAGAACTCGACTTTTTTCGATACGCCGATCAACCTGCTGTTTACGCGGCGGATTGTGGATCCGGAATACGGAGTGCGGTTGACGGGTAAGCTGGGACCGTGGGCGGTGGGCGGGCTGTTTGCCAATGACAAGTCGCCGGGGAAAAGCGTGCCTTCGTCGGATGCGCTGGCGGGAGCCAAGGCGAACTACGGGATTGTGCGGATTAGCCGGGACATTGGGAAGGAATCGTCGATTGGGGTGATTTATACGGACCGCGAGTTGCACACGGCGGCGCCGGGAAAAACGCTGTGCACGGACGATCCCTGCACCATTGGAGCGAACCGGATTGGCGGGATTGATGCGAAGTTCAAGCTGACGCCCAAGTTCAGCATTGCAGCGCAGGCGGTGACGGGATACACAAAGTTCAGCGACGGGACGCACAAGGGCGGGCCTGCCTACAACGTCTACGAGGAATACAGTTCGCGCAGGTTTGAGCATAATGTTCTGTATTTGGATCATGCCGAGAATTTCCAGACGGCCACCGGATTTTTTCAACGGCCCGAGATTCGGCGGGTGAGTTCTTTTGATTTGGTTCGCTTCCGAACGGAAAAGAAGTGGCTGCAATGGCACGGGCCGGGACTGTTCACTTACAACAATTGGGACCACCGAGGGACGCGGCTGGAGTGGTTCGCCAACGCCAACTATCGATTTATACTGCCGCGCCAGAATGATTTCGGATTTTTCGGGAATGTGAGCCACGAGCGGCTGCGACCGAAGGATTATTCGGCGCTGCCAACGAATCGGGACTACGCGCACAATACGCATGGGTTCTTTTTTGACTTTGGATATTTCAAACAGCTTTCCTTTGGCGGCGAGGTTGGGTGGGGACGCTCGACCAATTTTGATGTGGCGCGGCCGGTTCTGGTGAACGGGCAGGCCACGTGCATTGCGGGATTCACGGCGGACCCGGCTTCGTGCCCGCCGACGCTGGCGCGGTCGAACTACGCGCAGCTTTTTACGACGGTGCGTCCGATGAAGGGACTGACGGTGGATACTTCGTATTTACTGTCGCGGCTGATTGATGAGCATAACGGGCACAGCGTGTTCAATAACCATATTGTGCGTTCGAAATGGAACTACCAGTTCACGCGGGATCTGTCGTTGCGGGTGATTGGGCAGTATTCGACGATTTTGGCGAACCCGTTGAATACGTCATTGCAGACGACGAAAAACTTCAATGCGGATGTGCTGTTCACGTATTTGGTGCATCCGGGGACGGCGTTGTATGTGGGGTACAACAGCAATTTGGAGAATCTGGATCCGCGGCTGGGGTTGGATCCGAATGGGAATATTAATCGGACGCGGGACCGGTTTATCAATGACGGGCGGCAGGTGTTTGTCAAGGTTTCGTATTTGTTTCGGTATTAGAATATTTGGGTTTTTCGTTTCGCGCACGGGCGGGGACGCCCGTGCCTCCATTGGGTGCGCGAAAACGCAGGGTTGGCTGACGCCTTAAGCGTTGGCGGTTTGGGCGGTTGGGGGTAGGCTGACGCGGATAACCTGGAGTAACTCGTCGTTATCGGCGGGTTTTTGGAAGTAGGCGGTGGCGCCGGCCATGAGAGCGCGCTCTTCGCTGGTTTCCGGATCGCGCGCGCTGAGGACGATGACGGGAACGCCCACGAGGTTGGCGCGATTGCGCAGGCGATCGAGGACAACGAAGCCGTCTCCAGCGGGAAGACCCAAATCCAGAATGATGAGGTCGGGGCGTTCCTTTTGGGCGGTGGCCACGGCCGCGTAGCCATCGCAGGCAACGGCAATGTCAAAGTCATTGGCGAGCAGACGCAGGCGAAGGGCTTGCACGAGATTGGCGTCGTCATCGACTACGAGGATCTTTTGTTTGGGCATTGCGGTGGTCTCCTTAGTTGTTTTGGTTTTGGGACTGGAAGAATGGGTCAAGAGGTCAGTTGGCATCGCTAGTCTGCTTGCTTTTGGCATACATTTGTTTTCCGCTCATGCTTTGCAGAATGCTGGCACCCACCTGTGCGGCGAGGGTTTGCACTTGTTGGGTTAGAGGCCCTGCTTCGGGGACGGGATCGATGGGGGAAGCGCTGAGGTTAAGAGCGCCTTTGGTGTTGACGCCGGGGATGCGCTCGAGTTGTTCGCGAATCCGCGTGATCATGACGGTGGAGCGTTCGAGATCGGTGGAGGCGACGACGAAGAAGGTTTCCGCGGAGCCGGTGGCACCCATGGGGGGCAGAACGAGATCTTTATCCTGGAACACGCAACGGCGGAGGGTTTCGAGGCATTGCAGGGCGACTTCTTTGCGTTTTCCGCGGGGGGTGGTGGCGAGGGGCGTGAGTTCGACGCGGATGAGGACGAAGCTGGGGCGAATTTTTTCCTGGTGGATAACGACGGGAGCCAGGAGTTTGGCCAGCGAATAGACAGGCAGTGTAAAGGTAAAGATGCTGCCGAGAGCGGGTTCGCTGGAGAACCAGATACGTCCGTTCTGTATACGGATCAGCTCCCTGCTGATGAAGAGGCCAAGGCCCAAGCCCATGCGGACGGTGCTATCGACCGGGCCGGGCTGCTGGTAGAGGCGTTCGAAGATGAGCGGGCGCGCATCCGGGGTGATGCCGCAGCCGGTATCGCTGACCGAGACGTAAACGGTTTCGGGATCGGTTTCCACCATGCGAGCGTTTACGAGAATGGAACCGTCGGGTGGGGTGAACTTGATGGCGTTGTCGATGAGGTTGATGAGGACTTCAAGGACGCGGTCGGGGTCGGCGAAGACGAGGGGGATGTCGGCATCGATACCGGCACCGAGTCCGATGGCCTTGCGGAGGGCGGCGGGGCGCATCATGGCGACGGCTTGCTGGACGAGATCGCCGAGATTGATGCAGCGGGGTTCGACGCGAAGTTTGCCGGCTTCGGCGCGGGAGGCTTCGAGGAGGTCGCGAATCATGGCTTGGAGTTGGCTGACGCCCTGCATGGCGATTTTGAGGTGATCGCGCTGGTCGACGGTGGTGGGGCCGGACAAGCCATCGGCGATGAGGGAGATGTACTGGTGGATGCAGGTGAGCGGGGTGCGGAGCTCGTGGGAGACGTGGGAGAGCAGGCGGTTTTTGAATTCGAGCTGCTCCTTGCGGGTGTTTTCGAGGGCGCTGAGGAGGGCCTGGCGCTCGACGGCGTAGCGGATGGCGCGTTCCAATTGCTTGCCAGAGAAGCCACCTTTGACGAGGTAGTCCTGGACGCCGTTGTGGACGGCGTTGATGGCGAGGGCCTCGTCGTCCTGGCCGGAGAGGACGACGATGGGGACGTTGGGGGACTGCTTCATGATTTTGCGAAAGGTCTCGGCGCCGTGGCTGTCGGGGAGGTTGAGGTCGAGGAGAACGAGCGCGGGCTGTTCCTTGGCGAGGGAGGCGAGGGCATCGGAGAGGCGGTTGACGCAATGGACTTTGGCCTGGGATTGGCCTTCGACAAGGCGCAGGCGCACCAGATCGGCATCTCCGGGATTGTCTTCGACGAGCAGGACTTGCGTTTGCGGCTGAGTTGGAGTCATTTATTTTCCTTTTTGCGGCAAGCTGGTGAGGCCAAACCAAAATTCTTCAATCGCTTTGACGGCGGAGAAAAACTCATTCAAAGTACCGGGCTTGTTGACGTAGCAGTTGGCGCCGAGCTCATAGCTGCGGACGATATCGGAACTGAGTTGGGAGGTGCTAAAGATGACGACGGGAATTTCGTGCAGGCCGGGATCGGACTTGAGCTCGGCGAGGACGGCGCGGCCATCTTTTTTGGGGAGATTCAAATCGAGAATGACGAGATCGGGACGCGGAGTGTCCCCATGCGTGCCGAGGCGCTTTAAGAAAGCAATGGCCTCTTCGCCGTCGCACGCGGTACGGATCTGGCTGCGCGCGGAACGATCCTTCAGGGCTTCGCGGGCCAAGTCGACGTCGGCGGGATTGTCATCGACCATGAGAACAATGCGGATTCCTTTCATCGGAGTGCTCCTTCAAGTTGTTCGAGCTGGCTGGAGTGCGGGACTGCAATAGGGATGGTGAAGTGGAACGTGGAACCGAGGCCGGGGCGTCCTTCCACCCAAATCTTTCCCCCGTAGTGTTCGACGATTTTCTTGCAGATGGCGAGACCGATGCCGTTGCCGGGATATTCGGTACGCGCGTGCAGGCGCTGGAAGACGACGAAGATGTTTTCGGCATATTCCGGGGCGATGCCAATGCCGTTGTCGGTGACGGTGATTTGCCAGGAGCTGGCGGAGGGTTCGGCGCGCAGGACAATTTCCGGGGGGACATTTCGGCGAAATTTAATGGCATTGCCGATCAGGTTTTGGAATAGCTGGGTCATCTGAAGGCGGTCGGCCCAGACGGTGGGCAGGTCGTGCGCGGTCACGATGGCGCCACTTTCCTGGATGGCGGCGGCGAGGCTGAGGGTGACGTCCTGGAGGACTCGATTGCAATCGAGCATTTCGCGTTCGTCGCCGGTGCGTCCGATGCGGGAGAAGGCCAGGAGATCCTGAATGAGCACCTGCATGCGCAAGGCGCCCTCGCTGGCATAGTTGATGAACTTATCGGCACTTTCGTCCAACTTGCCGCGATAGCGCTCGGCCAGGAGTTGAGTGTAGGAGGCGACCATGCGCAGAGGTTCCTGGAGGTCATGGGAGGCGACGTAGGCGAACTGCTCGAGTTCGCGATTGGAGCGGGCGAGTTCGGCGATGCGGAGCTCGAGACCTTCATTAAGCTTGCAAATTTCGCGTTCGTCGGCTTTGCGGCGGGTGATATCGCGCATGGCCAGGACGCCGCCGCGCAGTCGACCTTGCTTGGAACGCAACGGGCTGCCGCTGGCCTCAATCCACACGGGAGCGGAAGTCTTCTTGTTGCGGAGAAAGATTTCGACGTTGCAGGCTTCTCCGCGCATGGCGCGCACCAGGGGAAGCTGCTCGCTGGGGAATGGCGTAACACCGTCGGACAGGAAAGTGCCGTAGTGCTCGGACCACTGCTCGATGGGGAGCTCAGTGGGACCAAGACCAATCATGCGCTCGGCGGTGGCGTTCCAAATAGTAAAAGTGCCACGTTCGTCGGCCACGACCAGGCCCTCGTCCATGCTATCGAGCACGGATTGCAGCATGAGGGCCTGAGTTTCCAAGGCTTCGCGTGAGTGCGCGAGTTCCTGGGCTTGCCGCTCGAGCTGCTCTTCGGCTTCCTTACGCTCGCTGATATCGGTATTGGTGCCGAACCAACGAACTTGGCCGTCCGCGGCGCTACGCACGGGCATACAGCGGGTGAGGAACATGCGGAATTTGCCGTCCGCCCGGCGCAGAGGAAACTCCATATCAAAGGGTTCGCCAGCGGCGAGTGCGGTTTTCCACCGCACCATCACCTGGGGGAGGAAATCGGGATCGTGCACGCTTTGCCATCCCCAGCCCTGCATTTGTTCGAAGGCGGTGCCGGTGTACTCGTACCAGCGCTGGTTATACCAAAAGATAGAACCGTCAGGACCGGCCATCCAGGCCAGTTGCTGAATTCCGTTGGCCATGGCTTGAAAGCACTCTTCGGCCTCGCGCAAGGCCCGTTGCGCGGCGAGCTGTTCGGTGATGTCACGGACAATTTTGGAGGCACCGACAATGCGGCCATCGCGATCGCGGATGGGGGAAATCGTAACCGAGACGTGGAACCGGGAGCCGTTTTTGCGCACGCGAATGGTTTCGTAGTGTTGCACGCTTTCTCCACGGGCAATGCGGGCGAGCAGGTCCCGCTCTTCGCCAACCTGCTCAGGGGGAAACAGCATGAGCGTGGGCTGGCCGATGGCTTCGCTGGCGGAGTAGCCGAACAGGCGCTCGGCGCTGGGATTCCAAGCGGTGATGGTGCCATCGAGGGTTTTGCTGATGATGGCATCGTTGGTGGAATCGACGATGGCGGCGAGCCTTTCGCGGGCGGCTTCCGCGCGCTTGCGGTCAGTCATATCGCCGCTGATTTCGAGATAGCCAATGGGCTTTCCGGCCTCATCGCGGCGCAAAGCCCAGCGACTGCCGATGACCTTGGCGGTTCCGGTGGGGGCGCTGAGGGTTCGTTCCGTAGCCTGCAAATCAATTTTCTCGATCTCCTGGGCCAGCTCGGATAGCGGCACGGGGGAGCCGTTTCGGGCGAAAGAGAGCGCCTCGTTGCCCAAGGCTTGCGCTCGGGGGATGCCGTAGAGATCTTCCGCGCCGTGGCTCCAGAAGCGGACCTTGTTGTTCATGTCGCGGGAAATGATGGCGACGGGAGCCAGATCCAGCAGGGCTACCTGTTCGCGCAAGGTAGCCTGGACCTTGCGTAACTCGTTGACAGCGTTTTGGCGTTCAGCGAGGTGAGAGAGGGCCATTTCGCGGTCGCGCAGCGTATGGCGCAATTGCTGCTCACTCATCTCCCGAGCGACGGTGCTTAGTTGGAGATCCTGGCTGACGTGGGCCAAATGCGTCGCGCTGGGCAGAGCGGCCGCTTTCTGGACGAGGGGAATGAGCATGACGGCGGTGATCATCGAGAGGCCGGCGGTGGCTGCCTTGAGGACGCCCGCCAGGAGATAGGTGGCGTGCCAGATGGTCCAGACTTCCATCAGGTGGGTCAGGCCGCAACTGACGATGAAACCGCTAAACATCCAGAGAATCCAGTTGAAGGGCAGGTCGTCGCGCTTGCGGACGAGGTAAACGAGGGCGATGGGAATGCAGAAATACGATAGGGCGATGAGGCCATCCGAAAGGACGTGCAGCAGAACGATGCGGGAATCCCATAGATAGCAATATCCGTGGGGCATGAAGTGGCCCTGGTCGGCGTCCTGGGCGCGGGCATAGCCGCTCAGGCAGACGAGGGCCAGGGCAAGCGCGGCTGCGCCTGCGGACTTGAGGCGGCGGATTGCCATTTGCCACATGCGGGAAATATCGGCTGGGGGGGAGAGTGCTTGAGGGGTGGGCGGTGAGATGAGCAAACCTAAAGACGGGCGGGGAGGGAGGGCGGGCATGTCCCTTTGGAGATTGCATTTAACCATTTGGTTGACAAGAGTGGCGGGGTGGGGTACATTCAACCATATGGTTAACACGCAAACTGCGCAGCTCGACTCCATCTTTCACGCACTTTCGGATTCGACGCGAAGATCGATCCTGCGAGACGTGGCGGGACGCAAGAAGACGGTGGGGGAAATTGCCAAGCCGTATCGCATGTCTTTGGCAGCGGTTTCGAAGCACTTGAAGGTGCTGGAGGCGGCGGACCTGATTCGGCGCGAACGGCAAGGGAGCTTCCAAATGGTACGAACGAACCCGGCAACGCTGGAGCCAGCGGAGCAATGGCTGGCTTATTATCATCAATTCTGGAACAAACAGTTGGACGCGCTCCAGAAACACCTGCAAGAGAACCCAGATCCCGCGAAAAGCGAATAACGAATAACGAATGAGGAGAAAACCGATGAGTCCCAGTGAAGCGATGAGTGTTCTTGAGCAGGGCGCGAACCTGCAACTACAAGTACGGCGCGTGATCCCAGCGACGCGGCAACGCGTTTACGAGGCCTGGACGAAGCCGGAAATCCTGCGGCAGTGGTTTGGCCCCGGGAATATGACTGTGCCCAGCGCCGCCACCGAGCTGCGCGTGGGCGGGGCCTACCGCATCCAGATGGAGGGCTCGGCGGCGGCGTGTGAAGGCAACGCCACGGACAGCGACACAAGCCGGACGGCTGTGGCCAGCGGCGTCTATACGAAACTGGTGCCAAACGAGCTGTTGTCCTTTACCTGGAAAGGCGACTGGGACCCGACTGAGGAAACTCTGGTCACGGTAGCGTTGCGCGATGTGGAAGGGGGCACGGAGATGACCCTGACGCACGAGCGCTTTGCCACGGCGGAGTCTCGCGGCAAGCACGAGCACGGGTGGACGCTGTCGACGCAGAAGCTGGCGAAGGTGTGTGAAGGCTCGGGAGACTTTGACTAGTCTTCGTCGATTCAATTCAATCAGAGCTTCCCTAGCCAGCGACCCGTGGTGAAGCTCACATTCCCAAATCGCGGGGCGTAAACAGGCTGCTGAAAAAGTCATGGTTCGCAGATCGACCCCTTACCGCGGGGGCTGAAGCCCCTCAATTTTCAGGGCGGTGTCACCGGGCTGAAGCCCGGTGCTACCGTGCCTGGCATTGGCAAGGAGTTCTCACGCACTCTCTGAGGCCCCAATTCCTTGGGGGGGCCGTAACGCGGCGCGGAAGCGCGGCGCTACCGTGACCGCGGGGGCTGAAGCCCCTCAATTTTCAGGGCTGTTTCACCGGGCTGAAGCCCGGTGCTACCGTGCCCGGCATTGGCAAGGAGTTCTCACGCACTCTCTGAGGCCCCAATTCCTTGGGGGTCCGTAACGCGGCGCGGAAGCGCGGCTCTACCGTGACCGCGGGGGCTGACCCTCAATTTTTAGGGCGGTGTCGCCGGGCTGAAGCCCGCTGCTACGGTGCCTGGCATTTGCAAGGGAGTTCTCATGCACTCTCTGAGGTGCTGCGACGCCAGAGCTGCGCCCGCCCAAAAGCGGTGGCTCAATCGATTCTTCGGCAGCCGGTAAAGGCGGCAGGTGTTTGGCGTTCCCCTGAGGGCGTGCGCTGATATGGGGCTTTTGGCTGAGCACGGGCGGGGCCGCCCGCCTCCATTGGGGCAATCCTAGCTTCCCTCTCGCTTCCCCTCCCGAAATATTACTTTGCAATACAAAGTACTTCATGTACACTACCTTTGCGTTCTGGAGGAGCCTGATGCTGAAGCGCATTGCCGCTATTGTGTTCATTTTTGTTTGCACCGCCATTGCCTGGGGCATTCTGGGCGGGACCATTTTCTCGCGCACCTACTCGCCGAGGAGCGGCAGTCTTTCGGGAGCGGTCGCCAGCAACTGGGGCACGCCGCAAACTCAGGTTCCGCCGTCGGCTTCTTACTCCGTCTCGCAGGTGAAAACGGAATTCCACTCGGAAGACGGGAAGACCATCTCGCGCGACGTGACGGAACAGATCGAGCACCCGCTGCCGCTGGAAAGCTCGCGCGTGGATGTCCAGCTGAACCTGGAGCATCGCCAAAAGGGGCTGCTATGGTATTCCACGTACGCGGTGAATTTTTCCGGCTTGTATACGTTTCGGAACGACACGGCGGAGGAAGAAAGCGTCACCTTCCTGCTGGACTTCCCTGCCGCTCAGGCGATCTACGACGACCTTACCGTTCTGATTGACGGCCATGCCGCTGCCATCACCACGGGTGCCGGGCACGCCACTGCCCTGGCTACGCTTCCCGCGGGCAAGTCGAGCGTGCTCACCTTCGCCTATCGCTCGCAGGGCTTGGATAGCTGGAACTATCGCTTCTCGGGGACCGGCGGCGACAACTCGGTGTCGCAGGTAAAGGACTTTGCGCTGATGATGCACACCAATTTCGGGGCGATTGATTTCCCGCAGAATACGCTCTCGCCGACGGAAAAACATGAGACCGCGGCGGGCTGGGATTTGGCGTGGAACTACAAGAATCTGCTGTCCGGGTTGCAAATTGGCATGGCGATGCCGGAAAAACTGCAACCTGGACCCCTGGCTGGCGAAATCAGCTTCTTTGCGCCGGTCTCGCTGTTTTTCTTTTTCTTTCTGATGTTCATCCTGACGACGCTGCGCGACATTGACCTACATCCGATGAACTATTTCTTTCTAGCCACGGCGTTTTTTGCTTTTCACCTGCTGCTGGCGTATCTGGTGGATCACATTTCGATTCACTGGGCGTTCGTGATCTGCTCGGTGGTCTCTGTTTTTTTGGTGGTCAGCTACCTGCGCCTGGTGGTGGGGATGCGCTTTGCGGCGGTGGAGGCGGGAGGGGCGCAGTTTCTCTATCTGGTTCTATTTTCTTATGCGTTTTTCTTTAAAGGGTTTACCGGGCTGGCCATCACGATCGGGTCGATCCTTACGCTGTTTGCCGTGATGCAGATGACGGGCCGCATCAACTGGCGGGAAAAGTTGGCGGCGATGGGTGCGCTGGGGAAGTGGAAGTAAAGCTGAGAGTTCCAGAACGACGCTCGGGGGCTGAAGCGGGTCAATTTTTAGAGCTGGCATTGGCAAGGAGTTCTCAAGCACTCTCTGAAGCCCCTCAATTTTTAGGGCTGTGTCGCCGGGCTGCTAGGGCGTGCAGGAGAAAATTCGCGCTGGCGGGATGTTCAAGGGCTGGAACCCTTGCTCCACGGAGCGGAAGCAGGACCGCAAGCAGGGCAACATGACGCCGGAATACTGGTAGGCCACGAAAACGCCATCGGCGCGGAGGGCGCTTCGGGTTTCGCGCATGATGTGCAGACGCACCGACTCGGGCATGGCGCCGAACGGCAGGCTGGAAATGATGTAGTCCGCGTGGGGCAGGCCCAAGCCTGCGAGGACTTCGCGAATATGCGAGGCTGAGGTTTGCACCAGATGCACGCGGGGATCTCGCACGCGTTGGCGCAGGTAGTCGGCAAACTCCTGATTGAGCTCGATGACGATCAGCGTGGCATCCGGAGAGAGGCGCTTCAGGATTTGCTCGGTGATGTTGCCGATGCCGGGACCGTATTCGACCACGACTTTGGCGCGCTTCCAATCGACGGAGGCGAGCATGTCATTGATGAGGAAGGGCGAGCATGGGACGACGGCGCCCAGCATGGTGGGATGGCGAAATAAATTCCGCGTGAACAAAGCCATAGGAGAAATTGGACGCGGTGGGATCCGATGACCTGCGCGGTGACTACTGGGTCTTGCCATTAGTGAAGGCCTCTCCACGCCCAAAATGCGCTGCCGCCGAAGTTGGTGAAAGAACTTGGTTTTTGACACAACTTGGTTTTTGACACAACTTCGTTTTTGACACAACTTCGTTTTTGACACAACTTGGTTCGGGTAGCTTACAGCCTTTCAGGTGCAAGAAGCAAAGCGAACAGCCCATGGTGAAAATCAAATTTCTAAATCACAGCGCCTAAAGGCGACTGGCAATACGGGACTGACGGCACGGCGGAAGCCGTGGCCTGATACAAATCCTAGTTTCACCACTCTTAGTTTCACCACTCTTAGTTTCACCACGGGCTGCTAAGGTTGCGCGTCAATCTCCGGCATGGTGAGGACATTCTCGCCGCGGTCCTGGCTGCGGCCGCTGTCGTTGGTAATGCCGAGCGTTTGCAGCTTCCTGGCCACGGGCTGCATGGCCTGGAACATGGCGGCCATGGCTTGCGCGGACGCTTCCTTCTCGCTGTTATCGGCGTCGCTGGGTAGGAACAGTTCGTAGAGCTTTTTGCGCTTGGGAAAGAGCGTTAGCTTTACTTCGTCAGTTGCGGGCACGTTGATGGATTTTTTGACCTCCTGGAGGGCGGTGTCGAAGCCTCCGAGCTCGTCGACCAAGCCGATGGCCTTGGCGTCTTCACCGGTCCAGATGCGGCCTTTGGCGATTTGCAGAACCTTTTCTTTGGGGAGGTGGCGGCCTTCGGCGACCTTGGCGGTGAAGTCGAGGTAAACGCGATCCAGCCAGGCTTCAAAGCGCAACCATTCCGTGTCGTTGTAGTCATGGGTGGTGGTAAACATGGTGGCGTTTTGCGAGGTGTGAATTTCATCATGCGAGAGGCCGAGCTTGTTCCAGAATGCGGCCGCATACATTTTTCCGCCGAGCACGCCGATGGATGCGGTGATGGTGCCTGGCTCGGCTACGATCTTGTCGGCGGCCATGGCGACAAAATATCCGCCCGAGCCGGCGAGGTTGCCCATGGAGACGATTACCGGCTTGCCTGCATTGCGGGCGCGGAGAACTTCGCGGTAAATGGTGTCCGAAGCAACGTAGGAGCCGCCGGGGCTATCCACGCGGAACAATATTGCCTTGACGTCTTTGTCGTCGATGGCGGTACGGAAGGCGCCCGCCACCGTCTCGGAACCCATGGTCACGCTGCCGTTGACGGGGCTGAAATCGCTTTTGCCGCGCATCACCTGGCCCACGCCATAAATGAGCGCCACGGTTTTTCCGCTGTCATGGGGACGGCCCGCGCGATAGAGATATTCGGGTAGATAGAGCAATTCCGCGCCGCTGCCAGCTTTGTCCTTGGCTTGCGCGTAGACCTCATCGCGATAGGCCATGCCATCCACCAGTTTGGCGTCCAGCGCTTCTTTGCCGAGGAAGGGTCCCTTGTCAACCAGAGCGTCGAATTGCGCTGGATCGAGATGACGGGCGTCGCAAATGCCAGCCTTCATCTGGCCAAACCAGGAATTCATGACCTTGCTGTTGGCTTCCTTATGCGCGGCGGTGTATTGCGTTTCGGTGTAAATGTTGAAGGCATTTTTATATTCGTAACGATGGTCGCCGTGGAACTTGACGCCCAGCTTGTCGAGGGTTCCTTTCAGGAATTGGGTCTCAATCATTAGGCCGGTTAGACCTACGTCGCCTGAGGGCTGGAGGTAGATTTGATCAAACGCGGTGGCGACGTAGTAAGAGCCGTTGCCGGGGCCGAATTCGCCGAAGGTTTCCGAATAGGCAATGGCAAACTTCTTTTTGGCGCGGAAGCGGAACACGGCGTCGCGGACCTCCTGAGCTTCGGCCATGCCCATGGGAGCGGCGCTGATGGTGGCCACGAGGCCGGCCACGTGATCGTCTTTGGCTCCGCGGTCGAGCGCATCCACGATATCGCGCACGCGGGGGCGGTCGGACAGCATGTACTTGGCCACTGCCGAGTCCGGAGCGTCTTCGATCATCTGGCTCTGGAGATTCATTTCCAGAATCGTCTTCGACGGCACGGAGCGCCGATAGTTCAACATGATGGCGAAATAGATGGAATAGACGATGACGGCGGCGCCGAACCAGGCGAGGAAACGGACGATGGACTTTTTCATGGGACTCCGGAGAAGCTATCTATCAGATTTAAGGATAGCTGGAGGGATACAGGCTTGCGAGTACCGACAGGGAACACTTGGATTGCAGGGGGCAGAAGGCGGAATGCAAAAGGCGGAAGGCAGATTGCATTCTTAATTCTGCATTCTGCAATCCACGTTCACTGCACCTCAATAGTGACCAAATCGCCTTCGCCAGCCTTGGTGCCCACTTTGTAGTTCGCTTGCGCCCGAACGCCTTCCCAGCGGCAGGAAAATTTGTCTTGGCCTACGACAATCACTTTTGCGTGATCGGGGGTGCGCAGCTTGAGGGTGCGGTTGCCGGTGGCGAACGTCACCACGGCTTCGGGATCCTGGGAGCAATTCACGCTGACGATACGGCCCTTGGCAAAGACAATTGGCCGCTTATCGGGCGCGGCTTCGACGGGACGCTGGTTCTCGGCTTCGTCCTTGGCTTGTTGGGCGGTTTCACGGGCGGCCTGTTCGGCTGCCGCTTGGGCTTGCATGCGCTCGCGCTCGGGAGAGATTCCGTACTTCTGGGTAATTTCCAGATCTTTCACCTGCTGCTTGGCTACCGCCGCGATTTGGGAATCAGCACTCAGCTTCAGATGTTCCAAAAGCGCACGCGCGGCGTCGAATTTCTTTGCTTCGATGAAGATTTTCGCCAGATTCAGCTGATATTGCTCATGCCGCGGATTGAGGCGAATGGCTTCCTGCTCCGCCAGAATGGCCGACGAAATTCCGCCGCCCTCCACGCGCCCCATTCCCAGCAAATTGTGCGCCTCGGCAAAATCCGGATACCAATCGAGCGTCGCGCGTAAATCCAGCAACGCGTTGGCCAAGCCCTTCACCGGCAAATTCCTGGCCTGCGACTCGCGGAACTTGGTCACGGCCAGGTAGTAGCGCGACCAGGACTCTTTCGGATTCATCTCCACGGCCTTGGCGAATTCTTCCAGCGCCCGGTCCCACTGTTTCGTCTCCATGGCGATCCAGCCGAGCGCGCGGTGCTCCAAGGCGGTCTCGGGCAGCGCCTGCATCATGCCTTCAATGTCCGCCTGGGCGTCGCGACGATGCTCTGGCAGGCGCGACTTGAGTTCCGCCAGTACGACCGTGCCCTCTGGCTCGGCCAGTCTGGTTATGGAATATTGCGCGGCGTCCACGTCGAGCGGCGATGGATATTCAATGGGCTGGGGAATGGTCAGCACGTCGAGTTGCCCGGTGGAGGTTCGCGCCTGATCGCGCGCGGCGAATAGTTCCTTCTGCGCTTTGAAATAGTCCTTGACCGCCTGCTCGAACTGCTTGCTGGACATGCCGTAGGCTTGCAGCAAGGCCTGCTCGACCGGCACTTTCTGATTCTGCAAAAGATCGAAGAAAGCGCCTGTTTCCGTCATTTTCTTTTGCGCCAGCAGGTAATGGATGGTCATCCAACTCTGGGCGTAAAAAATCGTTCGGTGCGTACCCTCTGGGCCGTTGCGGTGCATCGTCAGCAGGTCGGTCATGCTGATCCAGATGGGGGCGAGGAGGAAATCGGTCAGCGGCTTCGGCGGGTCGGTTGGATGATCGACATGCTGGAAGAGATCTGTCTGCATTTCCGGGAGCAGTTCCGGATCACCGCCAATGGAAACGCGCTTATTGTCGAGCTGAATGCTGGAAAAATACTCGGCCAGACCTTCGTCGAACCAGGAGGTGGTGGTCGGATAATTTCCTTCCAGGAAGCGGTGAGCTAAATCGTGGGCGATGGCACGCCAAGGCTCGGTCATGGCCAGATTCAGAACGAGAAAATCACGGTCTTCGCCCTGGAGCAGAAACGCCGCCGAGGGGACCTGCCCAGCCGCCTGGCGGGGAGCCAGGGCGGAATAGTCCTTGTCGCTGCGGAAGGCGTAGACGGTTAGGGGAACGGGACGGGTCAACTCCTGCTTGAGCAGAAATCCGGCAAATACGAGCTGCATTTGCTCGAGGCGGAAAGCGACTTCGTGGCCGCGCTTTTCTCCGGCATCGGTGACGACGGCGAAGTGCGGAGAGCGCACTTCAATCCAGCCGGAATCGGCGGCTAGGGCGTGTGTCGGCCCTAGACAGAACAGAAGAATCAGCGCAGAACGGAATTTAGCCATCGCGGAACACCCAAGACCACTTGCCATTTGTGGTAAAAATCGGAGGTCAAAATCCAGCGCCCTAAGCGGGTGCTGAGAAAAAGTCATTTTTTCAAATCAACCCCTTACCGCGGGGGCTAAAGCCCATTTATTACAAAGCCGTTATCGCAGCGGTGAAGTGCTGCGCCGCCCAAAAGCTGTTGTTCGAACGGCTCTTTCAGCGGACTGTGAAGGTGCTGCTGAGAAAAGTCATCTTTCCAAGATCAACCCCTTACCGCGGGGGCTAAAGCCCCAAATCCTTGGGACCCGTAACGCGGCGCTGAAGCGCCGCTCTACCGTGCCGGGTTGGCCCTCGAGTTCTCACCCACTGTATGAAGCGCCGCTCTACTGTGAGTGGCAGTTCACGGCGAGTTCCCACTCACTCTCTCTGTCGCTGAGGAACGCGACAAGGACGGGGCACCCCCCGAGTTCTTATGTCGTAGTTCTTATTGCGTAGGTCTTATGTCGTGATTTTGACCTGGTCACGGTACCAAGCGATGCTACCACCGCAGCGCGGGCGAACCTATTTCCGTCCGCCGAACGTGTAGCCAATGGAGACGCCATAGCGCTTCACATAGGGCGAGCTGAATTGGTTGTTGTTTCGCACCAGGTAGATGTGGGCTTCCGGCCGGATAAAGAAGTTGCCCGCGGGATAGATGCGGAGGCCGCCGCCGAAGTGCCCCATGAAGTGGTTATTGGAAATGTAATTCTGGCAATTGCTGCCGCAGCTGGGAGCGACGTAGAAATGGAGGTTCTCCGCGCCAATGCCCGCCTGCAATTCCGGGCTGAGGTAGCGATTGATGCGCGGCACCCAGACGGCGTTGACGTCGTAAAAAAACGGGCGAAAGCTCACCGACTGGCCCAGGGGAGCAAATTGGTACTGGCCCTTGCTCCAGCGCCAGGAGAACTCCGCACCTACTCCGAGATTGTGCGCCAGCAGGAAGTCTCCGCTGAAATTCGAGGTCAGACCTCCGCCGATCGACTGCGGGGTGTAGTTGCTGGAAGCATTGGAGGCCGATGTGGCTGAGACGGCATTGAAGCCGATGGCGGCATCGACCTGTTGTCCGTAGGCGGTTGCGCCCAACAGAAGAGAGGAAATGCAGAAGGCGGCAAGCAGGGTTACTTTTTTCAACGTGGCTCTCCCAAAGTTGTCTGGCGATTGGTATTCCAAACGGTGTGATGAACTTAGTTGTGATGGACAAGAGCGGGCGCGGGATGTACGGATTACCGAAGATTTGTATCAAGCTGGTTACCGAGAGGCAACCAGACCGCTGTGCACCAGAATCCAACGCAGCAACGGAACTTGTATCCAATCCCAGGGTTAACTACCTTTGCACACCCTTACAGACCTGCCTCGAACCTGCGGCGCAGAATAGAGTATTAGGAGATTTATGAAACTTCAGACCCAACACCGAACATTCCGGACAGCGACCAGGCCCTGGGTGGGCGGCGCGATCCTTGTGACTCTGGCGTTCTGCCTGCCCGCATCGGCCGAGCTGGGCGGATATGCGGACTCGGTGCAAGTGGACCAGGCGAAGATGAAGGCGTCGCGGAAGGTTACGCAAAACAAAGGCTATACGGTCCATGAGATCCAGACTCCCACCAAGATTGTGGTGCGCGAGTTTGTCGGCCCGGACGGGCACGTGTTTGGGGTGGCGTGGCAAGGGCCTGCCCTGCCGGACCTGGCGCAGTTGTTTGGGTCCTACTATGGGCAGTATTCCGACGCGATTAAGACGGAAACGCGAACCTATGCGGGACATCGCCCGGTGAACATTCAACAGCCGCGCCTGGTGGTGCAGGGCGGCGGCCACATGCTTGGGCACTTTGGCCGGGCGTACGTTCCAGACATGCTGCCGGAAGGGGTGAGCACCGATGCGATTCGATAAAGCGCTACGCGGAGTTTCAGTTGGAGTTTTGGCGGCGGGAATTGTGTTTTTGGCGGCCTGCGGCGGTTCAAGCGGCGGGGGTGGCGGGAATTTGAACGGCGTGGCCATAGGCTTGGCGCCTAGCACGCGAGCTGTGAACGCGGGCGGCGTAGCGACGGTGGCAGCCACCGTAACGAAGGGAAGCCTGACTTGGTCGCTGGCCCCGTCGGGCTTTGGCACGCTGAGCAACCCTTCGGCGACCGGGGTGACCTACACGGCCCCGACAACGGTGAGTACGGCAGCGATTGAGACCATCATAGCCACTTCCACGGTGAGTAGTGGGATTACAGCGTCGGTGCAGATTTCCGTGCAGCCTACGCCGACCATTGGCCTGGAAGTAGGCGGCAAGACGGTTGGGCCGGAAACCATTGGCGCGGGACAGCAGTTGGCGGTGAACGCTGTGCTGGTGGGTGATACAACCAATGTAGGAGTGACCTGGAGCCTGTCCTCGGCGGTGGGGACCCTTACGAATGTGACGGCGAACTCGGTGACCTATGTAGCGCCTGGCAGCGTGGTGGACCACACTCCAGTTACGTTAACGGCGACCTCGAAGGCCAATACCGGCTCGACGTCGGCGCTGGAAATCACGGTTTTCCAGAGCGGGTCGAATCCCGCGGCGGCCTCCAATGTGGCGGCACTGACGACGGGCGGCGGTCCGGTGGCTCCGAGCACAAATAGCTTTTATACGAGCGTGACGATTTGCACTCCGGGCACGACCAACTGCCAGACGATTGACAACATTCTGGTGGACACCGGGTCGGAAGGCCTGCGCGTGTTGCAGTCGGAGATGACGACGGTGGCCTTGCCGCAACTCAATCTCGGCGGGGGCGTCTACCTCAACAACTGCGTTTCGTTCCTGGACGGCTCTTATCTGTGGGGGCCGGTGTCGGTAGCGGATATCTACATTGGCGGCGAGCTAGCCACGAACGCACCAATCCAGCTCATCAGCAGCGGAAGTCCCACGGTGCCTTCGGCCTGCTCGAGTGGCGGCACCAAGAACCAGAACACGCCGGTACTGCTAGGGGCTAACGGAATTCTGGGCATTGGCTTGGAACCAACGGACTGTTTCATTCAAGGATTTGACTTGTGCGACGGTAGCACTGCTTCCATTGTGCCTGCGTACTATGCATGCCCCAGCTCCGGATGCTTGACCACGGATACGGCAACGACCGCGTCGGCCACAGACCAGGTCTTGAACCCTGTAGTTGCCTTTAGCGTGAACAACAATGGGACGAAGATCACGTTCCCGGCTTTGTCGGCAGTGAGTTCACCGGTGGCGAACGGGTCGCTAGCATTTGGCATTCCGTCGGGCAGCACGGCGAGTGCGGTGCTGATTGTGGATTCGAATGACTTTTTCCCAAGCCAGTTCAATGCTCAGACGCTGGCGAACAGCTTTATTGACAGCGGCTCGAATGGGTTGTTTTTTCCGTCGTCGATTACGACTTGTACGGCCAACCCGGGTTTCTACTGCCCTTCCACGCAGCAGAACCTGACGGCGACCAATACGGACCCCAGCGGAACGAACCCTGCTAGTACGGTGACATTCAAGATCGACAACGCTGACACGCTCTTCGCTACCAGCGATACGGCATTTAGCACGCTGGGTGGGGCTGGCAGCGCTGGATCTTTCGATTTTGGAGCGCCGTTCTTTTATGGAAAGACGGTGTTCACGGGGATCGACAGCCTGGTGCTTTCCGGCGGCGTTCCTGTGAGCGGGAATTCGCCGTTCGTGGCGTACTAAAAAGCACTGATCTTCCAGTTCCGCGGCCCGCGTTCTGAATCTGTTCAGGACGCGGGCTTTTTTCTTTGCGAAAACTCTTGCATACAACTCCGCTTATAATTCTCGGCTAAGAAGCATTGATGGGAGTTGCAGCATGACATCGTCCATGGCGTCGTCGGAGACATCTGGACCCTTCCTGCCCGGCGCGGTGGTGCTGGTGACGTTGAGCGCGCCGCGGGAGAAATTTTGGGGCGCGATCCTGTCGCTTTCGGCGGCGGGGATTGCTTTGCGCGGGTGCGAACTGGTGTCATTTGAAGACTGCGTGGCGATGACGCGTTCGGGGGAAGGGTTTACGCCGACGGCGGTGTTCTATCCGATGCATCGGGTGGAGCGGGTGGAACTGGATGCCTCGGCGAATGGATTGCCATCGCTGGCGGAGCGTTTCTCAAGCGAAACAGGGATGGACGCGGCGCGCCTGCTGAGCGGGAAGGCGGAAGCGTGAGGGTGAGACTCTCTCCCATGCTGACCGCGCCAAACCAGCTGACTCTGCTGCGCATGGTATTTATTCCGTTTATTGTGCTGAGCTTGACGGAGGAATACTACCGGCTGGCGCTGGTTTTACTGGTGATTGCCGGGCTGACGGATTTGTTTGACGGCTACCTGGCGCGTAAGCTGCACCAGCAGACTCGAATTGGGCAATATCTGGATCCGATTGCCGACAAGCTGCTGCTGAGCACCTTGTTTATGGTGCTGGCGATTCTGCATTTGATTCAGTGGCGGTTCACGGTGGTGGTGTTCAGCCGGGATATTGGAATTCTGGGCGTGAGCGCGGTGCTGTATGCGACGGCGGGACTGCGGGATTTTCGGCCCAGCATTTTTGGCAAGGTGAATACGCTTTCGCAAATTGCGGCCGTGTTTTTTGTGATGCTGTACCTGGTGGTGGCGGCGCGGTGGGTGCTGTTTGGGAAAATGTTTTTTCTGTGGATGACGTTTGCGTTTACGATTTTGTCGGCGCTGCATTATGTGATTCTGGTGGGTCAGCGCATGCGGGCGTTGGGGGCGGAGCACGATGGGCCGCGGGAGATTCAGCCGGCGGCGTAAAGCGGCTCTGCGGCGGGCTGATAGAATCGGTGTTGCCGCAACATTGAATCTGATTCATGTCCTTACACCTTTACAACACACTCTCGGGCACGGTGGAAGAATTCCGTCCGTTGCAAGGCAACGAAGTTCGCATGTACGCGTGCGGGCCGACGGTGTACGACTACGGGCACATTGGCAACTTCCGCACGTTTGTGGCGGTGGATTTGCTGAACCGCTTTCTGCGGCAGAGCGGGTACGAGGTGCGCTACGTCATGAACATTACGGACGTGGATGACAAGATCATTCGCAATGCGGCTCGCGACGGCGTGAGCGTGAAGGCGTATACGGCGCCCTACGCCAAGGCGTTCCTGGAAGATTCGGATTTGCTGAACATCCGGCGGCCGGAGTCGATGCCCCATGCCACTGACCACATTGAGGGTATGGCGAAGTTTGTGGCTGACTTGGAACAGAAGGGTTTTGCCTACCGCACGGAGGATGGGTCGTATTACTTTCGCATTGCGAAGTTTGCCGGGTACGGGAAACTTTCCAAGCGCGACTTTGCCGGGATGACGGATGGGGCGCGCGTGGATGTGGATGAATACGAAAAAGACAGTGCGCGGGATTTCGCGTTATGGAAGGCTCCGAAGGTTGGGGAAGCCTCTTGGGATACGGTGATTGGGCCGGGGCGGCCTGGGTGGCATTTGGAGTGTTCGGTGATGGCGATGGCGGCGCTGGGTGAGACGCTGGACCTGCACGCGGGCGGGGAAGATTTAATGTTTCCGCATCATGAGAATGAGATTGCGCAGTCAGAGGCTTTGACGGGCAAGCCTTTTGCGCGCTTCTGGATGCATGCGCGGTTTTTGCTGGTGGAAGGCGAGAAGATGTCGAAGAGCGCGGGAAACTTTTTTACGCCGCGTGATTTGATTTTGAAGGGATACAAGCCGTCTTCGATTCGGTATTTGCTAACATCTGTTCCATATCGGAATCAGTTGAACTTTACGTTTGACGGCTTGCGGCAGGCGGCAGCTTCGGTGGAGCGTCTACGGACGTTTCAGCAGCGGCTGGCGGGGGCGTTTCCGGATGGAGAAGACGCGGAGTTGAAGAAGTTGGCGGATGAGGCGTCGGCGCGCCTGAAGGCTGCGCTGGAAGATGACCTGAACACCGCGCAGGCGCAGGCTGCAATTTTTGAGATGGTGCGGGCGGCCAACATTGCCATGGATGGCGGGCTGATGCGGAAGGCCAATGCTGGGCCGTTGCTGGCGGTTCTCGCTCAGTTTGACGAGGTCTTTGCCGTGCTCCACGATGATGATGCCGCGAAGATGCGGGGCATTCTCGCGTGGGCGAAGGCTGCTGCGCGGGGTGATATTTCACCGGAGGCTTTGGCGGCGGCTGGCGCTTCGGGACCTTCCGACGAGGATGTCGCCGGGAAGATTGCTGATATGGAACAGGCGCGGAAGGCTAAGAACTTCGCGTTGTCGGATTCGTTGCGCGCGGAGCTGGCGGCTGCGGGGATAGTGGTGGAGATTACCAAGGACGGCGTGCGGTGGAAGCGGAAGTAGCATTTCGAGCTGATTCACCACGGAGACACTGAGACACGGAGAGAGCGCGGACGACATCGAAACTGATTTCGCAGGATGTCAAGGTCTGTCTCCTCCGCGCCTTTTGCGCTGGAAAATTTCTTACTCGCAGGCTTGGGCTAGGCGCAAGATTGTAGCTTCGTCGAAGTGCTTACCCAAAATCTGAGTGCCGATCGGCAGGCCGGATTTGGTGGGCGCGCCGGGGACGGAGACTCCGGGGATACCCGCCAGGTTAGCCGTTACGGTGTAGATATCGGCCAGGTACATGGCTAGCGGGTCGTCCGATTTTTCGCCGAGCTTGAAGGCCGCTGTGGGACTGGCTGGGGTGACGATGGCGTCTACTTTCTGGAACGCTTCTTCATAGTCGCGGGTCAGCAGGGTGCGCACGCGCTGAGCTTTAAGGTAATAGGCGTCATAGTAGCCCGCGCTCAGCGCATAGGTGCCCAGCATGATGCGGCGTTTCACTTCCGCGCCAAAGCCCCGGTCGCGGGTTTTGCGGTAGAGGTCGGACAGCGAGCGAGCCTCGGGGCTGCGGAAGCCGTAACGGACGCCGTCGAAGCGGGCCAGGTTGGCCGAGGCTTCGGCGGTGGCGACGATGTAATAAGTTGGAATTGCGTAAGCCGAGTGCGGCAGGGAGACCGGTACGACTTCGCAGCCCTTTCCTGCCAGCTTCTGAATGGCGGCTTCGACTGAGGCGCGGACTTCGGCGTCGAGACCTTCGCCGAAGCACTCTTTGGGGACGCCGATGCGGAGGCCGCGGACATCTTTTTTTAATTCTTCGACATAATCCGGAACCGGAACATCGGCGGAAGTGGAGTCCATGGGATCGCGACCGGCGATGGTTCGGAGGACGAGAGCGGCGTCTTTCACGGTGCGGGTGAGCGGGCCGATGTGGTCGAGCGAAGAGGCGAAGGCGATGAGGCCGTAGCGGGAAACACGACCGTAGGTGGGCTTGACGCCGACCACTCCGCAAAACGATGCGGGCTGGCGAATGGAGCCACCGGTGTCGGAGCCGAGCGTCGCGACGGCCATACCCGCGGCGACGGCGGCGGCGGAGCCTCCGGAAGAGCCGCCGGGGACGCGTTCCAAATCACGAGGATTGTGCACGGGCTTGTAGGCGGAATTTTCATTTGAGGAGCCCATGGCGAATTCGTCGCAGTTGAGCTTGCCCAGGATTACAGCGCCGGCGGCTTCGAGGCGGGTGACCGCGGTGCAGTCGTAGACGGGAATGTAGTTTTCCAGAATCTTCGAACCGGCGGTAGTGCGCAGGCCGCGCGTGACCATGACGTCTTTGATGGCTAAGGGGACACCACCGAGTGGGGGCAGCGGATCACCCTTCGCCGCAAGGTCATCCATCCGTTTGGCTTGTTCCATGGCACGATCTTTGCAGAGGGCGAGGAAGGCGCCGATTTTTTCGTCGTCGCTGGCGATTTTTGCGAAGTGGGACTCGGCCAGGGCGGTGGCGGAGAGGGTGCGTTCCTGTACTGCGGAACGGGCGGCTTCGATTGTAAGTGTGGCTAAGTCCATTCTTTGTTGTTCCTAAACTGTTTCTAATTGCAGACTAAAACCTTGCAGACCCTACATCAGCGGCTAAAGCCGGTTTTGTGCGGGCCTGAATCGCAGCGCTGAAGCGCTGCGCCGCCCAAAAGCTGATACTTCGGATGCAGGTGCTTTAAGCAGAGCCGTCAAAACACAACACTTAAATCCAGATTCTTCTCCTTGCAAGCCGCTCAAATGCAAGAGCCTCAATGCAGATCCCTCCCGCTGGTCGGGATGACAATCCAAAAAATCTAGTTTTCAATCACCGGGTCGGAATGACAACCCAAAACTTTACTTCTCAATCACTTTCGGTACCTTGAAGAAGGTTCCGTCGCTTTCAGGCGCGTTGCTGAGGGCCGTTTCTGTCGGCAGCGATTTGCGCAGGCCTTCGGTAAGATCCTCGCGGCGGGCGTAGGCAAATCGGGCGCTACCGGTTTTGTTGGGGTCGACGCCAAAGCGGTCGGAAACCTGCGCCATGGGCGCGACATCCCTGGTGTCGAGCGCTTCAAGAAGATCGACATAGCCGAGAATGGCGTTCAGGTCCTTCAACATGCGCGGGCGCTCGGCTTCGGTAAGTTCCAGATTCGCAAGGTCGGCCACGTAGGCCACGTCTTTGTCGGTGACTTTCACTAGATTTTTTCTCCCGCGATTACGAACGCAATGCCGAGCACACGTCCGTTCGAATATTGGTTGATGGTCGCCAGGTAGCGCGGTGCCAGCGACTTGAGTTGATCGCGCCAGCCCCGGTCGGGCACTTCCACGCGCAGAATGTGATCTTCCAACGACACAGCCCGGGTTTTCTCGGCGACCAAACTGCCGCAAGCCAGGGGCCATGCCAATAGAGCGCTCTGCTCGGCACCGGTTTGCCGCAGCACTTGCGCCACCATTTTCTGTAGACCGGAACCTGCCTGCTGCATAGCGTCACCCAAAGGAAACTACGATTCTAACATCCGCGCCGGAGGCGAATTCGCGGCTAGTTTAGCAGCCTGTGGTAAAAGTTGGAGTTCAAAATCCAGCGCCTGAAGGCGCTGCTGAAAAAGCCGCCTTTCCTAGATCAACCCCTTACCGCAGGGGCTAAAGCCCACTGATTTACAAAGGACTTATCGCAGCACTGAAGTGCTGCGCCGCCCAAAAGCTGAGGCTAAAACGACTTTCTCAACAGTCTGTGAAGGCGCAGGCGCACTTCAATCAAAGCACTTACGCCACCGCTAAGCGGTGGCCTGATACGAATCCTGCTTCTACCACAGGCTGCCAGAGAGACACTGATTAAGTCTTCCTCCAGGCAAAAGCAGATCCCTCCACTCCGGTCGGGATGACAAATTCAACTGAATCAGAGCTTCCCTAGAGAGGAAATTCCCGTTGCGCCCAGGCGAGAGCTTGCTCGCGGGATTGCAGGCGGCCTTCGAGTTGCGCGTCTTCCACGGCGTCAAGAATTTCTTTGAAGCGCGGCCCCGGGGCATAGCCGTGGGCGATCAAATCGACGCCGGTGAGCAGAGGCGCGGGCCGCATGATTTCGGGCGCGGTGGCCGTTAGCTTCTGGCGCGCGAAGTCGTAGAGCGTGAGGTCACGGTGGCTGGCCAGGCAGTCCAGGCGGTGCTGCTCGATGTGCTCTTCAATTTTCGGTAAGCGCAGAAATTTCTTCAGCGTTGATTGCTTCATGCGCTGGATATCGCCGAAGCGCATGTGCTGCTGGATGAGTGCGAGAATCTGTTCGGTATCGGCGTTGGAGAAGCGCAGTCGGCGACAGATTTCAGCGGCCATCTTCACGCCCACTTCCACGTGGCCGTCGAAGCGAATGCGATCAGGAGCAACGCGGAACGTAGGCGGCTTGCCGACGTCGTGCAGCAGCGCGCCCCAGGCTTGCGTGCGCGAGCAGGGCTGGGGGAGGTTTTCCAATAGTAGAAGCGTATGCGTCCACACGTCCCCTTCCGGATGATATTGCGGCGGCTGGGCCACGCCTTTCATGGCTGCGATTTCCGGCAGGACTTCGGGAAGAAGGGCGGTGGCGTCGAGCAGCTCAAACGCTCGTCGGGCGCGGCCTTCGGTCAACATTTTGGTGAGCTCGTCGGCTACGCGCTCGCGGCTGACCTGATGGATTTGCGGGGCTAGCTGGCGGATCGCGGCAAACGTTGTGGGATCGATTTCGTAGTCGAGGCGGGCGGCGAAGCGCACCGCTCGCAGGAGCCTGAGCTTGTCTTCGTGGAAGCGCTGCGCTGGCTCGCCGATTGTGCGCAAGATGCGCGCCTCCATGTCGTTGCGTCCGCCCACGTAGTCGAGAACCTGTTCCGTAATGGGGTCATCGTTCAAGGGATCGAGTAGAAGGCCATTGATGGTGAAGTCACGGCGCTGCACATCCTCTTTCGCGTCTTGACTGTAGCGGACAGAATCCGGGCGGCGACCGTCGGAGTAGCCGCCGTCGCTGCGGAATGTGGCCACCTCCACCGTAAAACTTTTGTCCGGTGACGGAACCAGAACCACGCCGAACTGGGCGCCAACGGCGTAGGTTTCCGGGAACAGGCCCATCACTTGGTCCGGTGTGGCCTGGGTGGTCACGTCGTAGTCTTCCGGTTCGCGGCCGAGAAGCACGTCTCGTACGCAGCCGCCGACCAGGTAGGCCGGGTAGCCTGCTTGGCGGAGGGTGCGGATGACCGAGATGGCGTGGGCTTTCATGATTCGCTTTTCCTGAGGCAATTCACCACGGAGACACGGAGGCACGGAGAGATTGCTGGCGGTGCCTGCATTCGCGATGGACCATTGGATAAGAAGCTGGGAGAAAAAGCTGGTGATTGGTCTTCTCGGTGTCTCGGTGTCTCGGTGCCTCTGTGTCTCCGTGTCTCTGTGTCTCGGTGTCTCGGTGTCTCCGTGTCTCCGTGGTGCATGATGTTGACCTGTAAATCCGGTTAAACTTAAGACTTAATTATGCCCGACGCCCACATCCTCGGCATTGAGACCTCCTGCGACGAAACCGCGGCGGCGGTCGTGCGCTCGGGCGAGGAGGTTGTCGCGAACGTGGTCGCATCGCAAATCGCGCTGCACCAGCCTTACGGCGGCGTGGTGCCGGAACTGGCTTCGCGCGAGCATCTGCGCGCCATCGTTCCGGTGGTCCGGCAAGCGTTGGCGGAGGCCAAGTTGTCGTATGCCTCGCTGGATGCCATTGCCGTCACGCGGGGTCCCGGCCTGGCAGGGGCGCTGCTGGTGGGCATCAGCTTCGCCAAGGCGCTGGCTTATGCGCTGGAGAAGCCGCTGCTTGCCGTCAATCATCTGGAGGGGCACATTCACGCTGTTCTTTTGGAGGAACGCGCCAAGGGAAACCACGCGGTGAACTTTCCCGTGCTCGCGCTGGTAGTCTCCGGCGGGCACACCCACCTCTACATGGCGGAAACACGGGGGGATAGCTGGGTCTACGAAAACGTCGGCCACACCCGCGACGACGCCGCCGGGGAGGCTTTCGACAAAACGGCCAAGCTGCTGGGGTTGGGCTATCCGGGGGGACCGGTGATCGACCGCCTATCCTCTCATGGCGATCCGTCGGCGGTGAAGTTTGCTATTTCGCAGATGAAACACCGAGATCGCCGCGACCGCGATCTCCCAGACAGCCCCAAGCCGGAGGAGGCCCGACCGCATTTCGATTTTTCCTACAGTGGCATCAAGACGGCGGTCCTGCGCTACGTGGAAACGCACAACATGCGGGAAGCCGTCGCAAGCCGCCAAAAAGCGCTTTCCGCCATCGCAAAGCCGAAACTCGAAGACTATTTAGCGCTCTGCGACCGTGAAACGCTGAACCTCATCGCCTCTTTCCAGCGCGCCGTTGTCGGCGATTTGGTCAGCAAAACGCTCACCGCTGCGCGCGCCTGCAACGCCGCGACTTTGTTCGTCACTGGAGGGGTAGCGGCCAACGGAGAACTGCGCAGCACCTTCGAGCGCGAGGCCGCGAAGGAAGGATTGCCGGCTTACTTCCCTTCCCGCCCACTCTCCACCGATAACGCCGCCATGATCGCCGCCGCTGCGTATCCCAGGCTGTTGGCGCAACAATTCGCGCCGGCGGATTTTTGTGCCGAACCGGGGCTAGTTTTGCGCTAGGAAAATCTGAACACGTCCATCCTCGTAAAGTCCTGTCACTCTGAGGGTAGCGAAAGCCTGCCCTGAGCAAGCAAAAATTCAATTCGGTGTGCGGGGCCAAACGGCTGGGGTAAAGGTCCTCGGAAGCCTGTTCGGCAACCAACAATTCATCGATACCGAAGGCACGATGGAACAGGTACTCGGTCCCGGTTAAATACGCCAAGACCAGCGTGGGGGCTGCGGCAGCTGCTCCTGCACGTCGAAGCCAATCGGGAGCCGGAGCCTGAGGACGAGAACGCAGCGCCCACAGAGCAAATCCAGGGAACACAAAACCCAACGCCGTGTTTGCCTTCATACTTGGCAAGCCCGGGAGAACCCGCTTGAGCGGCTCAATGTGCAGTGCCCAGCCAATCAGAACCAGCGCGCACCCACGACAGAGGTAAACAGGTCCGCCTGGGCCGAGAGGACGCGAGCCTGTGTGGCAAAGCGGGGTGCCCATGGATCGGGCGGCAGGGTGCTGGTGGGTTTCAGGGTGGCTGGTTGAAGCTTTTTAATGCGCGATTAGCCCCCAGCCTAGGATCGGGGCTGCGGTTCAAGATCGATGTTCTTTTAACTATATGATTTAAATAGACTTACGATCGCATCGCTAACGCGAGCGTGCTCTCCAGCTGCGCTTCAATGTCGATGTCTTTGAGGATGGAATAGTCTGCCCGGGCGTCCTCCGCCGGACCCTTGGCACCGCACTTGAGGCTGGATAGCGCCACAATCGGAATCTGGGCCGTTCGGGGATCGCTCTTAAGCGCCGAAATCAGCTCCACACCCGACATTTTTGGCATTTGAATGTCGGTGATGATGATGTCCGGTTCGAGCGTGGCCAGCATTTCCAGGGCTTCCAATCCATTGGTGGCCGCTTCCACTTGAAAACCGCGTTCCTCGAGGAAACGACAGACCGTGTGCCGGATCAGCATGGAGTCATCCACCACCAACGCTACTTTTGGACTGGACTGCAGGAGCAAGCGCCACCTCGGCTCATCCCACGCTAGCAAACTCAGCCCAAGCCACCAACACCCATAGGGGTCGGCCTCTTACCTTCGTAATGTGTCCCGTCAGCCAACCTGGGAACTCTTCGGATAGGCGACCACGTTTGGGCTTACGGGGCCGGATCACCGTCGTCGTCCTCTTCCGCCTGCTTTTCCACCTGCTCCTCGATGGCCATGTCCTTGAATTCACTGGATTCAAAGACTTCGCCGCATTCGAGGCACTCGACGAACTCGGTGTCCTCCTCACGGCTCACTACCCTCACGCGCGGATGCTTACATGCCAAGGTGCTGATCCTTTCTGGAACTGAAGGTCTCGGCGAGGCAGAGAGAAACGGTCATGGCGGCAAAAAAAGGTGGGAATTGGGGATATTGTTCGCCTCTGCGCGGAATGTGTCAAGCCCTTCGCGGCCATGCCCAAACTCCGGCACCGGGTGGCCGACGGCCTGTCTGGGTCGGGGGTACCGCCGGATTCCGACTGATTTTGTCGGTATTTCTAAACCCATTCAGAATGCGATACTTACCCTTCGGGCCTGGATTTCAACAGCTAGCTGGTAACCCTTGCGGTAACCCCGGCACCGCGCTAGAATCAAACTGCGACCAAAATAGTCGGATTTAGGGGAAATTGAACTTTGCCATGCTGCGTCTCACCAAAAAAGCGGATTACGGCCTGATGGCGATGAAACACCTGGCGGAAAACGCCGACCAGGGGGCCTGTAGCGCCAAGGACATCGCCGAGGAATACAGCATTCCGCAAGAGGCGTTGGCCAAGATCCTTCAGAGGTTGGCGCGGGCTGGCTTGTTGCAATCGCAGCACGGAATGAACGGCGGCTATACGCTGACGCGCGATCCGCGGGCAATTTCGGCGTACGAAGTGATTCGGGCAATTGATGGGCCTTTGTTTATTACCTCCTGCATCACGGTGCGCGGAGAATGCGACCAATCCGAGCGCTGCACCATTCGCGAGCCGCTGCGCAAGGTGAACCAGAGCATTGAAGATGTTTTGAAAAGCATTGCGCTGTCGGATATGCGCGAAGAGTCAGATGAGCACCATCACCACCACCACGAGGCTCACGGTAGCCTGGCGGACTTGGTAACCATCGGCCACAAGTAGGCCAGAAAATTTCTTAGTTCTGTTTTAGGAGAGAGCACGGATGAGCACAACGATTAGCCCCTCGATCAATTCAGCGGTTTTGGACCACTCCACTGCGCCCAATGGCGTGAAGCTGCCGGTCTACATGGATAACCACGCCACCACGCCGCTCGATCCCCGCGTGCTGGATGAAATGTTGCCCTACTTCCGCGAGAAGTTCGGCAACGCCGCCAGCCGCAACCATCCGTTTGGCTGGGCTGCGGAAGAAGGCGTCGAACAGGCGCGCGAACGCATCGCCAAGCTGATTGGCGCGACGGCGAAGGAAATCATCTTCACATCGGGCGCGACCGAGAGCAACAACCTGGCGATCAAGGGCGTGGCGGAGATGTACCGCGAGAAGGGTAACCACATCATTACGCAGGTGATTGAGCACAAAGCTGTGCTCGATACCTGCAAGCGCCTGGAGAAGCAGGGCTACCGCGTAACTTATCTGCCTGTTTCAAAAGACGGATTGATTGACCTCGAAGAACTGAAGCGCGCGATGGACGACAAGACGATTCTGGTCTCCATCATGGCCGCGAACAACGAAATTGGCGCGGTGCAGCCGATTGCCGAGATTGGCAAGATTTGCCACGAGCGCGGCGTGCTGTTCCACACCGACGGCGTGCAGGCAGTGGGCAAGATTCCGATTGACGTGAACAAGATGAACATCGACTTGATGTCGATTACTGCGCACAAGCTGTACGGGCCAAAGGGCGCAGGTGCGTTGTATGTGAGGCGCAAGAATCCGCGTGTTCAAGTTTCCGCGATGATCGACGGCGGCGGCCACGAGCGCGGTATGCGTTCTGGAACGCTGAACGTTCCCGGCATCGTGGGCCTGGGCAAGGCCTGCGAGATTTGCATGAATGACATGGCCGCGGAAGCGGCATACACTTCGGGCCTGCGCGACCGACTCAAAGACAAGATCATGGGCTCGCTGGATGAGTGTTACATCAACGGTTCGGTCGAGCACCGTTTGCCCGGCAACCTGAACATTAGCTTTGCGTATGTGGAAGGTGAGTCGCTTTTGATGGGCATTAACGACATTGCCGTTTCGAGCGGTTCGGCTTGTACTTCGGCCACTTTGGAGCCGTCGTATGTGCTAAAGGGTCTGGGCGCAGGGGACGACTTGGCGCATAGTTCGATTCGATTCGGCATTGGGCGTTTCAATACTGAAGCCGAAGTGGACTACGTTGCGAATAAGTTGATCGATGTGGTTTTGCGGTTGCGCGAGCTTTCGCCGCTGTATGAAATGGCGAAAGAAGGGATTGATCTGAAGACGGTGAAGTGGGCTGGCGAGGGCGCGCACTAGATTCAGAGTTTTGTTTTGCGGGCAGGCGAGGGCGCCCGCCCTGCGTGATTGATTCCAAGATTCGAGTTTTGCATCTTAAGTAATCAGGAGAAAGACAATGGCATACAGCGATAAGGTTCTCGACCACTACTCGCACCCCCGCAACGTTGGCGCGATGGATAAGAACAGCACCGACGTGGGCACAGGCCTGGTGGGCGCTCCGGAATGCGGCGACGTGATGAAGCTGCAGATCAAGGTCAACCCCGTGACCAACGTGATCGAAGACGCGAAGTTCAAGACCTTCGGCTGCGGCTCGGCTATTGCTTCTTCTTCGCTGGCCACCGAATGGGTGAAGGGCAAGACGATTGCCGAGGCGCTCGAGATCAAGAACACCGAAATCGTGAAAGAGCTGGCGTTGCCGCCGGTGAAGATTCACTGCTCGGTGCTGGCGGAAGACGCCATCCGCGCCGCTATTGGCGACTGGAAGAAGAAGCAGGATGCTTCCAAGGCTGTGACGGCGGAATTGCCAGCGCAGGTGAACTAGTAGTTGGCTTGGAAAATCCCCCCCTGTCGCTAACGCGACAAGGATGGGGCACCCGACGAGTATTTATGACGATCCTCACCGAACCCGCGAAGCCTGAGACGCCCGCTAAGAGCGGCGTCAAAGGCATCGAGATCACCGAGAAGGCGTTGGGCAAAGTGCGAATTGCACTGGCCAAGGAAGGCATCTCGCCCGAGCAGGGCGGGGTGCGGCTCGGCGTGCAGGGTGGCGGCTGTTCGGGCTTGAGCTACAACGTGCGCTTCGACACGCAGCCTCGGGAACGCGACCGCGTGTTCCAGTACGGCGACATTCGCGTCTTCGTGGACCCGAAGTCATTTATTTATCTACACGGAATGGTGCTCGATTATCAGGAAACCTTGATGCAGCAGCAATTCGTGTTCGTTAATCCGAACGCAAAGAAGTCATGCGGGTGCGGGACGTCGTTCTCGTCGTAGTGGTTCTTGTCGTAACAGGTTTAAGAACTGTCATCCTGAGCGCAGCATTCACGCGCGAAGGGCGGGAATGCGCAGTCGAATGACCCCTGCCCCGCCGATACCGCTCAAGTCAGTTCACGAAGTACATCTTCCGGGCAGCCGCAGGGGTCCTTCGACTACGCAACGCCCTCACTTCGTGAAGACGTTGCTAGGCTCAGGATGACAATCGCGTTATGCGCGGAATGGAGTGCTGGTTGTAGCTGCGATCGCGTGGAACTTATAGCGTAAAGCTTGTTTAATGCCTGAAAACGCCCAGTCCGCCCTGCCCATCGTCTCCAACCAGGAGACTGCCAGTTGCTGGTCGTGCGGCTCCATGCGAGCGGCGCACTACTGCCAGTCTTGCGGGAAGGTGCAACCGGCAGCTCCGGTGGATTACTTTTCGTTCTTCGGGCTTCCGCGCAAATTGAATCTGGATGTAGCGACTCTCGAGCGGGACTTTTACGCACTCAGCCGAAAGCTGCATCCTGACCTCTACGCGCAGAGCAGCGAAGCCGAACAGCGGCAGTGGAGCCTGGAAAAGAGTTCGCAACTCAACGATGCTTACCGGACTTTGAAAGACCCGATTGCTCGCACCGAATATCTGCTTCGTTTGCAGGGCGTTGACCTGGACGAGCAGTCCGCGCAAGCCACCGAAGCGGCGCGGACGAGTGGGAAAACCAAGAAGCAGGTGGTTCCCGCCGACATGCTGGAAGAAGTTTTTGAGCTGAACATGCAGATTGAAGAGCTGCGCATGAACAAGAAGCTGGGCGAACAAGACCCAGACCTGATCGAGCAGCTTGCAGAACACAAGAAGTCTTTGCAGGAAAAGCTCGCGGCGGTCGACCAGGAACTACGCGCGGGCTGGACGGCGTGGGACGCAACCGGAGGCGACTCCGCGGATGGGACCAAGCCCGTGATCCAGCAGCTTGTGGACACGCTCAACCGCCGCAGCTACATCCGCAATCTGGTGCGCGATGTAAATGAAGCTTTAGAGAGTTAGAGAAATGGAACGAATCGTAGGCATCGACCTTGGCACCACCAACTCGCTCATCGCCTTCATGGAAGGCGAGACGCCAGCCGTCATTCCCGGCGCGGACGGGCTGAACCTTGTGCCCTCGGTGGTTGCGCTGGATGGGAAAGATCAAACGATCGTCGGGAACTCCGCGCGCAAATATCTGATCGAGACTCCCGACCGCGCCATTTACTCAGTGAAGCGCCTGATGGGCCGTGGCGTGGAAGACGTGCAGGACGAGTTGAGGTTCTTCCCGTTCCGTCTGGCCGGCGACCTGGCTCCGGGTGAAGTGCTCCGCATTCAGCTTGGCGCGAAGACCTACACGCCGCCGGAAATTTCCGCCTTCATCCTGCGCCAGCTCAAGCACAATGCGGAGCGGCATTTTGGCGCGCCCGTGACCAAAGCCGTAATCACCGTGCCTGCCTACTTCAACGACGCACAGCGCCAGGCCACGAAGGACGCTGGCCGCATCGCGGGCCTCGAGGTATTGCGCCTGGTCAACGAGCCAACCGCAGCCGCGCTCGCCTACGGCCTCGACAAAAAGAAAAACGGCATCGTTGCAGTCTATGACTTCGGCGGCGGCACATTTGACATTTCTATTTTGAAACTGCACGACGGCATTTTCGAGGTCATCGCCACCAACGGCGATACGCACCTCGGCGGCGACGACATCGACAACCTGCTCATCACCATCGCCCTCGACGACATCGCGGGGGACTTGAAACTTGATCTGCGCCGCAATGCTGAAGCCGTGCAGGCCATCCGCAAGGCCGTCATTGACACCAAGATTCTGCTTTCCTCAGAACCCGCCGTGAAGTTGGACATTCCGCTGCCGGGCGGCCACCGCTATCAGCGTAAAATTACGCGCCAGGATTTCGAAGCCCTGATTGAGCCGGTCATCCAGCGCACGATCGGCCCCTGCAAGCAAGCCCTCAAAGACGCCGGACTCGAACCGGAACAGATTGACGAAGTTATTCTCGTCGGCGGGTCAACGCGAATTCCCCGCGTGCAGCAGTTGGTGGAAAAGCTGTTCCAACGCAAGCCGCACACAGAGCTGAATCCCGATGAGGTGGTCGCGCTCGGCGCGGCGGTGCAGGCCAGCATTCTGAGCGGTGGCTCGGAAGCCACCAACAACATGCTCCTGCTCGACGTAACGCCTCTGTCGCTGGGCATTGAAGCCCTGGGCGGAGTCGTGGCCAAGATCATTCACCGCAACTCGACCATCCCCGCGTCGGCTACGGAGCACTTCACCACCGGCGTGGACGGCCAGGTAAACGTCGCCATTCACGTTCTGCAAGGAGAACGAGAGCTGGCAAAGGATTGCCGCTCGCTGGCCCGTTTTGACCTGAAAGGCATCCCGCCCATGATCGCGGGCCTGCCCCGCATTGAAGTCCGATTGCTGATCGACGCCAACGGCATCCTGCAGGTCTCGGCCCGCGAGCAGCGCAGCGGCCAGGAGGCGCAAGTCTCCGTGCAGCCCAGCTACGGACTCACGGACGAGCAAGTCGAGACCATGATTCTGGAGTCCTTCGACTACGCAGAGCAGGATTTGGAACAACGCCAGCTCATCGAAGCCCGCAACGAAGGGGATACAATCCTAGCGGCTCTGGAAAAGGGCCGCAAGACGGCGGCGTGGTCGGAGCTCGGGTCCCAAGAAAAGCAGCAAATCGCCGCTCAAGAAAAAGCTCTTATCGCGGTGAAAGACGGCACCGACTTCCACGCCATCCGCAGCGCCATCGACACGCTCAACCAGGGCACGACGCGCCTTGCTGAACTAATGATGTCCACTGCCGTTGGCGATGCGCTCAAAGGCAAAAACATGGAAACGGCCAACGTGGGCGAAGGGCCCACGGCACCGCACCCCATTGGCAAAGCAGAATTCGAGTAAGAGTTTCGCTAAAAGACTTCAAGGAGCACTATGTCGGAAGAAAAATCGCAATCCCACGGCATCGCCACGCTGGACACGCCGCAAACGCTCGGGCCCAACACCGTCGAAGTCACGTTCCTGCCCGAAGGAAAGGTTGTCACCTTCGAGCACGGCCAACTTCCCTACAAAGACCACGGCAAGGAAGAGTCCTTCCTCGACATCGCCATCAACAACGGTATCCACCTCGACCACGCGTGCGGCGGCAATTGCGCCTGCACCACGTGCCACGTATGGATTAAAGAAGGCGCGGACTGCGTTACGGAGATGGAAGACGACGAAGCCGACAAGCTCGACGGCGCCGCCGACCTCCAGCTCAACTCGCGCTTAGGTTGTCAGGCGGCGATCAAGAAGCCGGGGCGGATTGTCATTGAGATTCCGGCCTGGAATAGGAACTACGTTTCCGAAGAGCACTGAGTTGTTTGTCATTTCGGCCAACGGGAGGAGTCCGCTACTTCTTAAGTCAGAAAAGCAAGAGCGGATTCCTCCCGTCGGTCGGAATGACAAAGCTAAAAGCACCCCCGCAGAGAGACCGAACCCATGCCTAAAGAATTGACCTGGACCGACGCCGAAGACCTCGGCATTCTCCTCACCGAAGCGCACCCTGGCACCGATCCGCTCACCGTGCGCTTCACCGACCTGCACCGCTACGTCACCGAGCTTCCCGGATTCTCCGACGACCCCGCCAAGTCGAACGAAGCCAAGCTCGAAGCCATCCAAATGGCGTGGCACGAGGAGTACCAGGACGCGCAGGGCTAGCCCTCAAGAATTGTGACCCCACGCTAAGTCCTTGTTTCCAAGCCCCTTTTTGGGGGTTACGAAACTGGCATCGGCACGATAGAATGGAATTCGAGTCAGTCCATGCGCGCAATTTTTCTCAATACGCCTAAGCCCGGGTACAAGCCCCTGTCCGGTCCCGTTTTCGTGGGGCCGCGCGGCTACCTGGCGCTGTTGCCGTCGCAGACTCGACCGTGCCTCTTCAGCGCGGCCTAATTACTCTTCGTTGATCCCGCAATTTCTAGAAGCGCAACACACGATCAGCGCGCTCGCCCGCCCTACACATTCAGCCAACATCCGATGGAGGATTCCATGCTCACCAACACCATGACGCCCACAACCGTGACCGGCCCCAAGATTAAGACCGCCCTGCCCGGGCCCAATGCCAAGCTTGTACTCGAAGGCGATGAGCGCCTGATTTCGCCGTCGTATACCCGCTCGTATCCGATGGTAGCTAAGCGCGGACGCGGCATTGTTGTGGAAGACGTCGATGGCAACGAGTTCTTCGACTTCTCCGCCGGCATCGCCGTCACGTCCACTGGACACTGTCATCCGCACGTGGTCGAAGCCATTCAAAAGCAGGCTGCCGAGCTGATCCACATGTCGGGAACCGACTTTTATTACTCCAGCATGGTCGAGCTGGCCGAGCGCCTTTCCAAAGTCGCTCCCATGCCGGGCCCGCACAAGTTCTATTATGGGAACTCTGGCGCGGAAGCCATTGAGTGCGCTCTAAAGCTCTCGCGCTATCACACCAAGCGCCAGAACATCATCGCCTTCTTCGGCGCGTTCCATGGCCGCACCATGGGCGCAGTCTCGCTGACGGCCTCGAAGCCGCAGCAGAAGCGCCGCTTCGGCCCGCTCATGCCGGGCGTCACCCATGTCCGCTATCCCGATGTCTACCGCGGCTGCTCCGGTGGCCCGCAAGACGCCGAAAAGTTCGCCCTGGGCTGCGCCCGCTTTATTGAAGAGAAGCTCTTCAAGACGGTTCTAGCGCCGGAAGAAGTCGCCGCCATTTTCGTCGAGCCCGTCCAGGGTGAAGGCGGCTACGTCGTCGCACCAACGCCTTTCATGCAGGAGCTGCGCCGCATCTGCGACCGCCACGGCATCCTGCTCGTCGTCGATGAAGTGCAAAGCGGCATCGGCCGCACCGGCAAGTGGTTCGCCGTCGAGCACACCGGCGTGCAGCCGGATATCGTCTGCATGGCCAAAGGCATTGCGTCGGGCATGCCGCTCGGCGTCACCATGTCGCGTGCGGAAATCATGGACTGGGTTCCCGGTTCGCACGCTTCCACTTTTGGCGGCAATCCCGTCTGCATCGCCGCTGCCATGGCGACGCTCGATGTCATTGAGCAGGAAGGCCTGCTCAAGAATTCCGCCGAAGTCGGCGCGCACATGGTCCAGCGCATGGCGGACTGGCCGAAGAAACACAAGATCGTCGGCGACGTTCGCGGACGCGGCCTCATGATCGGCGTCGAAATCGTGAAAGACCAAAAGACAAAAGAGTACGGTGCCGATCTCCGCGACAAAATTGTCGAAGAGGCGTTCGCCAAGGGCGTGCTCTTCCTCGGCTGCGGGCCCAGCACGGTGCGCATCGCGCCGCCGCTCGTCGTCACCCGCGAACAGGCCGATGTCGCAGTCGAGGTCCTCGAAGAGGCGATCGCCAAAGTCGAAAGCGGCAAGTAACTCGAAACACAGGAGACAAAATCATGGCAGCCGGACGAATTGAATCCATCCACATCGCGCCGACCGCCAAGTCTCCCATGCAGGAAGTCGCCGAGGTCCACGCCATACCCGGCGTGGGCCTCGATGGCGACCGCTACGCGCAAAAGCAAGGAACATTCTTCAAGCCGGAGCCGGATTTCGAACTCACCCTGATTGAGGCCGAGGCCGTCGAGGCCGCCCAACGGGACCACGGTTTGAAGCTCACTCCCGGTGAAAGCCGCCGCAATCTCGTCACCCGCGGCGTGTCCCTGAACCCGCTCGTCGGCCAGGAATTCCAAATCGGCAACGTGCGCGTCCGCGGCATCCGCCTTTGTGAGCCGTGCAGCCACCTGCAAGCCCTCACTGGCCAGCCGGTCATCAAAACGCTGACGCACCGCGCCGGGCTGCGTGCGCAAATCGTCACCGAAGGCCCCATTCGAGTGGGAGACGCAATCTCGCTCTAGCTCCAGGCTTATACTGGTGAAGCAAACCTAAGGGCTCCGGGCCAAGCTCCCAAATCCATGCACGCCGGTTCACCCATGCCACGCCTCCTCACCAAAGTCACCCTGCAAACTCTCGATTGGCTCATCGCTCGCACCAACCCTGCCGAAGATATCCCTGAGCACCAAAAGACCGGGCAGCGCGGCGAGGAAGTCGCCTACTTCCATCTCCGTCAGCTCGGCTATATCGTCGTCGCCAGAAATTTCCGTTCGCCGCGGCGCCGCGGAGAAATCGACCTCATCGCCTGGGAAGGAGACACGCTCTGTTTCATCGAAGTCAAAACGCGCACCACTCGCGACGTCAAGCCCGCGCATCTCGCCGTCGATCGCGAAAAACAGCGCGAGCTCATCGCCATGGCCCGCGAGTACCTTCACCATCTCCGCACCCAGCCCACATGGCGTGTCGATATTCTCAGCGTCTATTTCGAACCAGCGCGCTCACCGCAAATGGAGTTATTCAAAAACGCATTCCCCGTCTCCTAACCGGTGTCGTAAAATGAGGGGTTTGCGCAACGTTTTCATTCGCATCGCAACCAAGGGAGCAACCGAGTGCCCGAGCTAAGAAAAGATCCCATCGTTGGCCGCTGG
>JAYWAL010000035.1:0-17513 GCA_043782485.1 Acidobacteriaceae bacterium | reverse complement strand
AGGAGATTCCCGCGCGGATGATCGACGCCGCGTCTCTGGAGCTGCGCGAGCGCCTCCAAAAATTGCTGGAGCGTGAGCGGCTTCCGGAAAAAGAACTGTCCTATGTCGATACCCCACGGCGACTGGCGGTGATTGCCAAGGGAATCCCCTCTACGCAGCCGGATTTAACCGAGCAGGTGACTGGGCCTTCTCTGAGCGTGGCGTATAAGGACGGACAGCCGACGCCAGCCGCGCAGGCTTTTGCCAAAAAAGTTGGGCTGGATGTGAGCCAACTGGGCAAGACATCGACGGCGAAAGGCGAATACCTGGCGGCGACGGTGACTAAAAAAGGCCGGACCGCCGCGGACATCCTGGCCGAGGCGTTGCCGAAAGAAATTGCCGGCATCTACTGGGCGAAGAGCATGTACTGGCGGAAGCCGGGCGAGCGCTTTGTGCGGCCCTTGCGATGGATCGTCGCTTTGCTGGATGAAGAGGTCGTGCCGCTGGAGGTTGCGGGAATCCGCGCGGGGAATCGTTCGCGCGGCCATCGGATCATTGGCGGTCAGATCATTGGCGATCAGACCACTGGCGAAGATACGTTCCAAATTGCAAATCCTGGCGACTACGTCGAATCTTTGCGTGCAGCTAAAGTCTTGCCCGGTGCTGAGCGAGAACATAAAATCCGGAAGGCTTTGGATGCCGCCACGCGCACCATTCCCGGCGCGCGTTGGCGCGACGATGAGGATCTATTAAAGACGGCGGTCAACCTAACCGAGTTTCCGTCTGCGATCCTTGGCAGCTTCGATCCCGCGTTCCTGGAACTGCCCAGCGAAGTTTTGGTTACCGTGATGCGCGACCATCAGAAGTATTTCGCCATTGAGGATGCGAGCGGCCAGCTGCTACCGCACTTTCTCGCGGTGCTCAATACGGATGGCGACCCCGACGGCTTGATCCGCCACGGCAATGAGCGCGTGCTGCGCGCGCGCTTTAATGATGCCCGGTTTTTTTGGCAGACGGACCAGAAGCATACCCTGCTCGACCGCGTGGAGATGCTGAAGAGCGTTACGTTCCAAAAAGATTTGGGCAGCTACTACGACAAGACCATGCGAGTGCAGCGCCTGGCGAGTTGGATTTCCGAAACGGTGAAGCAGAGCGGGCAGGAAATTCGGCCGGGTGTTGTGCATAAGGCTGTGCTTCTGGCCAAGGCTGATCTAACCACGGAACTCGTTAAGGAATTTACCGAGTTGCAGGGCATTGTCGGCGGCCTATATTTGCGGGCGCATGAACTTGGCGAAGACTTGCCGGACAGCACGCGGTTTGCTGTCGCCGATGCGATTTACGACCAGTACAAACCGGAATCCATGGACGATGACGTGCCGCGGACGGTCGAAGGCGCGGTGCTTTCGCTTGCTGACAAGGCGGATAGCATTGCCGGGATGTTCGCGCTGGGGCTTCAGCCCACGGGCTCGAAAGACCCGTTCGCGCTGCGGCGGCAGGCCAACGGAATTGTCCGCATCATTGCCGAGCACAAGCTGAGCTTGCCGCTGGAATTGGTGACCAAGCTTGCTCTGGAGGCGTATCGGGGGTCGGCGGCTGAGGAAAAATTTGCTCCCGCGGAACGCAAAAATGGGGCACAGCCGCGAACGGCGCAAAGCAGCATGAATGAGTTTTTCCGTGAGCGCCTCGAGTTTTATCTAAAGGAAGCTCACGGTCTGGCTTATGACGTGGTGAATGCGACGCTGGCCGCGGATGCCAGTGACGTGGTCGACGTGGTAGCGCGCGCCCAGGCCGTCGCCAAAGTGCGTTCGTCGTCAGAGTTTCAACCAATTTTTGGCGCATTCAAGCGCATGAAGAACATTCTGCGGCAGGCCAGCGAAGCAGGGAAGCAGCCCGCAGCCACACTTGACGCGGCTGCACTTGGACAGCAAGTCGCTAAGGACCTCGCCGATCAGATTCCGCCAACTGCGGCCGAAATGCAAAAGTTTCGATCCAAGAAGCAGTATGAAGAAGCCTTGCTGGTGATATCGAGACTCCGCGAACCGATCGACACATTTTTCGACAAGGTGATGGTCATGGTGGATGACGAACGCCAGTGCGCGCACCGGCTCGCATTGCTGCGTGATTTGCTGCGCGAATTTTCCACCATCGCTGATTTTTCCGAAATGGTAACTGAAGTGAAAGCTTAGATCTTTACCGAATACATCTCTCCGCTGAGGCCAGCCCAATGAGCACAAGTACTCTGCCGCAAGATAAAATTCACGCTGTTCCAGCTTCGTCCACCCAGTACGTCTACTTCTTTGGCGGCGGCAAGGCCGAGGGCAACGGAAAGATGAAAGACGTGCTCGGTGGCAAAGGCGCGGGTCTGGCGGAAATGACCAGCGCCGCGTTGCCCGTGCCTCCGGGCTTCACCATTCAAACCGAAGCTTGCCGCGAATACATGCGTACCGGCAGGGTTTCCACGGAAATCGACCGGCAAATGGACGCGGCGTTGCATCGCCTGGAAGAGTTGCAAGGGCAGAAGCTTGGCGGCGGCGACAACCCATTGCTGGTCAGTGTGCGCTCCGGCGCGAAGTTTTCCATGCCTGGAATGATGGATACTATCTTAAATCTGGGCCTCAACGACAAGAGCGTTGTCGCGCTCGCCGAGCGCAGCAAGAGCGCCCGTTTTGCCTACGATTCCTACCGCCGCCTGATTCAGATGTTTTCCAGCGTCGTGCTGGAAATTCCGAAGTCTGAGTTTGAAGAGGTCTTTGACGCCAAGAAGAAGCAGAAAAAGGCCAAGCTAGACATGGACCTGGACGCCAAGGCGTTGCAGGAGATTGTGGCCGAATACAAAAAAGTGGTCAAGAAGCATGCCAAACGCGATTTTCCCCAGGATCCACGCGAACAGCTGGTCATGGCGCGCGATGCCGTGTTCCAATCGTGGGAAAATGATCGGGCGAAGTATTATCGCCGACTGAATAATATCTCCGACGATCTCGGGACTGCCGTCAACGTGCAGGCCATGGTGTTTGGCAACCTGGGCGAAACCAGCGGGACCGGCGTGGGCTTTACGCGGAACCCCGCCACGGGCGACCGCGAATTTTACGGCGAATTCCTGATGAACGCGCAGGGCGAAGACGTGGTGGCGGGCATTCGTACGCCAGTTCCAATTCTAGAGCTTGAGCGCGTGCAGCCGAAAGTGTACCAGGAGCTCAAAGAGATCACGTCGCGCCTGGAAAAGCACTACAAAGACATGCAGGATTTCGAATTTACGATTCAGGAAGGCCGACTGTACATGCTGCAGACGCGCAACGGCAAGCGCACCGGTCGCGCCGCTGTTCGCGTGGCAATTCACATGGTTGAGGAGGGACTGATCACCAAGGAAGAAGCGATTTTCCGCGTCGAGCCGAATCAGCTTTATGATTTCCTTGTTCCGCGGCTGGATGAAAAATCAACCAAGATTGAAGTCCTGGCCAAGGGCTTGCCCGCATCCCCCGGTGCCGCTGTCGGACAGATCGTTTTTTCCGCTGACGCTGCGGTGAAGAAGGCTGGACCCGCTGATAAGCGCGTGCCGGTTATTCTTGTTCGCGCGGAAACCACGCCTGAAGATATTCACGGCATGCAGGTGGCGGCGGGAATTCTCACCTCGCGCGGCGGTATGACCTCGCACGCCGCCGTCGTCACACGTGGCATGGGCAAGTGCTGCGTGGTGGGCGCGGGCGATCTTTCCGTGAGCGAAAAGAACGGCGAAATGCGTGTTGGTAAACAGGTTTTCCGCGAGGGCGACTGGCTTTCCGTGGACGGAACAACTGGGCGGGTGATCAAAGGCAAGCTCAACACGCTGGCAGCTTCGCCTGACAACTCAGAGTTGCAAACCTTCATGGCCTGGGCTGAGCCGTTCCGTACTCTGCGCGTCCGCGCCAACGCCGATATTCCCCCAGATGCCAAGCAGGCTCGCGCGTTCGGAGCTGAAGGCATCGGCCTCTGCCGCACCGAGCATATGTTTTTCGCCACCGACCGCATTCCGCACATGCGCACCATGATCATGGCGCGTACGGAGAAGGACCGTCGCGCCGCTTTGAAGTGCCTTTTGCCGATGCAGAGAAAAGACTTCATCGGCATCTTCCGCGTTATGGATGGATTCCCGGTGACGATCCGCACCCTCGATCCCCCGCTGCACGAATTTCTGCCGCGCCGGGAAGAGTTGATGGTGGAGATTGCTGTTCTGGAAGCGACGAAACCGAAGTCGCCGAAGCTTAAAAGCCTGCACACAGTTCTTCAGCGCGTGGAAGAGTTGCATGAATTCAACCCCATGCTCGGCCATCGCGGCTGTCGCCTTGGCATTTCGTATCCGGAAATTACGGAAATGCAGGCACGCGCAATTTTCGAAGCGGCCGTGGCGGTAGCGCAGGACGGCATCAAGGTGCTTCCCGAGGTCATGATCCCGCTCACCGGCACGCGCCAGGAGATGGCCAATCAAGCCGCCGTCGTCCGCCGCGTCGCAGAAGAAGTCTTCGCGGAAAAAAAGAAGAAAGTTGAATACATGGTCGGCACCATGATCGAACTTCCCCGTGCCGCCCTGATTGCCGACGAAATCGCGCAGGAAGCTGAGTTCTTCTCTTTCGGCACCAACGACTTGACGCAGACCACGTTCGGCTTCTCCCGCGACGACATCAACAAATTCCTGCCCGACTACATCGAGCAAGGCATCCTGAAGCAAGATCCCTTCGCTGTTCTGGATCGAGAAGGCGTCGGCCAGCTCGTCAAGATGGCCACGGAAAAAGGCCGCAAGAGCCGCGCGAACCTCAAGGTCGGTATCTGCGGAGAGCACGGCGGTGACCCGTCCTCGGTCGAGTTCTGCCACCAGATCGGCCTGAATTACGTTTCCTGCTCGCCGTTCCGCGTCCTCACCGCTCGCCTGGCCGCCGCGCAAGCCGCAGCCAGCGACAAACTGAAAGTAGAAGGCGGCCGCACAAAATAAAAAACCCCCGCCAAAAAGCGGAGTTCCACCGAATCAGTCACCGTCCAAGGGCGGTGACTTTTTTATTGCACCTTCTGCAACCGTTGAATCAGCTTCTGAGCCAAATTGTCTTCCGATTCCGACCACAGCACGCGGCCAGTGGCTCCACTGTTTTTCTCAATCTTGATCGTGAACTCCACCAGCTTTTGGATGTTCGCCCGCACCCGCTGGTCGGCTTCGCTGTGTGCTCGCGCATCTTCGTAAAGAAACGGCGTATCCAGTCCAAATTCAATCTGAATCTGCCCAGTTTCCTCAGCCGTCTCCTCTTCAAAGTCTTCACCCTGCACCACAAATTTCACCAGCACGGGGGTCAAATGCCAGTTTCCTGACTGCGGTTCCGGCACCCAGAGGTCCCAAAACGCCGAAAACACGCAGGCCTGGTCCGAGCGCAAGAACTCGCTGGCAACTGTAGCCGCTTCTTCCACGGCCACAGGCGGTTCAAAACGCTTCTCAAAGATTGTCGGCTCCGACCACGAAATGGGATGTAGGGCCAAATAAGTAACGCCACTCCGCTGCTCGGAATACGCGAACTGCCGCAGCACGGACGCCGTATGGCGCATCATGTCGGGTTCTTCGAAGCGCGGAAACCAGAGGCTGAGATAAAGCTGATCCGGCATGGTCCTTCTTCCCAGCGGGTTCGGGTCTCAACCCTGCTGTTCTCAACGTTATATCCATTGTAGCGTTCGGCCTGCTTCAAAGCCATTTTGACAGCCCCGACAGCGCTTGTTACCATGAAAAGAGTTCAGTCCTCTGAACTTCCTGCCACACGCGTCCCCGTCGTCTAGCCCGGCCTAGGACACCGCCCTTTCACGGCGATAACACGGGTTCGAATCCCGTCGGGGACGCCAAATCCAATCAGTATCTTAGCGGTACCTACCGCGGGCCTCGCAAAATGCGGGGACTCTACGGGGACTGAGGCAGAGGTATTCAAGGGGTTTTCGGGCATCCCACCAAGCCGGAACCCTAGGTACCATTCTCTTAATGGTCCTGACCCGCGCCGATGGTGGCTATGGCAATGATCAAGACGTCCCCGCCGCCCAGCAAGAACTAGAACGCAAAGACGGTCAAGCCCAACTGACCCAACTCTTCACCACAAGCCGCCAGATCATCGTCCCTAGCGGCCACAACATCGAACTCGAAGCCCCTGAACAAGTAGTTGCGGCAATTCATCGAGTCGTGATCGCGGCCCGCAAGGGCGGCAGAATGTAACCAAGTCTAAACTGCTTTTTAACTGACCCAAAACCCAAAAACATAACCTTGGTTTAGTTTCTGGGTTTTGGGTCAGTCAGCTCGGAACTCCGCGCCGAACACGTTCAGGGGCGCGGTAGTGTGGTTTCTTTTCCATGTCTACGTCCGTTTACTATCAGTAGTTTAGAGTGGTGGAGGTGGTGGGAGTCGCACTATTCGGAGTGTTGACAGGACGTAACTTATTGATTCTAGGAAGCCACAAGGGCTAAAAACGCCCATGCCGATCTGTTGTCCGCTTATTGAACGAAATTGTTCCGCCTTGGACTCCGCAGACCCACATAGTTGAACAAGATATGGGGACGGGTGGAAGCGCGTCCGAGAATCCCCTAACTGGTTCAACGAGAACCCCACGCCCGCCGCTCAATTTTAGAGCAGCGTTTTAGTCCAAGTCGAGCTAGAGAATATCCGAAATGTGTGGAACTGGCCTGTGGGTCGCGACAGATGGGCACCATGCGGAAGTTCAAAAATGCCGACGGCTCGGCAACATTCTCTTCGAGGACAAACTCCACGTTGCCGCATTACCCTCAAAGCTGGAAGGCAGGATAACCGTGCATTAATATTTCGCTTTACGCGAAGAGTAGCGATTGGTGACTCTCTTCGCATAGCTGTTCTTATTGGGCCATTTCACATTTTGACCGAGAGCCAATGAGTGCTATGGCGATTTATCAACAGCTACGATTGGGGGCTTTGGCATTGTTATGCCCACACATAGCTACATGCGCGACTTCAACAATTGCCTCGTTGCTGCTCAGTGATTCGTAAAGTGAATGGAGTGGCGATTTTGCAACAGCTATTGAGTCACCAAGCAAAAACCAAGTGAATAGCAGCGTTTCGAGGACCAGTCGCGAACCGCCACCATTCAACCAACGGTTCACGAACGGATTGAAGGGCAAGAGGCTGCCTCCGTGAGGGCAAAGGAGAATTGCGTTTTCATCTGCCTTCAAGAATACCTGTTGTAATCGAGCGATTGCGCTCATTGGGCCTCCGCAAGAAAGTGAATTGTCGCCAGAAGCTCTTTAGGATTGTGCTCGCAAGCTCACGGTTGTCAGCTTTTCACTGGCTCGCTTGGAGATGAGTTGCAAGCCGCGGGAGCGCGCGTCTTTGGCCACGCTTTCCAGTGTGGCGTAGGCGGTGTTCCTGTCACCAGAGACGATCTGGAGTTCTCCCAACGCGAGCCGGCCCTCAAGTTCAAGTCCGGAGAATCCATGGGTGCGCGCCCGGGAGATGAAAAGATTCAAATTGGCTGCAATTGGTTGGCGCTCGGTCCTGGAGGCCAAAGTGCCTTCCAGGCGGAAGATCTCGATCATGGCAGCGAGCTTCGGATAGACATCGGAAAGCCGCGCTGATTTCCTGGCCCGTTGCAAGGCCTGTAAGCCTTCCGCGGTGCGGCCCTGGGAGATCAGTAGTTGCGCCAGAAGAACCTCGCCGGTTGCCTGATCATTGATGGATTTCACTTTGCGGAAAAACTGCAAAGCTTGCATCAGTCGTTGTTCTGCGTGATCCTCGGGCTGACCCGATTTTATCGAAAGGTCGGCGATCTCGACTTCACTTTGGGCAGCGGCTAGCTTTTCTCCGGCGTGCTGCCGTATCTGGAGCGCGGATGCATGTAACTTTCGGGCGAGCGCAACGTCGTCTTCCGCGGTCGCAATTTGTCCCAGTACGAACTGGGCGGCGCCGACTTGCGATTCATCATTCACTTCCTTAAACAGTGCGGTTGCGCCGGAGAAAAGCTGTTTGGCCTCGACAAGGTTCCCTCGAGTCTGCTGCACCGCGCCGAGGTTTAGAAGGGCGAATCCCTCAAGATCCTTGTTGCCGAGACGCTGCCCAGCATCGCGCGCCTGTTCAAAAAACTTGATGGCACTTTTCCATTGTCCCTGGCAAACCAGTTCGCCGCCGATGTTGATCAGCAAGCCGGAGGCGGCGACTTTATGATCCACTTTGAGAAATAATTTCCGGGCTGCTTTGAATTGGGCCGCCGCGTGAGAATGGTCGTTCTCCACGACCGCCCGAATGGCCAGTTGATTCAAGATGAGCGCTTGACCCGCGACATTGCCGATGCGGCGCTGGATCCGCAGCGCCTGACGGTACATGCCAAGCGCCCTGTCAGAATCGGACTCCGCGAGGGCATCGGCAAAGACGCGCAGAGTATTGGCCGCCTTGCCTTGGTTGCCCGCATCAGTAAAGATTTGCAGTGCCTCGCGGCAGGCGCCAAAATCCGCCTGTGTTCGTCCAATGAAACGGAACACCCAACATTGCCGGCTTCGAGCCTCAGCCAGCAGCAGGGTGGCACCTTGCGCTTCAGCCTTGGCGGCGGCGCGAGAAAGAGCGTCGGGCATGCGGTGAAAATCACCCTGAGTCTGGTAAACCTGCGCTTCTGCCAAGTCAACACGCGGGTCTTGCTCGGCGGGCGAGGGCAATCGCCGAAGCTCCGCTAGTGTGTCCAGCGCCTCGCGATCTCTGGACGCTGTTGTCAGCGCCGCAACGAGAGAAAGACCGTCGTCCAGGTTGTCGGGATGGAGAGCCCACAAAGAACGATAGGCCGATACGGCCTTGTCCCATTCCATAACTGAAATGCGGAATCGACCTTCCACGCGGAGTTTGTCTTCCTGCGACAAATGTTCGGAATGATCGAAGGCGTGCCTGGCTTCAACAGACGCCCTGGCGTCGTAGCCCAGGGCGGCCCACGCCGCCGACATGGCAGAATGCGCAAGAGGAAACGAAGGCTCCACCCGCGTGGCAGTCGAGAGCAGTTGCGCTGCGCTCAGTGCGTCGAAGCCACGAAGTTTTTCCAAACCAGCCGCGTAAAACTGCGCGGCTTGAGGATTGGACGGCAAGGAGGCGCGCACGTTCAAGACCTCGGTGGGAGACAAGGCTTCGATTCCAAGGCGTTCCCGCAATCGTTCGCCAGTTCTCGCGATCAGTTCGAAAAGATTGGAGTCAGGACCGGTTTCAGCAATATCGGCGACCACCTCGCCGGTCTTCGCGTCCTGGATGCGGGCACCGACTCGAATCTGAAGAGTCTTGTCTTGTCCGATGAGGGCGTAAGAACCGGTGACAACGTAATCTGATCCGGAGCCAGAAAATCGACTTGCTTCCGCGGCCTTCGGAGTCTTCCCAGAAACTTCACTCTGTGCGCGAGCAACCTCCTTTTCAGGAATCACCCGGATTTTCTCCCCCGCCGCCAGTTCTGTACGAAGCATCTCTGAAATGGCAGTGGAGAGCCATGCTTCATCGAGGCGACCCGATAAGTTCTGGAACCCCGCCACGGCAAGCGTGCGACGGGAAGTGGCCGGAGAGGTGAGGAGTGTGGGCCGGGCCTGCGGATGCAAGTTGCGATGAGACCGCACCGCATATAAGGCGGCCGCGGCAACAGCCGCAATCAATGCGAAAGTCAGATAGCGAAGAGTCCAAGATGGAGCGGTCTGCTGTAACTGAACCGGCGACACGGCTGGCAGGCTCGCTGATTTGGTCAGCTCCGCAGCCGCCTGGGTATGCGTTTCCTTGAGAGCCGCGGCAAACCGATAGCCAACCCCTGGGATGGTGACAATGTATTGATGATCCTGGGCGGTTTCGCCCAAAGCCTTGCGCAGCATGAACACTTGCTGCGAGATATTGGCCTCTTCGACGAAGCTGTTCGGCCAAAGAGCTGACATCATTTCGGCCTTCCCCACGATTCGGCCCGTTGACTCCAAGAGGAGCAAAAGAATATCGAAGGTTTTCGGGGTTAAGGCAACTTGGACGGAGTTCCGAGTCAGCAGCCGCCTTTCCGCATCTGCCCGGAAGGGGCCAAACTCGTAAACGCAACTTTTTGCGGTCGGCACCGGGGCTAATTCCATCGTTTTGAGAAACTTTGAGATCGGTTTAAGGACATTTGCCCCGTCGTTTGTCAATATGAGACTGGGTTTCGCAATAGCGCCCTCTATTATAGCTCGCCGGCGGCCTCATCTTTAATCGGGTTTCCGGCTCGCCGACTTGAACCTTCGGTTCACCAAGTCATCAACTTGCCCCGACTTCTGTGCAATTCGTAAGAGTTTGCGAGACGGTTCAGGTTGCGTTTTTGCTGTGTAGCCATGAAAATACAAATCCTTAATCGGTTCGGTGTAACTATGGTGCAAGCCTCTCGACTTCGCTTTGCAGCCTCCATTGTGTCTGTGTTTTTCGTCCTCTCGGCTGGAAGCTTCTCCTTTCAGTCATCGCTTCCCGGCGTGGCTTCCCGGTCCAGTTCTGCTGATAGCAGCGCCTATTTCCGCGCGCGGCCGGCAATCCCCCGTGTCTCCCGCCAGGTTACTCCTGTCGCGATCGCCAGGAAACCGGTCCAAGGTCAGTTCGTGGAAGCGCCTGAGTACCCGACCGTGGATGGCCCCTCGCAAATGGCGGTGGGCGACTTTAATGGTGATGGAATACCGGATCTGGTCACGGGCAGCTTTTCTAGTGCCATTGGGGTGTTGTTCGGGAAAGGTGACGGGTCCTTTCAGCCCGTTGTCCCTTTGGGCGTCAAAGATCTCATGGATGGCGCTCCCGTCGCACACTGGGCTGTGGCTACCGGGGATCTGAACGGCGATGGCTTCGACGACATTGTAGTGAGTTCTATCGAGTGGGGGCACTTAACGGTTTTTCTTAGCAATGGAGACGGAACGTTCACCTTGGCGCGACGGCTTTACGGGGTCACATCTTTTGGGTTGAAGATTGGCGATGTCAACGGCGACGGCAAATTGGATATCGTCGCTGCCGAGTACGGAGGCAACGGCCAGAATGGTCAGCTTGCAGTGTTCCTTGGAAATGGAGACGGAACTTTCAAGGGAAAGCACTTTTACGTCACGGGCGTGCACCCGGACATGGTGGCGATTGGAGACGTGAACGGCGATGGCAAACCTGACTTGATTTCCGCCAATTCCGGAGATGACAAGAGTTCGGGCACGGATACGGTGAGTGTGCTGCTTGGCAAAGGAGATGGAACCTTCGGGCCCAAAACAGATTTCACCGTCGGATTACATCCACAGTCGGTGACTTTGGGGGATTTCAACCGCGACGGAAGGATGGATATTGTTGCGGCAAATCTTTATGGCAACACGGTGACGGTGCTTTTGGGTTTAGGGAACGGCGCCTTCGCGGATGGCGTGTCGTACGAAGCAGGGTTAGGCCCTGTGGAGGTGGTCGCCGCCGACGTGAACGGCGATCATATTCTGGATTTGGTCACGGTCAATAATTCTTACACCAACACCAGCGTCCTGCTGGGCTACGGGGACGGTACGTTCCGGAAACAGCAAAAATACGGGGCCGGGGCGATTACCTTCGGGATCGCGGTCGCCGACTTTGATCACGATGGGAAACCGGACATTGCGGTGACCAATGATTATGGAGCTTCGATCACGGTTCAAAAAGGGAGAGGGGATGGGACTTTCATCGCTCACCGCGAGTACCAGACCGGTATTGGAGTGAGTGGGATTACGGCCATCCGCGACGGCGGGCTCAAGCCGAGTCTTGCGCTTTCGATCGCGTGCGGAGGTGCGCTGTCGCAGCCGGGCGCTTGCGATGTGCCAGGTTATTTCGAAATCATGCATAAAGATTCCAGCGGTGGGTTTGTGGACGGGGAGAGATATCCCAGTCCGGGCCGGCCCGTGTCTCCCGTTGCCGCTGACCTGAATGGAGATGGCGTCGACGACATTGCGGGCGCCGTGGGAAGTCTGGTCAGTTACTCGGGCTGGGTCAGCGTTTACGTCCGCGATGTAGTCGGCAATGCGACCCGGAAGGATTATCCGGTGGGAGGCTTCCCCACTCAGGTGGCGGCCGGCGATTTCAACGGCGACGGCAAGTTGGACCTGGCATCGTCGACTTCCGGCAGCTCGACCCTTAGCGTCCTCCTGAACAAGGGCAACGGCACATTCCATAAGGCAGTCAACTATTTAGGTGCTCCTTCGGGAAATGCCCAAGCGCTGGCGGTCGCGGACTTCAATGGGGATGGGAAATTGGACATTGTGACAGCGGACTTTTTGGATGGCGTCATTACGCTTTTCTTCGGAAAAGGGAACGGTGCGTTTCGCCCGGGACTGGAGCAGTTTCTGCCGCTGGGAACGTATCCGATTGCGATCGCGGCCGGCGATTTCAATCACGACGGGAAAGCGGACCTCGCGGTCGTCAATTATCTGAATGATCGCGTCGATATCCTCCTGGGTTATGGCGATGGAGGTTTCCACCCGGCTGTGTCCTATCTCGCCGGGGCAGTGCCGCGCCATGTAACGGTCGCCGATATCAACCGCGACGGGAACCCGGATCTAATCGTGTCGAATAGCGGTGGGGGCGATGTCAGCATCCTTTACGGAGTTGGAGATGGAACCTTTCTGCCAGCGGTGTCTTATGAGGCAGGAGGATCTCCCATTTCAGCGGTTGCCGTCGACGTGAATGGCGATGGATTCCCGGACTTGGCTGTCGCTCCGCAAGGATTCGATCTTGTGATTCTGCGGAATACGGGGAAGAAATAGCGGCAGTGGCCTTGGCAGGACTCTTAAGAAATTTCGAATCAGATGCCTTGGGATCGACGGGCAAAAAAACTGCAGGAGGAAGTATGGTTCGTAATTGCGTGTTGGGATTCGTTGTGACGATCTGCTGGCTGGTGGGAAACACCAATGCTCAGAATGCAGACCCCCAGAGGACAGACACTGTGACCGCCGGCAAGACGATCGTTCGTCTCCCCTGGAGTCATGCGAATTCGACCTCGGTGAGAGCGTTGGCAATTGACCGGCTTGGCGTCCGCGATTTGGACGTTCCAGAACCGAAGCCGCTGCCGCTCCGGACCAAAAATTCCAAAATCACAGCCGCAGACCAAGCCGACATGGAGGCTCAGACCGGGAGCGCAGCCAGTCTTGCGGCGTCAGTCGGGGTCAACTTCGACGGGATTGGCGCGCAGGGGTATTCTCCGTCGGATGTGAATCTGGCGGTGGGGCCGAATCATATCGTGCAGACGGTCAACGTGCGAATGGCAGTGTACAGCAAGACGGGTGTTCTGCTTTCGGGTCCAACGAATCTCGCGGACTTATATAAGCCGCTGGGCGGATCCTGCACGATGGGCGGGAGCGACCCGATTGTGCTGTACGATCGCCTGGCTGACCGCTGGCTGATCACATCGATCGGAATCAGCGCCGTCAGCACGTTTGCGGAGTGTGTTGCGATCTCGAAAACCAGCGATCCGACGGGCCGCTATACGCTATACGGGTACGACTTCGGCTACTACCTGAACGACTATCCGAAGATCGGAGTCTGGCCGACGCCCACCAACAGCGCTTACATGGCGACTTACAACATGTTCGCGGGCGGATCGTACTTTGCCGGAGTTGAGATTTGCGCATTCGATCGCGCCAAGTTGTTGGCAGGTGCGGCAGCACCTGCGCAGCTCTGCCAGTTGACTCCGGAGACCGAAGGCGGATACCTTCCGGCGGACTTGGACGGCTGGGTTCCGCCTACCAGCGGCGCGCCCGGACTTTTTGTTGCCTGGGTCAACAACAACCCCGGCCAACTCTACCTTCGCAAGCTGACGCCGGATTTCAAAGCTGCCACGGCGAAACTTTCGCCGGCCACGACGATCACAGTGGCGAATTCTGCGTTGGCCTGCGGCAACGCAGGCGCGTGCGTACCGCAGTTGGAGAGCGCGCAGCCACTGGACACGCTCGGTGATCGCCTCATGTACCGCATGGGCTATCGGAAATTCGCTCAGCAGGATCACGTGATCCTGAACCACAGCGTGAACAGCTCCGGACACGTCGGTGTGCGCTGGTACGATCTCGTAAACTTGAACGGTGCGGTCAAGGTCAATCAACAGGGCACCTTTGCGCCGGACTCCACCTTCCGATGGATGGCTAGCGCCGCGATGGACCAGACTGGTGATATCGCGCTTGGCTACAGTGCGTCCAATAGTGCCATCCATCCCGCGATTCGCTTTACGGGACGACTGCCTACGGATCCACCTGGCAAGCTGGAAAACGAAGCGACTTTGGTGCAAGGGACAGGTTCGCAACTAGCGTATGTGAGCCGTTGGGGAGACTATACCGCCATGCAGATCGATCCTGTCGACGACTGCACGTTCTGGTATACGAACCAATATGTCAAAACGAACGGCGTCTTCAATTGGAGCTCGTACATTGGGACCATCTCTTTCAGCAACTGCACAAGCAAACTCGGCGCCGCTGCGGTCACGCTGACGCCGGCCTCATTGCAGTGGTCGAGCCCGGTGAAGGTAGGCACAACGAGCGGCGCCAAGACGGTGACGCTCACCAATACAGGCATTGGAACGCTACTCATCAATGGCATCACGACTGCGGGGGATTTCGCTAAGAAGAGTACGACCTGCCAATCAGCATTGCCCGCCGGTGGGAGTTGCGTAATTTCGGTGGTCTTTACTCCCCGCAAGACAGGACTCCGCATCGGAAGGCTTACATTTAAAGACAACGCAGCAAAGAATCCTCAAGGACTAAGTTTGAGCGGAACCGGCCAGTAAGGGTTGCCGGGTGAATGAAAGAGTTGTTCTTAAAATGGCACCAGCCGCGGGTAGAAACAGACAGCGCATCTTGCCTCGGCCACTACGCGCTGGCATAACCGTGGACTTGAAAAACAAGGCGATTCAATTCTTCGCATGGGGAGAGACCAGCAGCATCTTCTGCTGGGACCGCTGAAAACCGTCTCCAGTTTTCCCAGTACACTCGCCATGTAATGACGGCGACAGGTGAGGGTATCGTTGAGTCATTCGCGGGGTGTACTGCCTTAGGGAATTTGTCGGAAGATTCACACCGTTGGATTCAATGGTCAGCCTCATCGGAAGAAGATGACGCAACGGAATCTTTAGAAGGGAATCTCTGGAATGTGACCGACCAGTACCGCGCCAACTCCGGCCGAAGGTCGCGGGAATCTGTCATGAATGCGCTCATTTCAATGCTGGAGCCGTTCAAGGAGGAGTGTTCGATTGCTGCGGACGCGCTCAGATGTTGGCTAAAATCGTGTCGTAGACACCTCTGATGAGCGACGGGTTGACTTCTATCGAGTAGAGACCCTCATAAGCAAGATCGTTGTTCACATACCGGATCGCAGTTGCGAGATCCCAGTTAGGACTGACCTTGATGTGAAGGTTGCCGGAACTTGTCGGCAGCAAACCCTTAATAACAGTATGGAGCGAAGTCTGGGTCGGCGCGGTGATGTTGCCGATATCAATGTTGGTGGCGGCCTCGGAGCTTACTACGAGTTGCTTTGTCAGTTCCCAGGCGGGAGGTCCGCCGGGGGCCGAGAGCGGCAGGCCGGTCCCGGGCTCGACATCGCGGACTCGCGGTTCGCGCGTTTCCACCGTGATGCGGACGCCTTTCGATTTCGCGTATTCGTTCATGCGGCGTAGGGTGGCGGTGGCGGCGGGCACGGTTGCCTCGGTCAACTCTCCCTGATTGACCATCACGCGCGGGCAATTGAGGACCACCGCGTGGTCCACCCAGCGAGCGGTCAGGTCGATCTCCTGCTCGCGCTGGACCACTTCGAGCGCCGAGAGGTTCATGGTGCCGAATTCCACGTTGATCTGGGTCATCCGCGACTTCGATTTCTCGATGCGGGAGCGAAAATCCTTGAGGTAGGAAGTTTCGGTCGAGGCGAAGTGGGAATGCTGCAGTTCGACGTTGTGTACCCCGTAGGTGTCGGCGAAATAGTCCCCGATGTCGAAGACCTCCAGCACGCGATTAGGATTCGGAGGCTGGCCTTCGAGCTTTAGCCGCGAGGTGAAGTTGTAGGTCATGATGGAAAGGCGTGAGAGTTTGCTGGGGCTGACGGCGACGGGAGATCCTCTATCGAGCGCAGGTTCGGGCGGCACGTCGGCCGGTGCCTGGCTAGTGGCGCGTCCGGTCATGGTCGCGAATATAGGCGCAACTATGGCGACGCCTCGGAGTAAATCTCTTCGATTCATCGGGCAAATTGTAGCAGACGGTTGCGCCATCGTGGGCATGCTCACGGTGTTCACCGATCTCGAACGCGAAATCTTGAATGAGCTGTAGCTTGCATCCTGTTATTTAATCCAGCGGACGACCGAGCAGGACATCGAACGCTACCCCTGCGGCGAGTGATCTGTTGCTGGAATGGGAATGCGAACTTGAGGGAAGCACCAATGATTTGGCAGTCTTCGGCGAAGCGACCAGGAACCCACTTCCCCGGCGATAACACGGGTTCGAATCCTGTCGGGCAGTCTCTCACGGACTTCCCGAGGTTCCGCGTTTTGGAAGCCAAGTCTTGTGGGATTTTGATCGCGCCATCAGCAGAATGTACTAATAATCTTTTAATCTTTCGGTCGGATTTGCGAGCAGCGAGAACATTTCCACTAGCCTCTTCCGCCGCGACTGTTCGATCCTTGCTCGGCTTCCGAGAACGAACCGTTCGACGACGATCAGAAGCTTGTTACTCTATTTTTATAACTTTCGTCTTTTTTCCGCGAGCACGCAATTTTGCACATTTTTAATGTTTGCCGGGAGGCGCGGGGTCCAATTGACCGGTACACTTAGGGGGTATTTGCACTTTTCGCGACCGCCTGTTGTTGCAGCTGACCTTCAAGATTCGAGGTCGCTTTGAACGAGTCTCGTCCACCATCGCCAACGAACGCTAGTCTTCCGACTCCGCGAATGCTCTACCTAAATCTGCTCAAGCGTTCCCTGACCAACACCCTGTTTGATTCGGAACCCGATATTGATGACGATGAGTTCCGTCTTGTTCGGGATCGCGCCGCACATTACGTCAAGGGAGCCGCCGTTTCGATGTTGCCCTTGTGTAGGCTCGACAACATCGAAGACTGCATGGACGATGTTTTGCGGAGCGGCATTCCCGGCGATGTGATTGAAGCAGGGGTTTGGCGCGGGGGAGCGACGATTTTCATGCGAGCGGTTTTGAAGTCGTACGGCGTTACGGAGCGTTCCGTCTGGGTCGCAGATTCCTTCGAGGGCCTACCAACGCCCGACGCTGAGAAGTTTCCCCTGGAGGCTAAGGTGCAGCAGGGTCCGGTTATCCAGAAGGCCTATAACAATCTGGCCGTGAGTTTGGAAGAGGTGCAACGCAATTTCCGAGCCTACGAAATGCTGGACGATCAGGTTCATTTTCTAAAAGGGTGGTTTAAAGACACGTTGGCTTCAGCGCCGATTCCAGCGTTGGCTATCCTGCGGTTGGATGGTGATTTCTACGAGTCGACCAAGGACGGCCTTTACGGTCTGTACGACCGCCTTTCGGTGGGCGGCTACGTCATCGTGGATGACTATGGGGAAGACTCCTGGACCTATTG
>JAYWAL010000034.1:0-2508 GCA_043782485.1 Acidobacteriaceae bacterium | reverse complement strand
CCAGCAAGCAACTGGACACCCTGAGCATCAACACCATCCGCACTCTGGCGATCGATGGGGTGCAACAGGCGAATTCCGGCCACCCCGGTGCGCCCATGGCGCTGGCGCCGGTAGCCTATGTTCTGTGGCAGCAGTTTCTGCGTTACGATCCCGCGGACCCGCTTTGGCCGAACCGCGACCGCTTTATTTTGTCCAACGGCCACGCGTCCATGCTGCTGTACTCCATGCTGTACCTCACAGGGGTCAAGGCAGTCGATTCCGCGCGCAAAGTTCTGGGTGAAGCCGCACTCTCTCTCGACGACCTCAAGAATTTCCGCCAACTGGGCAGCAAGACGCCCGGGCACCCGGAATACGGCGTGACCAGCGGCGTGGACACTACGACCGGACCACTGGGCCAGGGTATCGGCAACAGCGTGGGCATGGCGATTGCCGGCAAATGGCTGGCCGCCCGCTACAACCGTCCTGGATTCGAACTTTTCAACTACAACGTGTACGCGATTTGCGGCGACGGCGACATGATGGAAGGGGTCGGCGCAGAAGCTGCCTCACTGGCCGGGCACCTCAAGCTTTCTAACCTCTGCTGGCTTTACGACGCTAACCAGATCACGCTCGACGGCCCTGCCAGCTGGTCTTTCACCGAAGACGTTGGAACGCGTTTCCGCGGCTATGGCTGGAATGTGGTCCACGCGCCTGACGCAAACGATCTGGAAGGCGTTGCCAAAGGCGTTTGCGCGTTTCTCGCTGCCAGCGATCAGCCAACGCTGATTATCGTGAACAGCCACATCGGCTACGGATCGCCGCATAAGCAGGACACCAATGCCGCGCACGGCGAGCCGCTGGGCGAAGAAGAAGTGCGCCTGGTAAAGAAATTCTATGGCTGGCCGGAAGACGCCCAGTTCTTCGTCCCCGACGGTGTGCTTGATCATTTTCAAGAAGGTATCGGACGGCGCGGCCACGACCTCACGTCCAACTGGAACACAATATTCGGAAAATACCGCCACCAGTTCCCCGACCTCGCCGACAACATCGACCGGATGCAGCGCAACGAACTGCCCGACGGATGGGACAAGAACGTCCCTGTTTTTCCTGCGGATGCGAAAGGCGTAGCCACTCGCGAGAGTTCCGGCAAAGTTCTCAATGCCTTCGCGCAGAACATTCCGTGGCTGGTGGGCGGGGCCGCCGACCTGGCGACGTCGAACAAAACCGCACTCAAGTTTGACGGCGCCGGCGAGTTCCAGGCGGGCAGCTATGCCGGACGCAACTTTCATTTCGGGGTGCGCGAACACGCTATGGCTGCGGCCCTAAACGGTATGGCGCTGTGCAAGCTGCGCGCTTTCGCCGGAACCTTCTTCAATTTCACCGACTACATGCGGCCTTCCATGCGGCTTGCGTCGCTCATGGAAATCCCGGCCATTTACGTCCTGACCCACGATTCCATCGGCCTGGGGGAAGACGGTCCTACTCACCAGCCGGTCGAGCAACTGGCGTCGCTCCGCGCAACGCCCGGAATGATAGTCATGCGTCCCGGTGATGCCAACGAAGTCGTCGAGGCTTGGAAGGCAATCCTGCAAATCCAACACGCGCCGGTTTCGCTGGTGCTCACGCGGCAGGCGCTTCCCACTTTGGATCGCACAAAATACGCGGCGGCTTCGGGAACGGCAAAGGGCGGTTACATTCTGGCGGAGTCACAAGGCAAGCCCGATCTCGTCCTCATCGGAACCGGCAGCGAGCTTTCGCTCTGCGTTACCGCCTACGAGAAACTGGCAGTTGAAGGCGTGCGCGTGCGCGTGGTCAGCCTGCCCTGCTGGGAATTATTCGAACAGCAAACCCAGGCCTACCGCAACAGCGTGCTGCCTCCGGATGTCCGGGCGCGGGTTTCGGTCGAGGCCGCATCCATTTTCGGCTGGGAGCGCTACGTCGGCCTCGACGGCGCGGTCATCGGGATGACAACGTTTGGCGCATCGGCCCCGGCAGGTCAGCTGTTTAAAAAATTTGGATTCACCATCGAGCACGTGCTCGAAGTTGCTCGAGAAGTTTTGGCGCGAAAGAAATAGCTCGCTCTCCTTAGTGTGACTTCGTGTCCTTCGTGGTAAGCGGATTTTTTGACCACGACGAACGCAAAGTATCACGAAGGACTGATATCTACTTAGAAGAGGTTTGCCATGCAGCCCACTGGAGTTCTGGAAAACGCGAAAGCCACCAACCCCCTCAAAGACCTGTTGAAGTTCGGGCAATCGGTCTGGCTCGACTACATTCGCCGCGACCTGATGACCAGCGGCGAACTCAAGCGCATGATCGACGAAGACGGCCTGCGCGGCATGACTTCGAATCCTACAATTTTCGAGAAGGCGATCTCCGGCAGCAATGACTACGCCGACATTCTAACGTCCCTGAAAAGCCGCAAGGACCTTGACGCCAAAGGCAAATTTGAAATCATCGCCGTCCGCGACATTCAAGATGCGACTGACCTTATGCGCGCAGTGTACGACCAGTCCCAGCGGACCGACG
>JAYWAL010000033.1:0-17591 GCA_043782485.1 Acidobacteriaceae bacterium | reverse complement strand
GCTTGAGCCATTGCAGGCCGATGCGCCCGCAGGCGGCTTCGATTTGCACCTGCTTCTCGGCATCAACCCAGCCGGATTGAAACTCGAGTTGGCCTTTTTCCACCAGGTCGGCGACCATGCCAATGACGCTGCCCAGTTGCCGTCCGCGAATTCTGGCGATTTCCTGGAAGCTGTTGCCCTCCGCGAGTAACTGAAGCGTTTCCTCGGCGGGCCGCGTCTTGGGCTGGCCCGCCGAGGCCGCTCTGGCTCCGTTCTGGAATTGCGACAGCGCGTCGAGTATCTGCTGGCCATACAGTTCGGATTTGCGCACGCCGAAGCCCTGCACTTGCAGCAACTCCGCCAGAGTCTTGGGGCGCATGCGGCATAGCTCGTCGAGCGACGCGTCGTGCATGATGATGAAGGCGGCCGTATTGCTTTCCTTCGACAGATTTCGCCGCCACTCGCGCAGGTATTCCCGCAAGTCGGGATCGACATCGGCGGAGGGCTTGGCGAGTCCCTTCTGTCCCACCTCCCGGCGCAACGGCACCGAGGCGCCAGACTTTGCTTTCTTTCTTTCCGGAACCAGAACCATCCACTCGGGCACGCCGCTGCAAACGTCGCAGGCTTCGCAGGATAGCCACTTGGGCGTTTCGCCAAAGTGCAGGCAAATCTCGCGGTGGCGGCAGCGCTTGCCTTCTACAAACCCACGAATCAAGTGATAGCGCTCCCAGCCGCGCTGCTTCTCGGCCTCGTCTTCCACCTGCTCGATGAAATAGGCGAGCAGGCCCGCGTCTTTCTTTTGCCACAGCAGCAGGCAATCGGCGGGCAGGCCGTCGCGGCCCGCGCGACCCGCTTCCTGGTAATACTGCTCAATGGATTTCGGCAGCGAAAGATGAATCACGGCGCGCACGGCGGCTTTGTTGATGCCGAGGCCAAAAGCAATCGTTCCGACAAGCACGCGAATTTCGTCAGACATCCAGCGTTCCTGGTTGCGGCGGCGCAGGTCGGTGTCCATTTTGCCGTGATACGCAATCGCGGGAATCCCCTGCTCGGCGAGGAAATCGACGGTCTCTTCCACCTTGTTGATGGTCGGCGCGTAGACAATCACGTTGCTGTCGGCATATTTTCGCAGCGCGGTGAGTAGCAGCGCCGATTGCGTGCGTGCATCGCATTCCTTGACGATGTAACTCAGGTTCGGACGGTGGAAACTGGCAATGCACTTGTGCGGATCGCGCAGCCGCAGCTGGTGCATGATGTCATGCCGCACGCGCCGCGTGGCGCTCGCCGTAAACGCCGCAATGGGATGATCCGGAAAATGCTGCCGCAGACTGCTGAGCTGCCGGTATTCGGGACGGAACTCGTGGCCCCATTCGGAAATGCAGTGCGCTTCGTCAATGGCGAAGAGCGAAACTGGAACACGCTGGAGCCAACCCACCGTATCCGCCCGCGCCAACCGTTCGGGGGAGAGATACAACAGCCGATACTGCCCCGCCGTCGCCTGCCGCATCACGCCGGACTGCTCGCTCGAAGGCAAGGAGCTGTTGAGCAACGCCGCCGGAATCCCCATCTGGGTCAGTTGCGCGACCTGGTCCTGCATCAGAGCGATCAAAGGCGACACGACGATCACAGTCTTCTGTTCAGAAATCGCCGCGGGAAGCTGGTAGCAAAGCGACTTCCCGCCCCCGGTCGGCATGATGACGCAGGCGTCGCGGCCATCGAGCAGACTGCGGACAATGCCCTCCTGTAGCGGCCGGAACGAGTCGTAGCCCCAGTAGCGGTCCAGCGCGCCGAGTAGGTCGGGGGAGGCCATGGGAAGAGTATAGTAGCGATCCGTGTAGGGTTCTTCGTACCCATTACTGCTAGCCCAACTGAGTGCCACAACCACTACGTCGATTTCACTTGTACTTCCCTCAGGCGGGTCTTGGATACACTAGATGAGCAAGGTACCCCCATATCTCAAAGCCGGAACTTTGTGGTTCAGAATCTAAAAACCTCGGTGCCCGGTTCTGTACTTTGGTGGTCACCCACGCTTAAAAGCTCGTCAAAAAATGCCAGGATTGTCATTCCGAACGCCCTTCAGGCGTGAGGAATCGGCTTTTTTCCCCAGTGTTTTCGATGCTTGGCAGATTTCTTGCTTCGCTCGAAATAACAAATTTCGTTTTTCAACAACCTCTTAGAATCGCTTCGGAAACTTCTAGAAGAATGCATCAAGAAGGGTGCCTCCTTCGAAGTCAAAGGCGAAAAGCAGATTCCTCGCGCCTGAAGGCGTTCGGAATGACAACTCGTGGAGTTTCTTAATATTGTCCTAGGGCTTCAAATTTGAGTTTGGCTCCGTCATCTTCCTGAACTCCTCCGCCGAACCTCGCAGCAGATTTCGCAAAACCGCTACCTCCGCCTCGATTCCCGTCTTGATCGCAGGTTCCGCATCTGGAGCAAACAGCGGAGAGTGGTTCGAAGGCAAAGTGGTGCCCGCGGCTTTTGCCTCCGCCCATTTCTCGGGATTCGCTCCGCCCAAGTCGAAATAGAAGCCTGGAATCCCCTGCTGCACGAAGTAGGAAAAATCCTCTGACGGCGTCTTGGGCTCGGCGGTGACCACACTGTCTTTGCCCAGAGCCTGTTCCAAAGGTACACGCAACCGCTGCGCCAGGCTCGGGTCGTTGTACACAGAGTCCGTAGCCTCCGGGTGTTCAATCAAAGGTTCGCGGGGTGCGGCGGACGCTTCCGCTTCGGCTTTCGTGATCCGAGCAATCGCCGCTAGAACCTGTTTGCGGACGTCGGCTTTATGGGTCCGCACGGTCAGGCCTAGCACGGCCTGGTCGGGGATGATGTTGTTTTTCGTGCCCGCCTGCACATAGCCTACCGTAACCACGGCCATTTCTCCCGGCTTTACTTCGCGCGAAACAATTGTTTGCAGTGCCAAGATCGTGCGCGCAGCAATCACAATGGGATCGACTGTGGTCTGCGGAGCCGCGCCGTGTCCGCCCTTGCCATAGATCGTTATGCGCAGCGAATCGGCGTTCGTATCGTAGGTTCCGGAAACGATACCAACTTTCCCCGCAGCCAGCACGTTGTTCACATGCAGAGCGACGGCCACATCGGGCTTGGGAAAGCGAGTGAAGAGGCCGTCTCCCAGCATTTTCTTGGCACCGGAGATGGTTTCCTCGGCGGGCTGACCGATCAGCATCAGGGTTCCGTGCCAGCTGTCTTTGGTTTGCGCCATGATGGCGGCGGTTCCGATGAGCGACGCCATATGCACGTCGTGCCCGCAGGCATGCATCACGGGAACGTCACGTCCGGCATCGTCTTTGGCGTGGACTTTGCTGGCATAGGACAGGCCCGTTTTTTCTTCGACGGGGAGCGCGTCCAGTTCGGTGCGCAGCATAACCGTGGGGCCGGGACCGTTTTTCAGAATGGCAACTACACCGTTACCTCCAATGTGCTCGGTGACCTCGTAGCCTAGCTTGCGGAGATGGTCCGCGATTTTGGCGGCGGTTTGGGTTTCATGGTTGGAGAGTTCCGGGTTTTGGTGGAGCTCTTCGTAGAGGGCGTGCGCTTCTGGGAAGACGGGGTCGACTTCTTTGGAGGCGGCGGGGTTTTGGGCTGGGGCGGTTGCGCTGAGGGCTAGGACGGTGACGAGACAAAATTCTTTTGCGGTCATAGTGACGGGATGATAGCTGGTGGTTCTACTGCGCGGCAACTCTAGGGCTGCTGTTCATGACTTCGGGCAAGGCCACGTGAAAGCCACAAGCAAGACCACGCGGGCGGGGGCGCCCGCGGCTGCGCGAAGGCTGCATTAGAGGGTGTGGAGGTAGAGCAGCAGGCTGTTGATTTGGTCCTGCGTCAGCGCGCGGCTGAACCCTGGCATATCGCCGCGGCCCGAGAGAACGATATCGCTCACCCGCTCATCGTTCGCCGGAAGGCCGCTCTTGGAAAGGTACTGGTGCTGGAACACGCCTTGCAGACTGGGTCCTTTGCGGCCGTGCGAGGAGTACGGCTCATGACAGCGGTCGCACTGGTCGTCGTAGATGCGGCGTCCGACGATTTGCTCAGGCGTCAGGCCCAGCTCTGCGTCCGACTTGCGTCGCTCATCGCAGGCGGCGGCTAAAAGCAACAACGCCATGCCAATTAAGAAAAACAAAAATCTCTGCATTTCCGGCAACACTCCTGAAACCGCCAGTGCTCACGTAGGGGCAGGCGCCTTCGCCTGCCCGAGCGCAGCCCGACTCCGCTCCAGACTACAATGAACCCAGCAACTTGCGAGAATGTGATTTCCATGCTGAACGTCAAACGTATTTACGAGAAGCCGTCGAGGGGCGACGGCGCGCGTGTGCTAGTGGACCGACTTTGGCCGCGCGGGCTGAGCAAAGAGGCTGCGGCCGTCACGGTTTGGCTGCGCGACCTGGCTCCTTCGGATGCCCTTCGCGTCTGGTATCACGCTCATCCGGAAGGCTGGACGCAGTTCCGCAAGCGCTATTTCAAGGAACTCCGCGCCCCGGAAGTGACGCCCGCCCTGGAGCAGATCTTCGACCTGGCGGCTAAGAAGAAAAACGTGACACTACTGTTCGCTTCCCGGAACCTAGAGCGCAACAACGCCGTCGCCCTGAAAGAACTCATGGACGGGGCCAAAAAGCCCCCTACCGGCACCGGCCCAGCATCCGCCGTGGCCGTGCGAAAACGGGCAGCTGTGCCCGCCGCAGCTCCGAACTCCGGGCGCAGGAGCTAGCCTTTCGGCATCCGTCATGCGCCCGCAATTTCAGTGGGATCTGGGAACTCGCAAGCTCGCTCTCGGCCAGCGCACGCTGCTCATGGGCATCGTCAACGTCACGCCGGATTCGTTCTCCGACGGTGGCCTCCATCTGGACTCGGCCACCGCCGTGCAACACGCGCTGCGCTTACTCGATGACGGCGCGGACATGGTCGACATCGGTGGCGAGTCCACGCGGCCAGGAGCCGCTCCGGTTTCCGCCGAGGAAGAGTTGGGGCGGATTCTTCCCGTGATTGAGGCTGTGAAGCGGTCGCGCCCGGACGCGGTGGTTTCGGTTGACACCTACAAGGCCAGCATTGCCCAAGCCGCTGTGGACGCGGGCGCGGAAATCGTCAATGACGTTAGCGGCGGCACCTGGGACGCCGCCATGCTTCCGACGCTGGCCAAGCTCAAATGTGGGTTTGTTCTCATGCACATGCGGGGGCATCCCGCCGCTTGGCGCAACCTTCCTCCGATTGGCGATGCGGTAGCCGTGGTGCGGGGGGAGTTGGCGCAATGCGCGCAGGAGGCGCTACTGCACGTGGCACGAGGGCGTGTCGTCTTGGATCCCGGCTTCGGTTTCGGGAAGAGCTTCGAGGAAAACTATCCCTTGTTGGCTCATTTTGAGACGCTGCACGAACTAGGATTCCCACTGCTCGCCGGAACCTCGCGTAAGTCGTTCATTGGCAAAACGTTAGCCCACGGCGGCGGCAGCGTGCCGACTGTCGTGCCCCCCAAAGACCGGCTTTACGGCACGCTGGCGACTGAGACAGCTCTGGTTTTGCGGGGTGCGCACATCCTTCGCACGCACGACGTCCGCGCTTCAAGGGATGCCGCGCGGGTTGCGGACGCAATCTTGCAAAGCACTTAGAATCAACCATATGGATGCTATTTCGAAGTTAACCAGCAACCCTCGCGTCACCATCCGCCGCCCCGGACCGCCGAATCCCGAGGGCACTTGCGTCGTCTACTGGATGCAGCGGGCACAGCGCGGCGTGGACAATCCCGCGCTGGATGTGGCTGTTGATGCCGCCAACGCGCTCAGCAAACCGGTGGTCGTGTTCTTTGCTCCAGTACCGTTCTATCCGCATGCCAACGCTCGGCATTACCGGTTCCTGTGCGAGGGAATTCCGGACATCGCGGGGGCTGTGCGGGCGCGCGGTGCCGGGTTCGTGCTGCGGCAGTTTCCAGAGCACAGTCTTCTGAAGTTTTGCGAAGAAGTCCGGCCTTGCCTGGTGGTGGGCGACGAAAACCCCATGCGCGAACCTCGCTCCTGGCGGGAGAAGGCGGCCGAGCGGCTGCGGGTGCCGCTGTGGACGGTCGATGCGGACGTGATCGTCCCCACCAAACTGCTGGAAAAGGAGCAGTACGCCGCTCACATCATTCGACCGCGCTTGCAGGCCCGGTGGGAGGAGTTTCTGGTGCCGTTGGCGAATCCCAAGGCGAAGTTTGCCTGGACACCGCCGCCCGGAATGCTGGCCCCGACGCCGGATGACTTCGATATCACCGAGGGCTGGAACCTGGATCGGTCGGTGACGCTGGTGAGCGGCAGCTTCCGCGGCGGGACGCGCGAAGCGACGCGGCTGCTGAAAGAGTTCGTGACGACCAAACTCAAGGGCTATGGCACGCAGCGGAACAAGCCTGAAAACGACAATACAACTCGACTGTCTCCGTATTTACATTTTGGACATATCGGGCCGCATACGGTGGCGCTGGCGGTGAAGAAGGCGGACGTTCCCGCTCCGGATCGAGAGGCGTTTCTGAATCAACTTCTGATTTGGCGGGAGCTGGCGGTGAATCTGGTGCACTTTAATCCGGTTTACGATTCGATCGAATGCGCGGAGCCGTGGGCGCACCGGACGCTGGCGGCACACGCAAAAGATCCTCGGCCTGTCATTTACTCGGAAAAACAGCTCGAAGCCGCCGAGACGCACGATCCCTTGTGGAACGCCTCGCAAATGCAGATGGTCAACACCGGATGGATGCATAACTACGTCCGCATGTATTGGGCGAAGAAGATTCTGGAGTGGGTAAAGTCTCCGGCGGAGGCCTACCAGATCGCCGTCAGGATGAACGACAAATACGAACTCGACGGGCGCGATCCGAATGGCTATGCCGGAATTGCGTGGGCGATGGCCGGGAAGTACGACCGTCCCTGGTTCGAGCGCGAGATCTTTGGGCAGATTCGCTATATGTCGCTGGCTAGTACCGGGAAGAAGTTTGACAGCAAGCGGTATATAGAGCAGCAGTTGGGTGGCGGGTTGTTTGGGTAGGGAAGGGCCTGTGTGGGGCGGACACTCTTGTCCGCCCCACACGGATTGCTATTTGATTTTGAAAGGGTTAAGTATCAGCACATCGAGAGGCTTGAAGTCGCGTTCGTTTCTGGTGGCCACGATCAAACCGTGGACGCGCGCGGTGGCAGCAATCATGGCGTCTTCCAGCAACTGATCGGGTTTTTGGTCCATGATGCGGCCCCATTCGCGGAAGCACGGCGTATCCATCGGAAGAACCTGATACGAGGCAGCCAGTTGATCCGCCCAACGTTCGATCTCACTCGCCTTGGCCGGGTCTTGGTGTCGCGTCCTCTCAATTCCCGCTTGCAGTTCGCCCATAGTGACAGCGGAGAGGAAGAGCTGGTCGTCGTGCTGAGCGTTGAGCCAGCTTAGGACCGCGCCGTGAGGTCGCAGCTTTCGTACCTCGGAAACCACGTTCGTATCCAGCAGGTACTTGTTCATCAGAACTTCAACACAGCGCGGCGGCGGAGAGAGCGGGGGCCAGACGTCAGGTTTTCAGAACGGCCTTCGGGAGCTAGCAATAGGGCTTTGAGGCTGGGTCGGGCGGCACTCTGGAGACGATTCCATTCCTCGATTGGGACGAGGACGGCGGCTTTCACCCCACGACGGGTAACAACCTGCGGCCCCTTCTCCAGGGTGGCATCCAGGAACTCGCTGAAACGCGCTTTTGCGTCTTGTACTTGCCATGAATCCATGGGCACCTCTGTCTACAAGTTTAGCATCCTAACTAGTCATCTGACTAGTCAAGTTGAGGAAATAACTGCCATTCCCTGGGCGATGGCGGGGAAATACGACCGTCCGTGTGGAGACACAAAGATTGCTAAGACGTAGCGCTGGGGGCGATTTGCAGGACGATGTGCTTCACTGAAACCAAAGGGCTAACTAAAGTACGACTCTTTAGGCGGGTATGATGCATGCATTCGCGAGATCGCTTTGGACGGGCGACGCACTGGGTGGTGGCGATGGCGCCGCCCTTGCGAAAGGTCTATATAACCTAACCATCCGTTTTCAAGAGGAAGGGTTTACACGGTGCAGTCTGGGCCTACGGACGAACTCCTATCCTGGAGTTGACGATCAAACCCCAGAGTTCACCTGTGGTCCTAAGCGAATTATCGTTTCCGGTCGCACGGAAACTGACGGGCAGGGAACTTATAGCCTTGCCGAGGTTTGCAGGCAGAAGAGTGAGCTATACCTCCGGCGATGGGCTGTCCGGCTTTGCTTCCGCTTCCCCAACATCCTGAAATTGGTTAATTTCCACCGTCCCATCGGGAAATTTCACGATTATTTTGAGTTCTCCCCCGATAGCCTTGATAAATCGCTGGAGCGTGCTTACGTACATATCCGCACGGCGTTCCATTTTCGAGACGGCTGCCTGGTTAACGCCGAGGATGCGGGCAAGAAGCGCTTGCGTCATCTCCTGGGCTTCCCGCAATTCGGCGAGGGGCATCTCGGCGCGGTATTTTGCGGCTAGCGCTCGGGAACGCTCGCGGGATGCGGGAGACATTTTCTCCCGAAGGGTACTGAAATTTTTAGCCATACGGATTGTCTGATGAGGCCAATATGCCATGGGGAACAATTATTCCGTCAAGGGAATACATTCGAGTCTCGACGAGGCACCCGTGGGGCTGACGACTGCACTCACACACGACCGGCATTTGTCCAAGCTAGATTCCAGGCATTGCTGCGGTAAAGGCGAAAGGCTGCGCCCTCAGGGTGCTGAAACCCATTTTAATGACTCGAATATCACGGCTGGAGCTGTGACCTACCAAACACAGCCCCCTTTTCTTTACATCCTTTCCGCGCGACCGTTACACTACTAGTTCTTGCTTTCAGCCTGAGGGAAGAGAGATTGGGTGGGCGGGAGGGGTTTGTCCCGCACACAATGGCAGATTTCGTCGTATCGTATTGAGTCGTAGAGTTTTTGAGCACAACGTTTTCGTTCGACCGTATTTCATACCGAAACCAAGCGAGGAGAAACATGGCAGCCGTTGACGACAAGGTAAAGCAGATTATTGTGGAGCAGTTGGGAGTGGATGAGGGTGAAGTGACGCCCACCGCTTCTTTCGTGGACGACCTGGGAGCGGACTCGCTGGACACCGTGGAGCTGGTCATGGCGTTCGAGGAATCGTTTGACATTGAAATCCCAGACGAAGACGCCGAGAAGATTCGCACCGTGGCCGACGCTGTCGACTACATCGGGAAGCACTCGAAGAAGAAGGAGTAGGCTTTGTCGAGACGGGTCGTCGTTACCGGAATTGGCCTGATTTGCGGAGTGGGGAACACATCCGATGTGGTCTGGCAAAACGTGCTGGCGGGCAAAAGTGGCGTGGCGAGGATCACGCACTTTGACGCCAGCCAGTTTGCGTGCCAGATTGCGGCCGAGGTCAAGGGGTTCGACCCGTTAAACTTCATCGAGAAAAAAGAAGTCAAGAAAATGGGCCGCTTCATCCATCTGGCTCTGGCGGCGTCGGATGAGGCGATGAGGATGTCAGGTCTGAAGATTACCACCGAGGAACAGAGCGAGCGCGTGGGGGTGCATATTGGGTCCGGCATTGGCGGATTCGATGTGATTGAGCGGGAGCATGCGGCGTTGCTGGCGGGCGGACCGCGGAAGATTTCTCCGTTCTTTATTCCGGCATCGATTGTGAATTTGGCGGCGGGGCACGTAAGCATGAGGTTCGGTGCCAAGGGCCCCAACGAGGCCACCGCCACTGCTTGCACCACCAGCGCGCATTCCATTGGCGACGCTTACAAGATCATCCAGCGCAACGATGCCGACGCCATGATTGCTGGCGGCACCGAGGCTGCGATTACGCCAATGGGCGTGGGTGGCTTTGCAGCGATGCGGGCGCTTTCCACGCGCAATGACGACCCGGAGCACGCCAGCCGTCCGTGGGATAAAGACCGCGACGGATTCGTGGTGGGCGAAGGGGCTGGTATTCTGGTTCTGGAAGAACTGGAAATGGCCAAGGCCCGCGGGGCGAAGATTCACGCCGAAATTGTGGGCTACGGCATGTCGGGCGACGCCTACCACATCACCTCTCCCGCGCCGAACCATGAAGGTGGGCGGCGGGTCATGGTGAACACCTTGAAAGACGCGGGGATCAAGCCGGAACAGGTGGGCTACATCAACGCGCACGGGACCTCGACCGACATCGGCGACCGCCTGGAAACCGTGGCCATCAAGAATGCGTTCGGCGACCACGCCTACAAAGTTGCGGTTAGTTCCACAAAATCCATGACCGGCCACTTGCTGGGCGGCGCGGGCGGTCTGGAGGCCGGCATTACCGTCATGGCGCTGCGCGACGGCATCCTGCCGCCGACCATGAACCTGGAACACGCCGACGAGGATTGCGACCTCGACTACGTTCCCAATCAGGCGCGCAAGGCCAACGTGGAATACGCGCTTTCGAATTCTTTCGGATTCGGCGGAACGAACGGTTCGCTGCTGTTCCGGCGCTGGTCGGAATAGGTTCCGACGATTCACGGTATTCCGCCAGGTTTCTCCGGCAGTTGTCTCTGTTTTGTCCCCTCAGGCATTTCTAATTCCGTCAGTGCATCACTTTGGACTGATCTTTCGTACCCCTTGCGGGGCCCGGATTTCGTTGTTATTCCCGTCTCCTTTGCCGACAATGGGTTAGAGCACGAAGGCAGGTTCGGCTTCCGGGCAGAGGAGAACCACTCTGAGTACGACCTTTCTTTCCAGCGTTGCATCCACCACACGGCGGCTAGCGGCGCGTGTGGCGTTGATGGACGTGCAAGAACCGGGTCGCACCATTCTGGCGGAATGCTTCCGCAAGTTTGGCATCGAGACGATCACGATGGAAGACCGCTTGACCGAACGCATGGTGACGGAAAAAGTGGACGGGTGTGTAATTCGCCTGGGCTCACAAGCGCAATCCGTGATGGAAGCGGCACGCACTTCGGCGGCGAATAGTCGCATTGTTCTCTACGGCTTTGGTGGGTCGGCGCAGGATTCGATTAAGTATTCGCGATTTGGGGTGAATGCCGTTTTTACCGAGCCTTTGGAAAAGCAAGCGGCGCTCAAGCTGGTGAAGGCCACGCACTCCCTGGTGCTACATGAGTTTCGCCGCTATGTGCGCGTGCCGGTAGCCACGGAAGTTGCCGTAACCACCAGCGAAGGTCGTCGCTTTGCCGCCATGAGCCAGGACGTTAGTTCCGGCGGGATTTCCTTGAAAGGCGAGATTGTTGCCCCAGGAACGGCGCTGGAGGTTTCATTCGCGTTGTTGACGCTGCCGCGCATTTGGGTACGCGGCTCGGTGACCTGGGCCAAGAAAGAGGATCAGGAAATCGGCATTAAGTTCGACACCACCGACGAGCGGCGAACGAAGATTAAGGAATGGATTGACTCGTACCTGGGGGCGTAGAGCCTGCAAACACAGGTGAATCGCACTCATCAGAGTCAATCCGGCAAACCCGCATCTTTAGTAGACCGCATGAAAAGTCCTCCACGAGGAGCATCCTGCCCTAGCCCATCGTCAACGGACAGTTAAGCAGCCAGTACAATTGAGCCGGTGGACCCGGCTTCTTCCAGAACTAAAGCAGACGTACCTGAGCGACGGTTGCGATTTTCGCCGCGGCAGCGACTTGCGCTCACGGTTGTTTCGTTTGTGGGATACCTGGCGATCCGCGCCCTGGGTGCGACCTTGCGCTTTGCCTGGTCGGAAGAAGAAGGTTCCACTCCGGAGCGCATCGCCCGCCCCGCGATCTACTCCTTTTGGCATGAGTGCATCTTTCCGGCGGCGGCGTTGTTCCGCGGTCAGGGCATTGCTGTGATGACAAGCCTGAGTTTTGACGGCGAATTCATCGCGCGAATTATTGAAAAACTAGGCTTTCGAGCGGTGCGCGGATCGAGTAGCCGGGGCGCGGTGGGAGCGCTCCTCGGCATGCGGCACGAAGTGGAAGCTGGCGAAGCGGTGGCGTTCACGATTGACGGACCGCGTGGGCCAAAGTACGTCGCGAAACCGGGGCCGGTATTTTTGGCGCAGACGACCGGGGCTCCGATGGCGGCGTTCCATATTGCGGTCGAGAAGGCTTGGGTACTGAAGTCGTGGGATGCTACGCGGATTCCGAAGCCTTTTTCGCGGGCGCTCTTGCGGGTGAGTCGAGCGATGCAGGTGCCTGCTGAGGCGGATGACGCGGCCTTGAGGACACACCATGGGGAGTTGCAAAGCGCTCTTGAGCGCGTGCGCGACTTTGCCGAGGCCCACGTCAGCGAGGCGGGAAGTCCGGAATTTCCGCTTCTGGATCGCAAAACCCAGCTGGCGGGCCATCCGTCCTCCACAGCCCGCGAGTTGTAATCTTAGCCCAGTGGATTTACAGTCAAAAGAGCAGTTCTGATCTTTCTCAAGAGTTAATCGGTGAGCGCATCTTTGTCCGCTCCGTCTTTTGACGAGCTGGGGACAAAGATTGGAAGCGGGTGAGAATCCCGCGCTGCCGCGCAACTGTGAGCGAGGACCAAGCAATGGGTCACTGGGGGCAACCCTGGGAAGGCCAATTGCGGAAGCCGGGCTGAAATAGCCCTAACTCGCCGAGCCAGGAGACCGCGCGCACCGTCCACAGAAACCCTTTTCGCATGGAGGAGGCGTTATGCGTCGTTGCTTGGTATTGGTGTCGTTGTGTGTTTTGTCGTCGGTCATTTTGCCGTCCGCGGTTCTCGCGGGTGAGCTTTCGGTTAAAGTTTTCGATCCGCAGGCAGCCGTAGTTCCGGGTGCGCAGGTTGTGTTGCTGCGCGACGGCAGCACCGCCCCAATTTTTGTGCAGACTACCTCTGGCGGCGGGCAGGTTGCTTTCCGAGCGCTGGCGGATGGAAAGTATACGGTTCAAGTTTTGGCCGCGGGCTTTGGCTCGCGCAGCGAAAGCGCGGAGGTTCCTCGCAACGGACTGCTGGAGGTTCACCTGGCAGTTGTTTCTCCTGTGGAAACCGTGGTTGTGACCTCGGCGGGCGTACCCGTGCCCGCGCAGGATTCCGGAGCGCAAGTGTCCGCGCTCGACGCGGGGCAGCTTGAGAGTATGCAGTCGGTGGCCACCGCCGACGCCTTGCGCTTTCTGCCCGGTGCCGTGGTGAGCAGTTCGGGACGGCGCGGCGGTTTGGCGTCCCTTTTCGTCCGCGGCGGAAACTCAAATTACAACAAAGTCATCATCGATGGCGTGCCGGTGAACGATCCCGGAGGCATTTTCGATTTCGGCGTATCGCCTCTGGATGGCGCGGACCGCATTGAACTGGTCCGCGGCGCCCAGAGCACGCTGTACGGCTCTGAGGCGATGACCAGCGTCGTGCAGGTCTTCACTCGCGAAGGTTCCACGCGCACCCCCGAGTTGCGTCTCGGCGCGGATGGAGGAACGTTCTCCACGGCGCGAGGCTACGGTTCGCTGGCTGGAGCTCGCGGCCCCGTCGACTACAACGTCTTCGGCGAGCAAACGAACACCAACGGGCAAGGCATCAACGATGTTTATTCCAGCTCATCCGAAGGCGCGAACGTCGGCGTCAAGCTGAATGAGCATGTGCAATTCCGCCTGCGCACGCGCCATGCCAATAGCTTTACCGGCGTCCCCGGCGAGTGGTTCAGCCAGACAACGCCGCCGATCCCGCCCGATAGGGACCAGCACAACCGCACCAACGTCTTCCTGGCCGGAACCGGCGTGAGTATTGGCGGGTTTGCCCGCTGGCATCACGATTTTCGCGGTTACGAATACCACCTGAATCGCAGAAACGTGGACACCATCTCCGATGCTGGACGCGACCCCGTATTTGACAATTTCCCGTTCGATTTCCGTTCTGACATCAACCGCGCTGGCTTCCAGTACCAGGGCGAATACTGGGCGCGGACCTGGGCGCGCAGCACGTTCGGTTACGAGTTTGAGGACGAGAACGGTTTTATCGGCGATATCTCTTCGGCTCCTACGCATGGACTTCGCCGCAACCACTCGGTGTACGGTCAGGAGATTTTGACACTTGGGCGGCTTTCTCTGGTCGGCGGCGCGCGTTACGTCCACCATGAGACGTTTGACCACAAGAGCTTTTCGAACATCGCGCCGCGCGTCGCTGCCAGCTATGCGCTCCGGCGCGGTGGCGGAATTCTTTCGGGAACGCATCTGCGCTTTGTTTATGCCACTGGCATTCAAGCTCCGGCCCTGGACCAGTCTTTTCCGACGGCCTTTACCATCGGCAATTCCGATCTGCGCGCGGAACAGAATCGATCCTTCGAAGCGGGAGTGCAGCAGGGATTGGCTAATGGGAGGTACTCCGTTTCGGGCAATTTTTTCCAAAACAATTTCCGGCGGCAGATTGCCTTCACCTGTTGCGACGCGAATTTCCTCGGCCAGTATGTAAACCTGGGCCGCTCGGTGGCGAGAGGCGCTGAGTTCGAAGCCCACGCGCGGCTGAAATCCAGACTCTCGCTCGATGCCGCGTACACGAATTTGTCCACCAAGATATTGGAGGGTCCGTTTACGACAGGTCCCAACGCCACGGGAAATCCGTTGTTCCGCAGGCCCAAGCACTCCGGAAGCCTCCTGCTCAACTACGTGGGCTCAAAGTGGGGCGGGAACTTGGGAGGCAGCTTCGTGGGGCGTCGCCCGGATTCAGATTTCGCCGGTCTCGGTTTCAACCACGCCCCCGGCTACGCCCGCGTCGATGTCGGCGGATGGTACAAGATCCATTCCCGCGTGACGGCCTACGTCAACGTCGAGAACGCGCTCAATCGGCATTACCAGGAAGTCGTTGGCTATCCGGCCTTGCGGGCGAACTTTCGCGCGGGGCTGCGCTTCCGCCTGGGCGGCGAGTAACAGGAACGATGGAGGCACGGGCCTCCCCACCCGCGCCTCCATCGAAAATTTCTCTATGGGATACTTGAGGAGATGAGCGCCAATCCCCTAACTCCAGCCGAAACGGCGTCCCTGAAGACCGACCCCAAGTCGGTCAAGATCGACATCACCGGCGGAACCGGCGTCGAAATCGTCTGGAAGGACGGTCACCCGTCGAGCTATTCGTTCGTCTACCTGCGCGACGCCTGCCCCTGCGCGCTTTGCGATGACGAACGCGACAAGGCCAACCGCGCCCCCGGTGACCCGCCCGCACTACCTCCGGGCGCGCTGCCCATGTTCAAGGAAAAAGCTCGTCCCACGCACGCCGAGCCGGTGGGCCGCTATGCGCTTCGCTTCGTATGGAACGACGGCCACGAGCTGGGAATCTACTCGTGGCCGTTCCTGCGCGAATACTGCCCGTGCCCAGCTTGCCGCGCCGAGCGTCCGGCTTAGTAGCCGCGGTAGTGTTCCCGCCACTCTTCGCGCCGGTAGCGACGGCAGGCGCGGAAGCGCTGTCTTTCTTGCCATTCATGTTCCCGCCATTCGCGACGCCGCTCCCAGCGCTCTTCTCCCCAGCGTTCCTCATTCCACCGATTCACCCGCACCGGAGGCCCGCCAAACTCCACCCGCACTCTTGGTCCCCAGCTTTGGCCCCATGTCACCGAGCTGAGCACCAGGCAACCAGCCACCACGAGAAACGCCTTCTTTACCATCTTCGCTATCGCCATAAGCACCTCCACAGTCGGCCTAGTACGTCCGTCCGATATCAGTAGAAACACCGTCCCCAGCGAAAGTTGCACCCCGGGCCTGCCGAACAGAATGCTAGGCCGACCGGAATGCTAGACTGGCCAAGCGAATTCCAGGGAGCCTTCCGAAATGAACCCCGTACTGGTAGTCCACGGCGGCGCTTGGGCCATGCCCGATGACATGGTGGAAGCGCACAAGAAAGGCGTGCGCGACGCGCTCAACGCGGGATGGCTCGTGCTCCAGCGCGGCGGCTCAGCCGTCGATGCCGTCGAGGAATCCATCGTCATTCTGGAGGACGACGAAACCTTCGACGCCGGACGCGGCAGCTTCCTCAACCGCGAAGGCAAAGTGCAGATGGATGCCCTGATCATGGAAGGTTCCACCCTTCGAGCCGGAGGCGTCGGCTGCGTCGAGCGCGTCAAAAATCCCGTCCGCGCCGCCCGCAAGATTCTCAGCGACAGCCCACACGTCTACTTCGTCGGAGAAGGCGCGGAACGCTTCGCCGAGGAACACGGCCTCAAGCTCTGCAAGAATGAAGACCTCATCATTCCCCGCGAGATCGAACGCCTGCGCGAGTACCAAGCCCAGGGCGCGGGACAAAAACAGGACCTATTCGCCCCCGCCATCTCCCATGACACCGTCGGCGCGGTCGCCCTTGATGGCAAAGGTAACATCGCCGCCGGAACTTCCACCGGCGGCACGCTGAACAAAGCCCCCGGCCGCCTCGGCGATTCCTCGCTCATCGGCTGCGGCTGCTACGCCGACAATGACACCGCTGCCGTCTCCACCACCGGATGGGGCGAGCCCATCATGAAGCTGGTCCTGGCCAAGTGGACCGCCGACCGCGTTGCCGCCGGCCACGCCCCGGACCAGGCCGCCGCCGAAGCCATCCACCACCTCAAAAACCGTGTCAACGGCCACGGCGGCATCATCGTCCTCAACCGCAAGGGTGAATTTGGAATTTTCCACAACACGCCCAAAATGGCCTGGGGCGTGCGCTCCGGCGTTCTCGACGTCGTAGGCGTGGAGAAGCGCTAACTCTCTGAATCACCCGCGCACTCGTAGGGGCAGGCGCCCCGCCTGCCCGCACCAGCGGAACAACATAAACTATTGCCCTAAACCGCCCCAGTGGTGGAAAATCCCGATGCGGGATACCTCCGCCTGCGCGGAGGGCTGGTTCCCCAAAAGCAGTATCTTTTTTGTTCCAGCATCCACGTTGATGCAGACGCCCAGTGGCGGACCCGCGAGGGACCCGCGAGGGAATGGAGAACGGCAATGAAGCAATTTGTGAAGGTTTTTGCACCGGCAATTCTTCTGGGAATCCTAACCACCTTTTCCGCCGCCCAAAACGCAGCCACCAGCGAACTCCACGTCACGGTCAAGGATCCGAAAGGCGCAGTCGTCACCAACGCCACCGTTGCCGCCCGCGATGAAGGCAAGGCCTTCGAGCGTTCCACCACTGCAAACTCCGACGGCGAGTATCACCTCATCGCCCTGCCCCCCGGCACTTACACCGTCACCGTGCAGGCGGCGGGCTTTGCCAAGGCGGAAGCGAAGAACGTGACCATCACCGTGGGCCAGTCGGCCGAGCTGCCTGTCGCGCTCGCCGTCAGCGGTGGGCAAACTTCCATCACTGTCAGTTCCGAGGCCGCCCTCATTGAGACCACCCGCACTTCCACCACCGAAACCGTGGACCAGCGCAGCATCGACAGTCTGCCCATCAACGGGCGCAATTACATCGACTTCACCAAGACGAACTCGCAAGTCGTAGCCGATAACGCGCCGTCAATCGGCGCCGCGCCCACTTCGGGCCTCAACTTCGGCGGCCAGCGCGCCCGCGCCAACCTCGTCAACGTCGATGGCGCCGATGCCATCGATAACTCCACCAACGGCGTCCGCTCCACCGTTTCACAGGAGGCCGTGAAGGAGTTCCAAATCATCACCAACGGCTATGCCGCCGAGTACGGCCGGGCCTCGGGAGGCGTGGTCAACATCGTCAC
>JAYWAL010000032.1:0-43717 GCA_043782485.1 Acidobacteriaceae bacterium | reverse complement strand
AGCGCGGCATCCGCCGGCGTCGAGACGCCACCCGCACAAAAAAGGACGACGGGCAACTTCTTCTCACGGGCGACATATTGGATGAGATCGAGCGGAGCCCCGATATCGCGAGCGCGTCGCACGAGCTCTTCTTCGGGCATGGCGCCGAGTTCGGCGATCTGATCGCGGATCGTGCGCATGTGGCGCACGGCTTCGACGATGTTGCCGCTGCCCGCTTCGCCCTTGCTGCGAATCATCGCCGCGCCTTCAGCAATACGTCGCAACGCTTCACCAAGGTCTTTCGCCCCGCAGATGAACGGCACGTCGAATTTGTTTTTGTCGATCTGATACTTGTCGTCGGCGGGCGTGAGCACTTCGGATTCATCGATATAATCGACCCCGAGCGCCTGAAGACACTGCGCCTCCGCGAGATGGCCGATTCGGGCCTTCGCCATCACGGGGATCGTTACGGTATCCATGATGCGCTGGACGAGCGCGAGATCGCTCATGCGCGCGACGCCGCCGTTGAGGCGAATATCGGCGGGGATCCGCTCCAGGGCCATGACGGCAACGGCGCCGGCTTCCTGGGCGATCGCGGCCTGCTCGGCCGTGACGACGTCCATGATGACGCCACCCTTGAGCATTTCGGCTAGGCCGACTTTGAGGCGGGGGGTGTTCGAAGGATTGGAGTTTCCGTTATTTTGCGACATTTTTGCACTCTTTCTGGAGCCTGGGAGCTGTCCGGCTTGGGCCGGAGGGTGTGAGAGGGTTGTGCGTGTCCCACTAGCTATTCTACAGGGCGGCGGGGTGCGGTGGTAGGGCTGGCAAGACGAGCCTGCCGCTCGATGTCAAAGATTGACATGCTGCTTTCCGCTCGCTAGTATCAGGGTCGAGAGGAGCCCCGTCATGGATCAGATGAACGTCTCAATTACGGACCGTCTCGCCGGATATGTCCGCAAAAAGGTAAAAAGCGGACGCTACAACAACGCCAGCGAGGTTGTGCGCGATGCTTTGCGGCGCATGGAAGACGAAGATGATCGCGTTCTGCGGCTCGCCAAGCCGACGGCTGAAGATATTCTTACCGACCTGACGGAGCTCCAGCTTGAAGGCATTCGGCGGCGGGTGCGAGTCGGCATGGAACAGATCGAGGCTGGCCAATTTACGGAGTATGACGGCCGCGAGGGATTACGGGAGTTGGCAGCCGACGTTAAAGCGCGAGGACGCAAGCGGCTCGCGCAGGAAGTATCCGGCCGGTAGTGCGATACCGCGTAACCTCGCAGGCGGAGAAAGAACTCGACGATATCTACTGTTATTGGGCTGAGCGCGCGAGCATCGAGACAGCAGAACGCCTGATCGATGGGATTGTGGATCGCTTCTGGCTGCTCGGTGAATATCCCGAGGCCGGGAGACCTTCCGAAGACATCGCCGCTGGAACAAGATGCTTTCCCGCCGGAAAATACTTGATCTACTATCGTGTCACGCGACGGGGAACCGATATTCTGCACATCTTCCACGGCGCTAGGGATCAGATGGAAACGGTGAGAGGCAAGTGAGGAGTTTCGCTAGCCTGCAAGCTGTGTAGCTCCCACCCTTCGCTCCGCGAAGAATGGGGCCCTCGGTGTTGCTGGTGTAGGCGAGATCGAAATCGAAGGGTTGGCCAGCCCCCTGACGACGGACTCAAAGCGGAGTCACTCCACATCGCAGGAGGAATTGTGCTGTGGCTTCGAAATCGTCAGGCGGATTCGAGGAATCCGCAGCATCGCCGCGAGGGACGAAAATGATCATTCCTTGCCTTGCCCGCGTCAGGAGAACGCGATACGCATTCCGCCGATAAACTCGCTTCTCTTCACTCTTGATCAAGCCCCATTTGCTCTCGGGCCCATGCCGCAATGCACGTAACTGCCATCCCCGTGAGTCATCCCACACAAAGTCGCCACCCCAACAGAGTCCTATCCAGTCCAATTCCAAACCCTGAATCTCGAACTCCGTCGCGAACACCTCGCAGCGGTAGCTCGACCTAATATCCGTCTCCTCTCCCAAGTACCAGTGTTCCCATGGATAGTCTGCATGAAAGCTTGAGCTGGGCTCCAACCCTTCTGCTCTCAACCGCGCGGCACCGGACGAGCCGACCAACCCGAAACGCCGGACTCCGATACACTGCTCCCGTAGTTTGGACCGAGTTTGGGTTAGGTTTCTCGAAAGAAATATTGGGAATTTTTTGGTAACTCCCAAGGAGGCTGCTGTATCCGCGTCCCCCTCAAGCACTAGGTTTACCCAAGTCGCCAACTGGTCGGCCCGCAAGCTGCGATGCGATGTTAGAAGGTGCAAGGCTGGGCTGGTGTGCACTTTTTTCTGTTCGGCACCGTCGCTGAAGAGTCGCTGGCCTGCAGTAGAGGGGCCGCCTACAAGCACCTCGGGCGACGCATAAACCACCCAGTCTTTAGCGCTCTCGGTCAGCGCCCTGCCCCATTCTCCTAGCCCTGCTTCGCCGTCGTTGATCTCCTGGCCTCCGCCAACCAGAGCGACAAGCACCGCCCAATCTGGGTGTCGCTCCATAATTCGCAGCAGCATCTCGGGCTCTGAATAGTCTCGCTTGAATTTCCTCATGTTCTGAGCGCGGTTCCAGGCGCGCTGCGCCTCGTCGAAAATAATCGCGTGATTGGATGGCGCCCCCTGATTGTCATCCGTGTGGTAGCGAGCAAAAACGTGAACATTCTCAATCAATGTCTTTGCCTCGGTACGGGCCAGCGGGGCTCTGGCCCCCTTTCGCATGCTCTCTTGTGTGAAGAGATGCTGGAGGACCTGCACAACGGACCGTTGCCGCTCATAAAATGAATCGCATTGTCTTTGTTTTCGTCTGAGTGGGCAATGGTCAGTCCGACCAAAGTCTTCCCCGACCCAGGCACTCCCGTCAAAAAGCAGATGGCATGCTGGAGTTGAACGCGTGCTTTCTCCACATAGGCCTGAACGGTCTTCCTTACATTCTCAATTTCGTCTTCTGAGGCTTCGGAATGCGCAATCTCTCGAATCGCGAGCCCACTCTTGAGCGCAACCGCTGCTTCGAGAATGCTCGGTATCGGAAAATATGGGCTGGTATCCCACTCCTGAGCACGAAGCTGTGCCTCAGCAGGTCTATCCAGTGCAATCAGCAGTCGCGGCAGTTCTTTCCATGAGCTTCGTTGCACCTTTTCTACCCAGTACGAAGGCAACTGAGGGAAGAGTTCTCTCTGATTTAGCGAAGTGAGATCGACAGGTGCTGCCTCAGCCGAGACAATAATCGGCACAATTCGGCGTTCCATCGATGCTTTGTGAAAGTAATGCAGGAGAAGTGCGTACTCTTCAACCTGTCGCTTTGCTTCTGCCGCAGCAGTCGCGGTTTTGGCTTCAAGCACAACGACAACGTCTTGGATCAGCAGGATCACATCAATCCGCAGTTCCTTCCGCGGTATGGAAAACTCAAGAAGTAATCCCCACGATTTCGCAGAAATTGACTTAGCTACACAATCTTCTAGCGCGCACCGAAGCGAAGCCAAATCGCGCTCCCAAGTCAGAGTCTGGTCCGAGTACTGGGATGTATAGCCTCGGTTCGCGTACTCAATGCTCAGGCGAGCGAGTACGTGCTCATCATTCTGCGACAGGAACTCTGCGACACTTGATCGATAGAAAGATGCCATATTCGGAAACCTACTCAATAGCTGCTCAGAGTACGCCAACTCACTGAGCAAGTGCCGAATCGAAAAAAACTCCGAATGGTTTAAAGGAATTAGTAAAGCAACTCCTTAGAGGCGACCCGCCCAATATCCCGGTCGCCTGCTACCGTGAGCGTCGGCCCAGATTGTGACAACGGATTCTTGTTCGGAATAGATGATGGCAAACGGGAATCGCCAAAGCAAAAATCGGCGGGCATTGTTCTTCCTTATTGGCCGGCGTTCCGGAGCTTCGCGGATCGTGTCGGTAGCCCGACGCAATTCTTCAATAAAATCCAAGGCAACTTGAGGGCTGCGGCTTGCGTACCGGGCAACGGCGCTCTTTACATCCGCGCTTGCACCTTGATCATATTCGACGCGCTCAGCGCTCATTCGCCATGGCCAAAAGCTCGCGATGCAGTTCTTCCCATGGGACAGTTACGGCCTTGCCGACCTTCAGGTCTTCGATACGGCGCGCCACTTCCGCATCCCAAGCTTCCTGGACGGGTTCGTTCGTAACCTCTAGAGTGTCCAGCAGCGTATTGGCGAGAGCGGCGCGCGCGTCCGCGGATAGTGCCAGTGCCCGAGCAAGAAGGTCAGATGCTTCCGGACTCATGGCGGCAGTGTACTCCACGCGGAAACGTGCGACAACGTTTCTAGCCAGATCTGGGCTATCGCCCCGTCACTCCGAAGCAGCGGCCGAGAAAGAACTCGTCGCAGTGTTACGGCCTTAAAACGAGGGGGCCACCAACGCTCTCGCTAAGGCGGCCCGCTCTACCCTGATTATGGCCCCGGGTCAGGGAGCGACGAAACCTTGCGCGGGCGGGTACGCCCGCGGCTCCATTGAGTCTTTTCGAGTGAGTCTTTTCGAGTCTTTCGAAACTTTGGTGTTGCGAAGCTTACTTGGCCTGCTCTTTCGCGGCGTCGGCTAGCTTGCGTAGGGCGATCATGGTCTGTTGGGAGTAGTTGATGCGCTTGGCGGACTTTTGGCGGCGGTTGCGTTTGGTGACGGTATGACGGTTTGCCATTGCTGCTCCTAAGAATGTTGCTTCCTGAAATGTTAGTTCCTGAAAGATTATGCCGATCCGCTATTGGCGTTTCGAGCGCACTTTCATGATAGCAGGGTGCTGGGGCGGAGTCGTGGTCGCTGGCGGCTGTTGGAGGAACGAACTCCTGGTTGCGATCTGCTGCTTCGGAACGATTTGGGAACACGCGGCCGTGTCGCTGGGCTGACGGTGTGTTTACAAGGGCACGGAATTCCGGCGGACTGGGCCTGCTAACTGCTTTTGAATCCATCACTTACGCTTTGGCTTGCCTCTTGCAAACTGCTTAGGCGCTGCTCAGCAGCAGGAGGTGGTTTCCATGAAAAGCTTGATTGGAGTAACGAAGATCGCAGAATCCCCGAAGTCCGTTGTGTGGGGAAAAACCCTGGGCGCGGGCACATTGGCCGCGTTGGCTGTTGCTTGTTCCATCACCGTTGGTTGCTCGAGTGACAAACCCAAGGCGACCAACGCCAGCAGTCAGATTCCCCTGACGGCGCCGCAAACGGTGGCGTCGAATGTGCCGGTACCTGAAATTGGGAAGCCGGTTGCCAAGAACGTGCAGAAGAAGCGTCCGGCGACCAAGACCTACGCTGAGAAGACGTATGGGGTTTCGTTTGAGTATCCGCGGAAATACGAAATGGAAACTGGAGAAAAAGCGACCGACCTGTTGGCCTCTGGAGCGGTTACCGCCAAACAGGACGGCGACGTGCTGGCGGCGGTGGAAATGCCCGGGACGGCATTCCCGAATACCGACTTCGCTGGAGCATTTTTCGGCGTGAGCGTGAACAAGGCGCTGACGGCCGAGCAGTGTGGCGATTCCGGCGAGAAGAAGCTGACGGAGTTGATGCCGGCGACCGTGGAGGGAAAAAATGGAACTGCCTCTGACGCACAACCGGTGGTCGAGGACAAGGGTCTGCTGGGCAGCTCGGAACTACATGCGACAGAAGCGGTGACGGGCGAAGGCGCGCGGCAGAGTGATGCCAAGTACTTTCGCACGTTCCAGAATGGGGCCTGTTACGAGTTCACCTTGAACTTAACGACCGTGGGGAACGACGACGCGAGCATGAAGCATGTGAATCGCGACCGCGTGTTTGACCGGCTGGAAAAGATTCTGGCGACGGTGAAGATTGCGCCTGCCGTCGTGGAACCGGCTCCGGCGGTGCAGACTACGGCCAGCATTCCGGCGGAGCCTGCGGTGGAGACTCCGGCGCAGAAGTAAGCGAGGTCGTTCTGGGGCGCACGGGCGGGGATGCCCGTGCCTCCATTTTTATTGAGTGTGGTCGAGTTGAAAGGCGGCGGCTTGGTAGTCTCCCTTCATTTCTATCTGGAGGCCGTGGTTCATCCACCAGGCTCCGGAAGCGGCGGTGGGAGTACCGATGCGGGCCTTGCCTTCGATCCAGGTGAGCTTGTATTCGGCGGCTGGGTCCAGACCCTGGAGCTGAAGAAGGGGAAAACCTGCGCCTTCCTGCGTGGCGTTGGAGAAGGCGAAGACCACGGCTTGGGCTTTGTTACTGGAGACCGTTTCCGTTGCGGAAAACTTGCTGCCGTCGCGCGGGCTGATGAGGCGGTAAAGATCACCGTTGACGATGGTTTTCTGAACCGCGTGGTAGGACGCGATGAGGCGTTTGGCGGTGGCGAAATCTTCGGCGGCCCAGTGGTTGAGATTGGCGCCGATGCCGAGTGAACCCTGCATGGAACTCAACATGCGATAGTTCAGCGACGTGGCGCGGCCGTTGAGCCAGTGTGGCGAATCGGTGACCCACGCCATCATGATCTGCGGCGTGTAGGCGTAGGTGAAGCCATCCTGCATGGAGAGGCGGTCGTAGGGGTCGGTGTTGTCCGACGGCCAGACTTCATCGGTGTAGCGCAGGATGCCGAGGTCGACGCGTCCGCCGCCGCCGGAGCAGGATTCGATTTCGACCTTGGGATGTTTCTTGCGCAGGTCGGCGAGGATGGAATAGAGGTTGCGGATGAACTCGACGTAAACGCGGCGTTGTTCGTCGACGGGGACTTGATCCCATCCTGGCTCGGACCAGTTTCGGTTATAGTCCCATTTTAAGAACGCAACATCATTTTCGGTGAGGATCTTGTCGAGAAAGCCCGCAACGTAGTCGCGGACATCCGGGCGTGCCAGATTGAGAATGAGTTGATTGCGCGACTCGGTGCGGGGGCGTGCGGGAAAGTTCAAGACCCATTCGGGATGCTTGCGGTAGAGGTCGGAGTCCGGGTTGATCATTTCAGGTTCCACCCAGAGGCCGAAGTCCATGCCGAGGCCGTGAATTTTATCGATGAGCGGTTTGAGACCGTGCGGGAACTTTTCCGGATTCACGTACCAGTCGCCGAGTCCGGCATGGTCGGTTTTACGCTGGCCGAACCAGCCGTCATCCATGACGAAGCGGTCGACGCCGATGGAGGCTGCTTTTTCGGCGAGCGCGATTTGGCCCGGCTCGTCAACCTTAAATTCGGTCGCTTCCCACGAGTTGTAAATGACCGGGCGGGGCTTGGGGTCTGGGGCTTGCGGAAGGATGTGAGCCAATTCGAAGTGATGCAACAGGCGCGAGGCTCCGCCTAAGCCGTGCGCGGAATAGCCGCCATAGAAGATGGGTGTTTCCAGGCGCTCACCGGGCTTGAGCTTGTAGCCAAAATCGAAAGGGTTGAAGCCGCCGGTGACGCGGACGACTTCGAAGGGCGTGCGGTCGACGGTAATGCGCCAGGAACCGGACCATGCGAGTGCTCCGAACCAGACTTCCCCGTTAGTTTCGCCGGGGGTTTGGGCTGTGGGTTCCAGATGCGAAATGGCAAACCATGGATTGGCTTGGTGGCCGGTGGTTCCGCGGCGGCTTTCGAGGACGCGAGCACCCGCCTGGATGAGTTCTTGATTCAGCGTCCACTCGCCGCCCCAACGTCCGGTCAGATAGCTGAGGGCATAGCGGCCCGCGGGGAGAGTCCATTGCGCAGCGGCGGCTTGATCGATGACTACGGGTTGCTTCTCGCGATTTTCGATGACGGCGGAACGGGCCAGGATGCCGCTTTCTGCGTCCATGGCGTAGCGCAGGGTTACATAGATTTCGCGGGAAATGTCTTTGAGCTGGAGTTCGACTAAGCTCGCGTCGTTCTGCGTGGCGTGGACGAAATGCAGGATTAGGTCTCGATTGCCATCGGCAAAACTGACTTTCAGGGCGGGCTCGGTGTAGAGGCCTCCGCCCCAGCCTGCGTACTCTTGCGGCGTGGTGGTGTTCGGTGGGTCAAACGAGGCCAGTTCCGGAAATGAATGCGCAGGGGGAATTGCGTCATGCTGGCCGAGGCGACCGCCCCAGTAGATGGGTTGGAGGTCGCCGCGCTCGTTGACGCCGAAGGCGTAGGTTGCGTTGCCGCCGTCGAGGCGGAAGACCTGGCTGGTCTGCGCGAGTAAAGGGCTGGCGGTTAGGGCGAGGATGATGGCTAGGAAAATGCTTTGAGGGGATTTCATTGCGCCCGTATCGTAGCACTGGATTTGTGGTTTTGTCTTGGTGAGATGGCGGAGGATGGTGGAGCTGGGCAGGCGTAAGGCTCCTGTCCCTACGGGAGTCTTGGCTCGCACGGGCGGGGACGCTCGTGCCTCCATAGTTTGTTGGTTAGAATTTGCGGCTGTGTTCTTTGGCCCAGCGTTCGACCACCACTTTTTTCTCGGTATAGAACTCGACCGCGTCGCGGCCCTGGCCGTGCATGATGCCGAAGAAACTGTCTTTCCATCCGCTGAAGGGGAAATAGGCCATAGGCGCGGCTACGCCGATGTTGATGCCGATATTTCCGGCGGGAGCTTCATAGCGAAAGCGGCGGGCTGCGGAACCGCTGGAAGTAAAGAGCGATGCCTGGTTCCCGTAAGGGCTGGCGGCGAGAAGCTCCATGGCTTCGTCGAGGTCTTTGGCGTGAACCATGCTGAGAACCGGGCCAAAGATTTCCGTATGCGTGAGCTCGCTGGTGGCTGGAACGCCATCCAGAATGGTGGGCTTCAGGAAGTGTCCTGTTTCGTATTTGGAGATACTGGGACTACGCCCATCGACCAGGATCTTAGCTCCCTGCTTTTCGCCCAAGGCGATCAGCGACTCCACGCGGTCTTTGCTTTGCTTGGTAATGACGGGGCCCATTTGCACGCCGTCTTCGAGGCCATAACCGACGCGAATGTTCGAGGCAGAGTTGGCGATGGAATCGCGAAACGTCTTCTGCGCGTCCCCTACCGTCACCGCAACCGATACGGCTAGGCACCGCTGTCCCGCGCACCCGAAAGCGCTATCGGAAATAATCTGGGTGGCCATCTCCATGTCGGCATCGGGCAGAACAACGACGGAATTCTTCGCGCCGCCCTGGCACTGGGCGCGCTTCCCTTTTTCTCCGGCGCGGGCGTAGATGTACCGCGCCACCGGCGTGGAGCCGACGAAACTAATAGCCTTGACCGCAGGGTGGTCGATGAGCGTATCGACTGCCTCTTTTCCTCCGTTGACCAGATTGACCACGCCATCCGGTAGCCCGCACTTTTCGAGCAGCTCGAACGCCATCTTCATCGTGAGCGGCACACGTTCGGAGGGCTTGACGATCAGCGTGTTGCCGCAAGCGATTGCGTACGGCAAAAACCAGAACGGAATCATGCCAGGGAAATTGAACGGCGTGATGGCAGCGACAACGCCCAGCGGCTGGCGAATCATGAACTCGTCGATGCCACGGGCCACGTCTTCCAAGTTGTAGCCCTGCATCATCATCGGGATGCCGCAGGCTACCTCGACGTTTTCGATGGCGCGGCGCAGTTCGCCCTTGGCTTCGGCAAAAGTCTTTCCGTTCTCCTGCGTGATGACGCGGGCCAGGTCATCGATATGCGCTTCGAGAAGGGTCTTGAGCTTGAAGAGTGGCTGGATGCGGTCTTCAGCGGGAGTGCGACGCCACGCCGGGAATGCGGCATTGGCGGCTTCAATCGCGGCAATCACTTCCGCCGCATCCGGAAGGGGAACACTGGCCAGGACTTCCCCGCTGGCTGGATTGACAACATCGCGCCACTCTTTGGCTTGGGATTCGACCCAGCGGCCGTTCACAAAATTGGGGACTTTAGTGGCGGTCTCGGTCAACGTGGTCATTATTTTCCTCACTCCAATCGGCGCTAGGCCATCTGTGTAACTGGTTCCATCTTTTCCGCAACAGCGGCGATGGAAGCTTCCAGCACATCCATCGCTTCCTTCATTTGGTCGTCGGTAATGACGATGGGCATCAAGAGCCGGAGGATGTTGCTGTAGGAACCTGCCGTGATGGTGATCAGGCCGTTCTCGTAGCAGCGTTGGGAAATCTTCTTGGTCTCTTCGGAAGCCGGTTCCCGAGTTTGCTTCGAGCGGACCAACTCCAGGGCTTGCATGGCGCCCATGCCGCGAACTTCACCGATCAGTTCCCATTTTGCTTGCCAAGCTTTGGCGCGATCCTGGAACATCTTTCCCAAATGGTCGGCCCGAGCGCAAAGGTTGTCTTGCTCGATCAAATCTAAAACCGCCAGGGCCGCCTCGCAAGCCACGGGATTTCCCGCGAACGTGCCGCCCAGGCCGCCGACGCCAGGAGCATCCATGACCGCGCTGCGGCCTGTAACCGCAGCGAGAGGCAAGCCACCCGTGAGGGATTTGGCCATGGTCACAAGATCCGGCTCCAGACCGAGTAGCGTGCTGGCGAACATCGCTCCGGTGCGCGCGAAGCCCGTCTGAATTTCGTCGGCAATGACCAGGATTCCGTACTTGTGGCAGATTTCCGTTAGCGCAGGATAGAACCCCACGGGCGGCGTGACGAAGCCGCCTTCGCCGAGGATGGGCTCCACGATCACGGCAGCAACCGACTCCGCCGCCACCACACGCTTGAACGTGTCTTCCAGGTGACGAGCGCAAAACACATCGCATGAAGGGTATGTTTTCGAATAGGAACAACGATAACAATAGGCGTAGGGCACGCGGTAGACATCTCCCGGGAAAGGCTCGAAACCAGCCTTATAAGGGTGTGTCTTGCTCGTGAGCGCCAGAGCCATGTAGGTGCGGCCATGGAAAGCGTCTTCGAAGGCAATCACGGCTGGGCGCTTGGTGTAGGCGCGCGCAATCTTGATGGCGTTCTCTACGGCCTCCGCACCTGTGCTGACCAACATCGTTTTCTTGGGGCCAGGACCTGGAGCAATCGCATTGAGCCGCTCGGACAATCGCACATAGCTCTCGTATGGAAGAACGTTGAAGCTCGTGTGCAGGAAGCGGTCGAGCTGTTTGCGGATCGCCTCGACAACAGAAGCCGGGCGATGCCCCGTGTTGAGGCAGCCAATGCCACCGGCGAAGTCGATCATGCGGTTGCCGTCGACATCCTCAATCACAGCGCCCTCAGCGCGCTCAATAAACACCGGCGTTACATGGAACGCTCCTTGCGCCACGGCGGCGTTGCGGCGCTGCATCAGCTCTTTCGAGCGCGGCCCAGGAATGGAAGTGCGAAGTTGAATGCTGGCCATTTTAGTACCACCCAATAGGAGATTCGTTGAGGTTGATATGAACTTGTTTCGTTTCCAGATATTCGTCAATGCCATGCGGACCGAGTTCACGCCCAAAGCCAGACTGCTTGTAGCCGCCCCAGGGGGCTTCCACGTAAGTCGGTTGCATGTGGTTCACCCAGACGACCCCGGCACGCAGCGCCCTAACGGTACGCAAGGCCTTGAAGATGTCGCGCGTCCAAACAGCCGCAGCTAGACCATAGGGTGAATCGTTGGCGATTTTGAGCGCGTCTCGTTCGTCGTCGAATGGAATTACCGTGGCCACGGGGCCAAAAATCTCCTCGCGAGCAATGCGGGCGCTATTGTCCACATCGTAGAAGATGGTGGGTTCCACGTAGTAGCCCTTGGCAAATTTCTCAACGCGTCCACCGCCGCTGGCGACCTTGGCCTCTTTTTTGCCCAATTCCTGATACGAACGGACTACGTCGTACTGACTCTTGCTGACCAGCGAACCCATCTTCGTATCGCGTTCCAGAGGCGCGCCAACTTTGATGGTCTTCGCTTTCGCGGCCATGGCTTCCACAAACTTCTTGTAGATGGATTTCTGCACGAGCACGCGACTGCCTGCGGAGCAGACTTCGCCTTGGTTGATGAAAACGCCGAAGAGCGCGCCGTCGATGGCGTTTTCGAAATCGGCATCGGCGAAGAAGATGTTGGGAGACTTGCCGCCCAGTTCCAAAGTCACGCGCTTTACCGTTTCCGCCGCGCCTTTGACAATGAGCTTGCCCACGGACGCAGAACCGGTGAAGGCAATCTTATCCACGTCGGGATGCCCTACCAGCGGCGCGCCGCAAGTCTCGCCAAACCCGGTGATGACGTTGACTACTCCCTTGGGCAGGCCAACTTCGTCGAACCATTTGGCGACTTCCAGCATGGTGAGCGGAGTCTGCTCTGCCGGTTTTAGAACGCAGGTGCAGCCTGCGGCCAGCGCTGGGGCCAGCTTCCATGCGGCCATCACCAGCGGATAATTCCAGGGAATGATTTGTCCGGCGACGCCGACTGGCTCTTTCAGAGTCAAGCTCAAAGCGTTGTCAGGCACCGGATTCACGTGGCCCGTAATTTTGGTCGCCATGCCACCGTAGTACTCGAAACAGGTGGCGGCGTCGGCAATGTCGTACTCGGCTTCAACAATGGGCTTGCCGCTGTTGCGACATTCGAGTTCGGCCAGCATGTCGGCATTCTGGCGAATTTTTTCGGCGAGGCGGAAAAGGACACGGCCGCGCTCCTGGTGTGTGGACTGGCCCCAGGGACCGTCATCAAATGCGGCGCGTGCGGCCGCGACGGCGCGGTTGACGTCATCCGCTGACGCGTCGGGAACTTGGGCGATTATTTCTTCGGTTGACGGATCGTAAACGGGAAACGTCTTACTCGACTTACTGGCAACCCACTCGCCGTTAATCAGCATTTGATAGGTGCGAACTTCTGTTTGTACTCCGCCTGACATGGGCGAACCTCCAAGAATTTTGCAGCTTACGTGGCTGGCTGGGGTTTGTTGCGTCCGTAGACAAAGAAGAAGAATGCGGCGAGACCCACAAAAAATGCAGTGCCGCCGAACATCTTGAGTTCGTACATTTTTAAGGATGTGATCTGTTGCGCGGGAAAAAATACCAGCGCAATGCCGAGCGTGGTGGTGACGAGCCCGCTGAGGCCCGCAAAGAATAGCGTACCGCGGCTGTAGACTCCCGCGCCGGGCACATACCGGAATGCGAACAGCAACAGCGCTCCGAACATATAAAGAAATGGAACCAACTGCAGGACCACCGCCAGCGACAGCATGGTCTGGAACGTTTCCTGCACGCCTGCGCCGCCAGCAAAATTCAATACCACCAGAAACATGGAAACCACGGCATGGACGATCAACGCCGCATAAGGCGTACCGTACTTGGGATGGATCTTGCCCAGCCACCCGGGCATATAGGAATCCAGTCCGGCCACGAACGGAATCCGCGCCGAGCCTCCGAGCCACGCCGAGCCAATGCCTGCAATCGACAACGCGAGCAGGAAGGCGAACGGGGCGACAATCCACGGCACTCCCACTTGGTCGGCCATGTGGCTCACCGCTTGGACAATGCCTTGCAGCACGCTAATGCTACCCTTGCCCACGGCCACGAGCAGCGTCAGGGTGGCCGCAATGTAGAGCGCGCCGGAGACAATGCCACCCCAGGCCACAGCGCCCGGAAGCGTGCGCTGCGGGTCCTGAATTTCGTCGCCCATGATCGAAGCCAATTCCAAACCCACCAGCCCAAAACAAATGACGCCGAACGAATTCAGGACAAACCGTGGGTTGGCGGGAAAAGCAAAGTCCGCAGCCGTGATCGTGATTCCGTTTTTGGCAACGATCACAATACCCAGGCCGACCAGAACTGCCGCGGCAACGAACGTTCCAATTCCGCCAATGTTATTGACCCATTTGCCGATGCCCAGGCCCACAACATTCAGCACGACCAGCAACACCAACAGAACGAGCGAAACCGACAGGGCAAACCACTTATTGTCAGCCAGTCCAGAGTGGCCCGGACCCAGAACAAACACGGAAACGCCGACGAAGTAGAGCATCACCGTCGGCACATAGAGCATGTTGTTCGTCCAGTAGCACCAGCCAGAGAGAAACCCGTGGAAGTCGCCGAAGACCTCTTTCGCCCAAAGGTAAACGCCGCCTTCACCGGGAAAGCGATGAGCTAACTCGATGACGGCGATTCCCTGCGGCCAAAAGAAGAGAAGCAGCGAAACAATCCACAACCAGAGCGTGACACCGCCGTTGGCCGCGATGGACGGAACAACATTTAAGTTGAAGACCGCCACGACGAACAGCAAAACCAAATCCCAACGACCGAGGACACGTTTGAGGCCCGCTTCCTGGTCGTGAGTGGACAAACCATGCTCCTGAGGTGGCAACGCTTTCGAACGCCCCGCCCTGTCGCAGAGAACGCGACAAGGACGGGGCACTCATTTCGAGTAGGACTAGTGCGCGGCTGCTAGCACCGGGTTCTTCAAACGTTCGTGTTGTGCTGTTGCCAGCGAATCGGCGATATCGCCGAAAGCTGCGAGGTGAGCATCGATGTCTGCTTCGGTATGTTGCACCGAAATCGTCCATTGCTCATCCCACCAGTAAGGCTGCGGCATTACACCGCGGTTGACCATGCCGAACCAGTAATGGCGCCAGAGATCGACATCAATCGGCTCCCATTCGCGGTAGTTAACGATCTCTTTGGGATAGAGCATGAGCGCACCGTTGGCTCCAGCTTCGGCGATGTAGGCTTGCAAGCCGGACTTGGCTACGATGGCCCGGTAACCGGCGGAAAGCTTGTCGCCGAGTTTGCCCACGTGGGTATAGTTTTCCCGTGTCAGAACTTCGCGGAACGTCGCTAATCCAGCCGCCATGGATACTGGATTCGTGTTGTAAGTGCCGCCGTGGAAAACTTTGTGCTGCGCGATTAAGTCCATAACCGCAGTCTTCGCGCCAAACGCCGCCAACGGAAAACCGCCGCCGATGGATTTGGCAATGCAGATCATGTCGGGGTGGACGCCAAAGTATTCCGACGCTCCGCCCCAGCACAGTTTGGCTCCGGTCTTGACTTCGTCAAAAATCAAAAGCGACCCATTCTTATCGCAGATGTCACGCAGGCCCTGCAGGAAGCCGGGTTGCGGCATACAGAGGCCAACGTTCATCAGGATCGGCTCCAGGATAATCGCGGCAATTTGGCCAGGATTTTCCTTAAAGCGGCGTTCGACGGTGGCTAGGTTGTTGAATGTGGCAATGACCACGTTCGCCAGAGACGCTTTTGGAACGCCGAGCCCGCCGGTTACCGAGGTAGGGTTGTCGATGTCGCCATAGTCGGGCGCATGAGGCTTGACGCTAACCAACGCGGCATCGTGCAGTCCGTGGTACGCGCCTTCAAACTTAACGATTTTGTCGCGCCCTGTTGCGGCACGCGCCATACGAATCGCGTGCATGGTGGCTTCGGTTCCGCTATTTCCGAAGCGGCACATTTCAATCGGGAAACGCGTGCAGACTTCTTCCGCCAGTTCCCATTCCATGTCATGCGGCATGCCGTACATGGTGCCGGTGCTCAGCCGCTTTTCCACGGCCTTCATCACCGCAGGATGGCAATGCCCCGCCATGAGCGCGCCGAAGGTCAGGTTGTGGTCGATGTATTCATTGCCATCCAAGTCACGGAATTTGCTGCCGCTGGCGTCTTTGACAAAGATGGGATACGGATCGTAGGCGCGGTAGTTGCTGGCTACGCCAAGGGGCAGCCGTTTGAGGTTTCTCTTGTGCGCTTCCGCCGATTTAGGCGTGCGGCGCTCGTAGTTGGAAAGTTCTTTCTGTAAGTCGGGGTACATCGAGTTGCTCCAGAAATCGCAGGCCGGTTGGCCGTTAGAGTGGTGCTGAAGTGCAAATTAAGTATAGCTGGTGCGTCGTTTGAGGCCCCGGGCAGGCGTAAAAACCCGCCCGGGGTTGAATTAGAAGAACAGCTTTAGCCCTACCTGCATCAGTCGCGGATCTGCAGCTCGTGTAATAAGGCCAAAATTCGATCCGTCGCTAAAGGTTCCGTCCGGATTAAAAAACTTCGTGTGGTTAAACGCGTTAAAAATATCCAGCCGAAATTCGGTGCGGAAGCGATCATTAATCGCCGTATTTTTTTGCAAGGAAAAGTCTGTGTTGTCCAGACTAGGCCCGCAGCAAACCGTGCGCGGCGAAGTTCCCTGCACTCCCAGAGTCGGCGCTGTGAATTGCGCCGGGTTGAAGTAATAGAGTCCGTTCTTTTTCGGATCCTGAGTGTGAAGGCTACCTGCAAGGTCGGGGAATGTGGGCGACGAGAATCCCGACGAATTGCCAGTCAGATTTTCGTCGCCGTAGGAGAAGATGCGGATCGGGAAGCCGGATTGCAGTTGCGTGATCCCGGACAGAGCCCACCCATTCAATAGCTTTCCGGCAAACCCGGCGTACTTGGGAATTGGCAAGTCCCAGTAGTAGCTGATCACGAACCTGTGTCGCGCGTCGAATAATGACAGGGACCGGGTGCGACGTGGATTTGTCGGATCGAGAAAATCTTCAAAGCTGGAGGCTTGGTCAATCGACTTACTCCATGTGTAAGCAATCTGGGTCTGAAACCCTTTCGCAAATCGCTTGTCCAAACTGACTTGGAGCGAGTTGTAGTTGGATGAGGCCCTCGTGTCTTGCGCGAAGATGTTGGAGAATACCGGTACACCGTTGGAAGGGCAGCCGGGATTACCAGGATTCGGAAAGTCTTGGACTTGCTGGCAGTTCGGCGAGGAATACGGTCGCAGACCAACCAAATCCAGGGAAGTGCCACCGGTCACGGTTTTGCCGTTCGGCAACTGGAAATTCTTACCGTCAACGCCGACAAAATTCGCCGGAACAGTGAATTGATATTGCGAGTCTTCCCCGAAGACACCGCAACCACCGGAACCAGGAATTAAATCGATATCGCGACAAGTAATCGGATTGGCGCGATTCACGTCGTAGCTGGCCAACAAACGATGTGACTGCGAACCGACATAACCGATCTGCAACTGCGTGCCGCGCGCAATTTCGTGCTGAATGGTGAAATTGTATTGTGCCGCATATTGTGTGCGCATGTGCGGCTGGAATTCACCGAACAGCAGAATGGGCTCGAACAGAGACCAGTCCTGCGCTGTGCCCGGCTTGGGACTTAAAACGCCGTTGGCACCGTTAGCCAGGACTCCGCCGGCCTGACTTACATAAGGTGTGTTGAACAAGGTGTTGAATGTCGTCAAGCTGATTCCGAAGGGCGGCTCGGCGCTGAACTGCTCAAGCACGAGCTGTTCGATCGGGTTGTAGAACAGCCCCCACCCGGCACGAATGCTCGTCTTGCCGTCGCCATGAGGATCCCACGCCAACCCAATACGCGGGGCGAACGCTTTGTAATATGTTGAGGTGAGTCCATCCGGAACACCCTTGTCTCCGGGAAATACCAAACCCGTGGGATTGGCCGATGAACAGTCCGTGGAACTGGTATTCAAGCATGGGAAGATCTGGGAGACCTGACCTGGGCGGAAGGTCTGAACTCGCTTCCCAATGTCCTTCTGCGGCGTGTTCAGTTCCCAGCGCAGGCCGTAGTTCAAGGTCAGGCGGTTCGTGAGCTTCCAGCTATCCTGCGCAAATAGATAGAGAGCGCTGGAGCGCACATGTTCCTGTTGGGCTGCGCCCTGCTGGTATTGATCCGGCAAGCCGAGCAGATAGTTGGGCAGCACGCTTTGCACCAGGTTAGCGGGATCGGCCTGGTCGCCGACAAGATAGCCGGGGTCGTTGCCGCTGCAGTTCTGTTTCATTTTGATTTGATCGTAAGCGCAGGTTCCGAAATACTGGAAATACCCGCTGTTTTCGAAGTAAAGAAACTGATCGAACCGCATCCGGCGCGCTTCCCCGCCGAACTTGAAGGTATGTTTGCCTTTTACCAGCGTCACGCTGTCTGAGAACTGAAACGAGTTGCCAACCTGGGGCAGTTCCCCCTCAAAGTTATTCCCAATGACAAAGCTGCCTGATACCGAGATATCCGGAACGCCTTCGCGTCCAGCACCGAGACCAGGAGTAATTCCATATTTCGGGTTGCTGGCCGCCAGGCCATTCGCAGTAAAAGCCCCCGGAGCATCCGGACTCCCGTTGAAGCAAAAATTCGCAGCCGTACCGGAGCACGAATTCGTAACCAGGTTGGTCTTTTGGGGATGATTCAGCGTGCGTTGCGCTTCGCGCATGTAGACAACACGAGCTTCATTGACCAGCGTATTCGAAATCGTCCAGGCGTGGGTGATGTTGATCTGCTGATCCCGGGTAGCATTGTTGCCTCCAAAACCAGGAACATTCGCGCCAGCAGCCTGAAAGAAGTTGTAGGGATCGAATCGCGTTCCGTTCTGGAAATAGTAGTATACGGAAAGACTCTGTTTGTCGTTGAGGCGGTGGTCAACCTTCAGTGTGGTTTGATTCGAGCTGGTCTTGCCGTTCAGCACCGCCTGAAAGGTGCTGGGATCGGCGTTCCCGTGCGGCACGTAGAGCTGCACTAAGTTGGCTGCGACCGGATCCAAACAGTCCGGGGCAATCACGCCACTTGGAAAAAGCGAGCTCCAGGCATCCCCCGGGGCGACGGTATGTCCAATCTCGGCTGCGCACTCTGTTCCTGTAGGTCCTCTGTTATTGAGAATGTCGGCGAAAAATTGATCGTTAACGGCTCCCTGAAAAGCACCGCCCGACTGCGAGAAATCCCCGGAGCGCTCTGAGTCAGTGGGCACGGTGACATTGCCGCCAGAAATACCTTGAGCAATGCGATTGCCCTCAAAGGAGCCAAAGAAAAACGTTTGATTTTTCCGGATGGGACCTCCGAATGTAGCTCCGAACTGGTTTTGGTTGTATTTTCCTTTGCTGGGATCGAAGTAGCCCTTGGAATTGAGAACCTTGTTGCGCAAGAAATCATACGCGTTGCCGTGGAAATTATTACCGCCGGATTTCGTCACGACGTTGATGACAGAACCAGAGTTACGACCGGACTCGGCATCAAATGCGTTGGTTAGAACACGGAACTCTTCCACCGTGTCGGGACTCGGATTGATGGTGGGTGTATTGACGAACAGGTCGTTTGCGTCGCCGCCGTTAACACTGAAGTTGTTGGCACGACCGCGGCCACCGTTGACAGAAACGCTACCCGAATCGGAGCCGCCAGCGTAGAGGTCGGCACCGACTGTAGATTGCACGCCTGGCTGCAACGCCAGGAATTGATAGGTACTACGCTGGTTGAGAGGCAATTGCGCAATCGAGCGATCATTAATCACCGCCCCAAGCTGCGTGCTGGTGGTGTCCACGATGGGCGCTTCGGTGGTGACTTCAACTACTTCTTTGCGCTCACCGATCTGGAGCGTCTCATTGACTGTCAGCACCTGATTAAGCTGTAACAGCACGTTCGCTTGCAGGTTCTTCTTGAACCCGGCCAAATCAAACTCGAGGTGGTAAGTGCCCACCGGAACTTCGGGGAAGGAATAGTCGCCATCGGAGTCGGTTGACGTCGCTCGGCTCACGCCGCTGGCATCATTGGTGGCCGTAACGGATACCCCGGGAAGAACCGCGCCGCTGGGATCGGTTACTTTGCCGACGAAGCGACCGCCGGTGCTTTGGGCTATGAGGGTGGAAGCGCAGAAGACGAAGAGAGAAATGAAACACGCGCAACTGCGGCGCAGACGGGGGGTGCGCATCAAGAGCCTCCGGGTAACGGCAGAGTTTTCTTTCCGCAATTTGCTTGGCAACAAACCCATTGCGAGAAATTCAAACCTTGCTATAATCCCGCAAGGTTAGAGAACGCGTGCGGGGCTGTCAAGCAAAAAGTGTCCGAAAACGTCCAAGGCTACCGTTAACTATCGTGCCCTCTCCCTCCCACAACGCGAAATCCGCGAAAAGCAAATCAGCAAATACATATTCCGCTGCGAACTATCTAAAAATTGGCGACGTGGCGCGGCTGGTGGGAGTGTCGCCGTCAGCGATCCGCGCGTGGGAGAGTCTTGGATTGGCGCGACCCCAGCGCACGGACAGCCAGTATCGCTTGTATACGCAGGCCGACGTGAAGTTGCTGAAGCGGGCGCGGTATTTGCGAAAGGTGCGCGGGCTCAACGGGCCGGCCATTGTGCAGATGCTGAAAGGCCAGAGCGGAGCGCGCGCGCCAAAAGATGGGACGTCGAGCGCGATTGGCGCGCGACTGCGCCAACTGCGGGAACAACGGCGGTTATCCCTGGAAAAAGTTGCGAAGGCAGTGGGAATTTCGGTGGGCTTTTTAAGCGCGATTGAGCGTTCCCACATGAGCGCTTCGATTGCCACGCTGCGGAAGTTGGCCCAATTTTACAAATCCAATATTTTGGAGTTCTTCAATCCTAGCGAATCGCATTCTCCGCTGGTTCGTCCAAAGGCTCGCAAGGTGCTGGAGGTTGCGAAAGGGGTTTGGATGGAATTACTTGCCGTGGGCAACCCAGTCATGGAAGCACACATGTTTCGCCTGGCTCCGGGAGCGGGCACGGAAGAGAGCTACACCCACGCCGGCGAGGAATTCCTGTATGTTTTGCGAGGCGAGTTTGCCATCTGCCTGGAAGACGAAGAGTACCGTTTAAAGACCGGCGATAGTTTTTATTTTGAGAGCACTACGCCCCACCGGTGGTCAAATCCCGGAAAAATCGAAGCCCAGGTTTTGTGGATCAACACGCCGCCAACGTTCTAATTTTGGAGAGCCTCCGAATGGGAAAACGAATCAGAAGCGTCGCTCTGCTTGCAGCACTTGCTTGCGGATGGACCCAGGCGGGAGGCGCGACTTCGCCCGCAAAGGCAACCATCATTGTGACGAACGCTCGCGCTTATACGGTGGACGCAAAGCAGCCGTGGGCGGAAGCAATCGCGATCAACGGCGACAGGATTCTAGCCGTAGGGCCAAAACAGATGGTCGAGGCGTTCCGCAACGAGAAGACTCGCATGATTGATGCGCATGGCAATCTCGTCTTGCCGGGATTTACCGATTCGCACATTCACCTGCTGGAAGGTTCCCTGACTCTGACGCAGGTCGATTTGAACGGCACGACCTCCATCGCTGAGGTACAGAAGCGCGTCAAGGAATTTGCCGCCGCTCATCCTCACACGAAATGGATCACGGGCCGAGGCTGGAGTTACGAAATTTTTGGCGAAGCCGCGCTGCCCGATAAAAAGTTCCTGGATGAAGTGGTGCCCGACCGCCCCGTCTATCTGGTGGGCTACGACGGGCACACTTCGTGGGCCAATAGCAAAGCCTTGGCCGAGGCGGGCGTCACGCGAGACACTCCCAACCCTGCCTCGGGCTGGATCGTCAAAGACGCCAAGGGCGAACCTACCGGTGCCATGAAAGAAAGCGCGGATGACCTGATCGGCAACAAGGTAGAGGCCACTCGCGAAGAACGATTGACGGCCCTGCGGCTGGGACTGCGCGAAGCAAACCGGGCCGGACTGGTACGAGTGATTTGCCTGGGTAATTCTATTCATCTGGTGGACGACGGCAGTAATTTTCCGCTTTACGAGGAACTCCTCAAGAGCGGCGAACTCACCCTGCGGATGTACGTCTCGTCCTATGAAGGACCGCCCGCGATGACTCCTGCGCAACTTGCCGCGGTTGTGGCAGCCAAGCAGAAGTACCACGGCGACTGGCTGGCCGCGGGGGCGGTCAAGTTTTATTTGGACGGCGTCATTGAGTCGCACACCGCGGCCATGTTGACTCCGTACTCGGACGATCCCAAGCAAATTGGAGCCTTGCGTTGGGACGAGGGCGAGTACAAGCGGGCTGTGACGGCACTCGATAGGAGCGGGATTCAAGTTTTCACCCATGCCATTGGTGACCGCGCCGTGCGACTGGCCCTGGACACCTACGAAGAGGCCGCGAAGGCGAATGGCACGCATGACATGCGGCATCGGATTGAGCACATTGAGACCATTACCGCGCAAGATATTCCCCGCTTTGGAAAACTGGGCGTAATCGCCAGCTATCAACCGCTACATGCGGAGCCGAACGATGACACGTTGAAGGTGTGGGCGCGAAACGCCGGACCGGATCGTGCGGGCCGCGGTTGGACTTGGCAGAGCGTGGCGAAATCGGGCGGACGGCTAGCGTTTGGCAGCGATTGGCCCGTGGTGACGCTCAGCCCTTGGTACGGCGTGCAGAATGCCGTGACCCGGCAGACGCTGGAGGGAAAACCCGAAGGCGGGTGGCTTCCGCAAGAGCGTGTGTCTCTGGAACAGGCGATTGAAGGGTATACGCTGGGCGCGGCGTATTCTGGCCACCGGGAAGCGAGCGAGGGTTCGCTTGAACCAGGCAAACTGGCAGACTTGATTGTTCTGGATCAGAATCTTTTCAAGATTGCGCCCAGCGAGATTCACAAGACCAACATCCTGCTGACCATGGTTGGGGGCAGGATTGTGTATCAAACGCCCGAAATGGCGACTGGGAGTGGAAAATGAAACGATGGTTAGCGGTGTTGCCGTTTGCGGCCGTCTTCGCGGCCGTTCTGGTTCTAAGTTCGTGCTCCAAGAAGACACCTTCCTTAAACCTGCTGGTCTGGGAGGGCTATGCGGACCCTTCGTACATCAAGGCCTTTGAGGACCAGTGCGGCTGCAAGGTCTCCGCTTCTTACATGGGGTCGAGCGATGAGTTGGTGGCCAAGCTACGTGGCGGCAGCGCTTCGAATTACGACGTCATTTCCCCCTCCAGCGATGTGGCGACCATGATTGCGACGACTGGGCTGGCGGCGCCGCTAGATTTGACCAAGCTTCCCTCCTATTCGCAACTGGCTCCGAAGCTAACTTCCCTTCCCCTGGTGCGGGTGAATGGGCAAGTATTCGGTGTGCCGTTCATGTGGGGACCGAATCCTTTGATCTACGACACCACCGTGTTTGCGACGCCTCCAGCGAGTTGGAACGTTTTGTGGGAAGCGAAGTATAAGGGCAAGATTTCGGTATGGGACGATCTTTCGACGGTTTACATGGCGGCGCAGGTTTTGGGGTATGACAAGCCTAGCCCGGATCAGCTGTACAACTTGAGCGACGAGGAGCTTGAGGCGGTGAAGAAGAAGCTGCTGGAGCTGAAGCCGAATATCCGGAAGATGTGGTCCACCGGTGGCGAGCTGACGAATTTATTCCAAAACCATGAGGTGGTGGCGGCGATGGGTTGGCCGCTAATGACGAATCAGCTGCGCTTGGCGAAGTATCCGGTAGGCGAAACCATCCCTCAGGAGAACACGACGGGCTGGATTGACCACTTGATGATCACATCGGCCAGCGAAAACAAAGAGCTCGCGCAGAGTTTCTTGGAGTTCATGATTCAGGCGCAAACGCAGAAAAAAGTGGCAGATGTGACCGGGTATACTCCGGCGAATCCCGGAGCTGCGCAGTTGATGACGGATGACCAGAAGAAGAGTCTGCATCTGGATGACGTGGATAACTACCAGAAGCGGCTCTATTTTTGGCAGAATGTGCCTCGACGGGCCAAGTACAACGAAATTTGGAATGAAGTGAAGGCGGCGCAGTAGTCACTCAAATGAATTCCCTTCTCTCCATCCGCAACGTTGCCAAAACCTTCGGTAAGACGCACGTGCTGCGGGATGTTTCTCTCGAAGTAGCGGAGGGGGAGTTTTTAACCATTCTCGGGGAATCCGGCTCGGGCAAGACGACGCTGTTGCGCGTGATTGCCGGGTTCGAGCAGGCAACATCGGGTGAGCTTTGGATGGGCGGCGAGCGGCTGGATGCGTTGCCTCCCTACAAACGGCATGTGAATACTGTGTTCCAGCACTATGCGCTTTTTCCTCACCTGACCATTGGCGACAACGTCGGTTACGGCCTGCGCATTGCCGGTGCTTCTAAAAATGAAACTGCAACGCGAGTGAACGAAGCGCTGGCGATGGTGAAGATGACGGCGCACGCGGAAAAAAAGCCGTCGAGGATTTCTGGCGGGCAGCAGCAGCGGGTGGCTCTGGCGCGGGCGCTGGTGAACCGGCCCAAATTGCTTTTGCTCGACGAGCCGCTTTCGGCTTTGGACGCCAATTTGAGGCGGCAGATGCAGATCGAGTTGAAGGCGCTGCAACGGGAAGTTGGGATTGCCTTCGTCTTTATTACGCACGACCAGGAAGAAGCGATGGTGATGTCGGACCGGATCGCTCTCCTGAAGGGTGGGCGATTGGAACAGGTTGCTACGCCACGGGAAATTTATAGCCGTCCGGCGACCTCCTACGTCGCCCAATTCATTGGGCATACCAACTTACTGCGAGGAAGCGTTGCCAACGGTGTGGCCCGCTGTGGATCGCTCACTTGGCCAGTCCAGATATCAGATGGGCCGGTGGCGCTATCCGTGCGTCCGGAGAGTGTTCGTCTGGTGTCTGGCGTTACCAATGGCGCTGTGCAATTTGAAGGCCGGGTGCTACACCAGGCATTTCACGGGGCAACGGAAATGTTGCGCGTGGAATGTGCGGATGGGCAGGTCTTCCTTGTGCGCTTGGCTGGCACAGGTAGCGCTGCGATGGGGGATATGTTGCGACTGGAATTCTCTCCGCAAGACGCCGTGGTGGTGCGCAACACCGAGGCGGCGCAGTAATGTTTTCCCGCGCTTACAAAGCGGCCGTAACCATTCCGCCTCTGGCGTGGGTTACGCTTTTTCTGCTGGTTCCCTACCTTCTGATGTTTTGCTACAGCTTTTGGGCGGTGGCGTCTGGGAATGTGGTTCATCAGTGGAATTTGGGCAACTATCACGACTTGCTAACGAAAAGCGTGTACCGGGAAACGCTACTGCGATCTTTGTGGATTGCGGCGCGGGTTACTTTGTTTGCGCTGCTGCTGGGGTATCCGCTGGCGTATTTTCTTTCGTTTTACGCTGGGGCGCGGAAGGATTTGTTCTACCAGTTGGTGATCATTCCTTTGTGGGTGAGCTATCTGGTGCGCGCCTATGCTTGGAAGACGATTCTGGGAACGGATGGCGTGCTGAATACGCTGCTGCAGTTTTTTCACATCACGCAGCATCCGGTGGATTCGCTTCTTTATAGCCCGTTTGCCGTGGTGTTGACCTTGACGCATATCTACACGCCGTTTGTGGTGCTGCCGATTTATGCGGCGATGGAACACATTCCGCGCAACTTGGTGGAGGCGTCGCATGATCTTGGGGCTTCGCCGATGCAGACATTTTGGCGTGTGATCTTCCCTCTTTCCGCTCCTGGAATGATTGCCGGAGCGACGTTTGCATTTGTACTGAGCCTAGGAGATTTTCTGGCGCCGCAACTGCTGGGCGGTCCGAGCGGGATCATGATTTCAAACATTGTGGTCAGCTTGTTTGGAGCGGCTTACAACTGGCCTTTGGGCGCGGCGATTTCGTTTTGCATCTTGGTATTGGTCGTGTCTTTGCTGGCTTTGGCGGAGCGGCTGGAAAAGAAATGGAGTTATTCGTGAGCGCGGGGGCTGTTCCGAAATCGCGGTGGCTGCTGGTACACACTGCGGCTGTGTATGCGTTTCTGTATCTGCCCATCGCCACGCTGATTGTGTATTCCTTCAACGGAGCGGGCGTGGGCGGGTTTCCGCCGAGAGATCTGACGCTAAATTGGTATCGAATCTTACTGCGAGATGACGCGATTTGGGTTTCGGTACAGAACAGCTTGATCGTGGCAATCGCGGCGGTAGGAATTGCTTTAGGCTTTGGAATTCCATCGGCGCTGGCTTTGGACCGGGCAGACTTCCCGGGAAAGGCTATCTTTCGGAGGCTGGTGCTGCTGCCTCTGATTTTGCCGGGAATCATTACGGGCCTTTCGATTTTGATGCTGGTGAATGCGGCGCAGATGAAGTTGAGCCTGGCGACGATTATTCTCGGCCATGGGACGGCTTTGATCTCAGTAGCAACCACCGAAGTCTTTGCCGGACTGCAGAAGCTAGACCGGGCGCAGGAAGAGGCGTCACTCGATCTGGGCGCGAATTACTGGCAGACATTTTGGCGGATTACTTTGCCGAACTTGAAGCTACCGATCATTGGTGCGGCGCTGCTGATCTTTACTCTTTCCATGGATGAAATTGCAGTGAGCTTCTTCCTGATTGGGCGCGACAATACGCTGCCGTTGGAGATATGGGGGCGTCTACGGCGCGGGATTACGCCCGAGATCAACGCGATTTCGACCGTGCTGTTTGTGTTTTCGCTACTCGCGATTGTGGGGTGGTACCGGCTACGGGGGAGGACTGTGTAAAACGGACTTACGTTGCAGCCTCGACGGTAAGTCTCAGCCCGATTGCCGTAGTATCCACGACTGAGGTTACGCACAAGAAACTTTTCCTACATGTGTCGCGACTGCCGAACTCGCCCCGCTTGGACGACCGAGAACGGCCATCCCCACGCGATCAAATAGCTCGGTATTGGTTCAGTTTCCGAATAGCCGACATCCGAGCACTATCGGCAAAGGCTGTGGCGTTCACATCGAGAGTAACCAACAGGTCAGCGACGGCGCGACACAAGGGGCGCGGCGTGGACAAATTCGTTGGCTGCCGCTTCCTCAAGCATCCACCGCGCCATGGCATCGTACGAGACTGGCACCCAGGAGTTCAGAGCGCCAGCCCAATCCGCCGCAGCTACCGGAGCCTCGTTTTTGCCGCGAGAGTTGAGTCCGGCGCGCACCAGTGTCCACCGAACCGCTGCGAAAGCCCCGCTGGCGATGGCGTCAACGACTGCTTGTTGCTCGCGAGCACCCCGACCAATTCTTCCAGGCATCCGGGAGAAAAGGCCAACGGCTCGGCTGGCGGGCCTGCCCGGTGGAGAAACAATCAAGCTGCTGATGATGATAATGCGGTCAACTCCGGCGGCCAACATAGCGGTTTCAACTTCAGCCGCATTCTCTGATAGCAAGGCCGACCTTTCGGCGCTCGTCGGCGTCACACCCAGAGCGGTGAGCACGACGTCGGCACCCGAGAAAGCGTTTGTGAGCGCCGCCCTGTCCGCGAGAGATGTGACCAAGGCCACCTGCGAACCTGTTGGTACATTGATGATGCGCTCTGGCCGTGAGCGGACAATCGCTGTGAACCCAATTCCCTCAGCTCGACAAACGCGCAAAATACCTTGTCCGAGACCGCCGGCAGCACCGAGGACAGCCACGTGATGAGGAAGTCGTTTGCCTGGATGTTGTGCCGCCACAATTCAGACTGTCTCCTAAGCGAACATTTATATATCAGCGTATCTTAGGCTAAACCGGGCGGCGGCTGAAGGGACTGATGCTCAATTGCAAATGTCGGACCGTTCCCGAATAGTTGTAGTTTTTCCCGCAATCCAGAGTGTAGGACGGAGGCACGCCGTCAAAGGTGAGCCCCTAGCAAAGTCCACCAGCCTATTGGAGTCCGCCGTTGAGAAATCAAGTCTGCCGAGAGAAGACAATCTGAAACTCGCTCGAAGAACTTTAGGAGAGCACCATGGAATACCTGATCGGGGCTGTACTGGGAGTCGTGGTCGGCGTTTTCGCCCGGTTGAGCGAATTTGATCGCGACCGGGCTTTCTATCCGACGGCGATGATCGTAATCGCTTCCTATTATTCGTTGTTTGCCGTGATGGGCGCTTCTCGGAACTCGACGCTGGGGATCGAGATTGCGATTGGGCTGCTGTTTTCAGTCTTTGCAGTGCTCGGCTTCAAGAAGGACATGTGGCTGGCTGCAGCTGCTATCGCGGGACATGGAGTCTTTGATTTTTTCGTCCATCGCTCGCTTGTCACTAACCCCGGCATGCCAGTTTGGTGGCCGGGCTTCTGCGGCACCATAGACATCGTGCTCGGTGGATGGTTAGCGATCAGCCTCTGGAGGGCGCCGACCGAACGACATCCAGGAAACTCGTAGACGCACCTTCGGAAAAAGGACCGAGTAGTCGCGCAGTCTTGAGTCATTCTGGCCGTGTCACGGGTAAGCCGGAACCCACAAGCAATACCTCTGCTGCCTATCCCCCACCCGCCACCGCATAGTAAACTAGAAACTGTAGAAGTTCAGCCTACCCGCTATTCTTCCGCTGCACCCTTGAGAGGAACCCAATACTTTGAGTTTGAACATTAGGAATATTGCCATTATTGCGCACGTCGACCACGGCAAAACCACGCTGGTGGACGCCATGCTGCGCCAGAGCGGGACGTTTCGCTCGAATGAAGCGGTGGTGGACCGCGTCATGGATTCAAATGAGCTGGAAAAAGAACGTGGAATTACGATTCTGGCCAAGAATACGGCCGTTTTTTATCACGGCGTGAAGATCAACATTGTGGACACGCCGGGCCACAGCGATTTCGGCGGCGAAGTGGAACGCGCCCTGAAGATGGTGGATGGCGTCATGCTGCTGGTGGACGCCAGCGAAGGGCCCCTGCCGCAGACGCGCTACGTTTTGACGAAGGCTCTCGAAGCCGGGATGCCTGTGATTGTTGTGGTCAATAAGATTGACCGTCCGGATCAGCGGGCGCAGGAAGTTTTGAACGAGATCTATGACCTGTTCATTGACCTCGACGCCAAGGAAGAACAGCTGGATTTTCCTGTGCTCTACACCAATGCCAAGGCGGGAACGGCTTCGACCGACCGCGAGACGCAAGGGCCGGACTTGCAGCCGCTGTTCGACGCCATCGTCAAGACGATTGAGCCCCCCAAAGGTGATGCTGCCGGACCGCTCCAGATTTTGGTTGCGAATCTCGACTACAGCGACTACCTCGGCCGTTTGGCCATTGCGCGCGTCTTCAATGGCACGATGAAGACTGGCGAAGAAGTTGTGATTGCCAAGCTCGATGGGACGCTACACAAGACAAAAATTACCAAGCTGTTTTCGTTCTCGGGACTCAAGCGCACGGACTGCACGGAAACGGAACTGGGCGACATCATTGCTGTGGCGGGAGTGGAAGGCATCACCATTGGCGAGACCATCACTGATGTGGCCAATCCCATGCCGCTGCCGCCCATTGTGATTGATGAACCTACGATTGCGATGTTGTTCACCGTCAACACGTCTCCGTTCGCCGGGCGCGAAGGTCAGTATGTGACATCCCGAAATCTGCGGGATCGTCTGGCGAAGGAATTGCTGACGAACGTTTCGCTGCGCGTAGAAGATACCGGCACCACAGATTCATTCAAGGTCCTGGGTCGAGGCGAGTTGCAGCTGTCGATTCTGCTGGAAATGATGCGACGGGAAGGCTTTGAGCTGATGGTGGGCAAGCCGGAAATCGTCACCAAGCGCGTAGATGGCAAGCTGATGGAACCGGTGGAGTTGTTGACGATTGACGTGCCCGAAGAATTCGTCGGCGTTGTGATGGAGCAGTTAGGCGCGCGCAAGAGCACCGTCGTCAACATGCACAACCACGGCTACGGACGCGTGCGCATTGAGTTCCGCGTGCCCAGCCGCAGCCTGATCGGGCTACGCAGCCAGTTGTTGACCGATACGCGTGGGACCATCGTCATGAACGCGCTATTCGATGGATATATCGAGTGGCAGGGCGAAATTCCTCACCGTCTCACCGGAGCGCTCATTTCAGACCGCGACGGCGTTTCCACCGCGTATGCCCTCTGGGGCTTACAGGAGCGCGGCAACCTTTTCTGCGGCCCAGGCATTGAGCTTTACGAAGGCATGATCGTTGGCGAAAACGCCAAGGACAACGACCTGGACGTCAACGCGGTTCGCGAGAAAAAACTGACTAACATGCGTTCTTCCTCGGCCGATGAAGCTCTTCGTCTAGTTCCCCACAAAAACCTCAACCTGGAACAAGCCATCGAATTCATCACCGACGACGAATTCGTGGAAGTCACGCCCAAGTCCCTCCGCTTGCGCAAGAAGGTTTTGCAATCCAACAAGCGCAAGCGCGGGCCAGCGGCGGTGGAAGCGTAGATCGGCATGGCTAGGCGCTTGGCCAAGACGCCTCCCGCGCCGGATCGCCCTTCAGTTTTTCTGGTTCCCTGCTCCTGTGGGCGCAACATTGCGGTCGCCGGCAGCAATCCGCCGTCCGGACCTCACGGGCGACACTTGCACTGTCCGCACTGCGGCAAGAAGCATGACCGCCATTTTCGCGCCATCCGCTTCGACTACGGCGGCGGGTACTGGACTTCCGAAGGCTGCTGACTCCCGCTCAGCAGCCATTCCGAGACTTCTGAAACACGAATCTCTCGCAAATGGGGGCGAGAACAGAATTCCGAATCGTCCCCGGATTCTGGCCCAGGGCCGCTCCGAATTCCCCGCTCGTCCTAACAGACCTGCTATACTCGCCACCTCGTTTGAATGTTCGCTACTCCGGCCCCATTTTTTCGGGAATTTTTCCGCGCGCCGAAGCCGCTCACACTCAGACTTAATCCGCACCCTCGAGGCGATCGCGTGAAGAATATTTTTGTCGGCAACCTGGATTTCCACACCACGGAAGAAGAACTCCGCCACGCATTTGAACCGTACGGGCAAATTGACAAGGTCAGCATCATGACGGAGCGCGAGACAGGCCGTTCGCGGGGATTTGCATTTGTGGAAATGACCAACGCCGAAGAGGGCGACAAAGCGATCACCGCTCTGAACGGATCAACAATTGGAACACGCACCGTGAATGTGAATGAAGCACGTCCGCGCGAAGAGCGCCCCAAAGGCGGTGGTGGTGGTGGCGGCGGATTCCGGCCTGGTGGCGGCGGTGGTGGCGGCGCCGCCGGACGCAGTGGAGACCGTGGAGGTGACCGTGGCGGACGCAAGGGCGGGGGCGGTGGTGGAAAAGGCGGCGACCGGGGCGGTGGTGGTGGCGGCGGACGCTGGTAGGTCCTGAACTCGAATCGACTAAGATTGCAAGAAAGGGCGAGCCTTCGGGGTTCGCCCTTTTGCTTTGACCGAAACTCTCTATTCGTTCATCAATTTTGAAGGGCACGGCAATGGCCGCCCCTCTATCGCCCAGCTCCCGTTTCCAGCGTTTATAATAAGAAGTTTCCGCACCACGATTTGCGCTGGTCTGAGGCGCGGCGCTCGACTTACCACGAGGTTCCTATTTGCCTGAAGGGGTTCATGTCCACAGATAGCATCGTCGTCAAAGGCGCTCGGGTTCACAACCTGCGCAACATTGATTTTGAGATTCCGCACAATGAGCTGACCGTAGTGACGGGCGTCTCCGGTTCGGGCAAGTCGTCGCTCGCCTTTGACACGATTTACGCCGAGGGGCAGCGGAGATATGTCGAGTCGTTGTCAGCCTATGCGCGGCAGTTTTTAGAGCGAATTGAGAAGCCCGATGTCGATGTGATTGATGGCATCGCGCCAGCTGTAGCCATCCGGCAAAAGAACAGCACGCGCAACCCGCGGTCCACAGTGGCCACGGCGACGGAAATCTACGACTACCTGCGCTTGCTATTTGCCCGCGTGGGGCGGACCTACTGCCTCAAGTGCGGGCAGGAAGTGAAGAAAGACACGGTCGATGAGATCGCCCAAGCCGTGCTGCGCTTGCCGGTTGGAACGCGATTGAACGTTCTATTTCCTGTTCAGACCGCGATTGCACCCGCCTCCGCCAGCTCGCCCGTCGACAAGACGGCAGACCAAATCGCAAGCCTAATTGAGGCCAAGGCCGAGCAAAAAAAAACGCCCCGCAGCAAGAAAAAGGCGACCGAAGAAGCCGCCGCTGCGCGTACCTTGCACACAGACCTGCTCAAGGCGCGCCTGTTTGAACTACGCAAGCGCGGCTTCAACCGCTTGTGGCAAGGCGGGCAAGTATTCGAATTCTCTTCCCCAGAGTCCCTGCTGGATGTGAATTTCGAGGAGCCCGTTTACGCGCTGGTGGACCGGCTGGTGCTCTCGGAAAATGCGGTGGAAACGCGGGCGCGCTTGATTGACGCTGTTGAAAGTTCCTATCGCGAGGCGGGCGAAGTCATTCTGGAAACCGCCCCACGGGAAGACGGCGCAAAACCCACGCGTCTTCGTTTCGCGCAGCGCTTCGAATGCAAGAGCTGCGGAATTCGTTATGAAGAACCCGAGCCTCGGTTGTTTTCCTTCAACAACCCGTATGGCGCCTGCCCACGCTGTCAGGGATTCGGCAACACCATTGATTTCGACATGGACCTGGTCATCCCGGACAAGTCCAAAACGCTGGCCGATGGAGCCATTGAGCCGTGGACCAAGCCCAAGCATCGCGTTTACTACAACGAGATGAAGAAGCTGGTGAAAGATGCGGGCGTGCCGCTGGATGTGCCGTGGAACGAGTTATCGGAGAAGCAGCAGGAATTTGTGCTGGTCGGCGACGGACATTTTGGCGGGATTCGCGGCTTTTTTAACTATTTGGAGAGGAAAAAATACAAGCTGCACGTGCGTGTGTTTCTGAGTCGATATCGCGGCTATTCTGTGTGTCCGGATTGCAACGGCACCCGCTTGCGGGCTGAGGCGCGCACCGTTCGCGTGGGCGAGAGAAATATCTGTGACGTTTGCGCCATGACGGTCGAGCAGGTGGCGGAATTCTTCGCGGGTGTGAAGTTGAACGCCGAGCAAACGGCAATTGCCGACAAGATTCTGCATGAAATTCGCGAACGGCTGCGCTTCCTCAACGATGTTGGCCTGGAGTATCTGACGCTGGATCGCCTTTCCTCCACACTTTCGGGCGGCGAGGCGCAGCGCATCCAATTGGCAACTTCGCTGGGTTCGCGTCTGGTAGGGACTCTGTATGTTTTAGACGAGCCATCGATTGGCTTGCACAGCCGCGATACGCACCGCTTGATCAAAATTCTGGAGGGCCTCCGCGATCTCGGCAATACGATTCTGGTTGTGGAGCACGACGCCGACATCATGCGGTCAGCTGGGCATATTTTGGATATGGGTCCGGGAGCGGGAGAACATGGCGGAAAAGTCGTGGCCCACGGGACCTATGCCGAAATACTGGCACATAAGACTTCGTTAACCGGACGGTACCTTTCCGGCGACCTGCGCATCCAGTTACCGCAACAGCGGCGGGAACCGGGGAAGCGCAAGATCCAAATTACCGGAGCGCGGGCGCACAATTTGAAAAAGATTGATGTCGCCATCCCGCTGGAAATGCTGGTGGCCGTCACTGGCGTTTCCGGCTCCGGCAAGTCCAGCCTGGTGCATGATGTGCTATTTCCCTCTCTGGAAGCGGCGAAGAGGCAGGTGGGTGTGGCGCAGCCGGTGGAGTGCCGCGAAATTGAGGGTGAAGACTATATCGACGAAATTATTCTGGTCGACCAATCTCCCATTGGCAGGACGCCGCGTTCCAACCCGGTGACCTACACGAAAGCCTTTGATGGAATTCGTGACCTGTATGCGTCCATCCCCGATGCCAAGAAAAAGGGCCTGAGCGCTGGACACTTCTCATTCAATATTCCGGGCGGGCGCTGTGACACGTGCTCTGGAGACGGCACGGTCACGGTGGAAATGCAGTTCTTGGCCGACGTGGAGCTGGTGTGCGAGGAATGCCACGGCACCCGATACAAACCCAAAGTGTTGGAAGTGAAGTACAAAGGCAAGAATATTCACGAGGCGCTGAACCTGACGGTGAAGGAGTCTCTCCAGTTTTTTGCCGGAGTACCGAAAATTGTGGACAAGCTCCGGGTGTTAGACGAAGTTGGCTTGAGCTACTTGCGGTTGGGGCAGTCGGCATCGACGCTTTCCGGCGGTGAGGCGCAGCGCATGAAACTAGCCGCGCACTTACAGCCTGCGGCCAAGCTGGCCGGACGTCCGAAAGAAGAAATCAAGAAACACCGCTGGCGCACGCTCTATATCTTCGACGAGCCGACCACGGGCCTGCATTTTGATGATGTCAGCAAACTCCTGGCGGCCTTTCGGCGTCTGATTGATGCAGGAGGCTCGATTGTGGTGATTGAGCACAACCTGGAAGTGATTAAAACGGCGGACTGGGTGATTGACCTGGGTCCGGAAGGCGGAGCGCGCGGCGGCGAGATTGTGGCGATCGGGACGCCGGAAGCCGTTGCAGCCAATCCGAAGTCGTACACAGGAAAATTCCTGGCCCAAGTCTTGAATGGGAAAGCATTGAATCAAAAAGCGTTGGACGGGAAGGCGGTTGTTGCGTGAACCCAAGTCAGAGTTGGCTGCTGGCCGGAACCCTTACCCTGGGGACTTTGGTGGCGGCGCAGACTATCACTTCCAAGCCAACGGTTCGACATCGGCGCGTTGAAGTCTCTGACGACCAGTTCCCTCCAGAACTGCGACAGGCTGAAGACGCAATCGACAAGAAAGACTACTCGACGGCGGAACGTCTGCTGGAAGGCTTAACCGCGAAAGATGCCAACAGCTACCGCGCGTGGTTTGACCTCGGATTTCTGCACAACGCCCAGGGGCGTTCGGAAGAGGCGATCGCCGCCTATCGGAAAGCCGTGGCCGCCAAGCCGGATATTTTCGAGTCGAATTTGAATCTGGGATTGATGCTGGCGCGTAGTAACAATCAGGAGGCGGAAACTTTTCTGCGCGCTGCTACCAAGCTGAAGCCAGCCGACCACGCCGAGGAGGCCCTGTGGCGGGCGTGGCTCTCGTTGGGCCACGTGATGGAGGCATCCAAGCCGGAGGAGGCCGCCGCCGCCTACCACGAGGCGATTCGCCTTCAGCCGAACTCGGTCGATGCGCATCTTTCGCTGGGTTCGGTGCTGGAGCGGCAGAAAGATGAAAAGGGCGCGGAAGAGCAGTATCGGCGGGTATTGGTTTCCGCGGGAAGTAACGCAGCTTCGAAGGACGACGCCGGGCAGGCCGTGACCGCCCTCGCCAATCTTTACATGCAGCAGAAGCGCTTTCCGGAAGCGGAAGCCATGCTGCGCAAGCTGGCTGGCGAACGCGGTAGTAATGCCGTGATACACCTTCAGCTCGGGCGAGTGCTTGCAGCGGCAGCCAAATACGATGACGCTGCGAGCGAGATGCAGTTGGCGCTCCAACTGGCACCGAGCGATGCTTCGGCGGTGCGCGACCTGGCGGATCTCTACTTGGTGAGCAAAAAGAATGCCGAGGCCGAACCCCTCTACCGCCAGTTGCTCCTGGCCAGTCCCAAGGACGCCGACTTGCATCACTCCCTGGGTAAGGCGCTGTTGGATCAACGCAAATTTCCGGAGGCACAGGAGGAATTCATGACGGCGGTGAATCTGAAGCCGGATTTTGGTGAAGCCTACGGAGACCTGGCGGTGGCGGCGGATCAAAACAAGGCTTATGGGCTGGTTCCTCCCGCTCTCGACGCCCGGGCCAAGTTTCTGCCAGAACTGCCGTTCGGCTACTTTCTCCGGGCCACCGCATACGACCATCTTCACGACAGGAAAAATGCGGCAATCCAGTATCATCAGTTCCTGGATGCAGCGGGCGGTAAATTTCCAGATCAGGAGTGGCAGGCCAGGCATCGTCTGATTGCCATTGAACCGAAGAGGTAGTGGGATGAAGCAGATCGCGAGGATCGGTTGGCTGTTCCTGCTGAGCGCTTCCTTCGCGGCGGCGCAAAAAGTGGAAACCCTGGCCGAGATGAAGGCCCGTGTGGCTACTGTTCCGCTGGAGGAAAGAGTGCGTCTGTGCGCGGGCATTGCGCGACGCTCGCTGGACGAGGCCAAGGGCCGCTACGAGAAGGGTGTCGACGCGGAGGGTAAGCTCCTGCTGCAAGACGTGGAAGCCTATGCCGACCAAGCCGCTAATGCCGCCATCCAAGCCCGCAAACACGAAAAACAGCTCGAAATCGATTTACGCGATATCAGCCACCACCTCGAAGCTTTGAAACGGGAACTGTCCCCCGAAGATCAGCCCGCCGCTGAGACTGCGATGGGCCACGTGGAAAAGTTGCGCGTCCGCCTGCTGGACAGCATGTTTGGCAAGGGTAAGAAATGAAGCGTTTCCTGCAACTCTTGCTGTTGGGCGCACTTGCGCTCGCACCCGTCGCGGCGGAGGCCCGAAAGCACGATCCCCTAACTTCCGACGAAATCGACCAGCTGCGCGAGGTGGCCCTGGAACCGGAAAAACGCCTCAAGCTTCTGGCCGATTTCGCTCGTCTACGGCTAACGGCCATTGAAGAAGCACGAACGCCTAAGAAGCCCGCGACGGAAAACCCCAGAAGTCTGCACGACCTGATGGAAGACTTCCTCGCCGTCTACGACGAACTCGACGAAAATATCGGCATGTACGAAGACCGCCAATCCGACCTGCGCAAGGCTTTAAAACCGGTGCTGCTGGCCGATAACGAATTCCACGCCCGCCTGGAAGGCCTCCAGCACAACCTCACCCCGGAAGAGCGCACCGAATGCGATTTCGTGATAAGCAGCGTGGTGGAAGCCATCTCCATGGGCACCGTGGAACACAAGAAATTGTTGCTGGAACAGGAAGCCTCGACCAAGAACAAGAAGAAGAAATAGCCCGTCGCCGCGCCTGTTGCCCGCCGTGCTAGTCTGGCCCACAGTGAAGCCACAATTGCTCGAAGTATTCCGGCAGCGCTACCGGGAACTGCGCCCGCTCGCCCCCATGCCGGAACTAACAGTCGAGTTTTATCGCTACGCGGGAGTCAACCACACCATCCGCATGCGCGACGGGAAGCTGTTGGTGCGGCTTTCGGACCTGATTGAAGGCGCGCCAGACAGCGTGCTCGACGCGCTGGCGCACATCCTGCTGGCTAAGATGTATCGCAAGCCGATCCAAGCTGGGCAAAACGCGCGCTACCGACGTTACGTAGGCAGCCGGGACTTCGCCGCCAAGGCTGAGAGGATTCGGCAGTCTCGCGGACGCAAACGCGGACGCGCTCCCCAAGGTCATGTTTACGATCTGGAAACGATCTTCGAAGATTTAAATGCGCGCTTTTTTAACGGACTATTGGGTCGCCCCCAGCTCACTTGGAGCCACAATCTGGCCCGCCGTCGACTGGGACATTTTGACCCGGCCCATAACACCATTGTAGTGAGCCGTATCTTCGACGATATGCGAGTTCCTCGCTATGCCATCGAGTACCTTCTCTACCACGAGATGCTGCACTTAAAGCATCCGGTGCGGTTGCGTGGGAGTCGGCGCTGCGTCCATTCGGCCGAGTTTGTGGAGGAAGAAAAGCGGTTCCCCGAATTCGAGCCAGCAAGGAAGTTTCTGCGCGAGCTGTGACGCGAGTATGGTGTTACTTTGAACGTGGCGACCAATTTGGTCGTAATTTTGTATCTTATTGATATATATATAGTTACCGAAGTTATGGACTTCCCGAGATTTGACGTGGAAGGGCCTGCGCCGCTATGCTGATGATATTGAAATTGAAATTCATTTTCAAAATGGCGGCAGGAGATTTAGCTGATGTTGCAAGCCTTCATAGTTACTTTGCGCGAGGGCGTTGAGGCTTCCCTGATCATTGGGATTATCCTGGCGTACCTGGCGAAAATTGGCCGGTCCGAGTTGCGCAAGTCGGTCTATTACGCGCTGGGCAGCGCCTTTCTGGCGAGCCTGGGATTTGCCATTCTGCTTTCGCGGACGAACTGGAATCAAGACATTTTTGAAGGCTGGATCATGCTCGTGGCGGCATTTTTCGTCGGCACCATGATCGTTTTCATGATGCGTACGGCTAAGCATATGAAGGGCGAAATTGAAGGAAAAGTGGCTTCGCTGGCGGGTAAAAGTTCAGCCACGGGATTGTTCGTCTTTGTATTTTTGCTGGTCCTGCGTGAAGGCGTGGAAACGGTGTTGACGCTGTTCGGGGTGACGCTGAATTCGGGCGAACTGATGAGCTTTCTGGGTACGCTGCTGGGCGTGGGAGCCGCGGTTGCGTTTGGCGTGATGTTCGTGAAAGGCAGCGTCAAGATTGATCTGAGGAAGTTTTTCAAGGTCACCACAGTGATTCTGTGGTTCGTGGCGGCGCAACTTTTGGTTACGGGTCTGCACGAACTTTCGGAAAACGGGGTGCTTCCCAGCAGCCGCCAGGAGATGGCCTTTATCGGCCCCATCGTCCGCAATGACGTGTTCTTTTTCGTCACCATTCTCGCGTTGGCTGCATTGATGGTGTTGTTCGAGTACCGGCGGCGGGCACCGGAGCCGGTTCCGGCAGGCAACGCGGATCGACGTAAAGCGGCGTGGAGCGCACGGCGCGAGCGTTTATGGATGGTGGCGGTCTATGCGTCGAGTTTTCTGTTCATCTCCCTGGTAACGGCGGAATTCATTTACGCGAAAGCGACCGATGTTGAAAAGAACCCGGCGACTGCCTTGACGTTCACCAACGGCGTGGCTTCCATCCCGGTGAGTTCGGTTTCCGACGGCGACCTGCACAGGTTTTTTGCGAAGGAAGACGGGGCTGACGTGCGTTTCTGGCTCTACAAGAAGCCGGATGGAAATATTGCTGCGGTGTTTGATGCCTGCACGATCTGCGGTAGCCTGGGCTTCAAGAAAGACGGGCGCGGATTTGTTTGCAAGAATTGCTCGGCACCGATCAATCCGCAAACGGTGGGCACGCCGGGCGGATGTAATCCGATTCCGCTTACATCCGCGGTTGCGGGCAATGCGGTCGTGATTCAGGAAGCCGAAGTCCGGGCGCATAGCGCGCTCTTCAAGAACTAATGTTCACTCGGCTCGTTTACGAATCCTTCCGGCGGCAGAAGCGGCGCAAGCTGTTGGCTGGGGTGGCGGTGACGCTGGGAGTGGCCGTGGCCACGGCCATGGTTGGCGTCGCTACAGATATTGGCGATAAGATTGGCCGGGAACTGCGGGTCTATGGCGCAAATCTAATCGTGACACCGGCAGACGACGCGCTGGATGTGCAAATCGGCGGGGTCAACCTCAAGCCCGCCAACGACGGTGGCTACCTCAACGAAGCCGACCTTCCCAAAATCAGAACGATGTTCTGGCGGAATAATATTGTGGGGTTTGCTCCCATCTTGCCGGTGACCGTGTCCACACTTAGCGGGTCTGCCGAACTGGTGGGAACTTATTTTGCTCATGCGGTCCACACTGGCAACGAAGACTTCGTCACCGGCGTTCGAACGACGCATCCCTTGTGGAAGGTAGTGGGAGAGTGGCCTGAAGACAGTTCGCCAGATTTGCTCGTCGGTCAATCGCTCGCGGCAAAACTCGGAAAGCACGCCGGGGACGCGCTTGTGGTCGATAGCTCTTCACACCGCGTGGCCGGGGTTCTGTCGACCGGCGGACCCGACGACGAGCGCATGTTTGCGCCGCTGGCGGTGGCCCAGCAATTGCTCCATCGCCCAGGAGCAGTGCGGAGTATTCAAGTCAGTGCCATCACCAAGCCTGAAGACGACTTTGCCCGTCGCGACCCGAAGACTTTGAAGGGTGCGGTTTACGACCGCTGGTATTGCTCACCATATGCGACCTCAATCGCGTATCAACTTCAGGAAGTCATCCCGAATTCACGGGCTGAGCAAATTCGCCAGGTGGCGCAGAACGAAGGAACCGTCCTCTCGCGCATTCAGGGACTGATGCTCTTGGTGGCGCTGGCCGCCCTGTTCGCGGCGGCACTCGCGGTCTCTTCGGCCATGGCCACTGCGATTTTGGAACGGCGAAGCGAAGTAGGCTTGATGCGGGCGCTGGGGGCGGGCAAATTCCCGGTAGGCGCGCTATTCCTCGCCGAAGCTACTTTGCTGGCTTTGATTGCCGGGACCATCGGCTTCGCCATCGGCGCGGGATTAGCGCACCAGGTTGGACGCAGAATATTTGATCAGCCTATTACGATTCAACCGGTTCTGTTCCCCTATATTCTGGGAATGGCCGTGTTGGTCACTGTGGCCGGAAGCGCGCTTTCCATTCGTAAGGCGCTGCGGTTTGATCCAGTGCGCGTACTGCGGGGGGATGCTTGAGCTCAGGCCTTGCTCCGTCAACTCTAGCCACCCGCCGCTCACAATCTCGGCACCAGCCTTCCATGTTTCTGCGCATGTTGGTACGGGGAACGGTGGTCCGGCGGGGGCGAGCGCTCACGGCGCTGCTGGCCGTGGTCGTGGCAGCCGCGGTTAGCACGGCGATGCTCAACCTCTACGTGGATGTCGGGGCGAAGCTGCGAAGTGAGTTTCGCAGCTACGGTGCGAACGTTGTAATCGTGGCGAAAGAGGGTCAGGCGCTTCCGCCGGATGCGATGGCCATTGTGGAGCGAAGTATTTCCGGTAAAGGAATTGCGGTTCCGTTCGCTTATGCGGTCGCGCATACTGCTGGTGGCCGTCCCGTGGTTGTGGCCGGCACGGACTTCGGTGAAGCTCAGCACCTGAATCGCTGGTGGTCGGTGACTGCATGGCCGAGCCAAGCGGGTGAAGCCTTGGTGGGAACTCGCGCCGCCGCGGCGCTGACGCCTTCGAATCACCCTTTTGACTTGGTTTACAACGGGCACACGCTGCATTTGCAGCCCGCCGGAATCTTACGCACGGGTGCCGATGAAGACAGCCGAGTCTACTTGTCACTTCGGGAATTCTCCGCCTGGACGGGCGTGCCGTCTAGCTCAATTGAGATTTCTTATACCGGAACATCACAAGACGTCTCAGCGTTGGCCGACCAGCTTGGCCAGGCGCTCCCACAGGCGCAGGTCCAGCCCGTGCGCCAAATCGTCGAAGCCGAGGCGCGCGTGCTAGGCAAGACGCGGAGTTCGCTCTACGCCGTGACCGTGCTCATCATCCTGACGGCGATGCTGTGTGTGCTCGCGACGTTGACCGGATGGGTGTATGACCGGCGTTCGGATTTTGCGATTATGAAAGCTCTAGGTGCATCGGAAGGCCTGCTGCGTGGGTTGTTTGCCGCCGAGGCGCTCACCCTGGGCGCAGTGGGTGCGCTGGTGGGTTTTGTGATTGGTATCGGCGTCGCCGCCTGGATCGGGCGGGTAAATTTTCACGCGGCTGTGGTGCCCCGATTCTCGGTACTGCCGGTGGTGCTGGCGGGGAGTCTGGGCGTGGCGCTGTTGTCAGCCTTGTTTCCCATGCGCTTGCTGCGGCGCGTGCAGCCTGCGATGATTCTGAGGGGCGAATAATTTCGGCCGCTCTTGTTTGGCCGCTCTTGTTTGGCCGCTTTTGGTGGAGGTAAGTTTCGTATCAGGGCACCGCTTCAGCGGTGCCATAAATGCGCACAATACGCTCGCCTTTAGGCGCTGGTTCTTAGATTTTGAATTGTAGCAATGACGTTTAGGAAGCGTAAGGAATGATTCAAATCAAAAATGTCGTGCGCGCTTACCCGGCCAAAGCCGAGAGTTCGGGAGAAGTTCGCGCGCTGGACGGCGTCTCCCTCAAAGTTGCATCCGGCGAGTGGCTGGCCGTCATGGGGCCGTCGGGGTCGGGAAAATCGACTTTGGTGAACCTGATTGGCTGCCTCGATCAACCCACAGGCGGAGAGGTCTGGCTCGACGGCCTCAACGTCGCGGGCATCTCCACCAAAGAACTGGCCCGAGTGCGCGCCGAAAAGATTGGCTTCATCTTCCAGCAGTTCCACATGATTCCCTACCTCACTGCCGTCGAGAACGTGATGCTGGCGCAGTACTTCCACAGCATGACCGACGAAGACGAAGCCCTCGAAGCTTTGCGGCGCGTGGGTTTGAAGGAGCGCGCGAATCACCTTCCGGCGCAGATGTCCGGCGGCGAGCAGCAGCGTGTCTGCATTGCGCGTGCGCTTATCAACGACCCCAAGATTGTGCTGGCGGATGAACCGACCGGCAACCTCGACGCCGCGAACGAAGAAATCGTCATGCGGCTCCTGCGCGAATTGCACGAGCAAGGCCGCACGATCATCATGGTGACCCATGACCCCGTCGTAGCGCGCATGGCCGACCGCCGCATTGAACTGCACCACGGTCGCATCGCCTCGATGGAGACGTTTTCCATGGGCGATGAACTCCAGATCGACGAAGTGCTGGAAACAATTTGGGTTTTAGAAGAGCACGGCGAATCCGCCGAGGTAGACCGCATGCAGGTTCACGGCGCGGTTCCCGTTGGCTTACTAGTGGAACGCATGGTGCAGGCCGGCCTGGTGACCTCAACGCCGCATCCGCCGGAAATTCACGAGCACCGCACGATCCTCAATCCCTGCCATGAAGAGCTGACCTCGGTAGGCTATTCCACCGCCGAAGGCAGCTATATGGTCGAAATGACGCCGCGCGGCCGTCAACGCGCTGGGGACATCATCCGCCGCCACCGGCTGACGGAGCGCCTGTTCACCGACAGCCTGCACATGGAAAACGAGTCTGAGATCGCCGAGCAAGCCTGCAAGTTGGAACACATTCTCTCGCAGGAAGCTACGGATAAGATTTGCGCGTTCCTGGGGCACCCGACCACCTGCCCACACGGCGCGCCAATTCCTCCGGGGCCGTGTTGCGGCGCCAGATTCGTTCAGCCAATAGCCGAAGTCCAGGCCACGCAACGTGGCTGAGCGTCCTTGTATAGGCGTGTTTGATTCCGGCCTCGGCGGACTGACCGTGCTCAAAGCCCTCGCCTCGGTTGTTCCGGATGCGGATTATCTCTACTTTGGCGATACCGCGCGGCTGCCCTACGGGTCGAAGTCCGCGGAGACGGTTACGCACTACGCTCTGGACGCGGCCAAACATCTTGAGGGGATGGGCGCGGAAATGCTGGTCGTCGCTTGCAATACCGCGACGGCACTGTCTCTCGATGCCATCACCGAGGGATTGCAGATTCCTGTAGTTGGAGTGATTGAGCCAGGCGCGCAGGCTGCCGCGCAGGCGGCACAGAAAAAGAAAGTCGTTGTGATCGGGACCGAGGCCACAGTCGCTAGCCACGCCTACCAGAAGGCTTTGCGAAAGCTTGGGATTGATGCGCACGAGAAAGCTTGCCCGTTGTTTGTTCCCTTGGTGGAAGAAGGCTGGTCCGAACATGCCGTGACGGAGCAGGTAGCGCGGATTTATCTCGATGAAGCGTTCAGCGGTGATTTTCGCGACGCGGATGTGCTGGTGCTCGGATGCACGCACTATCCCTTGCTCAAGCCGGTCCTCCAGCGCCTCGAACCCAAGGTGACGATTGTGGATTCGGCGGAGTCAACGGCTCGGGCCGTAGCAGCGAAACTCTCACCACACACAAATACCGGCGGACAGCCGGGAATGCGCTTCATGGCGACGGATTCAGTGGAGAAGTTTCGGCGGCTTGGGGGGAAGTTCTTGGGGCGAGAAATCTCGGCTGTGGAGCATGTGGATTTGAAGGAATAAAGTCTGCCTAGCCTGGGCTTCCGAGAGAGTAGGAATGCAGTTCCCATGTTTCCGATCATAGGACTTTTCATATTCGTGATCCCGACTGCCGGTCTAATTATGGGAATCGGGCTGTTTTTCTTCAGACGCACTCGTTTCCTAGCGCCTTTCGCATTTCTGGTTCCATTTGTTGGTGGAGTCTGTGCGGTAACTGGTTTCTTTGGCCTTGGAATCGCCGCGGAGCGGGTTGGTCTTTCGCGCTGGCTCGTTGCCCTCGCGACGTGGACTGGTTTCTTCGGTGGAGGAGCGTTGGGAGGCATCCTTGGCCTCGGCTTGGGCTTTTGTGTGCTATGGATGTTCCGGCGCATCATCGGGCAAATGAGGAAATCGCACAGTTCCCGAGTTTGACGAAAGCTTTCAGTCGCTCTGCAAATTAGACGCCCTTCCCTTCTCATCCCTATAATCAAGAATCACCCCTACACGGAGATAACTGCTGAGTGCCGCCAGAACCCAAAGACCCCACGAAATTCGACCTGAAGTCCACGCTGAACCTGCCGAAGACCGACTTTCCCATGAAGGCGAACCTGCCGAAGAATGAGCCTGCGCTGCTGAAGCGTTGGGCGGGGATGCGCATCTACGACCGGATTCGGGAGGCGCGCAAGGGGCAGGCGACGTACGTGTTGCACGACGGGCCTCCGTATGCCAATGGGCCGATTCACCTGGGCCATGCGCTGAACAAGTGCCTGAAGGATTTTATTGTGAAGTCGAAAACCATGGCCGGTTTCGACGCGCCCTACGTGCCCGGATGGGACTGCCACGGGCTGCCGATTGAGATCAAAGTCGACCAGATGCTGGGCGGCAAGAAGCTGCAGATGGCGCCGCTGGCCGTGCGCAATGCCTGCCGCGAATAT
>JAYWAL010000031.1:0-2532 GCA_043782485.1 Acidobacteriaceae bacterium | reverse complement strand
ATTCCAACAGCGGTGCGTTGAGCGTGGAAAATTTGCGCGGCGATATTTCGGTGGAAGGCGCGGCCTCCGGAGTCGATCTGCGCGGCATCAACGATGGTCATATTCACATTAAGACGCTTTCCGGGAATATCGCGCTGACGGATATTCGCCGGGTGCATGTGGTTGCCAGCACCGTGAGCGGGGATGTTGCGTTAAAGAACGTGGACGGCCCGCTGGTGGAAATTAGTTCGAACAATGGCAAAATTCACTACGACGGCGATTTCGGGGGCAGCGGCTCCTATAAGTTGAGCAGTCACAGCGGCGATATTGATGCCAGCATTCCTGCGAATGCCTCCGTGGACGTCACTGCTAGTTCAGTCAAGGGTCAGGTGGACAACGACTTTCCACTCCTGCCCAAACAGCGCTCCATTACCGTCCCTGAAAAAGGGCGTTCTTTTGTAGGTATTGCTGGAAGGGCTGCCTCCTCCGTTTTTCTGCGCACCTTCAGTGGTAGAATCCGCCTCAAGCAACGCTAATCTAAATTCAGCGGCGCCGTCCGAAATTCAGGGTCAGCATGACGACTCCAACCAACGTGTCCGCTCTGCCCGTGGCCACGGGATGTGGTCCGGTGCAAGCCGTTGTTCTGGTGGGTTTTATGGGTGCCGGGAAGACGTCGGTGGGGTGCGCCCTGGCTGCGCTACTGGGCTGGCGCTTTGTAGATCTCGATGCGCGCGTGGTCGCCCGTATGGGGCGCAGCGTGGCGGAGATATTCCAGCAGGATGGCGAAGCGAGTTTCCGCCAGATGGAGCACGACGAGTTACGGTGCTTGCTGGGAGAACGCAGCGCGGAGCGCACTGTGGTGTCACTGGGCGGCGGCGCATGGCTGCAGGCCGAGAACGTGGCGGCGCTGCGGGAAGTGGCTGTGCCAGTGCTGTTTTTGGACGCGCCCGTCGAAGAACTCTGGCGGCGCTGCCTTCCGGGAGAAGGAATTCGCCCGCTGCTGCAGAACGAAAATGCTTTTCGTCAGTTGTATGAAGCTCGACGTCCGGTGTACCAGGACGGCACGCAACGCGTGGAAACCGCAGGACGTTCCGTGGAAGAGGTCGCCCGGCACATCGCATTACTTTTGGGACTTGCCGGAAGCGGCGCTTCGACGTAGGAGTATTAGATATGAAGCTTACGATCTCCCTGATGTTCCTGTTGCTTATGGCAACGCCAGACTCCGTGTCCGGGAAAGAACCGGACCATGCGGCGGTGGATTCCGGCTCCTTCGGCATCTTTGTCAACAGCAAGCGCACGGCGACGGAGAAGTTTTCCGTGGAGCAAAGCGCCGAGGGCAGCCTGATCACCACCGACTTCAAAACCGAAGACACTACAAAGGGCACGCATCAAACCACGCTGCTCAAGCTGGCGGCTAACGGCGATCTGCGCCGCTACGAGTTTAAAGAACTGGAGCCAGGTACGGAGCAGGCGGTTCTCGAACCCAAGGAAGAGTTTCTGATCCAGCACAGTATGCTTACTCCAGCGGAAAAGCCGGAGGAGCATCCCTACATCTTGCCACCATCCACCAACCTGCTGGATGATTTTGTTTTTGTCCACCGCGAGCTTCTAGCTTGGCGGTATCTGGCCAACGCTTGCCGCCACGATAAGGGCCTGGTGCAGTGCCCGCTGAAGTTCAAGACGAACATGGGCGTGGTGATTCCCCGGTCGCGCACGTCCATGCTGGTGAGTGTGGAATTTTTGGGTCGCGATAACGTTTCGGTTCACGGCAAGCCACGCGAGCTCAACCGCTTCGATCTGAAATCGGAGACCGACGACTGGCAACTCTGGCTCGACGACGACTACAAAGTGGTGCGGATGTTCATCCCCGACCAAGCCACGGAGATCGTGCGCGACTAGCGTAGGCGCGAAGAGTAGGCGCGACTAGAATAGGGTGGAAGGGAAGTAGAGGCCGGAGCATTTGACACCCGTTGACTCACGCACGTGGCGGATTCTATTCACGGTGCTGCTGTTCGCACTGGGACTGTACATTCTCTTTGCCGTTCGGCATACGCTCACGGCGTTTCTGTTCGCAATTTTCTTCGCATATTTGATGGACCCGCTGGTGTCCCGTCTGCAGAAAATCCTGCGTGGACGCGGCCGTTCGATTGCGTTGATCTATCTCGTTCTCCTGGCCCTGGCAGGATGGCTGCTGCTGTCAGCGGGGCCGCGCATTGCGCAGCAGGCTACGCGGCTGAGCGAGGCGGTGCCGCAGCTGGTGGAAACGCTCAGCTCCGGTCAGATTGCCGACCAGATCGGGGTGCAAAATGGCTGGAGTTATCACACCCGAAAAATGGTGAAGTCCATCCTGGTCAACCACCGGGCTGAGGTTATGGACGTGGCGCAGCGCGTGGGGCTGCGGCTGGCCGAAGCCGCGAAACAGGCCTGGATTCTCGTGCTAGTGCCCATCCTTTCCATTTTTTTCCTACGCGACGGCCATACCTTTGGACAGTTCCTGCTGAATTCGGTGGAAGGCCGAGCCAAGCGTGAGTTGCTCGAAGGTGTGCTCATGGA
>JAYWAL010000030.1:0-43833 GCA_043782485.1 Acidobacteriaceae bacterium | reverse complement strand
ATTTGCATGACGGAATTACATTTGAAATGTTTTTGGAACGGGTAGGTGGACATCCGCGGTGCAATATTCTGTATGATCCCAGCCACTTTGTGTTGCAGCAACTGGATTATCTGGAGTTCATTGAGATCTATCACTCCAGAATTAAGATGTTCCATGTGAAAGACGCTGAGTTTCGGCCGAGTGGGCGGCAAGGGGTGTATGGCGGATTTCAGCCCTGGATTGGACGGGCGGGGCGATTCCGGTCGTTGGGCGACGGGCAGGTGGACTTTAGCGGCATCTTCTCGAAGCTGGCGCAGTATGACTTTCCCGGCTGGGCTGTTCTAGAATGGGAATGCTGCATTAAGAGCAGCGACCAGGGCGCGGCCGAGGGCGCGCCGTTTATTGCGAAGCATATTATTCAGGCGGCGGAGCGGGCGTTCGACGACTTCGCGAAGTCTGGCGCGGATGATGCGGCGAACCGTAGAATGCTGGGTTTGGGCGCTCGAAAGGAAAACCACTGATGGCAATGGAACTCACTAGCAAACGACGCCTGCGGCTGGGCATGGTTGGAGGCGGTCCGGGAGCCTTTATCGGAGCGGTACACCGCATGGCGGCGCGGCTGGACGACCGCTATGAGTTGGTGGCGGCGGCATTGAGTTCGAATGCGGAATTGAGTTTATCGGCGGCGGCGGAACTCGGGATTCCGAGGGCGTATCGTACGTTTGAAGAGATGGCGGCGGTCGAGTCCAAGCGACCGGATGGCATTGAGGTGGTGTCCATTGTGACGCCCAACCATTTACATCACGGTCCAGCGAAGGCATTTCTTGAGGCTGGCATTCACGTGATCTGCGACAAGCCCCTGACTACATCGCTCGAAGACGCTTTGGATTTAGCCGCGGTGGTGAAAAAGACTGGGCTGGTCTTTGGATTGACCCACAATTACACCGGGCACCCGATGGTGCGGCAGGCTCGCGAAATGGTGGCGGCGGGTGAGCTGGGCGCTCTTCGCGTGGTGCAGGTGGAGTACGCGCAGGATTGGTTGTCGACGCCGGTGGAGAAAACGGGCCACAAGCAGGCGGAATGGCGCTCGGATCCGGCGCGCAGCGGGCCTGGAGGCTCGCTAGGCGACATTGGGACGCACGCCTTCAACATAGCGTGCTTTGTGACTGGCCTCACCTGCGAGTACTTGGCGGCCGATGTTAGCGCGATGGTACCCGGCAGAATTCTAGACGACAACGTACAGGTGATGCTGCGTTTTGCAAAAGGCGCAAAAGGTGGGCTGTGGGCGAGCCAGGTGGCTCCTGGAAATGAAAATAACCTGCGTTTGCGCGTTTATGGGGAGAAGGCTGGGGTGGAGTGGCGTCAGGAAGAGCCCAACGAACTGAGTTTTGCGCCGCTCGGGGAACCGAAGCGCATCCTCCGTCGCGGCAGCGCTGGCACAGGGCGTGCCGCGGCCCATGCCACGCGCATCCCGAGCGGGCATCCGGAAGGATATTTGGAGGCTTTCGCTCAGCTCTATACGGACCTAGCCGAGCAAATCACAGCCAGGCGGGAGAATCGCGCAGCGTCGCCGGAGTCCTTGCTGGTGCCTGGGGTGGCGGATGGCATTGCGGGAGTTCAGTTCATCAACGCCGCGATCGAGTCTTCACGGCGAGGTTCGGCTTGGGTTGCAATTTCTGGTGCATAGCGCCTAGCCGTGAGTATATGATGGCCCACCATGAGATTGCTCAGCCAAGAAGCTACGCAGTCGGGCGCAGAGCCGGAGCAGAACGCGGCCCTGAGTAACCACCCCCTTATCAACCGGCGCGACTTGGTGCGGGCTGCGCTGCTGGCAGGCGCGGCTTCGGCGCTGGGGCCGGCATTTTCCTTCGGGCAGTCGATTAACGCGACCACAACCCCGGCTGCTCAGGGCGAAAATGGCGCCGCGTTTTTGACCGATCCGAACTGGAAAGCCGCGTTCCTCAACGAGCATCAGAATGAAACGTTGATCGCGCTCAGCGATGTGATCATTCCCGCCACCGACACTCCAGGGGCCAAGGAAGCGCTGGTGAATCGCTTTCTGGATTTGCTGTTGTCCGTGGAGCCAGCGAAGTCTCAGGAAGAGTTTGTGGAGGCGCTTTCCGCGATGGACAGCGCGAGTCAGGAGCAATTTGGCAAGGACTTTCGCGCGCTGGTCCTCTCCGACCAGATTGCGTTATTGAGCCCCTGGGCATACCCGACCCATACCAGCGGGTGGATGGATCGTGAGGTCAAGCCAGAGCCTGTGCATGCGCATTTCGAAAAGCTGAAAGGTCTAATCGCGTCCGCCTACTACGGGTCGGAAATTGGCCAGAAGGAACTGGGTTGGGGCCAAGGCTCCAACTCCGAGCTTTACAATGACTGCGGCCACGCGACGCCGCCAACTCGCAACACCGTTCATGAGCCAGCGCATAAGCCAGCTCACAAGTCAGCGCATAAATAGGAACTCCAGGAATCCCATGGCACAAGACGCACTGCAAACAAGATACGACGCCATAGTGGTCGGGTCGGGCGCGACCGGCGGATGGGCCGCCAAGCGGCTCTCGGAAGCGGGACTGAAGGTCGCGCTACTCGAGGCTGGTCGGGCGGTGACTCCGCAGGAGTTCACGGAACACATGCCCGCCTACCGGCTCAAGTACCGTGGCTACACTCCAGAAATCCTGCGGACACGCCCCATTCAACGTCAGTGTTACGCCTGCATGGAATACAACTACGAGTGGTTTGTTAACGATCTGGAAAACCCCTACAGTACTCCGGCTGACAAGCCTTTTACCTGGCAAAGGCTGAGGATTTTGGGTGGCAGGTCTATGGTGTGGGGGCGACAGAGCTACCGGCTAAGCGATGTGGATTTCAAAGCCGCGAGCCGCGATGGTTATGACGTCGATTGGCCGTTTTCCTATGCGGATCTCGCGCCGTATTACGACATCGTCGAGCGCTACGTGGGCATATCCGGGATGGCAGAGGGGAATGAAATGTTGCCCGACGGGCAGTTCCTGCCCGCGATGAAAATGACGTGTGGGGAAATCAGGCTGCGCGACAGCGTGAAAAAGAGCTTTGGGCGAACGATCACAATTGGCCGCACCGCCGTCATTACGCAGGATCACAATGGACGGGCGGCGTGCCATGCTTGCGGTCCCTGCGAGCGCGGGTGCAGAACGTTTTCCTATTTCAGCAGCCCGTTCACCACGGTGAAAGATGCCGTGGCGACCGGCAACTGCACGTTGATTACGGACGCCATCGTGAGCCATGTCGACATGGATGAGGGCGCGAATAAAGCACAGGGCGTGACATTCATTCACCGCGCGACGAAAGAGACCAAGCAGATTCGCGCGAAGACTGTGATTCTCTGCGCCCAGGCAATGGAGTCGACGCGCATTTTGCTGAATTCCTCAACGCGGGAGTACGCGCAGGGTTTGGCCAATTCCAGCGGAATGCTGGGCCACCACTTGATGGACCATGCGGTTGGCGGCGGCGCCAGTGGCACGTTTGACGACCTCAAGATGCCGCCCAACGTGAATCCACCCCACCGCCCCAATGGAATCTATGTGGTGCGCTTCCGCAATACGCCAGCGACCGGCAAGCATCCTCATTTCATTCGCGGCTATGGGTTTCAAGGTGGTGCTGGACCGGAGTTCGATATGGGTGCGTCAGGTATTGGGGCGGGCTACAAGCAGGGAGTGAAGCAGGGGTCGTACGGGGTTTCCATGAGCGCGTTTGGCGAGTCGCTGGCCAGGTTTGCGAATTTTTGCGACATTGACCCGAATCTGAAAGACGCTTGGGGTATTCCCGCGCTGCGCATCAGCATGACGCATGGAAAGAATGAGGCCGCTCTCATGCGCGATGCTGGAAGCACGGCGGCGGAAATGCTGGACGCCGCTGGCGCAAAAAATATTCAGGTCTCCACCGGCGTGGAAATGCCGGGGATGGCGATTCACGAAGTCGGTACGGCGCGCATGGGCAACGATCCGAAAAAGTCAGTGCTGAACGCTTATTGCCAGTCGCACGATATCAGCAATGTGGTGGTGGCGGATGGTTCGGGTTTTGTCTCCTCCGGATGTCAGAATCCGACGCTAACCATGATGGCAATCGCGGTGCGGGCTTGCGATCACCTGATTGAGCGGTTCAAGCGCAACGAAGTTTAGTGTAGCCGGAAAGCGAGGCTGGAGCGTCGTCATGAGGAGCAGTTTCAGTCGTAGAACACTCTTGTGCGCCAGCGCGATTGCCAGCGCAGCCGTTGCTTTACCGTCAGGGCTGTTCGGCGGGGGCAGAAAATCCGTTCTCATTTTTACCAAGTCATCAGGCTTTGAACACGATGTCGTCAAGAATCAGGGCGGCAAGCCCAGCATTCTGGAACAAGCTGTGACTGCGCTCGGCAAACAGCACGGCTTCGATGTAGTCGCGACGAAAGATGGCCGAGTCTTCGACTCTGCTGATTTTCGCAAACATTCGGCGGTACTGTTTTTCACCACCGGGGTGTTGACCACGGCAGGAGAGGACAAAAACCCGCCGATGTCGCCGCAGGGCAAGCAATCGTTACTCGATGCCATTGCCGACGGACTTGGATTTGTGGGGGTCCACGCGGCCAGCGACACGTTCCACACGCCGCCTGACCCAGAAGACAACTCGAACCGCTACGTCGCGCACGGAGAAAAATCCGATCCCTACCTGCGGATGTTAGGCGGGGAATTCATCACCCACGGCAGCACGCCTCGATTGCAAACGGCCAAAGTCATCGTCAACGACGTGAAGTTCCCTGGGCTTGAGGGAACTGCCTCCCCGGTCAGTTTTAACGAAGAGTGGTATTCGCTCAAGGATTTTAGAACCGACCTCCATGTGATTCTGACACTGGATACCAAGGGCATGACGGGAGATCCCTATCAGCGCGCGCCGTACCCGATGACTTGGGCGAGAATGGAAGGTCAAGGGCGGGTGTTTTACACCGCCATCGGCGACCGACCGGAGAATTGGTCGAATCCATTTTTCGTGAACCTGCTGGGCGGAGGAATTCGCTGGGGCATTGGTGATGTCAAGGCCTCTCTCGACCCGAACTTGACCCAAGCCGCACCCGGCTATGGAGAAATGCCGCCGCGGCCGAAACCGGCGGGGTAGCAGTTGTTAAATCTCCAAATAGCACAATTCCCAACGAATACCCTCTCGCGGCCAACTCTCCGAGTTGTCATGCTCAGCGGAGTCTGTGCAACACTAGACTTGGCAACGCTTCGAAGGGAGTTCCATGCCGACGCGGATGAAGGACATTGCCCAGAAGTTGGGCGTTTCGGTGGTAACGGTTTCAAAAGCGCTGCGGGGGTTTCCGGGACCCAGCGCGGAAACCCGAGAGCGCGTGCTGAGTTTGGCCAAGGAGATGAACTATGGCCCCAACTTGGCCGCTCGGGCGTTGGTGAGCGGACACACGTACAGCATCGGGTTGGTGATTCCAGATCTGGTACACCCGTTCTTTGCGCAGATAGCCAAGAGTATTTCCGCCGTGCTGACCGCTCGCGGTTATGGGTTGATTGTGTCGTCTTCCGAGGAAAACCCTGAGATCGAGAAGCGGGCGGTGGAGCAGTTGGTGGCGCGGAGCGTGGACGGGATCTTGATTGCGTCAACACAAGGCTCGGCGGATATTCTGCGCTGGGTGGAAGGGCAGGGGATTCCCTACGTGCTGGTGGACCGCAAGTTTGAGGGGTTGGAAGCTAATTTTGTGGGTGTGGATGACGTGCGGGTGGGAGCGCTGGCAACCGAGCACTTGATCGAAATGGGATGCCAGAGGATCGCCCACATTGGCGGCGGGCGTTTGAGTTCAGCCCTGGGGCGGCGCCTGGGCTACGAGCAAACTCTGTTGCGGCACGGCATGCCGCTGTACCAGGAATACGTGGTGCTTGAGGAGCATGTGGATATCCCGACCAACGGCGTTGGCCACACCACGGCCAGAAAATTACTGAGTCTGGACCCTCGTCCGGATGGGATTTTTTGCTACAACGATCCCGTGGCAATGGGGGCGATGGTGGCGTGCCTGGAAGCGGGAATGCGGATTCCGGAAGACATGGCGATTGTGGGCTGCGGCAACTCGCACTATGACGATTATTTGCGGGTTCCCTTGACGAGCATTGATCAGAAGAGCGAAGCGATTGGGCAGCAGGCGGTGGAGTTGGCGCTGCGGTTGATTGAGTCCGGCAAGGCTTCCGCGCCGCAGACGCGACTGTTGTCTCCGGAGTTGATTGTGCGGAAGTCCAGCCAGCGGCGCCTGCGCGTGGTGTAAACGGGCGGTCGAGCCTTTCGTTTTTGCGATTCCTCCTATCGAAAACTTATATTTGCCCTAGACCGGTCCAGCGGATAGCCTAGCAGTGTATGAAGCGAATGAGCCTAGGCACTAGTGTGGGTACGGGGTTGCCGATTCCATCGGGCACACGAATTAGCATTTTCCTGGCCGAGGGGTGCATTTGAGCTAGAACCGATTCCAAGTCGCTCAAGTCGAACCCACCGCCAGAAAGTTGACCGGCGAGTGGGTTTTTGTTTTGCCCAAGTGGAGGACGGCGTTGCCATGGTGATCATGAAATTTGGCGGGACCTCGGTGCAGGACGCGACCGCGATCGGGCGCGTGGCTGAGATCGTGCGCAGCCGTCAGAACCAACGTCCCTTGGTGGTGGTGAGCGCGTTTGCGAAGGTAACGGATCAGCTGGTGCTGATGGGGCAGCAGGCCACCTCGGGCGATGCGGAAACCAGTTTGCAGCTGATGGAAGGGCTGCGAGCGCGGCACCTGGCGACCGCCAAGGAACTGCTGGGAGCGGACGGGCTGGCGAAGATTGAAGGCAAACTTCGCGCGACCTTCGAACAGGCTGAAGCGTTCCTGCGGGGACTGGCTGCGATTCGGGAGCTTTCTCTGCGGAGCAGCGACCAGCTACTTTCGTTTGGCGAGTTGCTGTCGAGTGAGATTGTGGCGGCGGCGCTGGCGGTACGCGGGCTGGATACGGTGTGGGTGGATTCGAGAAAGTGCGTCGTGACCGATGCCAAGCACACGCACGCGCTACCGTTGCCGGACGAAACACGGGTGCGGGCGCAGGCCCATCTGGCACCCTTGGTGAAGAAGGGACGGATTCCGGTGATGGGCGGATTTATCGCGGCCACGCTGGAAGGGATCACGACGACGTTGGGGCGAGGGGGCTCGGATTTTTCCGCGGCGATTGTGGGCGCTGCTCTCGATGCCGAGTCGATTGAGATTTGGACGGACGTGGAAGGCATGATGACGACGGATCCGCGGCTGTGTCCGGATGCGCGAACGATTCGTCACATCAGCTTCAATGAGGCGGCGGAGCTGGCTTACTTTGGCGCGAAGGTACTGCACCCGGCGACGCTGCTGCCAGCGATTCACAAAGATATTCCGGTATTTGTGCTGAATTCCGGAAACGTAAAAAGCAAGGGTACGCGCATTACCGCGCAAGCGCCGCGCGGGCGGGATACGTTTCGTGCCATTACCGCGAAGAAGGATGTGAGCCTGGTGAACGTGGTGGCGTCGCGCGGTGTTATGGTTCATGGTTTTTTGCGTTCGGTATTCGAGGCACTCGACCGGTACGCGGCGTCGGTGGATTTGGTGGCGATTTCCGAGGTCAGCATGTCGTTCACAATGGATTCAAAGCGGCTGCCAGCGGCTTTGCTGACGGATTTGGAACGGATCGCCGATGTGACTTGCGAGGGAGAACAGGCGATTATCTGCCTGGTAGGGGAGGATATTCACGGAAAGCCTGGGATCGCGGCTAGCGTGTTTGCTAACGTGGCGGAAGCTGGGGTGAATATCCGCATGATTTCGCAGGGAGCCTCGGAAATTAACATCAGTTTTGTGATTCGGGAGAGCGATGTGCCCCGGGCGGTGCAGCATTTGCATGCGCGGTTCTTTACTCACGCTGGAGAGGTGAAGGCGCAACCGAAGCGTCGGGTAAGGGAACTCGTGGCCAACGGACTCGGCGCGGGTCGGGCAATGGGCGCGGGCAGGAAATCAACCAAGACAGGGAAGGCGAACTAAAAGATGGCATCCGCTTCCAAGAAGAAGTCAGGGACCGCGAGCAAGGCGGGCGACGCTGGCGTGTGCAAAGTGGCTGTCCTGGGATTTGGGACGGTGGGGAGTTCCGTTGCCAGAATTCTTTCCGAGCAGGGCCACGCGCCCTTGCGCTTGACCCACATTTGTAATCGCAACGTACAGCGCAAAAAAGTGGACTGGGTGCCCGCCCATGTACGGTGGACGGAAAATATCGAGGACGTCCTACAGTCCGACGTGGATGTGGTAGTGGAAGTGATGGGTGGGTTGAAGCCCGCGGAGGAGTGGATTCGGAAGGCGCTGAGCGCAGGCAAATCCGTGGTCACCGCCAACAAGCAATTGATCGCGCGGTCTGGTCCTGAGTTGATCGCGCTGGCGCGGAAGATGAAACGGCACATTGCCTATGGCGCGTCTGTGGCGGGCGGTGTGCCCGTGATTTCCGGATTGCAGGAAGGCTTGGCTGGCGATGAACTATTCAAGATTTGCGGCATTCTGAACGGCACCTGCAATTTTATTTTGAGCAAGATTGAAGCCACCGGCGCGGATTTCGACAAGACTCTGGCCGAGGCTCAGGCGCTGGGCTTCGCCGAAGCCGATCCCACGGATGACCTGGAGGGTCTGGACGCGCGCGCCAAGCTGGCGATTTTGGCGCGAGTGGGTTTGCGCAGTCACGTGCCGCTGGAATCGATTGCTTGCCGCACGATTCGAGGAATTGAGCCGGTGGACTTTGACTACTCCAGCCAGCTGGGCTGCACCATCCGGCAAATTTCTTGGTTGGAACTTCACGGGGGACATCTGTTGGCGCAGGTGAAGCCCACGCTGGTGGCGTTGACCTCACCGCTGGCGCGGGTGCAGGGAAGTCAGAATCTGGTGATGGCCACGGGCAAGTTTGGCGGTGAGACGGTGTTCGGAGGTCACGGCGCAGGCGGGCATCCCACGGCAGTGGCGGTGGTCTCGGATATTGTTGCAATTATGCGGGTGGAACACGGCGAAGTGCGCGAAGTGGGCGAGCCAGCTACCTCGAAGCCCACCGTGAGCGCGGACTTTACCACCCGGCACTACCTGCGGTTTACCGTGAAAGACCGGCCGGGCATCATCGCCGCGCTCTCCGGAATTTTCGAGAAGTGCGGCATCAATATCGATTCGCTGCTCCAGAAGCCCGGGTATTTGAAGTCGAGTTTGCCGTTTGTGGTCTCCCTGGAGGCGTGCGAGGCCTCGGCGGTGAACAAGGCAATGCGACAAATCGCCAAGCTGGACTTCCTGGTCAAGCCTTGCATGGATCTACCGATTTTGGACTAGCGCAGCAGTCCAAAATTTCCATCCGGCGCATCGAAACTCTGCGTTGTACTTGGAGTCTCGCTGGACGTACAAAGAAGATGGAGAAGTATCCGCTCCGCGAGCTGGAGCGGCCGAGAGCCATGACGCTGAAGCTGAACAAAAACGGATTGCCGCAAGCACAGGGTCTCTACGATCCCGCCCAGGAGCACGACGCTTGCGGAATTGGCTTTGTCGCTAACGTTCGGGGCGGGCAAAGTCATGAAATCATCCGCAAAGGCATTCAGCTGCTGATTAACCTGACGCATCGCGGTGCCTGCGGATGTGACCCGGAGACCGGAGATGGGGCCGGAATCCTGATCCAGATTCCGCACAAGTTTTTTGCACGCGAGTGCGCCAAGCTTGGCTTCACGCTACCCTCTCCCGGGGCCTATGCCGTTGGAATGATGTTTCTGCCAGTGGAAAAACTGGAACGCCTGCAGTGTGAAGGAATTCTGGAACGGATTTCTCGGGAAGAGGGCCTGACGGTTTTAGGCTGGCGTGATACGCCGGTGGACGGGACGGCAATTGGCCGCGTGGCGCGTGGGTCCCAACCTTACATTGAGCAGCTCTTTCTGGGCCGACCGATGGGCATGGACGAGAACGCCTTCGAGCGCAAGTTGTATGTGGTCCGTAAGCGGGCGGAATCAGAAATTGCAGAATCGGAAATTCAAGACAAGGATCTGTTTTACGTTCCTTCGCTTTCGGCCAGAACGATTGTGTATAAGGGCCTTTTGCTCGCGCCACAGATTGCGAACTTTTATGTGGAGCTCTCTGATCCCGATGTGATGAGTGCGCTGTGTCTGGTACACCAGCGTTTTTCGACGAATACCTTTCCCAGTTGGCAGTTGGCGCATCCTTACCGCTATATTGCGCACAACGGCGAAATCAACACGCTCAAGGGAAATGTGAATTGGATGCGCGCGCGCCAGTCCGTGCTGCGCTCGCCTTTGTTTGGCGATGACATCAAAAAACTGAGTCCCATCATCGCCCCCGACGGAAGCGATTCCTCCAATTTTGACAACGCCGTGGAACTTCTGTTCCAGGCTGGGCGCGAGCTTCCGCACGTGATGGCGATGATGATTCCCGAGGCGTGGGCGGGCAATCCCCACATGAAGCCGGAGAAGCGGGCGTTTTACGAATACCATGCTTCGCTGATGGAACCCTGGGATGGGCCAGCGGCGATGGCGTTTACTGATGGTCGGGTCATTGGCGCCATGCTGGATCGCAACGGCTTGCGGCCCGGGCGCTTTGTGGTAACGCAGGATGACACAGTGGTCATGGCTTCCGAGGCTGGCGTGCTGGAAATTCCAGCGGAAGATGTGAAGATGAAAGGCCGTTTGCAGCCGGGAAAGATGTTCCTGGTGGACACGGTGGAAGGCCGAATTGTTGCAGATAAGGAAATTAAGAATCGTCTTAGTTTCCGCAAGCCCTACGCGCAGTGGTTGAAGGATAACCAGATCACCCTAGATCAGCTGCCGGAACCCGTGCGAGTCCATGCTTCCGACCACCAGACCATCCTAAGTCGGCAGCGAGCGTTCGGCTACACCGATGAAGATCTGAAAATGATTTTGGAACCAATGGCTGGCAAAGGCGAAGAGCCCATCGGTTCCATGGGGACCGACACGCCGCTGGCCTGTTTGTCTGACCGGCCGCAACCGCTGTTTAACTACTTCAAACAGCTATTCGCGCAGGTGACGAACCCGCCGATTGATTCGATCCGCGAAGAGCTGGTCATGTCGCTGATCAGCTATATCGGTTCGGAGGGAAACATCCTGGAGGAGACTCCGCAAAACTGCCACACGCTGAAGCTGCCGCATCCAATCCTGACAAATCGGGATTTGGAAAAGTTGCGGCGAGTTTCACGTGGCGACATGCTGGCGACCACCTTGCCCACGCTCTTTCGCGCCGCCGATGGAGACATGGGCTTGAAGTTCGCATTGGACGAACTCTGTCGGCGAGCCTCCTTGTCGGTGAAGTCCGGCTACAGCTTGCTCATACTCTCGGATCGCGGCGTGGACAAGGACTACGCGCCAATACCGTGCCTACTCGCGCTCGCGGCGGTTCACAATGTTCTACTTCGCGAAGAGACCCGGACGCAGGTGGCGCTGATCATTGAGTCCGGCGAGCCGCGTGAGGTCATGCATTTCGCCTTACTGGCGGGCTACGGGGCCAGCGCCATCAATCCATACCTGGCAATTGAGACTTTCGAGGATCTGGCACGACGGGGATATTTGCCGGATGGTGTGACCTCGGAAATTGCCATCAAGAACTTCATCAAGGCAACCAATAAAGGCCTGTTGAAGACATTTTCCAAAATGGGAATTTCTACGTTGCAGAGTTACCAGGGTGCACAGGTCTTCGAGGCCATCGGCTTGAACCGTGATCTTATCGATACCTATTTCACCGGTACAACCTCGCGTCTCGAGGGCATAGGGCTGGACGTCCTGGCGCGTGAAGCGCTGATGCGGCACGAGCACGCATTCCAGCCAGCTTCGGAATTTGAGACGGAGTTAGCGGTCGGAGGCAACTATCACTTCCGGACGAACGGTGAGTATCACCTGTTGAATCCGCAGACGATTGGGACTTTGCAAAGGGCTGTGCGCGAATCCAACTATCAAACTTTTGCGGATTATGCCGCGCTGATCGACGGCGAAAATCGCAGGCTTTGCACCCTGCGCGGCCTGATGCAATTGAAGAAAAGCGAGACGCCGGTTGCCCTCGAAGACGTGGAGCCTGCGAAGGAAATTGTGAAGCGCTTCACCACCGGTGCCATGTCGTTCGGATCGATCAGCCAGGAAGCGCACGAAACCTTGGCGATTGCCATGAACCGCATCGGAGGGAAATCCAATACCGGTGAAGGCGGAGAGAGTGAAACAAGATTCCGCCCCGACGCCAACGGGGATTTGCGTCGCAGCGCGGTGAAACAAGTGGCATCCGCACGGTTTGGCGTGACCACGAACTATCTGGTGAACGCCGACGAGCTCCAGATCAAGATGGCGCAAGGAGCGAAGCCGGGAGAAGGCGGCCAGCTACCGGGCCACAAAGTGGATGAAGGGATCGCAAAACTGCGACACTCCATTCCAGGCGTGGGCCTTATCTCCCCGCCGCCGCATCATGACATCTATTCGATTGAAGATTTAGCGCAGCTCATCTATGACCTGAAGAACGTAAACCCGGCGGCGCGGATTGCCGTGAAGCTGGTGGCAGAAGTCGGCGTTGGCACCGTGGCGGCGGGCGTGGCGAAGGCGCATGCCGACGTTGTCCTGATCAGCGGAGACAGCGGTGGCACCGGCGCTTCACCGCTGAGTTCCATCAAGCATGCCGGAATTCCCTGGGAATTGGGGCTTGCGGAAACGCAACAAGTTCTGCTGTTAAACGATTTGCGTGGCCGCATTCGCGTGCAAACCGACGGCAAGCTACAGACCGGCCGCGACGTGGCGATTGCCGCTCTGTTGGGTGCCGAAGAATTTGGTTTTGCCACGGCTCCGCTCATTGCCTTGGGCTGCATCATGATGCGCAAGTGCCATCTGAATACCTGTTCCGTGGGTATTGCCACGCAAGATCCAATTCTGCGCAAGCAATTTCAAGGGCAACCGGAACATATAATCAACTTCTTTTTCTTCATTGCGGAACAATTGCGGGAATACATGGCTGGCATGGGTTTCCGCACGGTCGATGAGATGGTGGGTCGCGTCGATATGCTGGAGGCACAACCCGCTGTGGATCATTGGAAGGCGAGCGGACTCGACTTATCGGCGATTCTGTATAACCCCCCCGTTCCGGGTCGCGTCGCACGGCGTCGCGTGCAGGATCAGGATCACGGTCTGAATCAGGCTCTGGATCATCAGCTCATTGCGCAATCACTCCCCGCTCTGGAGAGCCGCACTCCGGTTGAAATCGGGCTCTCCATTCGCAACGTGCATCGAACGGTGGGAGCGATGCTGAGTGGTGAGATCGCCCGCCGTTACGGGTCGGCAGGCCTGCCGAACGATACGATTCGCGTGCAGTTCCAGGGCTCGGCGGGGCAAAGTTTTGGGGCTTTCTTAGCGCAAGGTGTCACGCTGCGCTTGGAGGGCGACGCGAACGACTACGTGGGCAAGGGCCTCTCGGGCGGGCGTGTGGTGGTATATCCGCCAGCGAATGCGCGCTTTGCTGCCGAGGAAAATATCCTGATTGGCAATGTTGCGCTCTATGGAGCCACCAGCGGAGAAGCCTTCTTTAACGGCGTGGCGGGTGAGCGTTTCGCCGTTAGAAACTCGGGGGCGACGGCCGTGGTGGAAGGTGTTGGCGACCACGGTTGCGAGTATATGACCAACGGGTTAGTGCTGGTGCTGGGCGCATGCGGTCGCAATTTCGCGGCGGGAATGAGCGGTGGTATCGCTTACGTCTTTGACGAAAAGCTGGATTTCGCCGTCAAGCGCTGCAATTTGGCATCGGTTGATCTTGACCCAATATTGGAACCAAGCGACGTGGAATTGCTGCATGGTCTGGTTTCAAGGCACCTGGAGCTCACTGGCAGTCGTCGCGCCCGGCTGATTTTGGAAAACTGGCTGGCCATGTTGCCGCGCTTTATTAAAGTCTTTCCGCATGAATTCAAGCGGGTGCAAGGCGTCACGCGCACGCAGCAACCCTATATCCCAGGGCAGTTGCTACCCGTGGAAGTGCCAAGGCAGGTGCAACATGGGTAAGGCCACAGGATTTCTGGAGTACTCGCGCGAGCTGGCACCGCGTCGTCCAGTATTGGAACGTGTCAATGATTGGTTTGAAATCTATCAAGACTTTCCCGAAGCAAGCCTGCGCCAGCAGGGCGCGCGTTGCATGGACTGTGGTGTCCCATTTTGTCAAAGTGGCTGCCCGGTGAACAATATCATCCCGGACTGGAACGACCTGGTGTATAACGGGCGCTGGAAGGAGGCATTGCGGCAGCTGCATGCCACCAACAACTTTCCTGACTTTACTGGACGGATTTGCCCTGCGCCGTGCGAGGCGGCCTGCGTGCTTGGGATCAATCAGCCGCCGGTGACGATTAAACAGATAGAGAAGAATATCGTGGAACGAGGCTTCCGCCAAGGCTGGATTCGTCCAGAGCCACCCAAGACGCGAACAGGCAGGACAGTGGCGATCGTGGGTTCGGGCCCCGCTGGATTGGCGGCTGCACAGCAACTGTGCCGGGCAGGTCACGGTGTTACTGTTTACGAAAAAGCGGATCGCATTGGCGGCTTGCTGCGGTATGGGATCCCGCACTTTAAGATGGAAAGCGCCGTGCTGGATCGGCGCTTGGAACAGATGTCGGCGGAGGGCGTCAAATTTGTAACTGATGCGCACGTGGGCCAGAGTATTTCCGTGGAAGAGCTGCGGCGCGAGTTCGACGCGATTGTGCTGGCCGGCGGAGCGGAGCAACCTCGCGATCTAAATGTTCCAGGAAGAGAGTTACAAGGCATCCACTTTGCCATGGAATTTCTGCCGCAACAGAATCGGCGGGGCGCGGGTGACGCAATCGATCCAAACCTGGAGATCTTGGCCACAGGCAAGCGGGTGGTGATCATTGGTGGTGGCGATACGGGCGCTGACTGCCTGGGCACCAGTCACCGGCAGAAGCCGCTTTCCGTGCACCAGTTTGAAATCATGCCCATGCCGCCGCAAGATCGGTCGCCGCAAACGCCATGGCCCATGTGGCCAATGCAGCTAAGAATCGAAGGCGCGCACGAAGAGGGCGGCCTCCGGGAATGGGCCGTGGCAACCGCCAAGTTTAGCGGCAATGAGGCTGGCCGCGTGACGCAACTGCACGGTGTTCGAGTCGGGCCACCGCCAAAATTTGAGCCGGTCGCGGGCTGCGAGTTTACTTTGGATGTAGATCTGGTCCTGATTGCAATGGGTTTTTCAGGCCCCGTCCGCAACGGAATGATTGAGCAATTCGGCGTAGCCTTGGATGCGAAAGGTAATGTGAGCGCCGACGAAAATCATATGTCCACGGTACCTGGAGTTTTTGCCGCGGGCGATATGCGGCGCGGCCAATCGCTGGTAGTATGGGCGATTGCTGAGGGTCGCAAGGCTGCCGCCGGTGTCCATCGATATTTGCAGGCCGCTGCGAGCGAGAAGAATGTCGCGCCTGCCGGTCTTATTGCGCATTCTAGAAATCAGTCGGTGGCTTGATTTAGCTTTTGTCCACGCAGTTCCCCTGTCAGAAAAGTTGGCACGGTGTTCTTGCGCCTCGGGAGAACTGAATGGTAACGCTTTCGGATATCCAAGCCGCCGCTGAACGCATTCGCGATTCCATCTATCTTTCGCCGTGCGCGCGCTCCGAGTCGTTTTCCGCACTCACGGGCACGCACGCGTATCTCAAACTCGACAATCAGCAGCGCACCGGTGCATTCAAAGAGCGTGGCGCTTTGAATAAGCTCCTTACGCTAACGGATTTGGAGCGATCCCGGGGCGTGTGCACCGCCTCCGCCGGCAACCACGCGCAAGGTTTGGCCTACCACGCCGGACGGCATGGCATTCGAGCGCAGATTTGCATGCCGCTGACCACGCCTTTGACCAAGGTTTCCGCCACACGCGGGTACGGCGCGGATGTTGTGCTCTATGGCGCGAATTACGACGAAGCGTGTGAGGAGGCTCTGCGCCGGAGTGAGCGCGAGGGGTTCACATTCGTTCATGCGTTTGATGACGATGCTGTAATCGCCGGGCAGGGTACTCTGGGTTTGGAAATTCTGGCGCAACAGCCCGACATTGAAGCGGTGGTGGCTCCAATTGGTGGTGGTGGCTTGATCGGCGGGATGGCGTGCGCGATTAAAGAAACCAATCCCGGAGTTCGAGTGTTTGGTGTGCAACCGGCGCGCTTACCCTCGATGAAAGTGGCGATTGCGGAAGGCAAGCCGGTCACGCTCAGTCCCGCCGCTACCATTGCGGATGGAATTGCGGTGCGTCGGGCAGGCGAGCGCACGCTGCCCCTGGTGCGAAAATACGTCGATGACATTGTAACGGTGGACGACGAGGAAATTGCCAATGCAATACTTCTGTTGCTGGAACGAGAAAAAACGCTGGCGGAAGGCGCGGGCGCGGCCGCCATGGCCGCCCTATTGAATCGCAAGCTCTCTTTGGCAGGAAAGCGCGTGGCCGTGCTGGTGTGCGGCGGAAATATTGACGTCACGCTGCTTTCGCGCATTATTGAACGCGGTCTGGTCAAAGATGGCCGGCTCGTACGACTCCGCGTTCATCTTCCGGACTATCCTGGCGCGCTCAACAAGCTCACCGGAATTCTAGCGGAACACCGAGCCAACATCGTGGAGACCAGCTATGACCGGGCCTACTACGGCGTCAACCTTGGCGATACAGCGATCGATATCACCATGGAAACGCGAGGTCCGGAACACATCGCCGAGTTGCTTTCAGCTTTGAGCGCCGGAGGATACTCACATGAGCGCGTCTTGTAGGTGGTTCGTGCCTAAGTTTCAGTTGAGCAGATCCCCGCGGTTCCTCGCCTCGTCGTCAGCCGTGATGTCCCCGAAGATAAGCCGATAGGCCGTCTTGCCACGGCGGCAATTGGATGCCCAGCGCGCCGATGCTCCGGTCCGAAAGAACTGAGTAACCAGGACGCCGGGCGGGCCGGGGAAACTCCGCAGTGGTAACCGGCAGAACTCGGACTTGCGGATTTCGCGCCAAAACAATCTCTCGAGCAAACTCAAACCATGAGCAGCTGCCTCGGTTGGTCGCGTGAACGATGCCCTTGGCGTCTTGGCAAGTCAGGTCGGCAATGGCGCGGGCCAGGTCAGGCGTGTAAGTTGGGCAGCCGCGCTGGTCGTCTACCACGCGCAGTTCCGATTGCGTTTGTGCCAAACGCAGAATGGTATCGGGAAAACACTTGCCTCCGCGGCCGAACAGCCAGGAAGTGCGCACGATGCAGCAATCTGGCATGATTTCCTGCAACCTGACTTCCGCTTCCGCTTTGGATTGTCCGTAAACATTGATGGGATGGCGAGCGTCGTCAGTTTCGTATGGAGAACGCTTCTCGCCGTCAAAGACGTAGTCGCTGCTCAGGAAGAGCAGGCGTGAGCCAACTTGCACCGCGGCATGGGCAACGTGCGCAGGCCCGTCGCGATTGACGGCGAATGCCCGCTCCGGGTCTTTTTCACATCCATCCACATCGGCGTAGGCCGCCGAGACCAGGATCCAGTCCGGCCTCTCGCGTTGCGCCACCTGCAAAACTTGCGCGGGATTCCGCAGGTCCGCGTCTCGTGAGTCGAGGCCGATTACCTCATGATTGGCAAATGCCGTCACCAGGACTTGGCCCAACATTCCGGTGGCGCCAAAAATAACAATTCGCATCGGCTATTCAAAGACTTCCGCATCGCGCAGGCGCAGACCAACCCGATCTTTTTGCGAAAGGATAGGGGCACCATCCAGCTGCCAATCTATCTTGAGGTCCGGGTCGTCCCAAAGAATGGTTCGTTCATCGGGGAGAGAGTAAAAATTGGTGGCCTTGTAGGTCACGTGGGCTGTTGCGGACAGTACGCGGAACCCGTGACCGAAACCCGCGGGAACCCAAGCCATACGCTTGTTTTCGCCCGTGAGCAAAAAAGTTTCGGCTCGACCGAAGGTGGGAGAACTTCGTCGTAAGTCGACAGCCACGTCCAGGATGGAACCAACAATCGCGCGGACAAGTTTCCCCTGCGGCCGTTGGATTTGATAGTGGATGCCGCGCAGCGTATTGCGCACCGAAAACGAGTGGTTATCCTGGACAAATTCATCCATAATGCCGAGTTCGGCAAACTTGCGGCGGTTATAGCTCTCCAGAAAAAACCCGCGCTCATCACCAAATACCTGCGGTTCCAAAAACAGGACACCTTCGAGAGTGGTCGGCAAGGTCTTCATGTGGGATTTAAAACACGCGTTCGCGCAGGAGCTGTAACAAGTAAGCTCCGTAAGGATTCTTAATCTCGCAGCCTAGCTTTTCAAGCTGCTTTGCCGTGATGTAGCCGTACCGGTAGGCGATTTCCTCCGGACAGGAAACCTTCAACCCCTGGCGTCGTTCGATGGTCTGGATGAACATGGAAGCCTCGAGCATGGAGTCGTGAGTGCCCGTGTCAAGCCATGCCATGCCGCGTCCCATCACTTGAACTTTAAGCTGACCACGGTCCAGGTAGGCGCGGTTGACGTCGGTAATCTCCACTTCTCCGCGAGCCGAAGGCTTCAGGGCTTTCGCAATCCCAACAACTTGCGAGTCGTAAAAATATACGCCCGTCACGGCGTAGCGAGACTTGGGTTGGGCGGGCTTTTCTTCCAGGCTAATCGCGCGTCCCTCGCCATCAAATTCCACCACCCCGTATCGTTCCGGATCGTGAACCGGGCAGGCAAATACCCGGGCACCGTCGCAGGACTGCGCGGCGTCTTGCAGATACCTGGGCAGATCGTGACCATAGAAAATGTTGTCTCCGAGCACCAGGCAACTCGGCGATCCAGCCAAAAATTCCTCCCCCACTAGGAAAGCCTGCGCGATTCCAGCGGGCTTTTCCTGCACCGCGTATTGCAATCGAAGACCGAACTGGGCGCCATCACCCAGCAACTGCTCAAATCGCGGCGTGTCCTGCGGTGTGGAAATGACGAGGATATCCCGGATGCCAGCCAGCATCAAAACCGAAAGTGGGTAGTAAATCAGCGGCTTGTCGTAAATGGGAAGCAGGCTCTTGCAAACGGCGTGGGTCACCGGGTACAGGCGCGTGCCAGATCCGCCGGCGAGCAGGATGCCTTTGTAGGGGGTGCTGGTAGGTGTCATCGTTTCGATATTAGAGCGCGTATTGTTTGGCAATCCACTCGCGGTAGGCTCCGGTGGCGATGTTCTTCAACCAAGTATCATGGTCAAGATACCACTGCACAGTCTTGCGAAGGCCGCTGCTGAAGCTTTCTTTGGGCCGCCAGCCGAGTTCCCGTTCAATTTTGCGGGCGTCAATTGCGTAGCGTCGGTCGTGTCCCGGACGGTCTGGCACAAAGCGCACAAGCGTCCCGTGCGGAACCACAGGGTCGTTCGGGCACAATTCATCCAGCACAGCGCAAAGAGTCTCGACAACATTCAGGTTTTTTTGCTCACTTTGTCCGCCAATGTTATACGTCTGGCCGACCCTACCGCGAGCCAGGACGGAGCGAATCGCGTCACAGTGGTCCTCCACGTAAAGCCAGTCCCGCACATTCTGGCCGTCGCCGTAGACAGGAAGCGGCTTTCCGTACCGGGCGTTCACAATCATCAACGGGATCAGCTTCTCTGGAAATTGTCTCGGGCCGTAGTTGTTCGAGCAGTTTGTGGTCAGGGTCGGCAGGCCGTAGGTGTGGTGGTAAGCGCGCACCAGATGATCGGCCGCGGCCTTTGACGCCGAGTACGGGCTGTTCGGCGCAAAGGCAGTTTGCTCATGGAATGCGGCGTCTTGTGGCCCGAGAGACCCATAGACCTCATCGGTAGAGACATGCAGAAATCGGAAATCTTCGCGGCCGCCTTCGGAGTAGAAGGCTCGAGCCGCTTCCAGCAACGTGAAGGTTCCAGTTACATTTGTGCGAATAAACTCAGCTGGTCCTTGAATGGAACGGTCAACATGACTTTCAGCGGCGAAATGAATCAGCGCCCGCGGTTCATGTTCGGCAAATAGACGCCGCATTGCTTCCTGGTCGCAAATATCACTGAACGCAAAATGGTATCGGGGGTTCTCCGCGATCAAACCCAGATTCTCTGCGTTGCCCGCATACGTGAGGCGGTCCACATTCACCACCGCGCTGGACTCTTGAGCAAGCCACTGCAAGATGAAGTTGGACCCAATGAATCCGGCACCGCCGGTGACAATAATCTTATTCTGCATGGGGTCAAGCGCCACTAGCCAGAAGACGCGGATATCCTTATCAGAGCATTTTTTCCCCATCGGCACAAGCTCGAACCGGCGTTGCCCTTATTGGATGAGACTCGGCTTCAACTCTACTTGGTTTGCTTCGATTCGCGCTGACGAGGTTCCTTGCAGAAGGATCGCTGGCAGCTTTTGCCCAGCGCCGTTCCCGATCAGCCGGTTGCGAGAGGCCCAGTTGCCCGCATGTGCCCCCCCGTCCTTGATCAGGATCCCCGCACCGTAGGCAAACTCCACTAAATTGTCTTCCATCCCCGACTTTTGCACGAACAGCAGCGCGATGCCAGCCGAAAGCTCACCGCCTTGTCCTCCCCGCTGGCAGCGGTTGCCCTCCACTCTCACGTTGTAGGTGGAATTCGGCGCGTCCACGCTGTGCACAACCATGTTGTATTCCTGGTCCAGATCGGCTGTGTTGTCCAGGATGGCGACATCATGAGCGTCTTTCACGTCGATCGTATTTTCGCCATTGCCGCCGCCCTGGTTGTGGCTGATCTCGCCAAATGCGCAGTGCCAAATGGTGATTCCGTCTTCTCCGGCGGGCCCCAGGATGTTGTCGCGGATTTTGAATTGTTGAACGCCGCCAGCCAGATAGACCCCCCAGTGTTCCAGCTGGTGAGGATAGGCGACCAGGTGATTGGCGAGAATTCGCAATTCGGTGATGCTGCCGCTCTTGACATTGGCGTAGATCGCCGCCGAAACGACTCTCGCGGTCGGTACGTCCTCTACCAGAATGGAGCAGTCTTCCAAAGTAATATCCCGGAGTGCGGCGGACCACGCATAGATGCGTAAGCCTTCGACCACGTGCCGAAGCTCCAGCCCGCTGTACACAATGTGGCTTTGCTCATTGTTGTCGATTGCGACGTCGACCGAATCTGTCCGCTGGCCGCGCCCTGGAATCGCGTCGAACGAACGCCGTTCCACGGCCGCGCCATGCGTACCCTCCAGAATTGGACGTGCTCCCACTCCATAGCTGCTGAACAAGATCGCTTGATCCGCCGTGCCGGAAGAGGGTGGACGAAGCTGTTCTCGCCAGACTTCCCCGGCATGGAGTAAAACGCGGTCTCCTGGGCCAAAGGCGGCATGGTTCACCCGCGCGATGGATTTCCAAGGGGCATCCGCGGAGAGTCCGCTGTTACTGTCGCTTCCGCTGCGTTCACTCACATAGTAGTCGGTGGCAGAAATGTTGCTTACCCAGCCGAGGAGTGCGGTGATACAAAACAAGCCCCTAAGCAGCGTCACGATGCGCTTCTTTCCGGGCGTTGTTTTGGGGTTGTAATTCCGTCTTGTGCCCGGACCGCCCGATCGCTTCAACGTAGACCCGCTCGAGTTCCTCCGCAATCCGGGGCCACAAGTAGGATTCTTGAACGCGTCGCCTTGCCGCGGCCCCTGATCGCGCACGCATCTCTGGGTCGGACAGGAGGAGTTGCAGCATTTGGGTCAAGCTAGCCTGGTCGCCGCTGGGAAAAGTGAAGCCAACGTCATCCACAAGCTCTCGATTCTCGGGTACGTCGCTGGTTAGCACGCATACCCCCGCGCCCATCGCGTCCAGCAATGCCAGCGACAGACCCTCCAAATCGGAAGGCAGAACAAACAGTGCCGCATTGGATACAAGTTCCTGAAGCGGATCACCCGAAAGCCAATCGAGGAAGATGATGCTGTCACTGGCGTGAGCGCGCAGTGCGTTTACGTAGGCGTCTGAATAACTGGAACCTCCCGCGAACACCAACTTCGCATCCGTAGTGACGCCGCGGAAAGCGCGGGCCAACAGATCGCAATTCTTTTCGGGTGAAAAACGCCCCAAAAACAGAACGTAGTTGTCTGCCTGTAAACCCCACGCCGCCAGGTTCGGGCCTAGCTTGCGCGGTGCGGAGACCGTTCCATTCGGCACAAACTCTGTCTCCACCGCATACAAGCTGCGAAAATAGCTGCGCAGAGTGCGAGAAACTACGATCGTCCGGTCCGGCAGTGTCGCCGCTGCCCATTCGCCAAGGCGCAAAGCCGCCGACGCAAACCGACCCCATTTTTTCCTGCGCCAGTCGAGTCCCTGCACCGTGACGACCGTGCGCGCCCCAAACAGCCGAGGGATGTAGGAAAAGATTGCTGGACCCAGCGTATGGTAATGCACAACATCGTATTTCTGACGGCAGGCATGGAGCGTGCTGAGCAACGTGTGCAATAGGGTGTCCAGATGTTTCGTGCGCAGGGTGGGCAATCGCACGATTCGCATGTTTCGATAATGGGACTGTTCCGGCGTGAAGTAATTGCGGCAGTAGAGCGTGACCTCATGGCCCATGGCGGCCAGACATCCACCCGCTTCTTCATAGAAAGTCTCAATGCCGCTATACCGGGAAATCACTCCACGCCCGCCGATAAAGGCGATCTTGAGAGGCCGCGGCGAGGTTGCGGTGGTAGGCCTCGCTGCCGTTTTTCTGGCGGCGACTCGGCTATAGATTTCCATGAGCGCCTGGTAGTGCAAGTCGGGTGAGTGGTAGCGACGAGCCTTTTCCAGTCCCGCCTCTCCCATGGCCTTGGCCAAGGCAGGCCGTGCGTGAAGAAAGGAGATCGCATGGGCTAACTGTTCTACGTCGCCCACCCGATACAAAACACCTGTCTCGCCTTCGTCAATCAGTTCGCGACGGGAGCCGAGATTGGTTGCGATCACGGTTCTGCCATGGGCATAGGATTCGAGAATGGATTTCCCTAGAGTCTCGTAAGCGTGGGACGGGAAGATCGTAAAGCTTGATTCGATAATCCGTGCTTCGAGCTGCCGCCCTTGCAGGTGACCAAGGAATTCCACGTTGCCAAGTCCCAGAAGTTGCGCTTGCCGTTCCAGTTCCCCTCGTTGCGGCCCGTCTCCGGCTATTTGTAAGCGGATCTGGGGAATTCTCTGCATCGAATTCAACAGGTCGGCGACTCCCTTTTCCGGCGACAGCCGACCGAAATAGAGAACTGGCGCTTCCGGCGAAGGCGCTGGCGTCGCTTCCTCGGGAGTTCGCTGAAAATGAGGTAATACCTCCACGGCTCGCGGATTCCAACCGTTCTTCACCATTTTGTCGCGCACAAACGCGGTCGGAGCTAGTAGCAGATCAACACAGCTTGCATACGTCTTCAACCATTTGTGGACATAAGCCTCCGCCGCCAAAACCGCCGCTGCCCCCCGTCCTCCGGAATAGCATCCTTCTGAGACAGCGTGGCGAAAGCTGCCTTGAACGCAGCGTTCGCAAGGCTCTCCCCGCGAAACTAGATTGTAGGTTGGGCACAACATCTTGAAGTCGTTGACGTGGTAGATCACCGGCACGCCTTGCCGTCGCAGCTCCCAAAGAATGGATGGCGAAGGTTAGCTCCAAGGTATCGCTCTGTTGAATGGTGTAGAGCTCATTCCTCGTTCCCAGGAGTCCCGCCCCCAACCGGTCCGACCCCGAGCCGGTTTTGTTCGTCTCCCCGATGGTTGGGGATTTCGGGTTCGCCTCCACCTTTGCTCCGCGCTGTGCCAGGGCATAGCCCCCGCCCAGCGATGTCCATGTCAATGCCAATGCCAATACGAAGAATGCGAGTTTCATAAGTTGAAGCCGCCTCAAATTCATGCGGTCACCCAACGTACAGCCCGGCATACGAATCGCCAAGACCAGTAAAGTACTCCCTACCAAGGTGGGCTTCGCTGCTGCACTGCGTGGCCGCGCGCGGTAGTTCGCTACCTGCCTGGGGAACGCCCGTCCGTCGCGGCATCCGCCAGCCCCGGTCACGTTCCGGGCGGAATTTCCTGGCCAACGGTGCTAGCTCAGAAAAGGCTACCCACAAAAGTAGACGTGATTCTCAATTTGCAACATTTCCAGTCCGCCCCGTGCCCAATAGTTGGCACTTCCCAGTCGATCCATTTTCAAAACGGGACAAGCGCGAAATAAATCTCCACAATCATGCAACTTTTAGTTCCATACTCCGACCCATGTGCACTAGGATGTGTTCACTTTTAAAGACATGAGGTCTTAGCGTGCCACTGACCGATACCGTATTCCAGCCAATCTCCGTTCTGGTCGCCGATTCCAGCCAGATGCAGTCTCAACTCCTAACCAGCGCGCTGAGGCGCCGACCCGATTTCAAAGTGACGGCCTGCGACATGAGCGCCGAAGCCATCCTGCGCATGACAGTCTGCTCGCGCGTGGACATCCTGCTCCTGAACCCCAACCTGCCCGACGAGGCTTGTTTCGCCACGGCGCGGCAAATCCATCTCACGCATCCACAGATCCCCATCATCTTGCTGGGCGAAGGCTATGCCCGCCAGGTCGTGGTCAACGCTTTCCGTTCCGGCGTGCGCGGCATCTTCTGTTTTGCCGATGCCTCGGTGCGCGAACTCTGCAAGTGCATCCACACCGTCCGCGACGGCCAGGTCTGGGCCAGCTCCGAGCAGATCCATTACCTGCTGGATCTGGTCAGCCAAGTGCCCACGGTCCGCGTCATCAACGATTGCGGACGCAACCTCCTCACACCCCGCGAGGAGCAGGTGGTCGCGCTGGTGGCCGAAGGCCTGAGCAACCGAGATGTCTCCCGGGAGCTGAGCCTGAGCGAGCACACCGTCAAGAAGTATCTGTTTCGGATTTTCGACAAGCTCGGCGTATCGAACCGCGTGGAGCTGGTGTTATACGCAGTCAACCACGGCGACGCCCGCGCCGCCGAGTGGATCCCAGGCATTCCGGCCTAAGGAGCCTCTGAACGAGGGTCAATGGACGTAAGACACGAAAAGCGCAGACCCGAAAATTCGGGAGTGCGCCCTTAGAAGTCCATAAAATCTACTCTTAAGTTCAGGATAACATGTCAAGGGGGGTGGATTATACTTTTTCTTGCAACTATATTTGTTTTGGAATGTGGAACTTACGGGAAAAATGGGGCTTTAGGGGGCTTGACAAGGTTTTTTGGGAACGAGGCGTTTTTGGGGCAAGCGCAAAGTTTTGCACATTTGTGGAACAATTGTCGCTTTTTGTCAGGAAATTGAGATGGATCTGCCCCATTTTAGGACTCTCCGTTTCGGGGCGGAGAGGCTTAAGTCGTCCTTGCCGGCCGCGTGGTGCCCGCCCTTTTCAAAAAACGCAAAGGATGGGCACCCGAGATTCTAGTTTGAGAAGATAGATCACGGCCGAGCGAAAGGGTGGGGCCCTCTTTGTTCGACTTGTGTCTGGAAGGTTAAAGATTGGGCCACCCGCCCTGGCCCGTTGTTGTTTCAGGCAGTGTGGTTCCCGCCCTTTGCAAAAACCGCAAAGGACGGGGCACCCGCAATCCTGGTCGGGTAAGAGAAACCAAAATCTCACCAGGGGTCGGCTACCCGCCAAAGGGGATCGCCTGCAACCCCCACTCAAGCCAAAATAAGGCTTGAGCGGGGTACCCACAGGTGATGTTTCAGCCCGGTAGGCGAATCCGCCACCCGCCTTTTCAGGAAACTTTAATCTGGCGCGGTTACACTCAGCGAAGCTGCTGATGATGCCACGTCTGCCCAAATTTCTGCTGTTGACGCTCGTTTTTACCGCCGCCGTAACCGCTGCGACCGCGGCGCAGTCGCGACCGCTGACGGGAACCGTGCAAGACCCTTCCGACGCTTTCGTCGTCGGCGCAGCTGTCGAACTCTTGTCATCCGACAAAACTGCGGTGGCAAAAACCACCACCGACAGCTCCGGCGCGTTCCGTCTGGACCGCATGCCCCGAGGGGACTACACCCTGCACATTCATGCCGACGGTTTTGGCGAAGTGCAAATGCCGGTGAGCCTTGGCGATAAGCCCCTTCCGGGGATCCACATCGTCTTGGCCGTGTTTGCCGCGAACGAATCGATCACCGTGCAAACAGAGGAATCGGCAACCAAGGTGGGCACCGATCCTGGCGAAAACCAGAGCGCCAACACGGTGGACCGCGACGCGCTTGATCGTATTCCAATTTTCGATCAGGACTACATCACGACGCTTTCGCGCTTTCTGGATGACAACGCCATCGGCACCAACGGCGTCACGCTGGTCGTGAACGGCGTTGAGGCCAACGGCCCCGGCGTTACGCCCTCGGCGGTTCGCGAGGTCAAGATCAACCAAAATCCCTATTCCGCGTTGTTCTCCCGTCCGGGTCGCGCGCGATTGGAAATCACCACCAAGGGCGGCACGCCGCAGTTTCACGGCTCTCTCAACTTCCTGTTTCGTGATTCTATCTTCGACGCCCAAAACGCTTTCGCCAAGACTAAACCGTCCGAGCAGCGGCGATTCTACGAGGGTTCTTTGACGGGACCGCTGGGGAACGGCAAGAAGACCACGTTTCTTCTCTCGATGGAACGCAACGAGGATGACCAGCAGGCGACAGTCTTCGCGCACCTTTTGCAGGGGGACATCCACCAGAACGTTCCCAGCCCGACGCGGTATTTTTTTGGATCTGGGCGTGTGTTCCATACTTTTGCGAACAACGATCAGTTCTGGATTTCCTACTCTTACGAACACGAAACGCGCAGCAGTCAGGGCGTGGGCGGGTATGTGCTTTCTGAAGCGGGCAGCAACGCCCGCTCGCAGGAACACGAAATCAACGTCAGCTACCTGCACGTGTTCTCGCCGAGGTGGCTGAATCAATTGCGGTTTCTGGTTGGCTATAACGACAACACCACAGCAAGCCTGAATGCCAACCCGCAGTTGGTCGTTTCCGGGGCCTTTACGGGGGGAGGCGCGCAGGCTGACAACAAGCGCACGGAAGCGCACTTCGATGGCACCGACATTGTCTCCTATGCCAACGGTAAGCACGAGTTGAAATTCGGCATCGATGTCCCGGACATTAGCCGTCGGGGTGCTGATGATTACGCTAACCGGGCGGGCACCTATACTTTTGAGAGTTTGGCAAAATTTCAAGCGATGCAGCCTTCCAGCTATCTGGTGCAAGCGGGCCAGGGGCGCGTTGTGTTTCTAGAAAAGATATTCGCGGGCTTTTTCGAGGACAGCATCCGGGTGCGGCCGAACTTTTCGCTTTCGCTTGGCATGCGCTACTACTGGCAAAACTTTTTTCACGATGTTCCCACGAACTTCGCGCCGCGTATTAGTTTTGCCTACGCACCCAGCACCAACAGCAAAGCTGTAATTCGCGGCGGTGCCGGCATGTTTTACGACCGCTCGGGTGCGAGGCCCATCGCCGACTTGCTGCACTTCAACGGCGTCAATCTGCTTCGCTACATTGTCGCCAATCCAACGTTTCCGGTTTCGCCGGGGTCGTTGGTAGGCTTGCCGGCGAGTGTGGTGGTTCTTGATCCACTTGCGAAACTGCCGCGTACGGTTCAGTACAGTTTTGGCCTCGAGCGGCAACTGACCAAAAAGAGCACGCTCAGTGCAACGTATGTTGGATCGCGCGGCGTACACTTGTTTCGCTCCGTCGACGCCAACGCTCCGCTTTTCGGTTCGACCTCTCGTCCGAACCAAAACCTGGGGCAGGAACGTACGATTCAGCCGGAAGGGTTCCAGAGGAGTAACTCGCTGGAGCTAACCTTCCGCGGCAAAGTCAGTAAATTCTTCAGCGGTCAAGCCCAATATACCCTTAACAGCACGCGCAATAACACCAGCGGCATTAGCTTTTTCCCCGCCAACAGTTATGCTCCAAATCAAGAATGGGCGCGTTCGGACAATGATCGCCGCCACAAATTCGACTTGCTGGGCTCGGCCAAGCCCACGAAGTTTTTCTCCGTGGGCCTCGCGCTTTCCATCTATTCCGGTAAGCCCGTCGACGTGACCACCGGAGGCGACGACAACTTTGACGGCATCGTTAATGATCGCCCACCAGGCTACCCGCGCAACTCCCTGCACGGACCCGGGCAGGTGAACCTGGATCTCAACCTCGCCCATGATTTTGTTTTTGCAAAAACGAAACTGGCGAAAGCGAAAGGCGAAGCACCCACGCTCAGTGTTGCGCTGAACTCGTTCAACGTTTTGAATCACCGCAACGACGTAACCTATTCCGGCATTTATGGATCTGGGGATTTCGGCCGCGGCGTGCAAGCACTACCTCCGCGGCGCATGCAGATTGACGTGGAGTTCAAATTCTAAGGCGGCTTGCCGGGTTCCCTAAATGTGGCAGGTGGCCAGGCCGCGCTTTTCCAGATACTGCTGGTGGTAGTCCTCAGCGGCGTAGAAGGTTTCCGCTGGCACGATTTGCGTGGCGATCTTGGCGGCGAAGCGCTTCGACTTCTCTAGTTCATCCTTTGAGGCTCGGGCCTCGGCTTCCTGTTCTGGAGAATGGAAAAAGATCGCGGTACGATATTGTGCGCCCACGTCCGGACCCTGGCGGTTCACCTGCGTCGGGTTGTGGTTCTCCCAGAAAACCTTGAGCAGGCTTGCGTACGGAGTCTTCGTCGGATCGTAGTCAACCTCGACGGCTTCGGCGTGACCGGTGGTGTCGGTGCAGACTTCTTTGTAGCTGGGATTCACGGTTTTGCCGCCGATGTAGCCGACGCGCGTACCAACCACTCCGGGGATGCGACGGAATGCCGCCTCGACGCCCCAAAAACATCCGGCCGCAAATGTTGCTTTTGCCATTGACTATCTCCTTTCGAGTACCTGGCTCATTTTAGCGTTAGTGGTTAGATGAAGGTTCGGGGCGAAAAGTGACAGGTTTTCCAGGCAAGGCGTTCCCCGGATTTTGCTTGGGTTTTCTCGGGCGGCGGAATAGGATTTCCAATGAAACGAGTCCGTTGCTGGTAGGTTGGGGCATAAATCATTCAGCAATTTAAAATTCCGCGAGGCGAAAATGGAAGTTCTGGGTGTGAAGCTGGTGTATGTGTTGGTGGCGGCGGTTGCTGACATGGCATTGGGTTTTTTGTGGTATTCGCCGCTGCTGTTTGCCAAGCCCTGGATGAGAGCCATGGGCTACGACCCCAATGACAAGGCCGGACTCGACGCCATGCGTAAAGGGGCAGGGAAGATGTATGGGGCGGCGCTTCTGTCCAGCCTGGCAGCGGCGTTCGTCCTGGGGAAGATTGTGGTGGTCACGACCGTAATTACAGCGCCTTACGGAATGAAAGTGGGATTCGCTGTGTGGATGGGCTTTGTCGCCTCCGTGCAGTTGACGGACACGCTGTTTGGCAGGAGGCCTTTGCAACTGTTCCTGATCAATACGGGCTACCAGTTGGCGTGCTATGTGGCGATGGGAGCGATTCTGGCGGTGAGCGGAAGGTACTGAGGGCTTCAGCTGTTCGTCTGCAAGCCGCCGGTCAGCTCCGCCAGACGCGGAATTTTGCGGTCATTGCACCAGCGCGTGAGTTCATCGACCACGGCTTCCGTGCCGCAGGGGTCCCAATAACTGGATGTTCCAATTTGCACCGCCGTTGCGCCAGCCAGCATGAACTCGACCACATCTTCGCCGGTGCTGACGCCGCCCATGCCGATGATGGGAATCTTGACTGCCTTGGCCGCTTCATACACCATGCGTAGCGCAATGGGCTTGATGGCTGGTCCGGAAAGGCCGGCGGTGATGTTGGCAATGCGCGGACGTCGCGTTTCGGCGTCGATGGCCATGGCGAGGAACGTGTTGACCAGCGAGATGGCGTCGGCACCCGCTTCTTCGGCGATGCGCGCCATCAGCGGAATGCTGGTGACATTGGGGGAAAGCTTGACGATCATGGGGCGCTCAGCAGCACGCTTGGCTTTGCGGACCACCTCTTCCAGAAGATGCGGATCGCTGCCGAACTGGATGCCGCCGTGCGCCGTGTTCGGGCAGGAGACATTCAGTTCATACGCCGCGATGCCTTCGCCTTCGTTCAGAATCTGGATCGTGCGTTCGTAGTCGTCGCGCGTGTAGCCGAAAACGTTGGCGAAAACAACAATATTTTTCTTCTCGCGCAGCTTGGGGAGTTTTTCATCGATAAACGCCCGCGCCCCCACATTTTGCAGGCCAATTGCGTTGAGCATTCCGGCCGCGGTTTCAAACAGACGCGGTGGCGGGTTCCCGGTGATGGGCTCGCGGGAAAGGCCTTTGACGACGAAGCCGCCGAGCTTATCGATCTGGACGACGTCTTCAAACTCCAGTCCATAACCGAACGTCCCGCTGGCGGCGATGAGCGGATTCTTCAGCTCCAGTCCGCAGAAACGCACGCTGAGATCGGTGCCGACTTTGGCGGCAGTATTGTTCATGGGCGATCTCCTGTGGGCTGTAGCGCTTCCGTAAGCACGCGGCCGATGGAGCTGGAGGGCGGATTGATTCCGAGGATGGAGGAAAGGGTTGGCGCAAGATCCACCGGTTCAGCATGAGTGCGATACACGCCGGGCCGGAACGGTGTTCCGAACAGCATCAGTGGCACGTGAGTATCGTAGTTGTAGGGAGAGGCGTGGTCGGTTCCGTTCTTGCCACTCACCGTGTAAGGCGCAGGCACGGCGTAAACGTACCAGCTTTTGGCGGGAGCATAGCTATGCAAATAGCGGCGGCCGGTTTCATTGGGAGGGACGTCGCCTTTGGCGAGTTGGGCACGGGTATAGAAGTTGCGGAAGCCGTGTTCCATTTCGAGGTGCATCATGGCGTTGCCCACGGCGCCTTCCGCTTCCTCTTCGCTCATGCCCAGGTGCTGGAAGGCGGGCTGTCCGAGCCAGGCGATGGGGTAGTCGAGCGCGACGACAAACTGGTGGCGACCTTGGGTGGCCGGTGCGGCGGCGATGCGCTTGGCAAGCGTGCTTTCCAGCGCGACATTCAACTCTTCGCGCAGGCATCCGGTTTTGTTAGGGTCGTTTTCGCCGCAGTCGGCGCGGTACGCGGCCGCGGGCAGTCCTTGCTTCTTCGCGAGCGCGGGAATGGGCGCAACGCCGTGGTCGGAACTCAGCGCCAGCACCGTTTGCGCCAGGCCAATGCGGTTGCCAATGTCGGCGAAAAAGGCGCTGAGCTGCTGGTCGAGTTCCAGCGCCATGTGTTTCATTACCGGATCATCCGGGCCAACGCGGTGCCCCAGAATGTCATTGGCGGAAAGGCTGACGATCAGCAGGTCCGTAGCCCCGTCCGGACGCTGGCCGAGTTTTTCGTTTTGGATCAACTGTTCAGCAAACTCAATCTCATAGCGGTTGGCGATGGTGGTTGCCCCAACGGATTCGTAAAAATTGAGCGGGTCGGGCTTGCCGACGGCGGTCTTGGTCTCCGGCGACAGGTGGTCGTACTCCGTCAGAGCATCCTTCGCGGCCTGTGCCGGACAAGGCCCGCCGCAGCCGCGGTCGTTGTAAGCCTTAATCCACGCCGGAGCTTTCGCATCAGGATAATAATAGGTCGATGTGGTCCACGCTCCGGTGGCGCTATCCGGCCAGAAAGCGCCGTCTGCGGAAAAGCCGCCCGGAAATACCGCCGCCCGCTCTTTCAGGCTCACGGCATACACACGCGCTCGTCCCTGGGTTGCCTGTTTCAATTCATCACCCAGCGTGGCTGCCGTCAGGTTATGCGGTGATGCGCTGCCCGGTAGGCACGCGTTCGGTTTGGGTTGCGCAAGCGCATCCGAAAGCCAAACGACCTTCTTGTTCGGGTCCCAAACAAACGGCACTTTTCCGCCGCAGCGATGGCCTGCTTCGTCCTTTCGCTCCAGTTGATCCGGCTCCCAGTAGTCGTTAGCCAAAATGCCATGCCGGTCAGAGTAGGCACCCGTCAGCAAAGTAGCGTGGCCGGGAGCGGTGCGCGTGCCAGCATAGTCATACTGGCACGCGGTGAACACAGCGCCATGTTCCAGAAAAAGATTAAACCCGCCCTGCCCAAAATCCGCGCGGTAGCGCTCCGGATAGTCGGCGCGAAACTGGTCAATGACGATGATGACAACGAGCTTAGGATGGCCCGTGTAGGCGGAGCCAGGGGCGGCCGCCGAAAGGTTGCCCACTAGAGTGAACAGGGCGGCACAGGCGCAAAGAAAACCAGTTCGCATGAGTGGCTAGTATACAAGGCGCCGCCGCCTTGCAACCGCCATGGCAAAGCGTTTCGCTGCTTAGAATTCTACTTAGGCGCGCCGTATACAAACGAAGGCTGGGCCAGAACTTTAGCCCCAGTGTTGGCGGTAATTTTCAGCGTGTGCGTTGGGCTGGAACTGACGCTGGGGGTGAACGTTAAGATATATTCCCCGGCAATCAAGTTGGCAATGGCGTTGACCGCGTCTGGATAATTCTTTTTAGCGCTCCAGAAGGTGGCTCCGCCGGTCTCGGCGGCCAGTCGCTGTACGTTCATTTTTCCGGCGCCGTAGGCGCGAACTTTATCCGCTTCCATTTCTTTGTCATAGGCGCGACTCGCCGTGCCCGCGCCACCATCATCACCGGCGTGTAACGAGATGTACGTTTTGCCGATGGTGTTGTCCGAAACTCCGTTGAAGCGCGTGTCTTCCAAGCCAATCACGAACGTGGCAATGTGCATCTGCTGGGCCACGGCAATGACCTGCATCAACTTCGACTCCACCACCGTATTAATCCTCTGTCCAAATCCAGGGCTATGCGCCCATGGCTCGCGAAAAATTACCATCACGCGGCGCGCCGGGCGCGGGTCGGAATTCATCATGGAATACACCGCATCAAACACATTCACGCCCCCGCCCGAGTAAACTTGCATGCTGTTTCGGCCGGCGTTTTCGTCGAATTCGGTCTCGTCCGTTACAATATCGAAACTAAACGCGTCATGCAGACCGGCATTACGGTCCAGCCCTTCAATCATCTTTACCAAGTCGGCCGGATCCTGCTTCCAGTCCAGCCGGTCCGACGGCCACGGCTTCTTACCCCGGGCGGTCACCACAAAGGCCTCATCAAGTTTTGGCCGAACCACCCGCTTGATCAGTTCACTCGCCGCCGCCTGTTGTTGCGAAAAGGTTCCCGTCGCTGCCAGCAGAACCACCGCCAGATGCAACGGAATATCCGCCGCTTTAAAAGCTTGCAGCGCCTGCACCGGTTGCAGCGTATCCAGGATCGAGAACTGGTCCTTGGTTAAGTCGGTTACCGGGTTTCCGCTGCTGTCTGTCGCTGAAATCAAGACCGGGACGAAACGCGCACGCGCTGGTACTGCGCTTGGGGCTGCGGTCGGAGCAGTCGCTTTCGGCGCGCCGCCCGCATCAGCCGCGGGCGTTTGTCCAAATACTCCACCCGCCCAAACACCTAAAAACAGAAAGACAAGCACAAAGGCGCGTTTCATAAATCCCTCCAACCGCGGAATTCTACCCCACGAACAGCGACGGAGCAACGCACTAACCCCGCTCAACCCCGCAAAATCGATCCCACAATCCCACCCACAATCCCGCCCTCGGTCGTATTCCGCTCTGGTGAGGGCAGGTATTCCTGCAATTGGTGCGCCAGCTTCGAAATCGGCAAAGTTTGCAGCCACACCTTCCCAGGCCCCGTCAGCGCGGCCAGAAAGATACCATCCCCGCCGAAAATCATATTTTTAATCCCAGGAACGGTCGTAATCTGGAACGACACGTTCGAGTGAAACGCCCCCACGTGCCCCGGATGCACCCGTAAAGTCTCCCCCGGCCGCAGCTCTTTCAGAATCACCTCGCCCGAAAGTTCCAGCCAAGCCGTCCCCTGCCCACTCACTTTCTGTAGCAGGAATCCATCTCCGCCAAATACGCCGGCGCCCAGTGATTGCTGGAAACCGACCCCCAGTTGGATCTGCGGCGTCGCGCACAAAAACCCGTGCCGATGAATCATGTACTCATGTCCCGGCGCAACTTCCACCGGCACAATATGTCCCGGCACGCGCGTGGCAAACGCCAATTCCGCAGCCGCGCCCAGCGAGCGATATTCCGTCATGAACAGCGTGCCGCCGCCGGCCACGCGTTTCAGAGCTCCAAAAAATCCGCCGCCTCCGCCCAGTTGCGTATGCGTTGTCATCTGGATGGCGCTCGACATCCAGGAAAGCTCTCCCGCCTCGGAGATAACGCACTCGTTTGGCTCCAGCGTGAATTCCAGAACCGGCATGGTCGTGCCCAGGATGCGGCTTTGCATGGCAAACTCCTTATCGAATCGGTGGAATGAGAGAACGGAGAGCGTGGAACAGAAAACGGCAGTATACAGCGGCCAGGGAATCGCGAACCTGACCTCCGACAAGCATTCATTTCGGCTGCCACAATTCGCGAATCACCGTCCGCAGCGCCGACCCGCCATAAGCCCCAGCGTTTGCGGGCAAAGCCGCCAGAATCGCCTCGGAAATTCCCACCCGATTCAACCGCTGTCCCGTCAACCGGAAGGCGACCACCTCGCCCAAAGGAATCATCGCCGAAACCAGCAAAGCCCATCGCCACGGGTGCCGCGGCCGCAAAAATGCCACAAACATGGCAAACGCTGTCACCATCACGGCCGTCAGCATCAAGTCTTCCACCCGCACGTTCACATACCCAGTAGCCGCGCCCAGCAGCACGGCCAGCAGGTAGACCCACACGCTGGAAGGTTCAGAAGGTTGTTCGGCCAAAATCTCCGCCACGTTCACCGCCTCCGATGGAGCAATCTGTTTTCAGAAGGCTGAATCGGTAGGCTGCCTTGATTCTACCAACTGCTGTTTGGCGAGACGGTCATCGTGCTTGATGAAGTCTGATGATGCGAGATTTAGGGCTAATGAAGCTCTGATTCGGGTGAGTTTGTCAGTCCGACCGAAGTGGAAGGGCCAGAGTTTCGGCTGGGCGAGAGGCGCGAAATGGGCAGGTATCCTTCGACTACGCTTTGCCTTCACTGCGTGAAGCCAAGGCTCCGCTCAGGATGACATGGTTTTAGCCCCAAGGATCCGGTTCGCTGATGACGGTGAAGTGGGTGAGGTTGGCGACGCCGAAGGATGTGGTCATGGCGACATCGGAAGCGTCGCGGCCGGTGGCCATGAGGACGCGGCCCACACGAGGGACATTGTTGCGGGCATCGAAGGTCCACCAGCGTCCGTCGAGGTAGGCTTCAAACCAGGCGCTGAAGTCCATGGGCGTGCCTGAGGGTGGTACCTCGATATCGCCTAAATATCCAGTGGCATAGCGGGCGGGAATGTTGAGGGCTCGGCACAGAGTGACGGCCAGATGCTGGAAGTCGCGGCAGACGCCGAAGCGTTCGGTGAAGACGTCGAGGGCGGTTTTGGTGGGGCGGGCGTACTGGTAGCCGAAGCTGACTTTCGTGTGCACCCAGTCGCATACGGCCTGTACGCGCTGCCATCCCGGGGTGACCGAACCGAACAGCTCCAGGGCGATATTGGAAAAGCGATCAACCTCGCAATAGCGGCTGTTATAGAGAAAGCGCAAAACGTCGTGGGGGAGTTCGTGAACGGGAGCTTCCGAGGCGTGCAGGCTGACGGCGTCGGGCATTCCGGTGTCAGAGAGCAAGGTGGAGTTGTGAAGGTGGAGCGGACCCTTGGGGGCTAGGAATCGGGTGCAGCGGTTGCCAAAGCTATCGAGAAAACTCTCCAGCGGTAGGGCGGGATCAGTAGAGAGTTCGTCCGGAGCGCGCAGGTCGGCCACCCGTGAAGGATGGACGTTCAGGAGCGCAACCACGGTAACCGGGGCTGGGAGGTCGAACGAGATGTCGTATCCCAAGCGCAATATCATGGGTGGCATGGGCTTTGGATGCTGGACTCGAGGTTTGAGTATAGCGAAGGTAGGGGGATTGGCGGGCGGTTGTGTCAGTGCAGGCGGAATTTCCCTCTCTGATGGGGGCGGTCCAGGGAGGCGGGGCAGCGTGGTAGCATGGCACCGATGTGGCAGGGCGGGGAGGCGGAAGCTTGGCGGATATTGGAGCAAATTTAGGGACGATTCCGGAGTCTGGGGCGGTGGATTTGGTGCCCAGTGCTGTCTTGGTGGCTCCAGCTGCGACGGTTCCTATGCGGCACTCTGCGTTGGTGCGGATTACTCATTGGATAACGGTGGGCTGTTTTGTTGCCTTGCTGGTAAGCGGTTCGGAGCTTGTGATTTCGCATCCAAGATTTTATTGGGGCGAGACTGGGAATGTGTTGACGCCGGTGCTGTTCAAGCTGCCGATTCCGTCGTCGAGGTCCCTGGTGCCGACCGGATATGGCTATGTGTTGCCGGATCAGAACGGGTGGAGCCGGTATTTGCACTTTCAGTCGGCTTGGCTGGTGGTGTTCACCGGACTTCTTTATGTGTTTGCGGGTTTGTGGTCGGGATATTTTCGCAAGAGCTTGTTTCCGGCGCGGGAGGATCGTTCGTGGCGGGCGTTGGGGAAGGCGGTGGCCAGTCATTTGCGGTTTCAGCGGCCGACTGAGGCTGATGCTTGGTCGTATAACTTGTTACAGCGTCTTAGCTATTTGTGTGTGATTTTTGTTTTCTTTCCGTTGGTGGTTTGGACTGGGTTGGCGATGTCGCCGGCGTTTACCTCGGCGGTTCCGGCGAGCGTGACTTTGCTGGGCGGGCGGCAATCGGCGCGGACAATTCACTTTTTGGTGTCGGTGTGGCTGGCGCTATTTCTCCTGGTGCATGTGGGGATGGTTTGGTTCGCTGGGTTTTGGAGCAGGATGCGGGCGATGATTACGGGTAAGGCGGATCAGCCTGCGGCTTCTGATATGGAGGGCGTATGACGGGTATTTCACGACGCAGATTAATCAAGACTGGGCTGGCGGCTACTGCGGGCGTGGCTGGATTAGGCGTGGCGGCTGAAGTGGCGAAGAGTTACGGTTTGGTGCCGCCTGATCACGGTGGAATCTGGGGCGTTGGCGAAACCTTAAATTATGCGTCGCAGCGGCTGTTGACGTGGCATTCGATGGCGCGGGAGTTTGCACGGAGCCAGATTTCGAAGCGGCCTTTGGAAAACGAAATGGCGCCGCCGAATGATGAGTTCAAGAAACTTCAGGCGGGTGGCTTTGCGGACTGGCGGTTGACCATCGACGGGATGGTGGCGCGGCCCGGGGCGTTTTCGCTGGAGCAGTTGAAGAGTTATCCGTCGCGGAGTCAGATTACGGAACTCGCTTGCGAAGAGGGCTGGTCATATATTTCGGAGTGGATTGGTGTGCCGTTGTCGCATGTGCTGGAAGTCGTGGGGATTCAGCCTGAGGCTCGGTACGTGGTTTACTTTTCGATCGATCATGACTGGTGGGACAGCATTGACATGGCCGATGCGGTGCATCCGCAGACGTTTCTTGCGTATGGGATGAACGGCGGAGAGCTTTCGGTAGGGAATGGCGGACCGCTGCGGATGCGGGTGCCGAGGCAGTTGGGGTACAAGAGCGTGAAGTTTATTACGCACCTGACGGTGACGGACGATCTGAAAAAGTTTGGCAAGGGGTTGGGGTCGGCGTCGCCTGAGGGCGGGTATGCCTGGTATGCGGGCATATAAATCCTAATCTTCGAACAAGACCACGCGGACAAGAGTGTCCGCGCCACACAGGCTTATTTTTTTGGGAAGTTGGCGATGGTCCAGGCGTTGGCGTTGGTGATGATGGGGCCGAAGGCGAGGTAATGGCCGTCCGGGGATGGGGATAGGGCGAAGATGTCCCAGCTGGGTTCTTTGAAGAGGAGCTTGGTCGAGCCGTTAAGGTCCATGTGTAGGATTGACGTTCCACGCGACGAGAAGCTGCACAGGAACAGGCTCTTGCCATCGGCCGCCCAGGCTACGTTCGAGAGTTGGGTCCAGGGCATGGCGGAGAGTTTTTGCGGCATTCCGCCGGGTACTGAAACGATTTGGACATCCGCTTTTTTGTAGTCGTATTGCGAGAGAGCGATGCGGGTGCCGTCAGGGGAGAGATCCCAGCCAGTGTTATCGGGGTCGGTCGTGATTTTGCTGAGCTCCGCTTTTCTGCCCTGGGCAGGATCGATAGCGGTGAAGGTTAGCTGATTGTCGCCGGACTCGGCGAGCACGCAGGCGCTGCTGGAGTGTTGCGGGCAGCGGAAACCGGGAAAGCCGTTGGCGGTGTTGGTGGGATCGTAGCCGCCGTTGATGAAGCCGGGGTGGCCCTGGATGTCGGTGACAGCCTCCGAGGGTCCGCCTGCAATTGGAACACGCATGAGCTTGCCGGACGTGGGCCACGCGCCGTCGGGCATTCTGGCCCATTGCATGTAGAGAATCCACTTACCGTCTGGGCTCAGCTGGGGGAACCATTTTTCCTCGGGACTGCTGACGACAGATTCGGCGTTGTGCTCGGCGGGATTCTGTTTGTAGATGTCGAGGTTGCCGTTGCGATCCGAGTAGAAGAAGAGGGATTTGCTATCGGCGGACCAGCCGCCGGGCCAGTCGATGCGGTCGTTGAGAGTCAGGCGCTGGGGGGACTTCAGAGAAGATCCGCCGTTGGATAGTTCGCCGACATAGACATCGCTTTGGCCGCGAGTGTTGAGGAAAGTGAAGCGGTTGCCGTCGGCGGTGAAGGCTGGGTTGACGAAAATAAAACCGGTCCAGTCGGTGAGCCGGCGCGGGTCGCCAAGCGGCTTGCCAGAGTCGGGATTGAAGCGGAGTTGCCAGAGGTTGGCGTCGTACTGGTTGGGCGGGAGTTCGCGCAGGCTGTAGATGAGGCGATCATTCGGGCCCAGGCAGAAATCCATGAGGCGCGGGTTAAAGACAAGGGTGACCGGGTCCGCGCCTTGCAGGTTGCGGCTTTCGATGCTCAGTGCGAGTGATCCGTTCGTGATGCGGAACCTGGCCAAGGCGATGCGCTTGCCGCTGGGGAACCAGGTTGGTCCGAAGAAGTGGTCGCCGACTTCGGGCTTGAGGTAGAGCCGGGCCTGGCCGCCATCGGCGTTCATGAGCCAGAGGTTTTTGTCCACGGAATCGCGATAGATGATTTGCGAGCCGTCGGGGGAAAGCGAGGCGTCGTGGGCGTCATCGCGGATCTTCTTGAGGGTGGCGCCGATGACGGAAATAATCCAGGTGCCTTGCTTTTCCTGCGCGACGGGGCCGCTGACGAGGAGTTTGGTCCCATCCTGGGACCATTCGAGGCGTGCTCAACGAAAGCAAAAAGATTCGGGGATGGGAAGAGACTGGGTTTCGCCGGAGGTGATGGTGCGGAGGTGGAGGCCCTCGAGGTCGGCGTAAAGGAGGTACTTGCCGTCGGGGGAAATTGACGTGACTGAGACGGGGTTTTCGGTGGAGTTGGCGGTGAGCTGCTGAGGCTTGAGTTCGGCCTGGGAGTAGGGCTGCGGGGTCGCGAACCAGCCGGAAAAGTAGCCGGTTGCCAGGACTGCAGCCAGGACCAGGGCGGCGGCGACGCCCGCGAGCAGTGACCAATTTCGTAGGCTGGATGGGGCTGATTCTGCGATTGGAACTTTGACGGAAGACACGGCCAGGACAGAGCCAGAGACGGCGGCAATCTTTGTGGAGTGCGAATCGCGCTTGAAGCGCTGGAGGTCGGCGCGGAGGTCGGAGGCAGTTTGGTAACGCAGGGTACGGTCTTTCTCCAGGCATTTGTCGATGACGGATTCGAGCTGCACGGGGAGGTCGGGGTTGAGGCGGGCGGCGGAAGTCGGAGGCCGGTTCAGGATGGCGTCGAAGATGGTGGCGGAGGTGCTGCCGGTAAAGGGTTGGCGTCCCGTCGCCATCTCGTAAAGAACGGTGCCGAACGAGAAGAGGTCGGTGCGGGCGTCGAGCTCTTCGCCGCGGGCTTGCTCCGGGGACATGTACGCGACCGTGCCGAGGGCGCTGCCGGGGCTTGTGAGGTTGGCCTCGTTCACCGTCATGGTGGGCGCGGAAGCATCACGCGCAGTGGGTATCTGGCCGGGCGCGACTTTGGCTAGGCCGAAGTCGAGAATCTTTGCTTGGCCACGCTTGGTGAGGAAGAGGTTCGCGGGCTTGATGTCGCGATGGACGATTCCGGCCGTGTGGGCTACCTCGAGCGCATCGGCGACCTGGACGCCGAAGTCGACGAGAAGCTCGGAGGAAATGGGCTTGCCCTCGATGCGATGCTTGAGCGTTGCGCCTTCCAGGCACTCCATGACGATGTAGAGGCGGTTCTGATGCTCGCCGATGTCATAGATGGTGCAGATGTTGGGGTGATTGAGCGCGGAGGCGGCCCGGGCTTCGCGCTGGAAGCGCTCGCGGGCTTGAGGGTCCTGCGCTAGGTCTTCGGGAAGGAACTTGAGGGCGACTCGGCGGCCGAGGCGCTGATCTTCCGCCTCGTAGACCACGCCCATTCCCCCCCCGCCGAGCTTTTCCAGGATGCGGTAGTGGGAGATGATCTCGCCAATCATGCGCCTCTTATGGTATTGGGCGGGCGAAAACCAGTCAATTTGCGCAAAGGAAGACGGCTGTGAGCTGAAATCGCGTCGGCGGAAGTGAGACGCCGTTCCAAGACAGCACGGGCGAGCGTATCCGCGCGCCAACACGGACCTGCGACCGCTAACGATGTGCAGAAATTTTGCTTTTTTGTGCAAACGTTTGCAGCATGACCTTCCGAGTTTGCCATGATTCCAGTTTTGCAATCGAATCACTGGCTGGTGTTCCATCATTTGTTCCCGAGTTCAGGACGAAGAAGCGAACGCCAGGTTTCAGTTTTTCATTTCGGGTATTGGTGGTCTTCGATGTCCTACAGAACAGTGATCTTCCCCCGTTGCCTTGTGTTGGCTTGCGCAGTCTTCGTTTGCGCTTCGGCGCGCGCGCAAAGTCCGGCTATTACTCTGAATCGATCTCAGACCAGCCCGGATGCAGTCAGTGGATCTGTTCCGATCGTGAAAGTCCTGAATTCTTATGATGGTGCCGCCGGTCCGGCCTACAAAGACCATCCCGATACGTCGGGTGCGGTGGGTCCGAGCCAGGTGGTCGACTTTGTGGGGGCGTATTGCATTGTGCGGGACAAGGTGACGGGAAAAGTCTTGCGGCAGCAGACGCAGAAGCAATTCTGGGCCGGCCTGGGGGTGAATCCGGGCTTGTTGAACGATCCGCGTATTCTTTACGATCCCGTTTCCAAGAGATGGTTTGCGGTAACGGCCGGACCCTACATCTTCCTGGCGGTCTCAAACGACTCCGACGCAATGCATGCGTGGCGGGGAGTGGTTGTCTCCAAGATCATCAGCGGGGATTTGTTGCCGCGGGTGGGTGTGGACGCGAACGGCGTCTATGTTTGCGGATTTGGCGGCGTGGTGAAGAATGTGAGTACCGCGGACTGCTTCGTGATTCCCAAGGCCGATGTGCTTTGGGCCGGCAAGCGCAGGGTATCGTTGGCGCGGATGAAGACCTTCACAGGATTGCCCTTTGAGCTATTCCCAGCCACCGATTTCAACCCGCGGAAAGCAGCCAGCGATCCGGAGATGTTTCTCACGCGGCAGGGCGGCCAGAACGTGACGAACCCGATCCCGATGGTGCTGCTGCTCCAGAACGTTACCTGGGCGGGCGCGGTGCCGACGATGAGCGCGACGCAAACGGTGCTGACGGCCATGACGTACGACACTCCCGGCTCGGCGCCGCAGCCGAGCGAACCACCCATCCGTGGGGCGGAGAACCACCGATTTTTCAACATCTTTGGGGTCGGGAGCAGCGTGTTTGCGGCAACTGGATCGAGAGTCAATGGGCGAGTGGGCATCGAGTGGTTTGAGGTGAACTCCAGTGGCGCCCTGATCCAGCAAGGCGTGATCAGCGATCCGAATTATGACGTCCTGTTTCCGACCATTGCCGCGGATGCGAATCGGAATGTGGCAATTGGTTTTACGAAAGTATCGGCGACTGAATTTGCATCCGTCTACGTGGCCGCGCGGCTGGGAACCGACCCGTCGGGCACGCTTCGTGCCCCGATGCTGGTGGCTGGGGGAACGGCGACGTACAAGTGCTCCGTCAACCCGGTTGGGTGGGGCACGTATTCGTCAACGGTGGTGGATCCGGGGAATGCGCTGGTGCTTTGGACCTTCCAGGAGTATGGACATAGCTCAACGGCCTGCCGCTGGTCGACGAGGTGGGTTTCCTTTTCACTGTAGAGTGAGCCAGCAGAGTGAGCCAGCGAAAAACGGGCTCAATTTGCCGCTATCCGGGCCATCTGTACCGCTCCCGAACTTCTTGCTAGAATAGCTGATTCAAAGCCTGCCTACGGAGAAACTGATGGCGTACGTGATAGCGGAACCCTGCATTGGCACCAAAGACGCAGCTTGCGTCGATGCGTGTCCAGTTGATTGCATTCACCCCAAGAAAGACGAATCCCAGTTTCCGGAAAAAGACATGCTCTTTATTGACCCGGTCGAGTGTATCGACTGCGGGGCGTGCGTGCCGGTATGCCCGGTGTCGGCGATTTTTGCCCTGGACGACCTGCCGGAAAAGTGGAAGGCGTACGCGGAGACGAACGCCAAATATTTTGGCCGGTGACGGCTGCCTGACTTGGGAGCGCATGTCCTTTCCTGTTTCTGTGGGCGTGCGCTCTTTGTGTTTTAGAGCGTATGGCCTCGTTGTGAAACATGCCACTGAAAGAGTCGGAAGCGATTGTGTTGCGCACGTATCCGATGCGCGAGGCGGATCTGCTGGTGACGCTGTTTACGCGAATGGAAGGGAAAGTTCGCGGAGTGGCGAGGTCGGCCAAGAAATCCCGTCGGAGGTTTGGCGGTGCGCTGGAGCCGTTGACGCTGGTGCGGGCGGTCTATGAAGATCGCGAACGGCAGGAGTTGACCCGGCTGGACTCGTGCGAGGTGATCGACTCGCCGCTGACGGATGAGGTGAGTTATCCGCGACTGATTGCGTTGGGTCACGTGGCGGAGTTGCTGGATGAGTTGCTGCCGGATCGGGAAGTGAATGACGCGCTGTTTCGGTTAACGATTTCCGTGCTAGAGGTTCTGCGCGGGGATGAGATTTGGATGCCGCTGACGTACTTCGAGCTGTGGCTGACGCGGCTGACGGGATTTTTGCCGGAGCTTGGGGTATGTAGCGAGTGTGGTTTGGATTTGGACGGGGAACGCGCGTTTTATCACGCCCTGGCGGATGGTTTGATGTGTGCGGAGCATAAGCGGCTGGCATCGTCGGAGCTGTCGTGGGAATCGCGGCGGTGGGCTGCGCGGATGTTTCGCACGCCGGTGGTAGCGCTGGTGGGGCAGGCGTGGCCGAAGACGGTTGGGCAAGATTTGCGGAGGTTTCTGATGCAGATTGTGCAGCGGCATTTGGATAAGAAGTTGGTGACGCTGCCGATGTTGGGCAAGCTGGCGTAAGGAAGCTGTAATTTCACCATTTGTAATCGATGATGACTGCGAATAACAAGCCGCTGACCTTCCAGGAGATTATTCTTCGTCTGCAGTCGTTTTGGGCGGCGCGCGGGTGTGTGTTGCAGCAGCCTTACGATGTGGAAGTGGGCGCGGGGACGATGGCTCCGGAGACGTTTCTGCGCGTTCTTGGCCCGAAACCCTACAAGGTGGCGTATGTGCAGCCTTCGCGACGTCCCGCGGATGGGCGCTATGGTGAGAATCCCAACCGGCTGTTCAAGCACATGCAGTTGCAGGTGATCCTGAAGCCTCCGCCGGACAACGTTCAGGAACTGTACCTTGAATCCCTGGGCGCGATTGGCATTGACCTGAAGCAGCACGACATCAAGTTCGAGGAAGACAACTGGGAGTCGCCCACATTGGGTGCGTGGGGTATCGGCTGGCAGGTGATGCTGGATGGCCTGGAGATCACCCAGTTTACCTACTTCCAACAATGCGGCGGCGTGGATTTGCTCCCGATCTCCGCAGAGTTGACCTACGGACTGGAACGCATCGGGGCTTTCTTGCAGGATGTGGATTCCATCTACGACATTGTTTGGGCCCG
>JAYWAL010000029.1:0-2572 GCA_043782485.1 Acidobacteriaceae bacterium | reverse complement strand
AAGCGTAACTGTCCTTTCTAATTTCAGGATACTGGAGAGGATTGGACCTGCCGGAGGGTGGATTTGGCAAGTTGCTGAAACAAAGGGAAATATATTGTAGACGATTTGGAACTGGGTTTTTGTTTTCGCCTTATGTGCGCCTGGAAAGCGATCAAGCGCGCCTATTTCAGACGGTGGTTCGCGTCGCTGCAACCTGTTCACGCGCTCTTTGGATCACGAAAAGCAGGGGCACGGCATCGGTTCGCCGCGAGTATCTGATGGACATCAGGTTCCATGAGATGGTGCGCCTCTCTAGACTAGACTAGAGCTTCTCGGAAGATAGATTGCGAGGTTTTTGGTTGGAGACAGAACATTTCCTTAGCAAATGTTTCAGAGCCGCATACGCTTGATGTGTGAGCAAGAACTTCCGAACGTGCGACCTCACCCAGCCGTTTGTTGCCGCCGTCATTGCAGGAATGGTTGCCGGAGGGTCATCTGGCGCGTTTCATCGCGGAACTGGCCGAGGGTCTGGATCTATCAAAGATCTACGGGTACTATGGTCGGCGTGATGGTCGAGGGAAGGCGGCGTATCACCCGTTGACCATGGTTCGGTCGCTGCAGTACGGCTACTCTCGTGGGGATGATGAGTTCGCGGCGGATGGCGCGAGCCAGCTACAAGGATGTGGCCTTCCGTTACCTGTGCGCGAACCAACATCCGTATCACGACACGATCGCCAGTTTTCGCCAGCCTCGCCGGTCTCCGCGGCCACACCACGGTCCGCGTCATCTACGGCCGATAAGCCTGCATTGGTCTTGTCTAGCCGCCGATCAACGCTGATTTACGCAGATGTTGGGAATTGGAATTGACTTGGTCCCCAAGACTGTTAAGCACCGGGCGGGAACCTAGATCCCGCCGGGTCGCGGTTTACGGCGTTGAGCCGGGTAGATTGTCGATTGGGGGACGATCATGTTTGTGGTTTTATTGAACCGGAACATCGACTCCAGCCAAGAGGATTGAATTTGACTACAATTGTCTAAATGACTCCGGCATCGCCAATCGCGTCTCCGCCTCGGGTTCTCGTCAGCTACAGCCATGACTCGGACGAGCACAGGGATCGTGTGCTGGCGTTGTCTAACCGGTTGCGGCGCGAAGGGGTTGATTGCATCGTTGACCAGTACGAGCAGGCGCCGCCTGAAGGATGGCCGACCTGGTGCAATCGGCAAATTGAGAAGGCCGATTTCGTGCTGGTTGTGTGCACCAATACTTACCTGCGGCGGTTCCGTAAGGAGGAAGAGCGCGGGAGAGGACTTGGGGTAACGTTCGAGGGGCACATCATTACGCAAGAACTTTACGACGCGCAGGGAAGCAACTCAAAGTTCATCCCGATCGTGTTTAGCGAGGAAGACTGGATTTACTTGCCGAACACACTCAAGGGCGGCGCGCGATTCAAGATTGACCAGCAATACGACGACCTCTACCGCCTTCTGACCAACCAGCCTCGAACGCCGATGCCGGGGTTGGGCGTGCTGAAGGCGATGCAGAAGTTCGAACCACTCGAAGAGCTGGCCGGCAAGCCGAAGGGGCCGGAGGAAGGGCCGGCCGAATACGACGTTTTCATTAGCTTTAACAGCGACGAGCGAGACGAGGTCCGGAAGCTCGCGCTGGAACTCCAAGGCGCAAGCCTGCGTGTGTTTTGGGACGAGTGGAGCCTTCCTCCCGGTGCGGACTGGGTGGTGCGTCTTTCCGAGGGGCTGCTACGTAGCAAGGCTTTCGCGATTGTAATTGGTAAGAGCGGTCTCGGCGGCTGGCAGCAGAGGGAGATCTCCGTTGCGTTCGACCAGCAAGTGAAGAAGAAGTACCCTGTCATTCCAGTGATGCTGCGCGGCTGTGCGGGCGCCAAAGCGGTGGCCGAACTGGCGTTCCTGCCGACCAACACCTGGGTGGATCTGCGCTCCGAGCCCAAGGACAAGGAAATGTTCCGCCTCGTATGGGGCATTACGGGAAAGAGACCTCCTGACCATAAAGAGACAGAGCACCCCCCGGACCCCCGGGTCAATCGCTCGACCGAATCCGCGCTTTCCGAGTTGTGTTCGACCCTTGAATCCGACAACGTGACGTATTCTCGATCATTCAATTCTAAAGGGCCAACTGCGCCGGCAGCGGACGCTCGCACTCTGCGATCGCCTTGTTCGAAGCGGGTCTTTCTGTGCCATTCCAATGGGGACAAGGCGAAGGTCCGCGAGTTTTATCATCGCTTGAGCCAGGACGGAGTGAATCCTTGGCTCGATGAGGAGGACTTGCTCCCAGGGCAGGCTTGGGAGCCGGAGATTCGCAAGGCGGTCAAATCCAGTGCGGCGGTGCTCGCCTTTTTTTCGAGTACGTCGGTGTCGTCGGCGGGGTACGTCCACAAGGAAATCCAATTGGCGCTGGATGTGGCCGATGAACAACCGCCAGGCACCATTTTCCTGATCCCCGCGCGGCTTGAGGAATGCGAGGTACCGGAACGGCTTCAACACATTCACTGGGTCGATTTGTACCAGGCGAATGGGTATGAGAAGTTGCTTCGGACATTGAAGACGCAGGGGCTGCTGA
>JAYWAL010000028.1:0-44674 GCA_043782485.1 Acidobacteriaceae bacterium | reverse complement strand
CTGATCGTCCTTTGTGAGGCCCGTGACCTCCACATAGTTCAGCAATGTGGCACCTTGCTCATAGGCGGTCGCTGCCATGTGAATGAGCAACCGGGCGTCATCAAACTGTCCGTCGTAGTAGACAGCACCGCCGCGCAGACCTTCTGTCTTCAAGGTTGGCAGATGTTCCAACGTTTCTTCTTTGGAAAGAATGCGAGACGGCCCGAACCCATACTCTCCCGCGAGAAGCTGATAGAGCTTGAGGCCAACGCCGTAGAATGGGGCTTCCCACCAATCGTAGTTGGGCACGACGAAAGCCAAGTCCCGCACTAGATGTGGCGCATTTTGCAGCAACAGTCCGCGCTCTTTGAGCGCTTCCATGACCAGGCCGATGTTGCCTTGCTCCAGGTAGCGCACGCCGCCATGCGCCAGTTTGGTACTCCGGCTCGAGGTGCCTTTGCCGAAGTCGCTTTGCTCCAGCAGAAGGACATCGTGGCCACGCGAAGCCGCATCAATGGCAACGCCCACGCCGGTGGCACCGCCGCCGACCACGATGATGTCCCAGGGCTGGGTGTGCGCTTCCACGCGCCGTATGATTTCGCTTCGGTCCATAAATGAGAATTCTTACACAGGAAGTGGGTGACGCTGTGATGCTTTCATGCTCTCGGGTTTCTCCGCGTCTCAGTGTCTCCGTGGTGAATCAGCTATCGGAGGTGAAAATCGGAGTTCAAAATCCAGCGCCTGAAGGCGCAGTCAAATCACAGGCCTTGCGCCACCGCTGAAGCGGTGGCCTGATAGGAATCGTACTGCGCCAGCTTTCTCACTGCGCGGTGTCGTAAGAAAGCTAGAGAGTATCGGGCGACTCTCGGCACCCTGGGGATTTCTGGCTTCGCTTCGGAATGACAATTAAAAAAATAGTCCCAAAACATTTCAAACACAGACGCTTGTTAGATATTTCCATAAGCGAGGATTCGGCTCTACGCGATGCCAGCCACCTTCAAAATCCAAGCCCCAATGCCACCGGCAATCATCGGCCCGACAATCGGCACAACAGCATAACCCCAATCCGATCCGCCTTTTCCGCTAATCGGCAGCACGGCGTGCGCCACCCTTGGGCCAAAGTCCCGAGCAGGATTCATGGCGTATCCCGTTGGGCCGCCCAGGCTCAAACCCAGAGCCCAAACCAACACGCCCCACAGCCAGGGACCAAATCCCACGGGAAGCCCGGTCGTGGAAACAGCTTTGCTGCCGAAGCTGAATCCCACCACGATCAGGCAGGTGGTGGCGATGACTTCGGTCAAGATATTGGAAGGCAAGTTGCGAATCGCAGGGGCGGTGCAGAAAACGCCCAACTTCGCGCCTGCGTCGGGCGTTTCTTTCCAGTGAGGCAGATAGGTGAGCCAAACCAGCGCGGCTCCGGCGGCGGCTCCCAAACACTGCGCTGCCCAAAAGGAAACGACATGCGACCAATCCCCGTTGAGCAACGCGGAGGTCAGCGTGATCGCCGGATTAATATTTGCTCCCGGGCTACCGAAGGCGATCGCCGTGAAGATTCCCGCCACCACCGCCAAGCCCCACGCCGTGGCAATGACGATCCAACCCGAATTCTCTCCCTTGGATTTCTTCAGAAGAACATTCGCGACGACGCCGTCGCCCAGCAAAATCAACACCAGCGTCCCCATGAACTCGCCGACCAATGGTCCGTGCATCGAGGCAGGACCTCCTTTTTATGAACGATATCGGAACAAAACCGCAGCTTCGACTCCGAACTATACAGACTCAAAATGAAACTCTTGGCGAAGCCACAATCTCTCCGTGTCTCCGTGGTGAATTGACTTTGCCCTACTCCACCCAATCAAACGACCGCGTCACGGCCTTCTTCCACAAACGGTACATCCGTTCTCGCGTGGCTTCATCCATTTTTGGATCCCACTGATGATCCACCGACCAATTCGCCGCCAATTCCGCCGTGTCTTTGAAAAATCCGACCGCCAACCCAGCGGCATAGGCGGCACCCAGCGCCGTGGTCTCCTTCACCATGGGACGCACGACAGGCTTCGCCAGAATGTCGGACTGGAATTGCATGAGAAGCTCGTTCATCACCATGCCGCCATCGGCTCGTAGCACGTCGAGCGTAATGCCGGAATCTTTGGCCATGGCGTCAACCACCTCACGCACTTGAAACGCCGTCGCTTCCAGCACGGCGCGGGCAATATGCGCTTTGTTCACGTAACGCGTCAGCCCGGCAATGACTCCGCGCGCGCTATCTTTCCAGTAGGGCGCATAGAGACCCGAAAACGCCGGAACAAAATAGACGCCGCCATTGTCATTCACTGTTCGGGCAAGCGTTTCAATATCAGAGCTTTTCTCAATCAAGCCAAGATTGTCGCGCAGCCACTGCACCAGCGCTCCCGTAATAGCGACGCTGCCTTCCAGGGCATAAACCGGCGCTTGCGAACCAAATCGATAAGCTAATGTGGTCAGCAGGCCGAACTTCGATTGCACGGCCTCTTTGCCGGTATTCATCAGCATGAAGCAGCCGGTCCCGTAGGTATTCTTGGCCTCGCCGGGCTTGAAGCACGTCTGCCCCACCAAAGCCGCTTGCTGGTCGCCGAGATCGCCGGCAATCGCAACTCCAGCCACCGCGGGAACTTTCGCCGCGCCGTAGACTTCGCTGCTGGAAACAATCTTCGGCAACATCTGCGCGGGAATACCAAAATCTTTCAAGATGCCCGCATCCCATTGCAGCGTTTTCAAATCCATCAGCTGCGTGCGGCTGGCGTTGGTCACGTCCGTCACGTGAACGCCGCCTTCCGGCCCACCCGTCAGATGCCAAATCAAAAACGTATCGATGTTCCCAAAAAGCAAATCTCCGGCTTCGGCCTGCGCCCGCGCCCCAGGAACCTCATTCAAAATCCACCGAATCTTCAGTCCGCTGAAGTAGGTCGCCAGCGGAAGCCCTGTCTCCGCCCGAAAGCGATCCTGGCCGCCCTGCGCGGCAAACTCCGTCACCGCCTCGGCGACGCGCGTGTCCTGCCAGACAATCGCGTTGTAGACCGGCTTGCCGTTCGCCTTATGCCAAACCACGGTGGTTTCCCGTTGGTTCGTAATGCCGATCGCCGCTAAATCCTGCGGCTTCAGCCCACGCGCCTCCATGGCCTCAGCGATCACGTCCGAGGTGCGCCGCCAGATCTCTTCAGGATCGTGCTCGACCCATCCCGGCTTGGGAAAGATCTGTTCGTGCTCTTTCTGCGCGGAACTGACAATCCGTCCGGACCGGTCAAACACAATAAAACGCGAACTCGTCGTGCCCTGATCAATCGCACCAATGTAGCTAGCCATGTGGACTTTCCTGCCCTCAAATCCCATCGTTGGTCACCGAGCATCCAGTTGCATTGACGACGGGTTGGAGAATAGTACCTCATCCGGCGAGCACTTCGGCATGTGAAGTCTTTAGGTGCAGCCTGACCCACCGCGCGCTTAAGATCGCTCGGCAACGTCCGAATTTTGACCAGTTCATTGCGGTAGGATGAACTCTGGTAGGTTTGGCATCCCGATTTCCATCTTCCGGCAATGACTCACTATCTCTGGTTCTCGATTCTGTTGGTGGGCCTTCAGCCAGGACAAGCGGCCACCGTGCCGCGCGCCAAGACGCAGACTTCTTCCAACTTCCAGCAGGTGGAAACCCTTTTGCTTCGCGGGCAGTGGGACGAGGGAATCGCGCTACTCCGTCCCGTGCTGGCCCAGGAGGCACATAGCCTGCAAGCTTTGAATCTGATGGGAATCGCCCTGACCGGCAAAGGCGACCTGCCCGCCGCGAATCGAGAATATCAGCGGGCTTTGAAAACTCGACCGACCTTTGTCCCGGCGCTGAAGAACCTTGCCATCAACGAACTGACGCTGGGCCGCGTGGACGATGCCGAGAATCATTTTCGCGCCGCTCTGAAGCTGGCTCCGCGGGATCCGGTTTTGCACGCTTACCTGGGAAAGATCGCATTCACAAAAGAGCAATACCAGGCCGCGGCCCAGCACTTGGCCCAGAGTGGCGAACTTGTGCGCGATCCAAGCGTTGGCTATGAGCTTCTGGAAAGCAACCTGCGCCTTAAGAAGCCGGAACAAGCACAAGCCGTCGTCGCCAAGCTTAACCCAAACCCAATGACTCCACCATGGAGATTTCGCATCGGGCTGCTCTTGGCGCAGTACGCGCTTTTCCAGAATGCGCTTCCATTTTTTGAACGCTTCGACACCGGAAGCCCGCAGTTCCGCGACGCGGCATTCAATCTGGCGATTTGTCAGTTGGAAACCAAGCAGTTCTCAAAAGCTCTGGTAACCCTGCGCCAGCTTCTGGAACAGGGCCCCAAGACGGCTGAACTTGACACGCTGCTGGCTGAGGCTCTTGAAGGCACCCACGAAACGCAAGCCGCAATCGACGCCTTACGCGAAGCGACCCAGCTTGCGCCGGAAGATGAAAGCGGGTTTGTCAGCCTGACCGCGCTTTGCACCAAATACGAGGCCTACGACGTCGGGATGAAGGTGCTTGCAAGCGCGCTGCAATCCCACCCGAATTCCGACCGGCTCATTTTTCAACGGGGAGTTATTTACGCGCTGACGGGCCAATTTCCGCTCGCCGAGCAGGACTTTCAAATGGCCGCGCGTCTGGCACCAGAGAAGAATTTGAGCTATGCCGCCCTGGGCGTTAACTATTTGCAAGCCGGCGATCCGGAAAAAGCAATCGCGTCGCTGCGAAGCCGCGTTGCGCAAACACCGGACGATGCAACGCTGCAATTTCTACTGGGTGAAACCTTGCTGCGCTCAGGAGTGAGTCCCGAGTCGCCTGAGTTCGCGGAGGCGCGCAAAGCTCTGGAACAAGCCTCGCGGCTCGATCCACAATCCGCCAATTCCCGGGTGGAGTTGGGCAAACTCTATTTGAAAGAGGACCGAATCGACGATGCGGTTCGCACTTTGGAAGAGGCTCGAACTCTGGACTCGAAAAGCACCGCTGCCTATCTGCAACTGGTGATGGCTTACCGGCGAGCCGGGAAACCCGACTCAGCAATGGCAGCGTTGGCGCGGTTGAATCAACTCAACGAAGACGAAAGCAAGCGCCAGCCGAATCGGCAACGGCTTCGCATACATGACGCCGACACTTCGCAAGATGGGGCTAAGTAGCCCGCGAGCCCGCCTTTAGAACGAACCCCTCTAGAACCAAACCTTCGCGGTCTTAATTTCGTAGGGCTTGGTGTGCATCGCGATTGCGCCGTTCTGGATTGCCAGATCTCCCACTCGTCGTTCCATCAAATCCGTCTCCGATGCGGTCTTCGCCCCTGGAGGCAACTGCACCTTGACTTCCGACTCGGTTCCGGCCCATTCATAAAAGCGCACAATCAAAGCGTCGTCGTCCTCGGCCCGTTTCACTGCCGTAACCACCACGTTGTCAGACGGCACTTGCAAAAACGAATGCTTCGCCGCCAGCGCCCCCTGATGATTCGCCGTCTGCGTGGCAAACAATCGATAGTTTAATTCAAATCCACGCCGCACCGTTTGCGCCTCCCGCCACGTTCCGCCGTGCGCGTACAGCGAATAAGTGAACTCATGGTGCCCCTCGTCGGCGTGAGGATCAGGCCACTCTGGCGACCGCAACAGCGACAGCCGAAGCACATTGCCCTTCGCGTCATATCCATATTTGGAATCGTTGAGCAGGCTGAAACCATGCTTTGCATCGGAGATATCAGCCCATTGCAGCGCTGGCACCTCAAACTCGCCCTGCTCCGCCGGAGTATTCCTTTCCGTGGAGCGCTCAATCGAGCCATACGGAATCTCGTAAGTCACTTTGGGGCTGTGCGCGCTCAGCGGAAAACCCACCTTCAGCAAAATGTGCTTCTCATGCCATTCCGCCTGCATCTTCACGTCCACGCGGGCAACACCGGCGAACATGGTCACATCGCGGACAAACGTCGAATTCTGGAAGTGGTTCTTAATCCGGATCACTGCCCGTAGCGGGCCGCTCTCCACCAGCTTCACTTCGTCCGCTTCCGTCAAGTCCCAATGCTGTTTCTCAAAGTCCGCGTCAATGTTCCACGCATCATAGTCTTTGGGCTTGTCGTAGAACGTCTGCAACAAGTTGCCACACACGCGATCTCTCGGGCCACCCGTGTCGCTTTCCGCCGGAGCCAAAGCCTCGGTCGCGCTGCGCTTGTCGAACAGGCTCGTCATGCAGCCCGACCTCGGATCAATCGTCAGCCGCACAAATTCATTCTCGAGAGATGTCGCGGCCGCCTTCACGCCCGCCTGCTTCGTCGCAGCAGCCGCCCCGCGCACAAAATACGTGTTGTATCCCATTGACGGCGTGCTCGTCTTCAGCAGGAATCGCGCCCGATGCGTCGCCGCATCCATGGAGAGCAACTGCGCGTCCGCCGCCTTCCCCGCTCCGTCCACCACACTCACATTCGCCGCCGTGCCCGGAAGCTGTGCCTCAACCTCCAGCACCTCGGTTCGCGGCCACGAGAGTGTATTGAACACCATCACGGGCACACCAACCGCGCTGGTGTTCACGTGCGCCGCAATCTCGCCCAGCGATCCGTCAATCATCTCCCGCCCAGCCCGCCGCACGTCTTCCATGTTCCGTTTTGCGTCGAGGTAATTCACCGCAATCCCCGACCCCGGCATAATGTCGTGGAAGTGATCAAACAGCAGCCCTTTCCAGCCTTGTTCCAATCCCTCCTGCGGATACGGCCGACCATACAGCATCGCCAGCGACGACAGCTTTTCTGCATTCAGCAGCGTCTCTTCCGTCCGTCGAATCCGCTGCTTCGTTTCCGCCTGTGTCGTAAACACGCCCCGGTGGTATTGAAAATACAATTCATCTTTCCAGGTCGGCACCGTCATTTCGGGCAGCTTCTTGTCCAAATCCGCAAAGAACCCAGACGCCGTACTGAATTCAAATTTCGGAAAAACCACGCCGGGCGCAGTCAACCGCGCCGCATTATCCAGCATAGCCCGCGTCGGCCCGCCGCCATGGTCGCCGACGCCGTACAAATGCATCATCTCCGGCGTCCCCGTCAGCTTCGGCCCATAAATCGCCGGAGCCCACGCCGAAAGGTCCTTCCCCAATCCTTCCGCCTCAATCGGGCTCGCATAGTCATGCGGAAAATACGTTAGTAACTTGCTGCCATCCGGCGACTCCCACCAGAACAGCTTGTAAGGAAACGTCGTATAGTCGTGCGCCCACATCAATTTTTGTGTCACAAAATAATCAATTCCGGATTTCTTATAAATCTGCGGCAACTGCCAGCTATACCCGAACGAATCCGGATTCCATCCAATCTTGATGTCCACGCCAAACTTTTTTTGGAAGTAGCGTTTGCCGACCAAAATCTGCCGCGTCAACGACTCGCCCGCTGGCATGTTCAAATCCGGTTCCACCCACATCCCGCCAATCACTTCCCAGCGACCCTCTTTCACGCGCTGCTTGATCTCCTCAAACATGTCTGGATACTTCTCTTCCATCCACTCATAGGTCCGCGCCGACGACATCGTGAACTTGAAGTCCGGATACTCTTTCGTTAAATCCAGCGCGCTACGAAATGTATTCCGCACAACTTCGACGGTCTCCGTCCAGGGCCACAACCACGCCATGTCGATATGCGAATTCCCCACCGCGCGAATCTTGAATTGCTGCAACCACGGCTTCAGTACTTCCAGCTTCGCCTGCGCCGCCCGCAATGATGCATCAAACGCGGCCTGGTCGCTGTGTTCCAAAGCGTTAAGATCGACGGCCCTCACGGCCGTATCCAGCTCCGCTTCGCGCTCCGCCTTGCCTTCTTCATAGGCCAAAATCAGCGGGCGCGCCGCCACAATCTGATCCCGCAGCAAACTCGGCGACGGACGCGCCGCCGCAGGCTCAATCAGCAAGCGCGATAGCGAAATCCGAGTCGGCACTTCCGCTGCGTTCAACCGCGCCGCCACCAGAATCCTCTGCCCCGGCTGCGCATTCACCGTCAACACAATCGGCTGCTGCGACGAATCCGGCCCGTGGTACACCAGCCCGCCGTTGGCGAAGATGCTCATCATCAGTGCGCCATCGCTGTCGAACGTCAAGTCCAGCCGCACCGTGGACCCAGCCAGCGCGTACCCGTTCAGCTTTTCCGGAATCTCAATCCATTTCCGAAACACTCGCGCCCCGGAAGACCATTTCTCGTCCGTCTTCACCGTCCCCCAAGCCGCATCGTCCAGCGTCAAGTCTTCGGGGTGCGCAACGTCAGTGTGCCACCGCCACTCCGGCACCGGCACCACGTTCAAAGACTCCAGCTTGTCGAGCACCGGCTTGTAAGGGTCCGGCACCGCGGCGTCATCCGCCGCAAACAGGAATCCTGCCAACAGAAAGCAAACCACCGCAGCAACCAGCACGCGTCGGGAAAATGTCATAGGAGGAAGCAGGGATTAGCCCGGGCTAGCTGACCATTAAATCACTGATCGACGCGGAATGTCTTTAGCGTAGCGAAGTGCCTGCAAAAGCAAACGCTGTCCCAGTGCCCAAGGCAACCGGGACAGCATTGGCAGCTAACCCTAAAACGTGAACTTCGCCCCAAACTGGACTTGCCGAGGATTATTCGACTGACCAGTTACCTTGCCGAAGTTTCCATCACCAACACCGGAATCCGGGTCATAGAATCTGGGCGTATTGGTGAAGTTGAAGAATTCAGCCCTAAACTGCAGCTTCATGGCTTCACGGATGGCGAAATTCTTGATGAGGGAAAGATCAATATTCCGAATGCCGCTACCGCGCACGCGGGTGTCAAACCGCGGCGCATTGCCTGCAATCTGGTCGCCCGGATTGCTGTACGCCGCTGCGTTCAAATATGGGACTCCCCGCAGCGCCGCGTCGTGAATGCTGATCCCCGTTCTAGGACTGCCGCTCACATTGGGACGCTGGCTGCCATCCGCCAAATTCCCTCCGCTGAGCCCAATGCTGATCGGCAATGCGGACTGCAGTTCCAGCGTGCCATTTGCCTGCCATCCACCCAAAAGCGTGTCGATAGCTCTGTTCAGATTCGTGCCAAATTTCTTACCGCGTCCAAATGGCAGTTCATAGCTTCCGCCCATGGACAGGCGATTTCTCACATCGGTGGCCCCAATGCCATGTTCTGCCTTCAGGTTCCCAATATCTTGAATGTTGGGGGCATTCCCGAGATAGCCGTTGGAGGTATAAGAAGAATCGTCGGTTTCCTTGGCCAGGGTATAGCTGGCAATGATGTTAACGCCCTGGGAATAGCGCTTTTCGTACTTCATCTGCAGCGAGTTATAGGTTGCGTTTGCGGAAAAGAGGTTGAAGCCCTCGAATCCGCCGAACTGCGGATAGGGACGCAGCAGATTGATGAGGGAAAACGTTGAGCTCTGAGCGTACCCGGAATTTGGCTCATTGAAGATGGCATTCGGGCCAACAAATAGCGGATAGAAGGGGTTTTGCACCTGTTGGTTGAGGTAGTTCGTCACGCAAGCGTCGATGTCGCAGTTGGGGTCGAGTGCGTGTTGCTGCGCGGAAATTTGCTCCCGCAACGCCGTTGGTAAAAAGTTTCGATTCTTGGTCCCACCAAACGGTAGATGGGTGCTCCGGTTCGCCGAATACGCAACCTCAATCACAGAGTTTCCCGGTAACTCGTGCTGCACCGAGGCGCTCCACTGGTAAATGTTAGAGTTACGGAATGTATTGCTCTGGTTGGAATCCGCGGTATATCCCCACGTGTTCAGCAACCCGTACTTGGTACCCTGGGCAGCGACCGCGCCCTGTGGGAACGGATTCGCCAGGGTCGCATTTCTTGTTTGGCCACTGTCCAGTGTCGTAAACCAATTCAGATTCTGGCGGTAGGCCGGACCCACGTCCTGATACGACGTGGCGGGATTGATTCCGTAATAAATTCCGCCACCCGCGCGCAACACCGTCTTGTCGCCCAGACGATACGCCAATCCCAGCCGGGGCGCGATGTTGTTGCGGTCTGGACTCACAGCCCGTCGACTCGAGGTCGCGAACTGCGCAATTCCCCTGATTTCCGTGGGCCCCAGTCCGAGGCTTTGTAGAAACGGATCGCCGCTGCTCAGGTCAAGATTCACTCCGCTGTCGCCAGTAAAATCGGCGAATTGAATCCGGTTGTGGCGCTCCGTATACGGCGTGCTCCACTCATAACGCACCCCAAGGTTCAACGTCAGCCGGGAATTCACCTGCCAATCATCCTGGACGAACAATGAGGCTTCTTTCGATTTCTGTGCCACCGACGGGTGGATGGAAAGGAATCCGCCACTGCCAAAATCAACCAACAGGGATGCCAGTGGATTCCCTTGATTCGTATTCGAGCCATTGATCACTTGCTGCGTTTGCGATTGATTGAACCCAAAATCCCCGCCGGGGAATGCCGGCTGGAAAAAATTGCTCAGCAGCGTGCGTCCTTCAGCGCCAAACTTCAGGCTATGAGGACCCACCACCTTGGTCACAGCCGCATCCCAAAGAAAATTCGATTGCGCTTCGATTGTTTTCGTCCACCCGCTCAACCCCAGCCCCTGATACTGGCCAACGTCGATTCGAGGAAACGTCACGGAGCCGTTTGCGGTCACTAGCACGGATGGAAATCCCAGGGTCGTGGGATCTAGCTCATTCGGGGCATCCCGCTTCTGGTAGTGCCGGTCAACTCCTCCGCGCACGGTCAACAGAAACCCACTGCCGAACGAGTGGTCCAACTGACCTACAAAATTGTTGTAGTCGTTTCTCTCATCGGCTTGGCCTAAGCCTCCAAGAAACAAATTGGCGCCTTGTCGCCGCAAATAGCCTTTGCTGTAGCGTCCGCTGAAAGTTGTCCTGCTCGAGATCAAATAATCCACTTTGGCGTTGTATTGGTGCTGCGGCAAAGGGAGCGCCGTGTTTGCCAGGTAATTATTCAACCCCGTCACCGGATCCCCGGTTCGATTCGGCTCCGGATATAGCGCCATGATCTTCACCGCCACCGGATCCAACAGATTGGAGGGAATTACGTTTCCCGGAAACGGGTCGCGGGTTCCACCCGTAATACTGAACGGGTTGTAGATTTGCTGCAACGATCCATCCTCGTTAAACGTCTGTGAGAAGTCGCCCGCTCGTTGCAGGTCTGTTGGCACGCTCAGGACTTGCGATCCGGGCACCTTTTCTTCCACACGGTCGTAGTTGAAGAAGAAGAAAACCTTCTGTTTCACAATCGGACCGCCCAGCGAACCTCCAAAATCGTCTCGATGCGAGGGCGGGATCGCGGCTCCTCCTGAGAAAAAATTCTTGGCATCGAGCATGGCGCTGCGATGGCCGAACCAGTATCCGCTTCCGTGGAACTTGTCGCCTCCGGACTTGCTCACCAGATTTACGACGGTTCCCCCGTTGTTGCCATATTCCGCCGAGAAGCTATTGGTCTGGACTTTGAATTCCTGCACAATCTCGATATCAGGTCGCAGGTGCGTCCAGTTCATGGCTCCTTCGCCGGCCTCCGGCGTGCTCAACAGGCCGCCATCCAGTCGCACTTCCGCTGAGGAGTTGCGTTGTCCATTGGAAACGAAATTCTCTTGTGTTTGGTTAGCCTGGAACCCCTGCGACTCCGTAACTCCCGGCGTCAAATAAGTCAACTTGGAGATATCACGGTTGAAAAGCGGCACCTCCGTCACATACCGGCTCGTCACTTCCTGTCCCAACTCTGCGTTGGACGAGTTCAGCAGGACGCGTGATCCCGTCACTTCCACGGACGTCGAGACCTCGCCCACCTCCAGCTTGATATCGAGATCGCTCTCTTGTCCAACTCGCAGAACAAGGCCCGATTGGTGACTGGCCTTAAATCCCGTCGCTTCCGCCTTGATCTCGTAGCTGGCTGGCACCAGGTTGTTGAAGATGTAGCGTCCGCCCTCATCGCTCTCGGTCGTCACCGGAACGGTCGTGGACTCGTTGGTCAGCGTCACCGTCGCCTTCTGCACCACGGCGCCACTGGAATCATGCACCGTACCGCGCAGCTGCGCCTTGAACGTTGCCTGGGCCAGTGCGCCTGGGGCCAGCACCAGCCAAGCGGAAAGCAACACCACCAACCACGAACCGCGCCGCACTACGATGGAAACAGGCTGCATGACGACCCTCCGGGAACAGCAAACACTCTAGAAATTTCTGCACACGTGTGCATTTTCTGACGGGCCACAGTATTGATCCTCTCTTCCCGCCTTGTCAAGTCTTTTTCTGCATTTCTTACATTTTCCTCAACCCCAATGCCATTTCGGAGCACCCCGCGTGGCTCTTCCTTGTCGCGCTCTTGTCGCGTTCTCCGCCGCAGAGCGGGGCTTTCGCCCAAAACAGCTTGACAACGTGTGCAGGAAAGCCTCATCACCGCCCCGCCCACCGCAAATACCCCAGATGCTCAGGATCACTCTCCACCAGCGCTTTCGTCACCGCGCCAGCCCGCTCCCAATCGCCCACAATCGGCAGCGACAGCAACGCCAGCCGTGCCACATCCGCTGAGCCCTCCACCGCTGCCCGCACCACCAGCCGTTCGTACTCCTTCACCGCCAGCACCAGCCCCTGCACCGCCTGCGCCAGCGGCCCCACCCTCACCGGGATCACGCCCTTCGCACTGATCAGGCAAGGCACTTCCACTACGTCATCCGGCTCGAGATCTGGAATCGAGCGCTCATTCAGGACGTTCACCACCACCTGCCGCGCCTCGCTGCTGGCCAGCGCGCCCATTACATCCAACGCCATGCGGTGGTATCCAGTCTCCGCGCTGTAGGGGTCCGGAGCTTCCGCCGCCGCCACTCCCAGCGCCGATTCCGCCCGCGCTTCGAGGCGGAAATACGACGCCGACCGTTGCATCAGATACGCCGTGTGCCGGTCCAGCGCCGCCGAGGCATTGCCTGCCGCCACAGCGTTCGCAGTTTCCCGGAATACTGTGCTTTCCAGCTTCTGCACTTCCCCGCCCCGCGTCGCCCCGGCGCTGCGCTGGTTCTCAAACGCGCGCTGCTGGCTGTAGTAGAAAAACAGGTATTCGGTCGGGATAGCCTGGAGGCTGCGCAGGAGCTCCGGCGCAAACAGGTCTGCGGGATACAGCCGCCGCAGAGCTTCATCGCTACCCAGGATTTCGCCAATCCGCTCCTTCCCGCGCACCTCCACGCTTGTCACCCAACCCAGATGGTTCAGCCCGGCGTAGTGGCACGCCACCTGTTCGCGAGGCTCATGCAGCTCTTCGGCAATCTTGTGGAAGACCTCCGTCGGAGTGTCGCAAATGCCGATGACCCGCAGCCTGGTGTTCGACGTCAGCGCCTGCGTGATCAGCCCCGCCGGGTTGGTAAAGTTGATGAACCAGGCCTCAGGGGCATATTTTTCAACAACTTTGGCGTACTGGATCGCCACCGGGATGGTTCGCAGCGCCATCGCCATCCCGCCGGGACCGGTGGTTTCCTGTCCAGCAAACCCGTGCTTGTGGGCGACATCTTCGTCGCGCGCCCGCGCCGCTCCGCCACCCACGCGCAAGCTGCTGATAACAAAGCGCGCGCCCGTGACGGCGTCCTCAATGCGCTCCGGCGTCGTAATTTTCAGCTGGCCTCCCACCCGCCTAACCACCTCGCGGCACAGTACCGCCATCAACTCGACGCGCGTGCGATCGATGTCAAAAAGCGCTACCTCGGCAACGCCAAGGCTTTGCTCGGCCTCTGCGATCCCGTGAATCAGCAGAGGCGTACGCACGCTGCCCCCGCCCAAAACTACGACTTTGCCTTTGAATTTTCCTTCCATCCCGCCTCCCGTGGTAGTTGCATTCGTTGCAGTTCGCTCTCGACTTCCATGCGCTGTGGAAACCCTTCAATCCCACCCGCGCATCTGGTGGAAAATGCGCCACATACGTTCCCCCGTGCCAGGCAGCGCTGGATCGGCTCGCCGCCCAGCCACGCAGCGAGGAAGCCGGCATCAAAACAGTCTCCTGCGCCAGTGGTGTCGATGGCCTGGACCGAACATGCGGGCGGCGCTACTACGACCTCGCCACGATGCAAGGCAACAGACCCCTCCGGACCTAACTTGAGCGCCACCCCAGGCAATCCCTGGTTGGCAAACCATCGCAAAACGTGCTGGGCGTCAGAGGCAGTTGCCAGAGGCAATCCGCTCATCCGCGCCGCTTCGCGCTCGTTCGGAAAGAACCAGTCCACATGAGCTAACGCACTCAGCGTCAGCGGGTTAGCCAGCCAGCTCTCGTCCCATCCCACATCCACCGAGACGGTGCAGCCCTGTGCGTGCAGCCACTGCGCAAGTTCGCCCAACTCAGCGGCTTCGAGAATGCAGGCCAGATGCACGTGACGGGCCTGCGCCATCAGCGCGCGCGCTGTGCGCAACACTTCCGGCAGCAATACATTGGCTCCAGGGTAAGTGTAGAAGGCTCTATCGTTGGCCGTGGAAACCGCAACCGTGATGGCGGTAGGTTCGGTGGGATGGACGACCAATGCCTCCGGCAAAACCCCTTTGGATTCAAGCCTTTGCCGAAACCACTCCGATTCTTGCTTGCCCACAACGCCAACCACCTTGGTGGGCACGCCCAAGGCAGCTAAACCGCACCCGGTTATGGCGGCGCCACCGCCAATTTCACGGCGCAGATTCGTTGCCACTGCCTCCTCGCCGAGCCCTGGCAAGCTGGTGAAGCCGGTCATGACCTGGTCGATAAACAGGTCGCCGACCACGACCACATCACACGACCTGGTCTGCACTGGAGGCCGCTTCACGCGGGCACGCTATCCGGCTGGAACGGCCAATCTCGGCGCTGCCTGGCTTGGACCAGATAGCCGCCGATTCCCAGGCCCAGGATGCCAAACGCCAGCGCAATATAGGGCCAGCCGCTGCCGACCAGCATCCACGTCCACCCAACCAGCGCCAGCAAACTGGGCAAGGGGTAAAGCCACATGCGAAAGGGCCGGACGATATCTTTGCGATAGCGACGGATCATGGTCACGGCGACGATTTGCGCGATGTATTGCGTAACGATCTGAATCACCAGTAGAGAGCGAATCAGCGCATCCAGGGAAAACAAGCAGGCCAGTACCGTGGTCGCCCCCACAAACAGGAGCGAGAACGTGGGAAAGCGTTTGGTGGGATGAACCCGCGCGAACACTGGGAAAAACTGGCCGTCCACCGCAGCCGCGAAGGGCACCCGGGAGTAGCCGAGCATCGTCGCAAACACCGAAGCCACGCCGGTCCAAAGAATCAGTGCTGTCATCAAAAAGGCTGCGCCGCCACCATACGTGCGCCGGATGAACTCGGAAATGATGTACGGGCTGGCCATTGCTTCCTTCCAGGGAACCACGCCAATGATGGTAACGCTCATCAGGATGTAAAAGAATCCCACCACCAGGACGGCGTAAATGATCGAGCGAGGGATGGTGCGGCCGGGGTCCTTCACCTCGCCGCCAAACAGGCACACGTTGGAGTAGCCGCCGAAGTTGTACATGGCGATCAGCGTGGCCGCGCCCAGTCCAAGAAACCAGTTCTTTGAGAAATCGAAGGCGTTGGGCGGAAAATCCAGCACACGGGCAGGCTGAAAATGCAGCAGGCCGGCCACGACGACCCAGGCCAGCGTGAACATAACCACCGTCCACATGGCCACCGCCAGCCAGCCGACGGACCGGATCTCGCGATAGAGCAGGAAGGTGCATACCAGGCAAACGGCAATCGCCACCATGCGCTGGGACCCAAGCGACATCGAGGGCCAGTAGAACTTGAGATAGAGAGAGACTCCCACGGCGCCTCCCGCAATGGATAAAGGCGCGCTCAAGACGGTTTCCCAGATGTAGACGAATGACATGAGTTTGCCGAAGCGTTTGGGGCCGTAAGCCTGCTTTAGATAGTGGTAGGGGCCGCCTTCTCCGGGCATGGCCGCGCCGAGTTCGGCCCAAACGAGGCCATCGGCCATGGAGATGAGGCCAGCGACGAACCATCCGAGCAAGGCTTGGGGGCCGGGCATGGCGGCAAGCAGGATGGGCAGGGTGATAAAGGGCCCAATACCAATCATCTGAAGCATGTTGGCGGTGGAGGCCTGGAATACGCCGATGCCGCGCTCGAGCTGGGACGGCTGATTTAAAGCCATAGAGTGCTCCGCGCGATGCGAGGGGAAATTCCCTTGATGCACACGTGTGCCGCATTCTAGCGCGAGGCGTTAGGTTTGGCAAAAGAAAAAGCATGGCACCTGCGAGTGTGGCGCGTTCTGGATTTCTTAGAAAAGGCGGGCGCGGCGGCAAGGGAAAGCCGGGGTCGCGAGCGAAGCAAGAGAGCGTTGACAGTGTTGGAGTGCGAGAGTATGGTAAGCGGGGATAGTTGCACACGTGTGCGTAATACCCTTGGTATGAGACGAAAAGGCTTTGCGGCACCGATTTCGATCAAAGACATAGCCAAGATGGCCGATGTCTCGCACTCGACCGTCTCGCGCGCGCTGCGGCATAGTCCGCTGATCAATGAGCATACCGCGGCCAAGATTCGCCGCATTGCGGAAGACTCCGGCTATCGCGCGAGCGCCGTGGCTCGCAGCCTGGTGACACGGCAGACGCGCACGGTGGGAATTGTTGTGACCAGCATTGCCGATCCATTTGCCGGAGGCGTGGTGAGCGGGATTGAAGACGCCGCCAATGATCGCGGATTTTCGGTAATCCTGGCGAATTCCAATGCCGATCCAGATCGAGAAATACGGGTGGTTAGGGCTTTTGAAGAGCGGCGCGTGGATGGCATTATCGTAACCTCGTCGCGAGCAGGCGCGGTGTATACACCGATGATCGAGCAAATGCGCCTGCCGATTGTGCTGCTGAACAACCAGCATCCGAGCGAGTTTGTGCATTCGGTGATGATCGCCAACATTGATGCCAGCCGCGAGGCCACAGAATATCTGATTGAGTTGGGGCACCGACGGATCGCGTATTTAGGAGACCGTTTTGGTGGGCAATCCGATAGCGAACGCTTTGCAGGCTATCGGCGAGCGCTGGAGGCGGCTGACGTCATGTTCCGTCCCGAATTGATGGTGCATGGCGACGGCAAACCGGAAGGCGGCATTCGCGCCATGGCGCAATTGCTGGCATTGAGGGAACCACCGACAGCGGTCTTTTGCTACAACGACATGACCGCGCTGGGAGCGCTGCGACAAATTCGCGCGCAGGGGTTGCGGGTTCCGCAAGACATTTCATTGATTGGCTTTGATGACCTTTATATCGCGCAATATACCGATCCGCCGCTGACGACCGTGCGGCAACCGATGCGACTGATGGGTCGCATGGCCATGGAAACTTTGCTGCATCTGCTGACAGGCTCGGACTCGGTGCAGAGCGTGAAGGTGCCGGGCGAGCTGATTATTCGGGAGTCGACGGCTGCCCCGAATGGAGAAAGGTTGTGAGAGACCTCCTGGTGCATCCCGAGAACTTTACTGGTCGGGCTGAGAGCTTCGGGTTCGAATACCTAAGTTTCCAGATCGCAAACCTAAAAGCGGGGCAATCATTCTCGGGAGAAACGGGCGCAAGCGAACTGGGCTTGGTGCTGCTGGGCGGTGTTTGCACGGTGGAGTCCTCGCACGGGCAGTGGCCGCGAATTGGAGAACGGGAGAACGTGTTTGCGGGACTACCCTATGCGCTTTATTTGCCGATCAGTGCCCGCTTTCAAATTACAGGCTTAAGCAACTGCGAAGTGGCGCTCTGCTACAGCCGCGCCGAAGAGATCCATCCAGCGCGACTCATTACGCCGGATGACGTGGAAATAGAAATTCGTGGCGGGGGCAACGCCACGCGGCAAATTCATCATATTCTGAAGCCAGATTTTCCGGCGCACCGGCTACTGGTGGTGGAGGTGTTCACACCCAGCGGCAATTGGTCAAGCTATCCGCCGCATAAGCATGACGTGCATGCGCCACCGGGAGAAGTGGATTTGGATGAAATCTACTACTACAAACTTTCCAGACCGGAAGGGTATGCGATTCAGAAAGTGTATACGGCGGACAGGAAACTGGACTCGACTTTGACGGTTCGCGACGGCGAGCTTGTTCTGATACCAGAAGGTTATCACCCGGTGGTAGCAGCCCACGGATACGATGCCTACTACCTGAATGCCCTGGCGGGCTCGGCCCGGTCGATGGCGGCATCGGATGATCCTGAGTATGCCTGGGTTCGGGCGGAGTGGAAAGCGAAAGACCCGCGATTGCCAATAGTACCGCGACCTAAAACGGGACGTTAGCTTGACGGCGGCTGAAGGAGGAGATGTGACGGAAGCAACCATCAACTTGCAGACCTTAAGTCCGTTACATCGCACGGCGCTGACGACGCCGACCGATTACTGGAATGACTCCTGCTCGCTGGAAGAGTTGGGCTATGCGATCTCGCACGGAGCAGTGGGAGCCACAACCAATCCCACGATCGTGCTGGCCGTTCTGAAGAAGGAATTCTCATCTTGGCGGGAGCGCGCATTCGGCTTGATCGCGGCGAATCCAGATTGGGGCGAGGTGCAGATTGCCTGGCAACTGATTGAAGACATGGCGCTAAAAGCCGCTGAGCTGCTGCTGCCGATATTTGAGGAGACTCGGGGCAAAACCGGACGGCTCTCCATGCAAACCAACCCCACTTACTACCGCAACGCCGACGCTATGGCCGCCCAGGCCAACTATTTTGGTGGACTAGCGCCGAACCTGCACGCCAAGATTCCGGCAACCCGCGCGGGAATTACGGCGATTGAAGAAGTCACGTTCCATGGCGTTAACACGAATGCCACCGTATGCTTCACCGTTCCGCAGGCCATTGCCGTGGCGGAAGCAGTGGAACGTGGCCTGGCGCGGCGACGCAGCAGCGCTCTGGACACGACTGGCATGACACCAATGTGCACGCTGATGATTGGGCGGTTGGATGACTGGATGAAGGTGTTAGCTAAGAAACACCAAATTGACATTGCACCCGAAACGCTGGACTGGGCTGGGATTGCGGTGATGAAAAAAGCGTACGGCATTTTCCGCGAGCGCGGGTACCGTACAAGACTGTTGGCGGCCGCTTACCGGCACGAGGGCCACTGGCTGGAACTGGTTGGCGGCGACCTTTCCATGACCATTCCGTACGAGTGGCAGGTGCGATTCACTGCATGTGAGGCGCAAGTGCTGGACCGGATGCGGAATGCGGTGGACCCGGCGATTGTCGCTGCGCTTTTGCAACACTTTCCTGATTTTCACCGAGCCTACGACCAAGATGGCATGAGCGTGGCGAACTTCGATTCCTATGGGGCGACGGCGCGGACTCTGCGCAGCTTTCTTGGGTCGTATTCCGACTTATTGAGCTTCGTCCGGGATTTGATGCTGCCGGACCCGGATTGCTAACGCGATGGAGACTCTGATGAGTGGAACGTTGCGGATGACGACGGCACAAGCGATTGTCCGCTTTCTGAAGAATCAGTATGTGGAACGCGACGGCAAGCAGAATGCGTTCTTCTCCGGGATGCTGGGAATTTTTGGGCACGGAAACATTGCTGGTATTGGTCAGGCATTGCAGGAAAACTTGGATTTCCGTTACATTCCGGTGCGAAATGAGCAGTCCGCGGTGCACATTGCATCCGGGCACGCCAAAATGAGCAACCGCATGAGAACGTTTGTCTGCACATCCTCGATTGGGCCGGGCGCCACGAATATGGTGACGGGTGCGGCGCTGGCGACGATTAACCGTTTGCCCGTGTTGTTGTTACCCGGTGACATTTTTGCGCGACGAAATGTCGCGCCGGTCTTGCAACAGCTGGAATCGGGCGCGTCGCAAGATATTAGCGTGAATGACTGCTTCAAGCCGGTCTCTCGGTATTGGGATCGTATTTGCCGAGCGGAACAGATTTTGACGGCGTTGCCGGAAGCAATGCGCGTGCTGACTTCGCCCGTCGAGACGGGGGCGGTAACTCTAGCCCTGCCCCAAGACGTACAGGCGGAGGCTTACGATTTTCCCATTGAGCTGTTTCACAAGCGCGTTTGGCTGGTGCGGAGACCCAGCGGTGACGCGGTCTCGATGGAGCACGCCGTTCAGGCCATCCGCTCGAGCCGGAAGCCGTTGGTCGTCGCTGGCGGCGGAGTGCTGTATAGCGAAGCGTGTTCCGCATTGGCGCTGTTTGCCAGCCAAACGGGGATTCCTGTGGGCGAGACGCAAGCGGGCAAAGGCTCGCTTCCCTATGACCATCCACAAAGCGTGGGCGCGGTGGGCGCGACGGGAACGCTGGCCGCCAACCGATTGGCGCGGAAGGCGGACCTGGTGATTGGCATTGGAACGCGGTATTCCGACTTCACTAGCGCTTCGACAACCGCGTTCCAGAATCCAGAAGTGCGATTTGTGAATGTGAATGTGGCGGAGATGGACGCGCACAAAGCGTCGGCCATCGCGGTGGTCGCGGACGCGAAGACAGCACTGGAGTGCCTCAGCAGTGAACTGCTCGATTACCGCGTTCCACAGCAGTATTCTGCGCAGATCTTAGAGTTGCGAGCGGAATGGGAAGTGGAAGTGGATCGCCTGTTCCATCTTGAACATAGCCCACTTCCGGCGCAGAGTGCGGTGATTGGCGCGCTCTGGGAAGCATCGGGACCGCGGGATGTGCTGGTTTCGGCGGCGGGCAGCCATCCGGGAGACTTGCACAAGTTGTGGCGGACGCGAACGCCGAATGGCTATCACATGGAGTACGGCTACTCGTGCATGGGGTATGAAATTCCGGGTGCCATCGGGGCCAAGATGGCTGATCCTTCGCGTGATGTCTACGCCTTCGTCGGCGATGGCACGTATTTGATGATGCCGTCGGAAATTGTGACAGCGGTGCAGGAAGGCATTCGGCTCACGATCATTCTGGTGGACAACCACGGCTACGCTAGTATCGGCGGGCTGAGTGAAGCTCTAGGAAGTGATGGTTTTGGAACACAGCTGGTCGCGCGGAGCAGGAATTCCGGAGTACTGCGGGGTGCGGCTCTCGCTGTGGACTATGTGGCCAATGCTCGCAGCTTGGGCGCGCATGCGGTTCGCGCCAATGGATTGGCGGAATTCCGTGAGGCTTTACGAGCTGCGAAAGAGCAAGAGGGCGTCACGGTGATTGTGGTGGAGACAGACCGGAATATTCGGGTTCCGGGGTATGACTCGTGGTGGGATGTGGCCGTCGCGGAGGTTGCTGAAAGCGCTTCCGTGCGAAAAGCTCGCGCCCAATATGATGCCGCTATCAAACTGGAACGCTACCATCTCCGGCCCTCGGAAGCGGGGAAAGCCTGATGACGCAATTGCGGGTGGGTAATGCTCCCTGCTCCTGGGGCGCATTGGAATTCGATGGTGCGACGGCGGAGCCAATCGGATTTGCGCAAATGCTGGATGAATTGGTGGAAACCGGATATACCGGGACGGAGCTCGGCGACTGGGGCTTTATGCCTACGGAGCCCGAAACCTTGCGAACAGCATTGCACAAGCGGCAACTGGTCATGCTGGGGGCGTTTGTTCCAGTAGCGCTCAAAGAGCAGTCCGCTCATGCAGTGGGTGTTGCGACTGCCGTGAAAACGGCGCGTCTGTTAGCTTCTGTGGCGTCGGAGCCAAAGCCTTATCTGGTGCTGGCTGACGATAATGGGACAGTTCCGGAACGTACGCGCAACGCAGGACGGATTACGGAAGCCATGGGACTGAAGCCAGCGGAATGGAATGCGTTCGCTGAAGGCGCGAATCACGTGGCTCGCGCGGTGCTGGAGGAAACGGGCTTGCGCACGGTTTTTCATCACCACTGCGCGGGATATATTGAGACTCCGGACGAGATTGCGCGTCTGCTCGCGCTCACGGACCCGTCACTGCTTGGACTCGTGTTTGACAGCGGACATTACGCATATGGATCAGGCAATGGCGATGTTGTTCCTGCTTTGCAACGATTCGCAAACCGCATCTGGTATATCCACTTGAAGGACTGCCAACCGGAAGTGGCGCAACAGGCTCGGGCTGGCTCCTGGGACTACTTTCAGGCGCTGCGGCATGGCGTCTTCTGCGAGCTGGGGCGTGGAAGCGTCGATTTCCCAGCCATGCTGCATTGGCAGGATGCCGCGAACTACGGCGGGTACGTTTTGGTCGAGCAAGATGTTTTACCCGGAATGGGCACGCCAAAGGAAAGCGCGCGACGGAATCGGGAGTATTTGCGCTCGATTGAATTGGCGAAGAGTGAGGAGAATCTGTGAGCGGCAAGAAACTCAACATCGGCATCCTAGGAGCCGGGAGAATCGGGCGAGTCCACGCTGAAACGATTGCGTTCCGATTACCGGAAGCGACGCCACTGATGATTGCGGATCCGAATCGCAAGACGGCAGAAGAAGTTGCGGCTCGCTGCGGTATAGCCAACGTCGCGAACACTAGCGCGGAAGTGCTCGCGGATCCTCGGGTTAACGCGGTCTTGATCTGCACACCCACGGATACGCATGCCGACTTGATTGTGCAGGCGGCCCAAGCGGGAAAGCACATTTTTTGCGAGAAGCCGATTGACCATACCCTGGCGAATATTGACCGCGCGCTGGCGGCGGTGGAGAAAGCTCGCGTAAAGTTGCAGATCGGATTTAACCGCCGCTTCGATGCCAATTTCGCCCGGGCACGGAAAGCGGTCGAAAGCGGCGAACTTGGAACACCCCACCTGCTGCATATTGTGAGTCGGGACCCGGAACCGCCGCCAATTTCCTACATTCACGCGTCGGGTGGAATATTTCTGGACATGACAATCCATGATTTCGACATGGCTCGCTTCCTTATGGGTTCGGAAGTGGAGGAAGTCTACACCTGCGCGGGAGTGATGATCGACCCTGAGATTGGCCGCGCGGGAGACCTCGACACCGCAGTCATTACGTTGCAGTTTGCGAACGGCGCTATAGGCACAATCGATAACAGTCGCAAGGCTGTGTACGGCTACGACCAGCGCGTGGAGATTCTAGGCAGCAACGGGGCTATCTCCACCGCTAATAACTATCCGAATTCCGCGGTCATCAGCACGCAGACATCGGTTTGGCGAGAGTTGCCGCTGCATTTCTTTATGGAGCGATACACGGAAAGTTTCGTCAGCGAGCTGCGCGCTTTTGTGGATGCGGCGCTTGGTGACAAAGCAGTGCCGGTTACGGGCCCGGATGGTCGCATGGCGGTCGTGATGGGCTTGGCCGCTCGGAAGTCTTACGACGAACATCGTCCGGTACGCTTGGCGGAAGTGGAACAGGACGGGCAAAGACCCGCAGCTCCCAACGGTGCGGCGCGCAGAATCCATCCGGAGGTCTAGTTCGATGATTTCTTCTCTTACACGGCGCAATTGGCTAATAGCGACAGGAGCGGCGGTAACAACCGGCGCTCTGCGACTTCCAACCTGGGCCGTAACCACTTCCGGCGATACGGAAGCTGATCGTAAGCGCCGAATGCAATGGTGGCATGATGCCAAGTTTGGAATGTTTGTCCACTGGGGCCTTTACAGTACGCTCGGCCGACATGAGTGGGTCATGGAAAATGAAGGTATTCCGATTGCGGAATACGAACCGCTGGCGAAGATTTTTAAGCCCAAACCCAATGCGGCGCGGGCATGGGCGAAACTCGCCCGCGAAGCCGGTATGCGTTACATGGTCATGACTACCAAGCATCATGAGGGCTTCTGCCAGTTTGACACCAAACTGACTGATTACTGCGCGGCCAAACAAGGCCCGGCGCGAGACCTGGTGCGCGAATACGTTGACGCGGCCCGAGCCGAAGGCTTGCGTGTCGGATTTTACTATTCGCTCATGGACTGGCATCACCCGGACGGGGCACGTTGCGCTACCGATGAGCCAGCACGCCAGCGCTTTGTCGCTTACATTCATGGCCAGATTCGCGAATTGATGACCAACTACGGCAAAGTGGACGTGCTTTGGTATGACGTTGCGTGGCCTTTGGATGTGGCAGGCTGGGAATCCGAGCGCATGAACCGCATGGTCTTTGAGCTTCAGCCGGATATCCTGGTAAACAACCGCAATCTTCTACCCGGAGACTTTTCCACTCCGGAACAGGAGACCAAACCTGACAAAGACGGCCACGCGTGGGAGTCCTGCATGACGCTGAACGGCAGTTGGGGTTACCAACGTGCCGACGATGAGTGGAAACGACCGAAGACCGTCATTCGCAATCTTGTCTACTGTTCTGGCCAGGGCGGCAACTATCTGTTGAACATCGGCCCAAGAGCGGACGGCTCCATCCCTGAGGAGTCGGTTCAGATTTTGCAAGAGGTCGGCCTGTGGATGCGGAGCAATGGAAGTTCGATCTACGGTTCGGAGCGTTGCCACGCGGATGTCTCCAGCTATGCTGATTTCACTCGAAAAGGCAACACGCTGTACATGCACATCTATTTCTGGCCCGGAACAACGGTAGCGATGGGAGGGCTGAAGACAAAAGTAAAATCCGCGCGACTGCTTTCCTCGAATCAGCCCGTCGATTTCCAGCAAGATGAGTTTCGCGTTCGCTTCACGGGACTGCCCGCCGACGCTCCCGACCACCCCGTTACTACTCTTGCGATCGAGTGCGATGGCGAGCCCATTCAGGATACGGAGTTCGTGCGGAGGCAGCGAATTCGAGCTGGAGTCTGAGCGTGCAACATCAAAATGCACGCCCGGCGATCGGTGATTTTAGTCACGGCTGGTCCAATCACTGAGCGCTGGCCCCATCCCGTGTTTGCAGGAGTGGTCGAAGTTCCCGAACATCCTTTACGTTTTGCAGTTCCATCACCCGCTCAGTCAGTTTCGCCGTACTCGCAGCGCCGAGTACGGGTGTCATCAATTCACGCGCCTTGGCCACCACCTCTTCGGTTGTCATGGGATTCTCCGGCGTACCGCGCACGTGCTCAACACGTTCCGTTAAGCGGCTGCCGTCGGTGAGCGTGACCTCCACAATCGCCACTCGCAATGGGATGAGTTTTTCCAGTTCCTCATCGGGAACGAGTTGAACTTTGGCGCGTTGCCGCAAAACGGATGAGTCCTGCATGCGCGGTTTGTCGTGGGCGGCACGGAAAGAGACGGTCTTGTCCAGCAGCATCACGGCAACCAAGTGTTGCAGGCAAATGTCCGGCATATCGCGATTGTTAACGGTGTAACCCGCACTCGTGGCGACCCGCACAACCACTTGCTTAACTTGATCCGCTTGGAACGGCTGGCGCTTTAGAAGGTTCTGTAGCGCATCCAGGGGTGCCTGGATGGGTCCTCCTGTCGTCCACTTCTTGAGGGTCGTCAGGGTGACACCGTAAACTTCACCAAGCTTGTCCGTCATACCGCCGGGATCGGCCTTGGGATTGTAGGAGTCGATGAAGTTGTTGGGGCCTGAGAGAACGTCCTCGACTCCCGTCCAACCGGAATGAACCGCCAGCGCCGCAGTGACGCCGTTGCGGGCACCCATGCCGCCAAAAACGAAAGCCTTCTCAATATGGTCCGTGTCGCGGCGCCAAGACCCAATGCCCGCGCCAGCCTGTTGGGCGGCGTAATCGAGCAGCCAGCGCATCTGCTGAACGCTCAGGTTCGCGACGCATCCCGCGGCGGCAGTCGCCCCCATGGTGCCAACAAGTGGATGCGTCTCCTTCATGCCGGGACCAACCGTCTTCATGGCGCGCAGGGCAACGTCATAGCCGAGGGCGACAGCGCCCAGGAAATGTGCGCCGCTGATGCCGAACTGTTCACCCACAGCAAGCGCAGCGGGCACCACGGCACAGCCAGGATGCGCTCCTCCCGTGGTGAAGTCGTCGTCCGTCTCATCGGAGTGGGCGAGCTGACCGTTGGCTAACGCCGCTTCAATGGGGCCGCACAGAATGTTGGAGGCTACGACAGTGGAAACTCTTTCGCCGCCATAAGAACGGGCGAACTGGATGGCCAGTCGGCCTGGGGGTAGGTCGGAGCCGGAGACCATGGCGGCGATAGTGTCGAGGACGTGGTGCTTGGTCGCCAGAAGGGCGTTGTCGGGGAGCACCTGTTTGCTGGCGGCGGCCATGTAGGAGCTGAGCCTCTGCATGGTGGGGCTAATTTCAGCGGTGGCGGCGAACGCGCGGGGTAGCGCGGCAGCGGCGGCCATGCAAGCGGAAGTCTGTAGCAGGTTGCGGCGAGTCAGGAGGCGCGGAGCGGGTCTAAGCGTCATTTACTTGTTCCTGGGCGGAGTTCCTGGACTCTAGTTAGCGCTGACGGCCATCCGCAGGCTGGGGGCGAACCCGCTCCCGCAGATGGACCATCAACGCTTTCGCGGCAGCCTTGGGGGCAGCGAGCGAAGCCATGAACCGGGGACGACCTCGGCCTTCCCTACACTAGTCTTGGACAGGCAAGACTCTGGAACAGTCCTGAAACAGCCCTAGAACGTGACCTTGACGGCAAACTGAATTTCACGCGCAGTGGTGGTAGTTCTGGAGAGCACACCGGGCGCTCCCAGAGCACCCGTGCCATCAAAGATATCGGTATTGTCCGGCGTTATGGGCGGAGCAAAGTTCGCATGATTGAGGATATTGAAGACTTCAGTACGGAACTGGATATTGAACCGCTCGGAAATCCGTTTGATAGGGATGTTCTTGAAGAGAGAGAAGTCCAATGAAGTCACCCCTGGGCCGGTCACGATATTGCGACCAGAGTTGCCACGGAGATTGAAACAAGGCAATGCTGGCAGCCAGCCAGCCCCGTCTTGCTGCGGGTCTTGCGGGTGAGCCAGGGTAATCTGATTGCCGTTGGAGTCTGTCAGGCTCAGCGGAGACGCATTGCAGTTGGCAGTCCAGAAGGCGAGGTTGGGTGCCGTTGGCACTTGGAAGCACTGCGTTTTGATGTACTGGCTTGGATTGCCGGGATTAGTGAGTGTCTTACACCCCGCCCCGCCCAATCGGTTTGGGTAAGCCCAGTCGTCGCTACTGAGATTGTTCTGAGTATCCGCACCCGTCCCCCATGTAGGGGTGAACGGAACTCCATCGCTAGCCGTAAAGATGAGTCCCAGTTCCCACCCGCCTAGAGCCAACTTTGCGGGCCCCGACCAGGACTTCGGCGTTGGAATATCCCAGGTGCCGTTCACCACGAACGTGCGGCCCACGTTGAAGTCGGACAGCCCGCGGCTCAATTTCAGGTCGAACCAGTCAAGACTGGAAATCGAATTGCCGAATGTGTCACCGGCCACCGAAGCTGAACTGGTGTCGATACTCTTGCTCCAAGTGAATACGCCCTGGAGCTGGAGCCCGTGGCTCATACGCTTTGCAACCTGAGCTTCCAGGGCGTTGTAGGATGAGTGCCCGTTATAGAACAAGCCTCGAACTGAACCGAAATTTGGGTTGAGCAAGGCTGGAGGACTCCCAGCGTTGGGTCCGGTGGTCAAATTGCCGTCGATGTCAACCTGAGGATAGAGATAGCCGTAAGGAGTCTTGGTAGGAAGCACGCGGTTGGCCTCATCCACGCGAAACGGCTGATGGACACCACGCGAACCGACATACGCCACCATAGCGGTCACGCTTGGAGCCAGCTGTTGTTGTATGTTCAGATTCCACTGCATGACGTAGTTGCGCTTGGGATGGGAATCGATAAAGGTAGAACGCAAAGAACTATCCGGAAGTGTGGCAGGAAGTCCCGTAAAAAACGACCCATTCCCCGGGCTATTAATGGCAGTGTAGCGAAAGAATGGAGCCGCTTGATTGGTCAAGAGAATGAATTGATAGGGGAGCGGAAGTACATCAAACATGCCAACGCCGCCGCGGACAGCGGTCTTGCCATTGCTGAAAGGATCCCAGGCGAAACCGACACGGGGTTCAAAGTTCTTCAACGTCGGATTCGAGAAAAATGGGTTGCCGAGATGGGGCGTGGCATCGGCCAGATTGCGAAGGTTGGCCAGCTTCCCGGCTGTTTCCGTGGGAACGGTGGACGTTTCGTAGCGCACGCCCAGATTGAGCGTCAGGTTGGGACGAAACCGCCAGTCGTCCTGAAAGTAGAAGCCCAGGATATTCTGGCGAAGATTGCGCGGGGTGAGCGAGCTGGCGACTCCGCCCTGAAATCTGCTGGGAATGTTTTGCAGGAAATTCGACAGAGAGCCGAATTTCCAAATGCCGTTGGGATCGGTCGCCGCGACAACGTTGAGCATCAATCGCTCAAAGGCAATCCCGAACTTTAGGGCATGTTTGCCCTCGGTCACCAGCGCATCGTCGTAGCCCTGGGCTGAGTTCCAATGATAGAAATACGTTGGGCTACCGCCGACTCCGCCAGAGAAGGAGGTGGTGCCACCGTCGATAATCACCTGAGCCGCGGTCCGGCCCGCGAAGTCGGCACCACCAGCTCCCAAGTCCGTCCTCTTCGCGTCAGGGTTGATCGCCTTGAAGCTATTGTTGTTGATAGCAAGCTCGTGATTGAAACCCAGTCGAAAGGCGTTGGCGAAATTCGGCGCAAAAATGTGAGTTTCCTCCAGCGCCAGAATGTGCCGGTTGGTTTGGCTGGAGAATTCAACGTTATTCAGCCCGTCCGGTGAAGAGTAGGGCGTCTTATCGAGCAAGTAAGTGCCAAAGAGTCGATCTTTTTCTGAAAAGTTGTGGTCGATTCGGGTGGTGAAGAAGTTCTCGCTCACAATCTGCTGACTGCTGAAACTATATGACCCTAAATCTCCATTCGCTATCGGCGAGGCACCCGCTGGAGCATTCGGCAGATGCCAGAACGTAAAATATTGCTGCGAACTGGGATCTACGACAATGGTAGTTGGAGTGCAACTCGGATTGATTGGGTCAGGATGCTGGCATAATAATCCGGTTCGGGCATCAGACGAAGGTACTAAATCAGATACGGTAATGCCCTTGGACTGCCGAATCCCTTCGTAGTCGGCAAAGAAGAATGTCTTATCCCGGAAAACTGGCCCGCCAATGGTCCCGCCGAATTGATTCCTTGAGAAGGGCGGAATTTTCCCAGGGTCATCAAAGTAATTCCGGGTGTCCAAAGCGCTGTTTCGCGCGAACTCATACCCACTCCCGTGCCATTGATTCGTTCCGGAGCGAGTAATTGCGTTGATGACGCCTCCGGATGTTTTGCCGTACTCAGAGGAGTAGTTGCTGGTCAGAACGGAAAACTCCTGAATAGCATCAACGCCGAGGCTGCCACCGAGGACGCTACCGGGCGCGCCGTTGGAGTAGTCGTTGAGGCTGACGCCGTCCAAGCGGTAGTTGTTCTGCTGCGGGCGTGCGCCGGAGATGGTGAGCTGTTGCCCAAAACCTCGGTTGCCACGATCCGTGCCGGCGGAAAAATCGGGTTGAGTGTGGATGGCGCTGACGCCCGGCTGGAGAGTTGCCAGATCCGTCCAGCTACGCCCGTTGAGCGGCAACTCGCGAACTGTGGTGGCGTTGACCACGGCGCTGAGGTCAGAGGTTCCGAGTTGCACGGCCGGGGCATCGGTGGTAACTACGACTGAGATTTTGGAGGCTCCAACGCGAAGGGCTAGATCGAACTCTTGTTGGCCTCCGACGGTGAGGGCGATTCCCGTTTTTTCTTCGGTATCGAATCCGGCTGCCGTGACCGTGACCGAGTACTCGCCGGGCAGAAGGTTCCCAGCAGTGTAGATGCCGTCGGAGTTGGTCTTGATGTTGGTGGTGACGCCAGTGGCCTCATTGCGAATGGTGATCTGCACCTGAGGAACCACCCGTCCCGCGGGGTCGGTGATCGTGCCAGTTAACGTTGCGCCCGCAACCTGGGCTTGTGCCGGAATTGCAACACAAATTCCTACAACTGCTATCACAATTGCGGCGCGACGGAACAGCGATGCTGTCGAAACTCTGGGATCGGACATGGATCACCTCACTCTTGTGGCGGTGCCCAATGTACGTCAAGCAGCGCTTAAGTAAACATTAATTTCTGTTTAGGTGCTGATTCGATACCGCTCAACGCCGGTGCGATGACGGGCAACACGACCATAAAGACGGAGCCCACTCCAAGGGTACTTTCACACTCAAGAGTGCCACCATGAGCCTGCGCAATTGCCTGTGCAATCGCCAATCCCAAACCACCACTGTTCGCTCCGCCATTCCCCGGCGGCGCCGCCCGGTAAAAGCGTTCAAAAATACGCCCAAGATGCTCGCTCGGGACGCCGATGCCCTCGTCTTCAAACCGCACCCGAACGGTCCCGTTCTCCTGCGCGATCGATACCCGGACATGGGTTCCGTCCGCAGAATACTTCACGGCATTATCCAGAATAATCAGGAACATCTGGTGCAGAAATGCCTCATCGCCGCAGGCCGCGATCCCCGCGTTCAGCTCGCGTACGACGGCAATATTCTTGGTGCGCGCACGACAGCTGGCTAGGGTGCAGGCTTCCTCAAGTACTTCGTTGACGTACAGTGGTTCTGACATCAGGTGCAGCTGCCCGGCATCCGCCATGGAAAGCGTGAATAGCCCCTCGACGATCCTAGTCAGTTTCTTAAATTCGTCGTCGAAAACGTGCAGGGTTTTCTGGTACTCCTCCGCGCTTCGGGCTTTAGAAAGCAACAACTCCGTTTCCCCATGCAGAACGGCAATGGGCGTGCGCAACTCGTGCGAAGCATCCGTCACAAACTGGCGGAGTTGGCGAACCGCCGAATCCACTCCTTGCAGCAGATCGTTGAAGGTATCCGCGAGGCGCCCAAGTTCATCGTGGGGAGAAGAGACGGGCAGCGGCGTCCAAAACCCCTCCGGATTCTTCACCTGCTTCGCCATGAGTGCCGCGTGCTGGGTCAAAGCTGTAATCGGGGCGAGACTTCTACCTACGTAAAGAGCGGAAATGCCCGCGGTTAGCAGAAGGCTCAGCGGAAAAAGGAACAAAACAATACGGCCAAAACTACTCAGCACCGCATTGGGTCCCACGATGGGGATCGCCACCAGCAGCACCCGAAGCTGCCCCACTTGTTGAAACGGGATCAGCGCCACACGCACGTGTTGTGCGTTACCGACGGCAGCTATTCCGAATACAGGACGAGAGGGGTTGACGCTGAGCCCGGTCAAGTCGACGGGTGCGCTAAGATTTGCGGATCTCTGTAGCACCTGACCCGAGCCATCCAGGAGTTCGAAAAACTCTCCCGGGATATCCAGCCTGTTGATGTCCTGCGCGTTCGGCTCCGTGACGATATCGGAGACCAGCGGGCGACCTGTTTCCAGAAGCTGGCGATTGATCTGAATGGGAATCTCGTGCGACAGCAACGCAAAGAACGCGACGTAAGACAGCGCCAACAAAACTCCCACCACGGTGGTAAACAGCAACATCATGCGGATTCGCAGGGATGGGAGTTTGGCCATCGCGGGGATCATTCCGGCATCCCCAGGCGGTACCCAACTCCGCGAATGGTATGAATCAGCTTCGCGGAACGGTTCTGATCCAGCTTCTGGCGCAATCGGTTGATGTAAACCTCAAGCAGGTTGGTTTCGCTATCGAAATGACAATCCCAAACATGTTCCACAATCTCGCTGCGCGTGACCAGTTCGGGCGCGCGCAGCAACAGCAACTCGAGAAGGGCGAATTCTTTGGTGGTGAGGGGGACAATTTCCTGGCCGCGCGTAGCGCGACGCCGGTGACGGTCCAGGGCAAGGTCGGCATAGCTCAACCTGGCATTCCCGGTATGGAATCCACGCCGAACCAGCGCTCGCACTCGCGCCATCAATTCGCTCAGGACGAAAGGCTTGGTGAGATAGTCGTCAGCCCCGGCGTCCAAACCTTCAACCCGTTGTTCCACCAATCCTCGCGCGGTAAGCATCAGAATCGGAGCCTCCACTCCCCGCTGTCGCAGCTCGCGGCAGACCTCAATTCCGCTGATTCCCGGCAGACGGACATCCAGAAGAATGGCGTCATAGGTCACTTCTACGCCAGCCTCAATCGCCTTCTCGCCCGTTTCAACTACGTCCACCGCGTAGGTATTTTCCTTCAGTGCACGGGCAATGAAGCTGGCAACTTTTCGCTCGTCTTCGACCAGGAGGATCCGCATAGGCTTTCCTCACTATCATCGCATGACGATTGCCAGCGGTGCGGTAATGCCACGCTTCTCGCTCCGAGACCGTACCATTCCCGCTTCCCATCTGGCCCTTCAAGTCCGTTTCATTGAACCTCGTAAACCAAAATCGAGGCATTGGTTGTCCCATGCTGCGGTACGGCCACAAAATAGCGCCCAATTTCTGGCACCAGCCGCGCGGTTTTTGCCGCTGGTCCCGTCGGCACGGTAGCCAACCGCTTGTAAGTATCGGGATCAGTTTGCTGGTAGACATCCACGGCGCCATCGGACGCACTGTAGATGCGCTTACTGGCTGCGTCGTAAACCATGTCGTCGACGCCTTTGGTAATCGGGAAGGTGCTGAGTTCTTTCCCTGTTTGGGTATCCATCACCACCACTTCACCGCTGCGGCAGGCAACGAACAGCCGGTGATTGGCTTCGTCAAAAGCCAGGGCAACATTTGGCTTGCCTTTGGTGACCGGCCAACTGGCAATCACCTGGCGCTTTTCGCGGTCGACCACGTCCACTTCGTTCTTGTCTTTATTGTTAACGTAGATCTTCGGACCAGACTTTTCGAGCGCCATAGCCTCGAGCGTGTCGCCCTCAACCTTGATATCCGCCACTTTCTTGCCAGCCGTGGTATCTACCACGCTCAGCATCGAATACTTCTCGTGGACGTCTCCGCCGCCGTTGTCAATGTAGAGATACTTTGTGGTCGCATCGAATCCGATGGAATCGGCGTCCTCCAGCAGTTTGACGCTGGGCTGCGCCGCGTACGTGGTCCCGTCAAAAATCTTGACATCGCCGTCGGCACCGTCCGTCACGTAAATGCGGTTCACATCTTGGCGATAGAGCACGGCATGAGACTTGCCGATACCTCCGATCTTGTGGATAAGCTTGCCCGTTTTCAGATCGAAAACCAGAACCGACTTGTAGTCTTCCGGCGTCGCAAACAAGCGGCTGCCTTTTAGGTCCACTTCGAAATGGTCGAAATGCCCCTTTAGGTCCGCGGGCAGTTGGATGGTCTGTACCAGCTTCAACGGAACCTGCTGGCTTTGTGCTTGCACTCCGGTCAGGATTAGAGCGGACATTAAAACGGCTAGCCGAATCTTCATACTTATCTCCCGCATTTCAGTCAGTAATTTTTCCCGGCGCTGGCTTTCGCCATCGCGCCAAAGCATAATTCAATCCGGACAGGACGAACTGAAAACAAGATTAATTTCTGTTTAGCTTCTTTTCAACGAGCCCACGCCATAGCCTGAAAACAGATGGGTTTTGCCGGTTCGATATCGATTTCAACCGCCCCGCCCGCGGAGCTCCGTTGACTCGCGCGGGGCAGTGTCGTAGCATCCGCCCGAATCGATTGTCATAAGTTTTCATCTTGGAGGAACTTTGATGAAGCGAACGCAATATCTTGTTTTAGCGCTGATGAGCGCGCTGGCCGTCAACGCAGCGGCGCAGGCCGCCGCCCCTTGGAAGCTGGTGGCGACGATCCCACTCCCGGGATTGCATGACGGGGACTTCGACCATTTTGCTCCGGACATTGACGGCCATCGCCTCTTCCTCACCGGCGAGGAGAATGAAAAAGTCCTCGTGCTCGACACCGAAACGAACAAGCTCGTCCATACGATTGAAGACGTCAAGGCTCCGCACGCGATTCTCTATCGCAAAGATTTGAAAAAGATGTTCATCGTCGCCGGCGACGCTTCCGCCGTACAGGTTTATGACGCCGACACCTATAAAATGGGCGCTGAGATTAAGGTCTCGATCGATGCGGACTCCATCGCCTACGATCCTGCGACGCATTACATGTACGTGGTTAGCGGCGGCCGCGAGGCCCACACACCCTATTCCCTGATTTCCGTAATTGACACAAACACCTCAAAGAAGCTGCGTGATATCAAAATCCATACCAACCACGTGGAAGCGATTGTGCTCGAAAAATCCGGGCCGCGCATGTTTTGCAACCTGACCGGCCTCAGCGCCGTCGGAGTGATGAATCGGAAAGGTTCTACTCTCAGGGCCACGTGGCCGCTACCAGCGGGCGATAAAATGAACGTAGCCATGGCCCTGGACGAGGCCAGTCATCGGCTGTTCGTGGTGACGCGCAACCCAGGCAAGCTGATCGTGCTGAATTCAGACACCGGTAAAGTCGTCGCCAGCTACGATGCGGTGGGCATGGTCGATGATATGAGCTACGACGCACAACACAAGCGCGTCTATCTCGCGGGCGACGGAGCGGTGGACGTTTTCGAACAAAAAGACGCCGACCACTACAGCTTGCTGGCTAAGATTCCTGGAAGCTTCCGCGCCAAGACAGGAATTCTCGTTCCGGAACTTAACCGATACTACCTGGCCGTTCCGCACCACGAGAAACAGGGCGCGGAAGTTCGTGTCTACGAGATTCAGTAAACACTGCGTCCCGAAACAATCATGACGGAGAGTCAATGAAGGCCCGAACGCTTCCTAGCGGAACGCTGCTCTACCTTGCTGTCACGGCAAGCTTGCTATTTGGGTGTTCCTTTTTGCGCGCGCAAGAACCCCCAACACCGCCTCCCCCGCCTCTTCCTCCGCCACAGCTCCGAACCAACGAGCGTCTCGCCATACGCGTCGGACGATTGTTCGACCCCAAATCCGGCGAGCTGCGCAAGCAGCAACTCATCCTGATCGAAGGAACGCGAATCGTCCAAGTCGGTTCTCCGGAGGCGATCCAGATTCCACCGGGTACAGAGGTGCTCGACCTCGGCAACGCCACAATATTGCCCGGGCTAATCGACGGGCACACGCACGTCTTTGCCAGCGGTCCAGAGCTGGATGAGCAGATGATGAAGGAGTCCCTGCAGTACCGCGAGCTGGAGGCGCTGGTCAACAGCCAGCGCGACCTCTACGTGGGTTTCACAACTCTGCGCGATCTCAAGACTCTCGGCGGCATGTACGGCGACGTTGATTTGCGCACCGCCATCAACAACGGCTTGGTGCAAGGTCCGCGCCTTCAAGTCTCCGGGCGTGGCTTTCAGGCAACGGGCGGATTTCACCCCAAGGGATACTCGCGGGACATTCCGTTGCCCTCCATGCTGGAGACGGTGGATTCTCCTTGGGAGGCGCGCAAAGCCGTTCGCGAACAGCTCTTCAACGGCGCTGATTGGATCAAGTTCTATTCCACGAACGATTTTAGTTTTGCCGCTGACGGCTCCATGGTAGTCCCGCCGCAGTTTACCCTCGAAGAAGTTCAGGCGCTGGTCGAAGAGGCCCATGATCATGGCCACAAGGTCTCCTGCCATGCTTTCGGCGGCAAGGGGCTGCACAATTGCCTCGTCGCGGGCGTGGATACCGTGGAACACGCAGTGCAATTGACCGATGAGGACATTGCGCTATTCAAGACCAAGGGCATCTACCTGATTCCGACGCTGTATCACTACCAAATCGAACGCGAGCATGACGCTAAAAAGTATGGCGGTCCCAGCACGGCCTCCGTATCGGAACCCAACTTCCGCCGTGCCGTCGCGGCTGGCGTTAAGATCGCTTTTGGCACGGGCGTGGGCCCGTTTCCGCACGGCACGCAGACCAAGGAATTTTCGTACATGGTCCAGTTCGGCATGACGCCGGTGCAGGTGCTCCGAGCGGCCACCATCGGCAACGCGCAGATGATGGGCTGGGACGCGAAAATCGGCTCCATCGAGCATGGCAAGTTCGCGGACCTAGTCGCCGTGTGTGGCGATCCTCTGGCTGATATTACCGAACTGGAACGAGTGAAGTTTGTCATGAAGGGCGGGCAGGTCCTTCGCAATGATCTGAATTCGCCAGGCGACAAGGGTTGCAGCCAGCGGTAGGTTGGCGCAGAGTTGGATCTGCGGAATGGTCAGGACTCAATCATGCTAAGACGAGATTTTGGAAAAACCGCCATCGGAGCAATTGCAGCCAGCGCGCTGCCGAAGTCTCCCCCGGTGGCACAAGCCGCGACATGTAGCGATTTCCCCAAAGCCAGCGGCGTCACGGACCACGTCGCCAAGTTCGTCGCCACCACGAAGTACGAAGATATTCCCACCGGCGTTATCGAACTGGGCAAGAAGTCCATTCTGGATGGTTTGGGACTTGCGTTGGCTGGATCAAAGGCAGAGACCGGCACCATCAGCCGCGAGTATGTAGCCAGCTTCGGCATCACCAATGGGCCAGCCACCATCATCGGAACGAACCAAAAAACATCGCCGCGCTTCGCCGCTTTCGTCAACGGTGTTTCAATTCATGCCGACGATTTCGACGACACCCAGCTGGCCGTTGCCAAGGACCGCGTGTATGGCCTCTTAGTCCACCCCACCGTGCCCGTTCTGCCTGCCATCCTTGCTCTCTCCGAAGGCAGGGCAGTTACCGGCAAGGAATTCATGCTGGCCTATCACGTGGGAGTGGAAGTGGAGTGCAAGATTGCCGAATCGATTTCTCCCCGTCACTACCAGGACGGATTTCATTCCACGGGAACCTGCGGCCCATTCGGCTCCGCAGCCGCTTGCTCCAAGCTTCTTCACTTTGATTCCAAGAAAATCCTCAATGCTTTCGGCCTAGCGGCGAGTCATTCCGGAGGACTGCGAGAGAACTTCGGCACCATGACGAAACCTTTTCAAGCGGGACATAGCGCGGAGAGTGGACTCGCCTCAGTCGAACTGGTCGCGCTCGGCTGGAATGCGGCGGAGCAAATTCTGGAAGCGGATCGCGGATTCTTCCACGCCTTCGGCGGTTCGTATGATCCATCAGCGATCCTGGAACGTCTGGGAAAACCTTGGACGTTTTCCTCTCCCGGAGTTTCCCTAAAACCCTACCCCTCGGGCTCCCTCGCTCACCCAGCCATGACAGAAATCATGCGGCTGATCGAGGCCAATGACATACGACCGGAACAGATTGAAAAAGTCGATATCGGCGCCAACCATAGCATGACGACCACGCTTCTCCATCATCGCCCCAAGACTGGCCTTGAGGCCAAATTCAGCATGGAGTTCTGTCTGGCGATTTTGCTGCTACAGCGAAAAGCGAACCTGGGTGACTTCTCCGAGCAGGTCGTACTAAGACCCGACGTCCAGCAGATGATCGCGAAAATCAATTTCTATGTCGACCCGGAAGCAGAGAGTGCGGGCTTCGACAAGATGACCTCCATCCTAAAGATTCATTTGAAGAACGGCAAAGTCGTCAGCGGTCAGGCCGCTTTTGGCAAGGGCAGCCCGGCGAATCCCATGTCATTTGAGGAAGCCGCCACAAAATTCCGCGGCTGCGCCGACTATGCCGGTTGTTCCTCCGTCAAAGCCGAAAAAATCATTGCTTTCGTCCGAGCCTTGGATTTGGCTTCCGATGTCAGCGCTTTATCCCCGTTGCTGTCATCCGAGAAAGGTTAGAACGCGCGCCGCATGAAAACGTTCAATATCGCAGTCATCGCTGGTGATGGCATTGGCAAAGAGGTAGTTCCCGAAGGCATTCGAGTACTCGGCGCGGCTGGCCAGCGCTTCGGGTTCCAATTCGACTGGCACACCTTGGATTGGAGTTGCGAGACCTACGCTAAAACCGGAAAAATGATGCCGGACGACGGCATCGACCAACTCCGACGCTTCGACGCGATCTTTCTAGGCGCCGTCGGACATCCCAGCGTTCCAGATCACGTCTCACTTTGGGGCCTGTTGATCCCCATCCGGCGCTGTTTTCGGCAGTACGTCAATCTCCGGCCCGTGCGGCTTTTTGAAGGCATTGAAACTCCGCTCAAGAACTGGAAGCCCGGCGAGATCGACTTCTCCGTCGTCCGCGAAAACAACGAAGGGGAATACTCCAACATCGGCGGCCGTCTTTATGAAGGAACCGAGGACGAGATCGCCGTACAGCAGACCGTCTTCACCAAACGTGGTGTCAATCGCGTGCTCAAGTTCGCCTTCGATCTGGCTCGACAGAGAAAGAAGCACGTGACATCCGCCACCAAATCGAACGGCATCATCCACACCATGCCGTTCTGGGATGAGTGCTTTCAGCAAATCGCCAGCGGCTATTCTGATATCAAAACGGATCAATATCACATCGATATCCTGACCGCGCATTTCGTGCGTCACCCGGATTGGTTTGACGTCGTGGTGGGCTCCAATCTATTCGGAGACATCCTCTCCGACCTGGGCCCCGCCGTCGTCGGATCAATTGGCATCGCGCCTTCCGCAAATCTTAATCCGGAACGAGAATTTCCATCTATGTTCGAGCCCGTTCACGGCTCCGCGCCCGACATCGCGGGCCAGGGAATCGCCAACCCCATCGGCCAAATTTGGTCCGGTGCCATGATGTTGCGGCACCTGGGCGCCATCGAGGCCGCCGATGCTATCGAAAACGCGATCGCCGAGACTCTCGCGCATTCTATGATTCGCACTCCGGACATCGGGGGCCGCTCCACCACCAAAGATCTAGGCGCGGCCATCGCCGCGCAAGTCAGCACCAGTAGATGATGATGCCAGCGGACCGCAAGGCCAAAATCTGGTCCGTGATCCGTGTCTCCAGCGGAAATTTTCTGGAGATGTACGACTTCATGGTTTTCGGCTACTACGCCGCAGCCATCGGTAGCGCTTTCTTCCCCAACGGCAGCCCGTTCGTATCCTTGATGCTGTCGCTCATGACGTTTGGGGCGGGCTTCTTGATGCGACCTCTCGGTGCCATCGTGCTGGGTGCCTACACGGATCACCACGGACGCCGCGCAGGCCTCATCCTCACCTTGGGCCTCATGTCCGTCGGTATTGTTTCCATTGCTTGCGTCCCCGGATACGCTACCATCGGCCTCCTCGCCCCACTCTTGGTCCTCATGGGCCGCTTGCTCCAGGGCTTCTCCGCGGGCATGGAACTGGGAGGCGTCTCCGTCTACCTTTCCGAAATCGCAACGCCAGGCCACAAGGGTTTCTACGTTAGCTGGCAATCGGCAAGCCAGCAGGTGGCGGTCATGTTCGCAGCGCTGGTCGGCGTTGTGCTGAACTCGATTATCCCCGCCGAGAAAATGCTTCTCTGGGGATGGCGCATCCCTTTGCTGATCGGTTGCGTCATCATTCCGTTCCTGTTCCGGCTGCGCCGATCTCTACAGGAGACAAACGAGTTCGCGGCCCGCAAGCATCGACCCAGCACGCAGGAGATTCTTCGCTCACTCACCGCCAACTGGGGCATCGTCGTCATTGGAACGATGATGGCCACCATGACCACGGTGTCCTTCTACATGATCACTGCGTACACGCCCACGTTTGGCACCTCGGTCCTTCATTTGTCTACCAGGTCCAGCCTGGTCGTGACTCTTTGCGTGGGTGCCTCCAACCTGTTCTGGCTGCCTGTCATGGGCACGCTTTCCGACCGAATTGGCCGTCGTCCTCTGCTCGTCACTTTCACTTCTCTCATGATCCTTACGGCCTATCCCGCGATGTTGTGGCTGGTCCGCGATCCGTCGTTTGCTAGGCTGCTAGCCGTCGAACTCTGGTTGTCCTTCCTCTTCGGCAGTTACAACGGCGCGATGGTCGTTTTTCTCACGGAGATCATGCCCGTCAGCGTCCGCACCACCGGCTTCGCGCTCGCCTACAGCTTGGCCACGGCAGTGTTTGGCGGATTTACCCCGGCCATCAGCACCTATTTGATTCACAGCACCGGCAATCGCGCCATCCCAGGCGTGTGGCTCTCCTGCGCGGCAGCGCTCGGACTAGTCGCCTCGCTTCTAGCGAGCCCGCAACCACCCGCGCCAAACCCAGACTTTTCTTGAACCACATAACACATCCCGTTGTGCTGATTGATACGGTGCCGAGAACGCCTTGGCGACTTCTATGTTAGGAACATAGTCTCTCTTCTAGGTTAAGGACATTCGAAATGGCCTTTGGAATTTGTGATCGCCTGCGCCGCCTCATGGATCCCATCGGCGTTCCAGTGCGTGTCGTCCAACCAATACAGATACTGGCCACGAGCAAGGAGCGCCTCGGCCTGCTTGTGGAAATCCTGTGTCATGTTTAGGACAGGAACCCTCGAAGCAATGAGACGTTGTTCCACGACATCCAGAAACTTCTGACGCACCACCGCAGGGGGCGCTGACGAAAGCAGATCCTGATACACAGAATATTTATCCGGAACAAGCAATACGAGCAGGCGGATTCCCCTCTTTTGGAGGTTTTCTTGCAGTTGCACAAAGAAAACCGGGTCCGTCGCCCGATCCCTCTCATCGTTTTCAACCTCGCTTGATAGAAACAAGATTTCTCGCCCATTGCGCAGCTTCTTAACAGCCACCTCGTTGCGATACGGATTCGGAAAAATCTCGCCATTCTGCAGGAGTTTTACAGCGCGTCCGGACAGAATCTCTAGAGGTGAATAGGTCTTCAACGAAATGGCGTACTGGTAAATCTTGCGCCACATCTCTGAACGTCTTTCCCCGAATGCTCTCCGGACACTTTGGCGCTTCCATCTCTGCTCGGAGACGATGGGCAGCGGAAGCGGGAATCGTTCTGACTGCTCCCACACCACCAAGCCGCGAGTCATTTGCAGATGCTCGATCAGCTCCCAAATGTTCGGAGTTAGTGCCCCGTTGTACACCCGACAGCCTGAAATATGGTTGACTTGCTCACTCAAGGTCTGCGAATCCGAGACTCCAGAGCCGACCGTAAACGAATCGCCCACGAAGAGAATTCCGTCAAAGGGGCGGGATATTTCCCCCCGATTCCTGTAGCCAGCAGCGTCAGTGCTGAACACTTCCTCGTGGTACTGGCGGAAGTGCGGCAGGTTTGCCAGCCCTGCGAGATCGCCGGAAGACTGCATGTTTCGGTATACCGAATCGGGGATAAATGGCCCGCTTCCCGTTGCGAATAGCCTCACACTCTCCCATGCACGAAAGGCAATCAGCCCAGGCGGTACGAAACGGAGCGAAATATCCAGCAGCAGACAAATCAACAACGCGGCGGGTCCAATTCGCCCGAGTAGAAGCCTTGGTTGTGGATTAGTCGAATCTCCCACCATTGGTAACGTCTCCTCGCACACCCTTAGAACTGGAAGTAGAGAAATGACGACTGATGCCCGCCATAAATAAACATAATGCACGCCATCAGCAAGACACCAAGCGTGAAAGCTTGAGCCGGGCTCCATCGGTGCCGCATTTCAAACGTGTTAGGCCCAAAATGAGCTGCGGCACCGGCTATGAGCAAGAGTCCGACAAGCGATTTCCCAGTATCCAGATGGGTACCAGGTCTCCATGAGAACATAGCGGTAAGCAGCCCCCAGGCCATCGGGAAATTCGTGGATCGAAATAGAACCCACCCAATCACTACCAGCACAAAAGTAGTCACTTTCCGAAGAGCCACCGGCCACACGTTCAGAATTGCGGCGCTGTATCGGGTGGTGACTAGCAGTAGGCCGTGATAGGCACCCCAAGCCACGAACGTCCAATTGGCCCCGTGCCAAAGTCCTCCAAGCAACATCGTTATCATCAGGTTGCGACAGGTCTTCCATTCCCCATGCCGACTCCCTCCCATCGGAATATAGAGATAGTCGCGCAGGACCGAAGACAGAGAAATGTGCCAGCGCTTCCAGAAATCGGAGATGTCGGTGGCCTTGTAAGGAGAATTGAAGTTCTGCGGTAGCCGGATGCCAAACATCGCACCCAAACCCACCGCCATATCACTGTAGCCGGAGAAATCGAAATATAGCTGGTAGGTATAGCCCAACACGCAGAGCCAGGTATCGAGAGTAGTGAGTGACTGCCACCGGACAAACGCCGGATTGATGATCCACGCAATTGAATCGGCGATCAAGACCTTTTTGATCATGCCGAACACAAAGAAGGACCAGCCTTGCTCTAGATAACCGGTTTGGTTCGCATGGTCGATGTTCTCAAGATCCTCTTCGACTTGACGAAATCGGACAATCGGCCCGGCGACAAGTTGGGAGAACAGGGAGACATAACAGGAGAACTCAAAAACGTTGCGGGTAGGCTTGATCACGCCGCGATAGCTGTCGACAATGTAGGTAATCGTATGAAATGTATAGAAGGAGATGCCGATCGGCAAGACGATATCAAACGTGGGAGCGCGGAGATTTGAGTGAACGGACTGCAAGAGCCAATTTCCCGAAGATAAGGCAAAGTTCGCGTACTTGAATATCCCCAAGAGAGACAAATCGAAGATGATCGGCAATACTAGGCACAGGCGTCGGCGGCCAGCATCTTTCCATCGGAGAAAACCAAGTCCCGCTCCATAGCTAACAGCCGTGGACACCGCCATGAGGGCGCAGAATTTTGGGTTCCAGAATGAGTAGAAGATATAACCCGTGATCGTGAGCCACACATAGCGCTGCAGCTTAGAGCGCAACCGCCAAAAAACGAAGTAGGTGACCGGAAGGAACAGATATAGAAATGGCAGGCTGTTGAATAACACCTAGTCAATCCCTTTGCACCACCAGGTTATGATCTCTAGGGTGGGTGTCGGCATCATGGGGAGACGAAGACGGTCGGTTGCCATTGGCATTCTCCGTCGAATGTACCATTTTGCGAGAGTCGGCTTAATTTGCAAGTCTGGTAACCACGGATCGCCAATCCAGGGTGATAGGACGAAGGTTTCGGGAAAAACTTTTAGCGTCTCTGGCGCAGAAAATAGGCTAAGTCTGTCGTTCCCACAATCTCTCGCCATTCGGGCCCTGGGCGTGCGCATGTGCCGAGATCGATTAGCCCGGATCTCGACGTACTTTTGAATTCTTTGTCTGCATTGACAACGATTACGTCTGCTCCAGCGTCTGCAAACTTCCGCAAGATCTCTTGCTGGGTCGAGCTCGGCACCTCCCAAAATCGACACGTGTCCCCTGTTTCAATCTCTGCTACTACCGTCAATCGGTCGAGATAGGCCCAGTGCACGTCGTTGTCCCAACCAACCGCACCCACGTTCTCCCCAGGCGACACTCCCATTTCTCGCAGGCGTTCGGCAATCGCGTACTGCGATCGCGCATCATCCTGACGCCCGTGGATTCCCTGGCCATAGATTCCATAACCCATGGGAGCGAGAAGCGCGACTGCAGCCAGAATACTTACATAACGTCCGGCACCCGACTTATGGAAGCTGTTACGCAAACGGATTCCCCTTAACACGGAACCCCAGACCAGCAGTAGCCAGACGGGCAAGTACCGAAACTCCGCGAAAGTCATTGAGTAAGCTGCAAGGGCTGCTGCGGAAGGCAAAATCAGATACCAGAACGCAGCAATACCTCCCAGGGTAGCTCTGGGTCGACAACCTGCTCCGAGGATCAACATCACTACGAGCCATACTTTAGGCTTAAAGAAAAACGACAAAATCGTTGTGAAGTTTCGCGCGAAGTGCTTCGCTACAGTGCCCATTCTCAAGCCCGGAGACATGCCCTCGTTCCAATACGAAGGGTCATACCAAGGCGGGTAACTGGACCGAACCGGGCCGTTGAACTCGAACATCGCGGGATTGTCAAAAACTTTTCTTAGCGGATGCGCAGGTGTACCACTACCGGGTGGCTGGCCTTGCCAATGTATAGTCGGCAGGTCGTAGTTGCTCCAGGCAAAAGTGAGCTTCCCACTCTCGCCAAAAGTAGGATGCCCTTTTGCGTGAGATAAAACGAGGATTAGGGGCAAGGCGATGGAAGAGAAAACGAGCAGGCTAATGGCGACTCTGGAAAGCTGCCGCCAGCGCAAGACCACCGCCAGCGCAAGGAAAACAAATGCCATCGGAAATAAGACTCCCTTGCATAGGTACCCAATACCGAGCGCTACTCCGAACCAAAAGTAAGTTCGGGTGGGAGCATCGTCCTTCCTGAGTCTGACGAGAGTGCCCGCGATAAATAGCCCAGCCACGACTACGCAGAGATCCGGATTGAGAAGTTGAACTACACTCCCGACGGTGAGCCATATAAAGAGCGCATAACCCAGAATCCATAACTCAAGATCGGGCAGTCTCGATCCATGTTCTTTTTCCACAATCCGGTCATCGCTACCGACCGAGCGAAGCAGCCCTGCCCAAAAATACTCGAACGCAATAATGCCGACGATGAAGATAAAGAAGTTTAAAAGATGTAGGGTTGGATACTCCCATCGCAGCGACGGATTCGTGATCCCGAGGACGAACGCGACAATCCACGAATATAACGGGCTCCAATAGGCATTTATGGCTGTCGCCCAATCGTGGTGGAGATATGCTCTGGCTACTTCGATGTAGGACCGGGCATCAGGCTCAATTGCATTGCGTGCAACCGCGCACTGCGCCAGCCCGAAAGAAATAGCCACGAGTCGCAGCATGTTCTTGGCGCTTGCCAGAGGGGTCATAGGGCTTTCATGATACTGGCTGCGGCGATGCCCAATGCCGCTTATCCAGCTAGCGCCCCCCGGCCTTCGAAAGGCCTCAACGAAACCTGATTTGACCTGAGCCCTTTTCGCAGATTGTCTCGAAGGCCAATAAAATCCAAGAAAAAGAAGTGGCTCCTCAGGTAGGACTCGAACCTACAACCCTCCGGTTAACAGCCGGATGCTCTGCCATTGAGCTACTGAGGAATGTCGTGCGGCCTTTCAAATATATCATCGCGGCTGGGCTGGGTGGAAGGGTTTTGGGTGGAGAAATGGGCGCAGAAAAGGGAAGGCTGGAGGTGCCAGCCTGCCCTTACGGCATTGAGCCAATTGGGGTTAGTGGGTTCGTTGCCTGGGCCTACCTTTACGCTTTTCACGACGATGTTGTCGATGGCAACACCGCAAGCGTGACCTGGGCGGACGTCGGAGCAGATGCCGCCGCCGTC
>JAYWAL010000027.1:0-6921 GCA_043782485.1 Acidobacteriaceae bacterium | reverse complement strand
AAGCGTAATCCACCGACAAATACCAATGCCGCACTTTCACCTTGGACATTTCCTCCATCAGGCTCGACTCCAGATGCAGCACCTCGCCCGACTCCGCCGCTATCCACGCCCGCCCCTTCAGCCTTGCCGGATACACCGCCCCTTTGCTATCGCGAAAGGAAAGTGTGTGCGCCTGCCTGTCCTTGCGATTCACAAAATGAACGATATGCACCAATCGCCCATTCCAGTCTGCCGTGCCTTCGCACGTCATTTCATAGTCGGCTTGAATTTCCGGAAGAAACATCAACGCCATTTCGGGCAGGCCAACATCCTGGGTGAATACGGGCAGCAAACGGCTTCCCCGTTTTGGTTGCCGGCTCTCCTGCACGCTCGTTCCGCTGGGTGATGACTGGAAGACCACGAGATAGTCGAACGTTCCAATACGCGCATCCTGAAGGTAGCCCATGTGATCGTTCGATTGATATTCAACGTCTTCCTGCGCTGAGAAACTTTGCAGGCTGGTGAACAGCTCGGCCGCGCGCGTTCCTGCCTGTTCCAGAACCTCAGCCAGTACGCACGGTTGCGCGGTGACACCACCGCCAAGCGGCAGGTCGACCATCGGCGGAGCCCATTGCAGGTGCTGATTGCTGGAGCGTTTGCCGGTTTGCTTACCTTCGCCGGGGGGAATGGAAGTCGGTGACCCGTTCGCGGGCGCTGCAACGGCAGCGCCCGGCTGATGGTTCGCTACTTCTTTCGACACTTCCGTCGCAGATGTGGTCGTTGGTTCCGCGACCACCGCCTTGGCTTCCTCTTTGGCGGGCTCTTTGGCGGCGTCATTTTCTGGCTGCTTTTCTGGCTGCTTCGGCGCTTCGCTCGCCCTCGCTTTCTCCTGCGTCGGAGCGAAATAACCCCTGCGCGCGCGAACTTCGAAGCCCTCTCCCGCTACTTTCACTTTCAGCCGATGGTAGCTGCCGTCAGCCTTCACATGGCCAAGTGAGAGTTCCAGCATGTAAACATACTCCGGCCCCGCGCCGAGTTCCTTGAATCCCAACTCCAGGTCGTTGTTGTCGTGAAAAAACGTCCCACCGCTTCCGTCGGCGAGTTCCGCCATTACGTCCTCGTGCAGCGCTGCGGACTCGCGATGCGATTGCGCCTCATACCCCGTTTGCATCGCCATCTTCGAGTCCGGGCCGCGTTCGCTGGCGTCCAATTCTGCCGAGTAAAGCCCGCGAGCATCGAGCGCGCTGATAGTCACGTCCATCTTCGCCGCTAGATCCAGAATCTCCGTCTTCCACGTCATCGCCTCCGCAGTCAGCGTCACAAAGCCAGGCGACACCAGAATGAGCGTGCGTTGTCCGGGCAAGGTGCCAGCCTTGCGGACAAACTCCTTCAGCGCCCTGAGCGTGACGCGCACATCCTGGTCCCCCGCCGTCACCTCGCTGGTTGCCGCCGATCGCACCATGGTCTCGGCCACGTTGCGCATGGTTCTGGAATCAAGATTCGCGCACGCCAGCGTCTGCTGCACCGCGGCCTCAAAAGCCGTGCCGTCGCGTTTGTTCTGGATCAGGTCCGCTTCGTAGTAATCGAGATTCGGGCACTGCCGACCCGTTTGCTGGTACAGAGGGTGCGATTTCAATTTGAGGATCGCCTCTTCCAGCTGCACGCGATCTTGCGTCAGACCGCTATTTGCCCCAGACATGGACACCACCGCGGCCATGTCTGTGCCGTGGAGCAGTCCATCCAGCATCTTGCTTCCCAACTTCTGCAGCCGCCCCAGGCTTTCGGCGCTCAGATGCAGGTCGTCAAACAGAAAGACAACGAAGCGCCGCGGCGTGGAAGTTGACGTGGAGGACGCCGGCGCTGAGCTTGGTACGGCAGAGGTGGACTCCACCGTCCGACTACTTTCTAGCTCCGCTCCACTCCGGTTCTGGACCGAGAATCCAGAGACAACCTGCGGCTGGTCCTTGTCAAAAACCTGGAAGTCTTCCTTCTTCAGGGTGCCCACCGCGCGATGCTTCCGGTCGCGCACCACCACGGGCACCACAACCTTGGTTACCGTGACTTGCAGCTTGAATAGCGGCTCGTCGGGCGCTTTCTCCTGCTGCGCCGGAACTGCGGCGCACAAACCGCTCAGCAACGCGCAAAGAACCCCGCCAACTATCGTCTTCAATCTCGTCTTCCAGCTCGCGCCCATATCAATGCTGCGATCTTACTGGCCCGCCACCCCGGCGGCAACCGTTCTTGGGACACGCCGCGCCACAGTAACTAGCGGAGCCCTAGAACGTATTTTCATAAATAATCCCGGGCTCATGGAAAACCCTACGTCGGGGGCTAAAGCCCATGTTTTATTTGGCTTGGGCGTCACGGCTAAAGCCGTCACCTACCAAATAGCATTTATGAAACACGCTCTAGAAAAGCTCAACCCAAATCCCGTCCACATGGCCATCAGGGGTGGCGAGGCGCTGGTCGCGCGTCAACAACGTGGCTTTGAGCTTCTTCGTGAGCATGAGGTGAGCCGCCTAACTCGCCGAATAGCCGTGCCGGTGAAACCAAATCTCGGGCAGGAACACATCTTGCGGATAGCGAGTGATGCGAAGGTCCATCCAGTCCTCCAACACCTGGCCAATTTGCGGAAAGGAAACAGCTTGCGCTCGCTCCAGGCGCCGCAGAGCCTGCGCGATTTCCACATCAATGCAATGCGGAGCGTGCAGCGATTGCCTGCCGGAAAAATCCTCGCCTCAATCCTCCGCCCCGCCGGAGTTTGCAGCAACCAGTCCGGCGCCGCCGAGGAATCGAGAACGATCATCGCGGCTCTTACTTTGCGTCGCACACCAGTTGCACCGTGTCCACCGAGACTCGAACCTGCCGACGCCGATGCAGCCGCTCTCGCATTTCCTGGAGCGTCAGTCGTTCGAGAATTTCCTCGATTTCCTGTTCGAGATAATCCGAGACGCTGATCTTGAGCATCGCCGCGCGCGCTTTTATGTTCCTGCGCAGGGTGTCAGGTACTCGAATTTGGATCAGTTCCTTTACCCTACTGCCAGTGTGGTTTCATACTGGCAGTAGGGTGATAGAAAATTACATTTCCCCACCCCGACGGTAATCGACCGAGTGCCAAAACGGGAACCCGACACCCCACTGAGCGGACTTGGTTAGTCGCGTTCACCTCCCCAGCGGGAAGGACAGATCTCGGGAAGGACAGATCTAGGGTTGGAATGTGAGTTCCACCAGTTCCTTGCTTTCGCTCGGCATCGCCGACCATTTCCAGCTCTCGATGGCGTCGAGCGCCGCTTTCGCCAGCAGCGGACTGCCGCCGATGACCTTGGTCGACTTAACCCGGCCATTGGGACCCACGGTTGCCTCCACCCTCACCTTCCCGGAGATCTGCATTCGCTTGGCCAGATCGGGATAAATGGGCTTCACTCGGTTCACGACCTTGCGCGTCGCTTCGGCAGCGGGTTGATACGATGCTTGTTGAGCGAGCGAGGACGAGCCGACGAAAACGACAGCTCCCAGGGTCAAGCTCAGGCTTAGGATCGCGGTACGGAGGCGCATCGTTCAAACTCCCAGACAACAACTTACTTAAGCCGGGAAAGGTGCAAAAGTAACGAACGTAACTGACAGTTTCCTAGTCTGGGAGAACCGCCAACTCGCGGATTCTCTCCGGAGGTACACGGCTCTCCGTACCCAATCAGCTCGGCCGTCAGCGGCATATAATCGCCCTAGCGTGGAGCATTTCCCTGCATTCGCGGTGTTTCTCTTTGGGCTGACCTTCGGCAGCTTCCTGAACGTGTGTATCTATCGGATGCCAAGGGGTTTATCGGTGGTTTCGCCGCGCTCGGCGTGCCCCGGCTGCGCCAGGCCCATCGCTTCTTACGACAACATTCCCGTTCTCAGCTGGATGATCCTCGGCGGTCGCTGCCGTGGCTGCCGCACGTCCATTTCGCCGCGCTATGCCCTGGTCGAGCTGCTCACAGGCCTGCTCTGGCTGGGTTGCTACGCCGAATTTGGCCTGAGCCTGGCGCTGGTCAAGTGGGCCTCATTCGCCTTTTTGCTGCTTGGCTTGGTCTTTACCGATGCGGAAACCATGCTTTTGCCCGACCTGCTGACCCTGCCGGGGCTAGCTTTAGGGCTGATTTTTGCTTTGTTTGTTCCCGTGAACGATCTGGTTTCGCAGCTGGCGCCGGGCATGGTGCAGCTTCCTCTGAGTGCTGATATCGCCTCGCATCTCTGGTCGTTCGCCGATGCTGTCCTGGGTGCGCTGGCTGGAGCCGGGTTCATTTACGGCGTGGGCGAGATCTACTTTCGCGCCCGCGGCGTCGAAGGCATGGGATTTGGAGACGTCAAGCTTATGGGCATGATTGGGGCGTTTTTAGGCCTGAAACTCACGATTTTCACGATTTTTGCCGCCTCCATCGCTGGCTCGCTGTTTGGCCTGAGCACCATGCTGGTGGTCTGGATGAAGCGTTCGCGCCGCTACCGCGAGCTGCAAGACGGGCGCGCAAAGGCCTGGCAATCCGCCCGCCTCGCGCTTCGCTATTATCAAATGCCCTTTGGCGTGTTCCTCGGCGGCATGGCCATGGTTGCCCTGTTTTTTGGCAATCAGTTCCTGCACTGGTACTGGAAACTTCTTTAGAAACAATCACTTAGGACGCAAATCGAGCCACGAACGTAATCTTCATCCACGAGGACTAGGACCATGAAACGCTTGAACATGACGCTACTGATTCTGACCAGCCTGCTGACCGGCATGGCCGTTGCGCAAAGCGACTCGCTGGCGGACGCCGCCCGGAAACACCGCCAGCAACAGGCGGGAAAAACTCCGGCAGCCAAGATCTACACCAACGACAACCTACCCGCCACTGAGACCATCAGCACCGTGGGCGCACCAACGAGCGAATCCGCGCACCCCTCTGACAACGGAGATGCGACCGCCGCCGATCCAAACGCGGCCACCAAAGACGGCGCCAAAGCAGATGCCTCCAAGCCCGACGACGACCAGCAGCGCCAAAAGACCTGGGAAGACTGGCGCGACAAGATCCAGAAACAGAAGGCATCCGTCGAGCAGATGGAAAAAGACAATGCGGAACTGGAACGCCAGTTCAAGCTAACCACCGGCAACTTTTATAACAGCGCGCAGCAGCGCGTTTACGATGGCGCGGCCATGGCCAAGGAAGATGCCGCTTACAAAGAACAGATGGAGCAGAAGAAGAAGGCTCTGGACGACGCGAAGGAAAAGATTGACGCTCTCCAGGAAGATGCGCGCCGCGCGGGCGTCCCGTCCGGGTTCCGCGACTAGGTTCCTGTGGAGCGGCTTTCTCGTGTAGCAGCGGGCACCCTCGCCCGCTGGGTCTTGGTTTTGACCTTAGCGAAGGACTTGGCTCAGGCAACAACCAGCTCAATCAACAACGCAGTTCAAACAAACCCCAGCAGGCGAGGTCGCCTGCTGCTACGCGATCTTTTGCTACTTGGCGGCTAGCTTGTCTGGGGGCAGCTCGGTGTTTTCGCTGATTTTGGCTGTGAACGTTGCGCCGCTTTTGATCTCGGCGTCGTGACCATGCACCAGGAACGGCCCCGCGACGGGCACGAAGAAGGCCGAGACGGCCGCGCCCACGCGATAGCTTGCTTCTTTGGTAGCCCCACCTGTCAATTTAACGAGTGTCCCATCCACGTTGAGGGAATCAGCCCGAAATACGATCTGTCCCGGCACGCCCAAAAGGTGCTTCCCGTCGGCCCCAGTGACAATGGCCACCGCCGGAGTTCCCTTCTTGACGAGCACGACCCCGCCAACCTGAAGATCGTCGACTAGCGTGAGCGGTATCCGGTCGCCGATGTCCGCGGTTTTGGAACTAACGTCAGCGGCAAAAGCCAGCTGCACCGGCGTTCCCTGCGGGAGCATACGCTTGCCGGACCCGGCGACCTCATTTCCAGCAGAGACCGCCACCTGCGCAGCGGGTGCGGCCGGGTGTTGGATCGTATAGGTCGCCTGAATCGGAATGCTCCGCAGCAGCCCTTCATAAACCGCGATCGCCTGCAGGGTGGTCGTCGTGTCTACCATGATCGGCCCGGTGTAGAGAGTGGAATTTCTGGTTGGCGTCCAGCCGTCGGTGGTGTAATAAACGACCGTGTCGCGCGGTACCTTGATCTTGACCGTGAGAGGCGTCGCATAGGTCCCTGAGCTGACGGAGAACTTGGGTCTTTGTATGTTTCCGGGCACTGGGTCAACCAGCGGCGGGTTGCCTGCGCCGTTGTGAGCCGCGTTTTGAGCTGCATTTTGTGACGCGTTCTGGGCGTCTCGCATGGCCTGTGCGTTCGCGGCTTGGGCTGCTTGCATGGCTTGCTGGTTGGCGAGCTGGGCCGCCTGCATAGCCTGCTGATTCGCAGCTTGCGTGGCTTGCATAGCCTGCTGGCTCGCTTGGGCCGCTTGCATGGCCGAGCTCTGGGCCGTAGCTCTCTGGGTCAGAGCTAAAGTGCAGCTTAGCGCTAGTGCCAACCAAATCGTTGGGATTCGCATGGGAATACCTCTGGAGGCCTGGATGCTGGTTTCGCGGGAACGGTTGCTAACCTCGCGCTTGCGAGGCCTCTTCCGGATACGATACTCCGCATGGGGGAAGTGTTCAATGCTGTTCCAGGCGGGTGTTTTTCTGGCTTGGAATAGCGTTAATCTTGGCAGAAAGCTATTGACTTGAGCAAGACCGAGTGCTCAAACAAGACTTAGCTCCGGCAACAAGACCCAGCAGGCAAGGGCGCCTGCTGCTACGCGAGACTTGTTACGGCTTTTGGCGGAGGCGCTCGATTTGGACCGCGTGGTGTCTGGCGTGGACAGAATGGAATTTGCGCCACTGGTTGGCATTCAGCGCGCCCAGGATGGGATGGTCCAGGATGCGTACCGAGCCGAATTTCCGTTCACAGTCGGCGATGGCTGCGTCCATCTGCGCTAGT